>NZ_RIBP01000004.1:2424300-3121450 GCF_007273535.1 Niallia circulans
AATTTACTACATAAAAGAAAATGAAATAAGTAAAATTCTTGGTGAGTTGCCTGCGCTGCAAGCTCCAAAAAGCATTACTATTCAGCAGTTCAATGAGGTGCAGCAGAAAAAGGAAAGAAGTATTCGTGCACCGTTTACTACCTACTATGAGTAAGTATATACATAAAAAAATTTGCACATATTAGTTCAAAAAACTCTGTCGGTTAAGCATGTTTTTGTCTTTGTGTAAACTTATAGCAATATGTTGTAAGCATTGTTCTTTTCAAAGCAGTATTTCTTATGTATAATGAAGAAGTAAAAAAAATATTGATCTATCTTCGGGGCAGGGTGAAATTCCCGACCGGCGGTGAGGAACTTAGTTCTAAGTCCGCGAGCCTATTCGTTAGGCTGATTTGGTGAAAATCCAAAACCGACAGTAAAGTCTGGATGGGAGAAGATGGAGGTTCTGCAATCGTTCGAAAAATTATAGTTAGAACGTTTGTTAAGTGTGCCTTTAAATGCTCCCTCAAGCTTAGATTGCTTGAGGTTTTTATTTGGCATGCATTAACAAAATTGCTGAATCTCTCTTCTTAGGCTGATGGATCCTAAAGGGAGAGAGTAGAAATGATAAGAAAGAAAATGAATGTAAGAAAATTTGTATTAATTGGGATGATGAGCAGCCTTTCATTTGTGCTTATGCTTGTCCAATTCCCGCTACCGGTATTTCCGACCTTTTTAAAATTGGATTTCAGTGATTTACCGGCATTGATTACGGCTTTGATACTCGGTCCGGTTGCTGGAATATTAGTGGAGCTAATTAAAAACATTCTAGATTATTTTGTAATGAGCAGTGAAACTGGGATACCTGTAGGTCATTTGGCGAATTTTATTGCTGGTACGGCTTTTATCCTGCCTGCATACTTTATATATAATAAATTTAAAACAAAACAAGGCATGGTTGTGGGATTAATCTCAAGCGTACTTGTTATGAGTGTTGCCCTGAGTGTATTCAACTATTTTGTACTGCTTCCTGTTTATATGAAACTAATGGCAATTGACCCAATGTCCTCTGCCGAAATGCGCGGATATATAATTTCGCTTATCCTGCCATTTAACTTGGTAAAAGGCATCATTGTATCAGGGCTATTTATGATCATCTACGCGAAAATGAAAGTGTGGATCACTAAGCAGGCACAATATCGAAGAGTTGCATAATAAAAAAAAGCAAAAAGAGAAAAAATCTCTTTTTGCTTTTTTTTATTCGTATTTTAATGCGTCGCCATCAAACGATTCGTCAGAAACTTTAATGGAATCTGTTGGGCAGCCTTCAAATGCATCAAGCATATCGTCAAGCAACACTTCAGGAACCTCGACTGTACCTTCGTTATCATCAAGCATTACGAATGCCAAACCTTCATCATCGTAATCATAGATATCAGGAGCTGCAGCTCCACATGCACCACAAGCAATGCATGTATCTTTATCAACAATCGTATATTTTGCCATGAGTCGTAAAAACCTCCAGTATTCTTTGTTAAGTAATATGCATATATAAAAAACGCTACATCTTTACTATCCATTCCTTATTGTAAAACTGAATGTATAACTTTTCAATAAAAAAGACCAATATAAAGGAATAAAGTATTGTATTTTTGCAAATCCTCAAGTAACCTCCTGCATATTGTTGCCAAGTTTACCTCTCAGTGTTGATTTCATGATAAAATAAAAGCAAGAAAGTACATAATTCGACAGGAACCATCGATTTATTTTTAAAAGGAGTTTACGTATATGACCTTTATCGAGGTAATCGTGTTATATTGTTTACAAAGAATAAAGGGAGAAAGAACCATCTATTCTGTTCTTCACATCCTTAACGGCAAAAAATCAGCCCAAACAATTCAGGATATCCATATATTTAAGCTAAAAGCCATATTTCAAACATTTCCGAGTTTGTCGAGAGCAAATTTCGACGGCATTATCCTCTCTTTGAAAAAAAAGGCATGGATACATGTTGGTGAGTCAGGGCAAAGCTTTGTTATTCATCCTGAAAAAGAAGACTCTTTTAAGGAATTACTTATAGAATACCCTATTCCCGCCCATTTAAATGGCTGGAAATATCATCGAATTACAGTTGGATTCTGGGAGCGGCTTTCGCTCGCTATTCAAGTTGCGTCTCAATTAGCAAAAGGTAATAATCGGTATATGCCAGTTCAACGAAATATTGTCGTGCAAGCTTGGATGAAACAAACATTGCAGGATTTTCCTACTGAAAGGCAAAAGCTGAATGAACATCTTTTTCAAGAATTGGCAGAATGCTTGGAAGATGAGGGCGTTTATCCGGAATATCTTATATGCAGGCTGACAGGAGCAGACCATATTGGGCTGACCCCAGAACAAGCCGCAGATAATTTTAGGATAGATTTAAGCTATTATGATATGTGTTTTTTATCATTGCTGCATCTTATGCTTCAAAAGGTTTTAGATCAAGAAGGTGATTTTCCAATTTTGCGGAAAATGATACTAGATGATGATTCAGACTTTATCCTGACAAATTCAACAAAAGCCACCTATAAATTGATTCTGCAAGGCTGTAGTCTTGAAGAAATCAGTAACATTCGCCGTTTGAAAATGAGTACGATAGAAGATCATATCGCAGAACTCGTTTTAAACATTCCTGATTTTTCCATAGAGGAGTATGTAAGTAAAAGCAAAGTTGCAGAAATTACAAAAATTGCGAGAGACATTGCATCTAAGTCTTTAAAACAAATTAAACAACAGCTTCCAGATGCGACTTATTTTGAAATTAGGATTGTCCTTGCCAAATTAGGAGGTGGCATGAAGTGAATTTAGAAAGTAAGCTATATGAATTTTTTTCTTTATCTTCCTTTAGGCCAGGACAAAAGGAAGCAATAACGGCCCTGTTAGAACAACAGCATACATTGGCAATGCTTCCGACAGGTACTGGGAAGTCATTGGTTTATCAGTTGCCAGGAAAACTGCTTAAGGGAACTGTCATCATTATTTCACCTTTGCTGTCATTAATGCAGGATCAAGTTGAGCAAATGAAGATGAATGGAGAAAAAAGCGTTGTTGCTATTAATTCCTTTCTGACATGGCATGAGCGTACTGAAGTAATTAAGCATATACACCAATACAAATTTGTTTTTATTTCCCCAGAAATGATTAGCTCTGAATTTATATTAAATATATTAAAAAAACTGGAAATAGGCTTATTTGTTATCGATGAAGCACATTGTATTTCCCAGTGGGGATATGATTTTAGGCCAGAATATCAAAACTTAGGTAATGTGCGCAATCAATTGGGTAATCCATTAACATTGGCACTAACTGCAACTGCAACTCCCAGTATTAGGGATGATATTAAAGCAAGCCTATCATTAGTAGATGTGAAGGAAGTGATCTACAGTGTTGATAGGCCCAATATCGCCTTAAAAGCGGAAATGCTTGCTGGAGGATTAGAGAAAAAGAAAAGACTTGAGGAGCTAACAGACGATTTGCAAGGTCCGGGCATAATTTATTTTTCAAGTAAAAGGCTGGCAGAGCAAATGGCAGCAGAATTAAAGCGGAAAAGTGGCAAACGGATTAACGCCTATCATGGCGGTATGTCACAAGAAGACAGGATACTGATTCAGCAGCAGTTTTTAAACGGTCAGCTTGATATTGTTTGTGCAACAAGCGCCTTCGGTATGGGAATAAATAAGGATAATATCCGCTTTGTCATCCATTATCATTTTCCGACACAGGTTGAATCATTTTTGCAGGAGATTGGCAGAGCTGGCAGAGACCGGAAGGAAAGCATCTCTATACTTTTATACGTGCCTGGTGATGAAATGCTCGCATACCAGCTTATTGAAACAGAGCTGCCAAATGAGCTGCAGTTACAGCAATTTAAAAGGTCTCTTTTGCAATACTCTACCTACGAGGAATGGTCTAAAAAAGAACTAACCTTGATGGTGGGTCAATTTTCTGAAACGCAATGGAGAATACTTGCGGCGAATGTTCAGCCAGAAGGGAAAACGGTCAAGGAAATTATCGGTAAGCTGGAAGATTTTGCTCAATATTGTGCAAGCAGGCTTACGATAAAAAAACAAAGTATTCAACATATGTTATCTTGGGTCTATTTGAAGTCATGCCGACGCGCGTTTTTAACAGGATATTTCGAGGAAACTGAAATTAGCATGAATCCCGTGTGCTGTGACAATTGCGGATTTAGTTTAGATAGCTTCTATTCAAAGGAAAAAACAAACAATGGAAGAAACAATGAGATGGACAGCTGGAAAAAGAAGCTTGCCATTATTTTAAGTATGAAAAGTGGATCTGCTTATGAATAAGGAAAAATACTTTAAAGTATTGAATCAATTGACTGACAAAGAGCTTGTTAAGCACTTATATATTACCCAAATTATTTTAATTATTCTTTCAGCAGGATTAGGCATATTTGTTTTTCATATGGACGATTTTAGTTCCTTGTTGTCCTTCAAATGGTCATACGTACTAGCAGGAATTAGTGTAGGTGCTGCAGTCGTTCTCATGGATATAATATTTATGAAATATATTCCTAGTAAATATCATGATGATGGTGGGTTAAATAAGCGGATATTTCGTCAAAAACATCCATTGCATATCGCCGTAATTGCGGCGGTTGTTAGCGTAAGTGAGGAAATTTTATTTCGAGGTGTTATCCAAACCAATCTCGGATTATTAGCAGCAAGTATAATCTTTGCAGTCGTTCACTATCGTTATTTATTTAATTGGTTTCTTTTTATAAACATTATTTTTATAAGTTTAATTATCGGTTATTTATATGTATGGACAGGAAGTCTGTTAGCAACAATTATTATGCATTTTACAATTGACTTTTTCCTTGGCCTGTTGATTAGATACAAGGTTTTTGACTAGGTTTTTATATAGTGAGAAATATGTTTAGAAAGAGGGGATGTTCATGACAAGAGAAGATCCTTATAGAGTGCAGGCGGATCGGCAAAAACAGCGGATAACTCGAGTGGAGAAACAAGAGGTAATTCCAAGTGATAAAAAAGAAAAAGACGAGCTGCCGCCGCGCAGGTCGGTTCATCATAATAAGAAAAAAAAGAAAAAGAAAAATCAAAAATCAACAGCTATCACTGTTCTAGCTTTTTCGTTTATTGCCCTTCCAGTTATGTTACTCGGAATTCATGAAATAATGACACGTCAAACTGGAGAGACAATTGTTCCTGTTAGCGGCTCATCGACACAGTTTGAGCAAATCGGTGTCGAACAAAAGGAAAAAAAATCAGCGACAGTTGAAAATAAAGAAAAATCAGATGACTCAGATGAAACCAGCTCAAAGCAAGCGGCTGACGGGCAACAGTTGACTGACGAAGAGCAAAAAGCAGCAGAGGAAGCGGAGCAAAAGGCTAAGGCAGAAGCTGAGAAGAAGGCAGCAGAAGAAGCGGAGCAAAAGGCTAAGGCAGAAGCTGAGAAGAAGGCAGCAGAGGAAGCGGAGCAAAAGGCTAAGGCAGAAGCTGAGAAGAAGGCAGCAGAGGAAGCGGAGCAAAAAGCAAAAGCTGAAGCTGAGAGAAAGGCTGCAGAAGAAGCCGAGCAGAAAGCAAAAGCTGAAGCTGAGACAACGTATATTTACCATACAGTTGCTGCGAATGAAACATTATACCGGATTGCGATGAATTATTATAATTCTAAGGCGGGGGTTGATATCATTAAACAGGCAAATCAACTAGCAAGTGATAATGTAATGGTAGGACAGGTGCTGAAAATTCCTCAGCAATAATGCTTCTAACTAGTCCTTTCCCTTCATATAGTTTAAGGGAAGGAGGCTTGTAACATGGAAATATCTATATTGAAGCTCGACAGCAATACGGATGAAACAACTAGAGAAATGTTGCAAAAGCTTGTGGAGAAAAAAAAGAAATTTGATATGATCAAAGCAAGACATTTGGTTGTTATGTGGCTGACAATAATAGTTGGATTTTTTTATGCATACTGGCTTTATAAGCATATTGCCGTCCCGTTTTCCCATTCCTTTGCGATCATGTTTTCGATATTTATTGCGAAAACATTCAATTTATATGCGCTTTGTCTAATTGTTGGATCCTTTGGCTTTATGAATGTACTTAAACAAAAAAAGGACAAGGCCGAGAAGGAATATCATGAATTGCGCTGTGAAATCATTGATAAAGCAAAAGACCTGTGGAAGAAGGAAGAGGAATGGAAAAGTCGCCATCATGTTTTTTATATGATGAAAAAAGAGTATGATATAAATCTTTTTCATGAAACGAAATAAAAAAGAGACTAAACATTGCATTAGTCTCTTTTTGCGCACTTAGAAAACCTTTTTTCTGTCCCTGTCATCTTTAATAATTTCAACAGCCTCTCTGAAGCGCTGTGAATGAATAATTTCCCGCTCCCGCAAAAAGCGGAGGCTGTCATTTAAATCTGGATCATCACTCATATTAATAATCCACTGATATGTGGCTCGAGCTTTTTCTTCTGCAGCAATATCTTCATATAAATCGGCAATCGGATCACCCTTTGCTTGAATATATGTAGCAGTCCAAGGATTGCCTGAAGCATCATGATAAAATAACGCCTTTTCATGAGAAATATAATGACCATCAAGCCCTGCTGCTTTTAATTGGTCTGTAGTAGCGTCTTTTGTGAGTTTATAAATCATTGTCGCAATCATTTCCAAATGAGCAAATTCTTCTGTCCCAATGTCTGTTAACAGACCGATTACTTTATCAGGTATTGTGTACCGCTGATTTAAATAGCGAAGAGCTGCCGCAAGCTCTCCATCTGCACCCCCGTATTGTTCAATTAAAAATTTTGCAAGCATCGGATTACAGGTACTTACCTTAACAGGGTACTGCAGTTTCTTTTCGTATAGCCACATAATTAAAGCGCCCCCTCAGTCATCTTATACTTGCCAAGGCCACGGTCCCTCGTCCCAATCCCATGGGGTATTTGAAAAGCTGTTTCCAAACTGAAGCAGTGGCCCATAATTGCTTTCATACAAGTTTTTAAATTTTTGTCTTTCTTTCGCATAGTGGTTGAACTGATTAATGGCATCTTGATCGTTAGGATGTGTGTCTAGGTAAAGTGTTAATTCTACCAATACAAAATCGACAGCTTGAAGCTGTTCGAGCAGCTGGTAATATTCTTTAGGCAGCTGTTTCATTAAGTGTCACCTTCTTTTTTTTCATGTGGACCGTAATAAGGATCATAAAAAGCCTTCCATAATGTTCCTGCTCGTAATGCTTCCATCGGTGAAAATTGTGGTAGATGTGGTGGTTGAAAGCCCATATATAAATTGGGCGGTGTGGAATATTCTTTTGTTTTTATTGGCGGGCAAGGATCATTTGGGCTTATAAAGGGGTGGTATTGTTTGTAAAATTGACTCATGAAAAAAAGCCCTCCTTTTTTATTATCTATAAAATAATATGAAGAAAATGCTAAATCATGCTTTCGATTTGTTGGTAAAAAGGGTATGCACATTATACAATAACAAAAGGATAAGATGAAAAAGTGTAAAGGGGGGGATTGGATGCTGGCAACTATTAATGTTATCGTGGCAGTCATCCTGATAATCCTTGCAGGGATTGCATTAGTAATTAAGATGCATAAGAATGCATTGGAGGATCACATTAAATACGAAATGTTTTACTTTCCTAATTTTCCAAGGTCTTTCAAGGAAATTTCGTTATTTTTTATTTCAGATATACATAAAAGAGAAGTTTCTTCGTCCATTGTAGAAGAAGCGAAGGGGATTGCAAAGTTTGTTATTATTGGCGGAGATTTGCTTGAAAAAGGAGTAAGCTTCGATGCTATCCGCAAAAATCTTCGTAAGCTGAAGGAAATAGGTCCCCTTTATTTTGTGTGGGGTAATAATGATTACGAAGCAAATGTTGACGAATTAAAGGAGCTTTTTAGAAGTGAGGATGTAACAGTCCTTGATAATAGATCTGTTTCTTTCACCTCCAATAAAGGAGAAAAATGGCATTTAGCAGGGACTGAGGATCGTTCTTTAGAATTAGATGACCTTGACTCGGCACTTCAAGATATAAAAAAATCAGAATTTAAAATTTTGATTAGCCATAATCCGAAAGTGATGGAAGATCTTACTGATGATCATAAAGTAACTTTGGTGCTTAGCGGTCATACTCATGGGGGGCAAATACGAATTTTTGGCTTTGGACCATATGAAATTGGGGCTACTAAAGTAATTGGAAATACAACTATTCTTGTCAGTAATGGGTATGGAACGAGCTCGATACCATTAAGACTTGGTGCAAAGCCAGAAACCCACATCATTAAAATTCAGCATACAAAAGATAAACGAATCTAAATGATGCAGACAAATCACCGTTTTCCTGCTTTTTTCATACGTTACAGTAAGAGTTTTTTCAGATAGAGCAGGAGGCATTGTCATGCGCTTAGAACGATTGAATCATAACAGAATTAAGATCTACCTGACATTTGATGATCTGTATGAACGTGGACTGACGAAGGATGATATATGGAAAGACTCGATAAAATGGCAATATTTTTTTCATGAAATGCTCGAAGAAGCCAATGATATGTTTGATCTCGAAATACATGGTTCTGTCGCAGTCGAGATTTTTTCCATGAAGGCACAAGGGATGGTTATGATTTTAACAATGAACGAGGAAGAGTCCCAAGACGAAGAGCTGCTGGCAGAAGGTTTTTTGGAAATGCAGGTTACTGTTGAAGAGACTGTTGACATATTATATGAGTTTACGGAGCTGGAAAATGCCATTCAAGCAGCAAAGGTTCTGCAAAACGCCTGTTTCTCTGGGGGGACATTGTTTAGTATCGAAAATAAATACATTCTGTATTTTCCTGACATTGCTGCAGCAAAGGAAGCACAAGCAGCAGCAATCCTCGGTGAATTTGGTGAAGCAAGCATTAAAAGCATCTATATTATAGAAGAATATGGACGTACTATATTAAAAAACGATGCGATTGAAATGTTGAACCAACATTTTAAATGAATGATATCGTTAATCAGATCTTATAATTTCTTTTTTTACTCTTTCTTGGCCGCTTTTCGCCTTGGAAGAGTTTTTTTTTTAGAAAAGGAACGAAATTGCTCAAAAAATGTCCTGCAAAAAAATTGAAAACAGTTAACTTCATCGTTGGTAAATTCGAGGAAAAATGATAAGATAATGATAAAGAATTATATCTTAATTCTTTATAGCTGTGTCAAGCAAATCTCTTTAAGAACAAAAAATAGAATGTGCCGTAAAATGTATGGAAGATAGGGACAAAGTTGTATCTTTTTGAATATATTATAAAGGAGAGCATACTATAAAACATCTATCCATAGTGGCAAAGGCATTTTGTACAATTGACTCTGCTGTACATGCATAGATTTACCGTTTTTACGGTTAATATTTACTTTATGCATAAAGACAGAGACAATCCATTTTATAAAAATAAGCAGTAGTAATTTTCTCTAAAAAAATGCTTCAAAAAAGTACATACTATATTAAGCATGTATTTGTATGTAGACGAATAGTAATGCTAGTCTTTAATGAGAAATTTGACCGTTAAAAAATGATAATTTAACTTTGCAGTTTTTTAGGAGGATTCATTAAATGGTAGCCAAAAAGTCTAATGAAAAGAAGATTGTTGAGGAGCAACACGATGTTTTAAAATCAACACAAACGATCATTCATAAGGCATTGAATAAGCTAGGTTATTCTGATGAGGTGTATGAACTACTGAAGGAACCGATTCGCATGATGACAGTGAAGATACCTGTAAGGATGGACGATGGCAGTGTTAAGATATTCACTGGCTACCGGGCACAGCATAATGATGCAGTTGGTCCAACAAAGGGAGGAATTAGATTTCACCCGCAAGTAACAGAAACTGAGGTGAAAGCCCTTTCTATCTGGATGAGTTTAAAATGTGGTATTGTTGACCTTCCATATGGTGGCGGTAAAGGCGGGATTGTCTGTGATCCACGAGACATGTCCTTCCGTGAGCTAGAAAGACTTAGCAGAGGTTATGTAAGAGCAATCAGTCAAATAGTTGGCCCAACAAAAGATATTCCAGCGCCTGATGTTTTTACAAATTCGCAAATAATGGCATGGATGATGGACGAGTATAGCAGGATTGATGAATTTAACTCGCCTGGCTTTATTACAGGAAAACCACTCGTTTTAGGCGGTTCACACGGAAGAGAAACGGCAACAGCAAAAGGGGTTACCATCTGTATACGTGAAGCTGCTAAGAGAAAGGGCATTGATATTGTTGGTGCAAGAGTTGTTGTCCAGGGCTTTGGAAATGCAGGTAGCTTCTTGGCGAAATTCATGCATGATGCTGGGGCAAAAGTAATTGGTATTTCGGATGCATATGGTGCATTGCATGATCCGAATGGATTAGATATTGATTATCTTCTTGACAGAAGAGACAGTTTTGGAACAGTAACTAATTTATTTAATAATACTATTACAAACCAAGAGTTGTTGGAATTGGATTGTGATATTTTAGTTCCTGCTGCAATCGAAAATCAAATTACTGAAAAAAATGCTCATAATATAAAAGCAAGTATTGTTGTAGAGGCAGCAAATGGCCCAACAACATTAGAAGCAACAACGATTTTAACAGACAAAGGTATCCTTCTTGTGCCAGATGTCTTGGCTTCTGCTGGCGGTGTGACTGTATCTTATTTCGAATGGGTGCAAAACAACCAAGGTTTTTACTGGACAGAGGAAGAAGTGGAAGAAAAGCTTGAAAAAGTAATGAGTAAGTCTTTTGAGAATATTTATGATACGGCTCAAATCCGCAGGGTGGATATGAGATTGGCCGCTTATATGGTCGGAGTAAGGAAAATGGCGGAAGCATCAAGATTCCGTGGTTGGATTTAAGTTAGGATAACAAACTATTGTATAATAACCAAAAATCTCCTATGCTATAAATAGGAGATTTTTTTATTAAAAGCATACTACATAAAAGTATGATATATATGAATATACGCTGTAAAGAATGTAAGGAGAGGTTAACATGAAAGAGGAACAAGCGATTATTATCGGTGCAGGACCTTGTGGATTAGCTGCTGCAATCGCTTTAGAACAAGTAAACATCAAACCCCTTATTATCGAGAAGGGGAATGTAGTGAATGCAATCCATGGGTATCCAACACACCAGACTTTTTTCAGCACTAGTGAGAAGCTTGAAATTGGCGGAATTGCTTTTCTGACAGAACAGTATAAACCAAATCGTAACCAAGCGCTTGTTTACTATAGGGAAGTGGCGAAACGAAAAGATTTAAGAATAAATGCCTATGAAGAAGTAATCAATGTAAAGAAGGAAGCCGATTACTTTACAATAAGAACTTCAAAGGATGAATATCGTGCAAACTATGTAATCGTTGCTACAGGTTATTATGATCATCCTAATTATATGAATGTACCAGGTGAAGATTTGCCGAAGGTTAGCCATTACTTTAAGGAAGCACATCCATATTTTAATCATGATGTTACTGTTATCGGTGGCAAAAACTCAAGTGTTGATGCTGCGATTGAATTAGTGAAGGCAGGAGCGAGGGTAACGGTTTTGTATCGCGGCACAGAATACTCAACCAGCATTAAGCCATGGATTCTTCCTGAGTTTGAAGCACTTGTAAGAAATGATGTTATTAAAATGGAGTTTGCTGCAGAGGTCGTTGAAATTAAAGAAAAAACGTTAATATATACGAAGCATGGTGAAACAGTAGAAATTGCCAATGATTTTGTTTTTGCCATGACTGGGTATCACCCGGATCATCAATTTATTAAGCTGATGGGTGTTGAAATGGAGGCAGAAACGGGCAGACCAGTATTTAATCCAGAAACAATGGAAACGAATGTTCAAGGGATTTTTATTGCTGGAGTTATTGCAGCAGGCAATAATGCAAATGAAATATTCATCGAAAACGGCAAGTTCCACGGAGATCAAATAGCGGGAGCGATAGCGAAGAGAGCGTAATCGCATACCGCTAACAAAAAGGGAGAGGAAAAGAGCGAATGTTAGCCATACTATCCGCTGGTATAGCACCAGGGCTGGCGCTTTTAAGTTATTTTTATTTAAAGGATCAATATGAATCAGAACCAATCGGATTGGTTTTAAGGGCATTTATAACAGGGGCGTTGCTGGTTTTTCCGATAATGTTTATCCAATACGTTTTGCGGGTTGAGGAGGCTGTTCCTTCCAATTTGTTAAACTCCTTTATCACAACAAGTCTGTTAGAAGAATTTTTCAAATGGTTTATTTTGTTTTTTACAGCCTATCAGCATATAGAATTTGATGAGCCGTATGACGGTATTATTTATGGTGTATCTATCTCGTTAGGCTTTGCAACAGTCGAAAATATTCTTTACCTTGTAGCAAATGGTGTGGAATATGCTTTAGGAAGAGCATTGCTTCCTGTATCAAGTCATGCCCTTTTCGGTGTGATCATGGGGTATTATATCGGAAAAGGGAAATTTACGATGCCAAAAGGCAAGTGGATTTTCTATTCGTTGGTCATTCCCTTTCTTCTCCATGGTATTTATGATTACATCCTAACGATGCAAAAGAACTGGCTTTTGTTCATCACTCCCTTCATGCTGTTCTTATGGTGGCTTGGCTTACGAAAAGTCAAAATCGCTAGAGAACTGAGTCGAGACCATGTGAACAAATATATGAATGCAAATTTATAAAATTTGAGAACAAAAAAATAGGTAAAAAGAAAATGAATTCTGTTCATTTTCTTTTTTTTTGCATAAAAAACCAATCGCTACAAAAAATAGAGTTAATGACAAATAGTATTTACATCTGGGGGTTAACACGCATGAATAAAAAGTTCTTAACGAAAATTTCTGCCGTAATTTCCGCCTGTATCATTCTAGCGCCATTAGCGGTTGTGGAGCATAAAGCGGAAGCATTCACAAATCAAGTGGTTCAGCAAGGTGCTGTTGGAGATGATGTCATCGAACTGCAAGCAAGGCTCCAATATATAGGGTTTTATAATGGCAAAATTGATGGAGTCTTTGGCTGGAAAACATATTGGGCATTAAGAAATTTCCAATATGAATTTGGGTTGCCGATTGACGGAATGGCAGGCTGGCAAACGAAACTGAAACTAGCAAAAGCATCAAAGTATAATGAACAATTTGTGAAAGAACAAATCAACAGTGGGAAGAAATTCAGCCATTATGGCGGGGTAGATTTGAATAAACAAAAAACACCTTCCGCTAATAAAAACACGAACAATAAGGCTGCTGGCAATGCAAATAAAGGCAGTGCGGCACCTAGTAAAAATTCTAACGCTAACACAAACAAGGCTCCAAGCAGCAATAATCAAAAATCCACAAATCAGACAAAAACGAACAATGCTGGAGCAAATAAAGCAAACAATAATAATTCAACAACTAAAAATACAGGAACGAGCAATAATGCGAAAAAAACAACTCCAACGAAATCTGCCCAAAATAATGGCGGCGAGGTTGTGAAGAAGCAAACACCGACTGCGGCTAATGTGCCTAACGGATTCTCTCAAAATGATATTCAACTGATGGCAAATGCCGTTTACGGCGAATCAAGAGGTGAGCCTTATATCGGTCAAGTAGCAGTTGCATCTGTCATTTTAAACCGTGTGAGCAGTGCTTCCTTCCCAAATACAGTGTCAGGGGTTATTTTTGAACCGAGGGCATTTACAGCAGTTGCCGATGGACAAATTTGGCTGACACCAAATGATACAGCAAAAAAAGCTGTGCTTGATGCTATCAATGGATGGGACCCTACAGGAAATGCTATTTACTATTTTAATCCAGATACCGCTACAAGTGGCTGGATTTGGTCAAGACCGCAAATCAAGCAAATAGGCAAGCACATATTCTGTAAATAAAAGGGGTGAACGTTAAATGCTTAGAGGGATTATGATAGGCGTATTGACAATTGGGGTTGCAGGTGCAGCTTATTGGGGCTATCAAGAGCATAAAGAGAAAAACGCAGTGTTAATGAATGCGGAAAACAGTTATCAACGAGCTTTTCATGATTTATCGTATCAAATAGACCTTTTGCATGACCAAATTGGCACAACACTTGCCATGAATTCACAGGAATCACTTTCACCGGCATTAGCAGAAGTGTGGAGAATTACGTCAAACGCTCATAGTGATGTTGGCCAGCTTCCGCTTACATTATTGCCATTTAACAAAACAGAGGAGTTTTTGGCGAATATCGGAGACTTCAGCTACCGTACTGCGGTTAGAAATCTTGATGACGATCCACTGACAGATAAGGAATACAAATCACTGAAAAAGCTATACGGAGATGCAAAGGATATTCAAGATGAACTGCGCAACGTGCAGCATTTAGTCCTTGAGAACAATCTGCGCTGGATGGATGTAGAAATGGCATTGGCGACAAATAAGCAAGGTGATAATACTATTATCGATGGGTTAAAAACAGTGGAAGAAAAAGTCGATGGTTATCAGGAAACCAGCTTTGGTGTTACTAATGTTAATATGGAGAAAAGGGACGAAAATTTCAGCAATTTGGAAGGTAAGACAATAACAAAAAAGGAAGCACAGAAAATTGCTGAGAATTATGCGGACTTTAAAGGTGACTTGGATGTGAACATCACTGAAAATGGAGAAGGTGCAGGATACGGCTTCTACAGTGTTGCACTTAAAGAAAATGACTCCGGGGTAGAAGCAAATATGGATATAACAAAAAAGGGCGGTTTCCCTATTTGGTCCATTGTTTCTCGAGAAGTGAATAAACAAAAAATCAGCTTAAATGATGCAAGCAATAAAGCAGTCGATTTTTTGAAAAAGCATGATTTTAAAGATTTGGCATTGTTTGAAAGTATGCAATATGATAATATCGGTGTCTTTACCTTTGTAACAGAGGAAAATGGGGTGAAAATTTACCCTGATAGCATTAAGATAAAGGTTGCGCTCGATAACGGTAATATTGTAGGCTTTGCTGCAGAAGATTATTTAAAACAGCATAAGAAACGAGATATTCCAGATCCTGTTATTTCAAAGGCAGAGGCACAAGATAAAATCAGCAAAAACGTGAAAATAATGCAGGATGGATTAGCGGTCATACTTAATGATTTGAATCAAGAAGTGCTTTGTTATGAATTTATCGGGACATTGGATGATGATACGTACCGAATTTACATTAATGCAGAAACAGGCACAGAGGAAAAAGTAGAAAAGCTTAAAAACGCTGAACCACTGTACGATGAAGTAGTTTAAATATAAAAGCAGTAGGAATGTACTATTTCCTACTGCTTTTTTGCTGTCGTTTTTAAGGTGTCTATTGATATTCGCCATATTTCTGCGATAATATAGGTAAAAAGAATTACTATTAAATTGCAAACAAGAAGGCGTGGTACTGCAGTGATAAATATAGGAGATACTTTAATTTTAGAACCGGCTCATAGTGAGACTCCAGAACAATATAAATGCCGTTTAGTCGAAAGAAATGACAACGAAATTTTTATAGATTATCCTATTCATTCCAAAACAAAAAAAGCCGTATTCCTGCTTAATGGCACACAGCTGAAGGTTAGCTTTGTAACTAGCCATGGAACAGTTTATATGTTTTATTCAGAAATCATCGGCAGAGAAAAGCAAGGGAATATTCCGATGTTGCTTTTGCATTATCCTCCAAGTGACCAATTGGTTAAAATCCAAAGGAGGGAGTATGTAAGGGTAGAAACGAATGTGGATGTTGCGATTACTTCCAGTGATAAGGAACTAACACCGTTTGCTACCATAACAACAGACATTAGTGCAGGTGGTGCAGCAATCCTCGTACCAAAGAATTCTAATATGAAAGCAGAAACAATGGTTGAGCCATACTTTGTTTTACCGATGCAAAATGGCGAATATTACTATCCAAAAGTACAAGCACAAGTCAAAAGTATTTTCAAACATAATGAAACACATAATAAGGCACCGCTTGAGTTTCTTGACGTAAGTCCTGCTGATAGACAACTGTTTTTGCGCTTTTGTTTTGATCGTCAACTGTCATTCCGTAAGAAAGGCCTGGAATTCTGAATAAACGGATCATCATATTCCGATACTATGGTAAAAGCAAATAGAATTGGAGAGTATCGGAATATGAAGCGCATTGAACGGTTATTGATTAAGCTAATTGCCATCCAACTGTTTTTTTTGCTAGCTGGACAAATACTTATATCAACAAACATACTACCTGGAATGCAAACTCTTGCTGAATATGAAGGTGTGACTGAGTCGAATTATACCTCTATATTGGAAACAATTGGAATAGAGCAGAAGTGATGCATGAAAAACCTTTCGATCTGGGATTTGAAAGGTTTTTTTTTAATCATATGAATTCACAAAAAAATAGTATGGATTTTAATAGGTTTAATCAACAAATAAAAACATAAAATATGATAAAATAAACTTGCGAATAAAAATTTGTTCTAAGTAAATTCAATACTTAACGTTGAATACGAAGAATGGATAAGGTTTTTAGGAGGAAATATGGATAAGAAAATCAGCATTGCAATAGATGGACCGGCAGCAGCCGGAAAAAGCACTGTAGCAAAAATTGTGGCAGAACAGCTCGGTTATATATATATCGATACAGGGGCGATGTACAGAGCGCTAACCCTTAAGGCTATAAACAATGAGATTAGCTTAGAGGATGAGGCAGCATTGGTAGATATGCTTTCAAGTACATCCATTGAGCTGTTTCCTGGCGAAACAGGGCAAAAAATCTTCTTGGACAGTGTGGATGTCACAGAAGATATTCGCAGAAGCAATGTAACTAACTCGGTGTCTATTGCTGCTAAGCATAAAGAAGTGCGTGAAGAGATGGTTCGCAGACAACAAGGGTTTGCAATTGGCGGTGGCGTGGTAATGGATGGTAGAGACATTGGAACACATGTTATACCTACAGCAGAAGTGAAGGTATTCTTGCTTGCTTCTGTCGAAGAGAGAGCTGTTAGACGCCACAATGAGAACTTAAATAAAGGCTTTGAATCAGATTTAGAGCAATTAAAATCAGAAATAGCTGCAAGAGATAAGCTGGATTCAGAACGTGAAGTTGCTCCGCTTAAAAAAGCAGATGATGCCATTGAGATTGACACTACTTCTTTGTCCATCGAGGATGTTGTAGGTAAAATCATGGGATTAACAGAGGACAAAATCACTAGCTGATGTCCTCTGATTAGCTGATAAAGCACGCTAGTGTTTCTTACTTGACAAATAATCACATTTATAAGAAGTTAGATAGAAGAAATAAATTTTTATTATTCTATTAATTTTTTATGAAAGCTATATGGGATAAGCAACCTGCTGCATAAAATTCCAATAGAAAAGTTGAAGGAGGAGTACATATGTCTGAAGAATTAAATGATATTGTCGTTCATAATTACACAGTTGGAGACCGAGTTTCCGGTAAGGTAACAAAGGTCGAAGAGAAGCAAGTTATTGTCGCGATTACTGACAGCAAACTGGATGGAATCATTCCAATCAGCGAATTATCAAGCCTTCATATTGAAAAGGCTGAAGATGTTGTATCAGAAGGTGAAAAGCTTGACCTTCAAGTAATTAAAGTGGAAGAGGATGCTCTCGTTCTGTCCAAAAGAAAAGTGGATGCGGAAAAGGCTTGGGAAAGCTTGGAAGAGAGATTTAATTCTGGCGAAATCTTTGATGCAGAAGTAAAGGATGTCGTTAAAGGCGGTCTTGTTGTTGATTTAGGCGTACGCGGTTTTGTTCCTGCTTCACTTGTGGAAGCTCATTATGTAGAAGATTTTTCTGACTACAAAGGCAAAACCATCTCCTTTAAAATTGTCGAACTGGAAAAGGATAAAAATCGTTTGATTCTTTCTCATAAGGCTGTTGTGGAAGAGGAAAAGAGCAAACAAAAACAAAATGTGCTTGAATCGTTGCAGGAAGGGCAAACACTTCAAGGTGTTGTTCAAAGAATAACTGATTTTGGTGCGTTTGTTGATTTAGGCGGAATTGACGGGCTGGTTCACATCTCTCAACTTTCACATGAGCATATCACCAAACCTTCTGACGTTGTTCAGGAAGGGCAAGAAGTGAATGTAAAAATCTTGAGTGTTGACCGTAATAATGATCGCATTTCCTTGTCTATAAAGGATACTTTGCCGGGACCGTGGGCAAATATTGCTGATAAAGCCGAAAAAGGCAGTGTTTTGGAAGGAACAGTTAAACGCATTGTGTCTTATGGAGCGTTTGTTGAAGTGTTCCCAGGTGTGGAAGGACTTGTTCATATTTCACAAATTGCTCATAAACATATCGGAACACCGCATGAAGTTCTTAAAGAAGGTCAAACTGTTCAAGTTAAAGTACTTGATGTAAATGAAGACGAACAACGTCTTTCATTAAATATCAAAGACTTGACTGAAAAAGAGGAAGAAAATGAAGTATATGAGCTTCCAGAAGAATCAAAAGGCTTCCAATTGGGAGATATGATTGGCGAGCAATTGAGAAAATTAAAGCAACAATAATAGTATAGAGCTGTCTTAAAAAGAGCGGTCCCTTCTCACAACGGAGAAGGAACTGCTCTTTTTTTATGGAAACTTATTCACTGTATTTATTATCGTTTAATGCGCGGCCTTCAGCAGGGCTTTGCAAGCTTGTCGCCCCATTATAATGGATTGCCTGATCTCTGTCAGATTCTACACGATGACTTTTCTTCAACTTTTTTTCTTGTCGATCTTTACCCACTTAAACACACCCCCTAACAATAGAATGATATATAGTAGGACACTTTATACAGACAATTTCCTTGTGATTTTACTTGCCTGCTTTTTTCTTAGTTTAAAGTACATATTAAATTGACATAATGGAAAAAGTAGGAGTGTGAACAGATGATGGAAGGTAATTTGTTTTATTGGTTCGCGTGGATGCTTTGGGTAATATCAACCTTTATGATGGACAAGGATAATAGGAATAGGGTATTTTACGCATCCATTTTATTAATTGCAATGATTTTATATCCTTATCATTTTTTTATTGGCGGCATGGATTTATCGGTCTTGTTGTTAATCCAATTAGTAGCAGCATTAATATTTGCATCAAGACTGAAATTATCTCAGCAGCTCTTTACCGTGTTAACTTCGTTTATGACAATGCTTGCATATGTTTCTTTCCAGCTATTGAGCATTCTTGATCCAGTATGGCTGGTTGCTGACAAAAGTTTGCTGTTGGCTGCAACGCTTGTCCTATTAGCTCTTTTATTACATAAGTCTGTATTCTGCCAAGTCGTGATGGTTGTTTTAGGAAGTTCATTTGGTGAAGTAGTGTATGGCGGGTTGCTGCATTATTATTCTATGGATGTGGGATTCGGGACACCTGCCTATTTTGACAGTTTGCTTATAGGAATCAGCAGTTTGGTTGTGCTTCATATGACAAAAGTCGTTCTTGCAAGATGGGAACAGCATATTTATTTACTTGAAAAGGAGAAGCAAAAACTATGATGACTACATTTACATATCCGATCATGTTCGGACTTGTGATCGGAACTGCCCTCCGTATGTTTATGCTTCGAACAGATTACCGACAGTATCCAACATATTTGCATGGGAAGATAATCCATATTGCTCTGGGGTTTATCGCGGCTGGTCTTGGTACAGTCGCCATTCCTTCAATATTAGACAAGGATTTCACTGCAGTGACCTTCTTAACTGTCGCAGCATCACAATTCCGCGATGTTCGCAACATGGAGCGGAACACACTAACAGAACTAGATAGCTATGAAATGGTGCCACGGGGAAAGACATATATTGAAGGAATTGCGATTGCCTTTGAAAGCAGAAACTATCTTGTTATGTTCGCGAGCCTGCTTAGCACCTTTGGATATATTACTTTTCACATCTGGGGAGGAATAGTCGCTGCCATTATCTCCTTTTTTATCAGCCGGAAGCTGATGTCAGGTGGAAAGCTTCGTGACATTGTGACAGTCGATTATGTTGAGCCGAGATTCGATGGAGCAGGTCTTTATGTTGATAATATTTATATCATGAATATCGGGATACCAGCACGGCAGGAGGAAGTATTGAAATATGGTATGGGCTTTATCCTAACACCAAAGAATTTCAATGCGCGAACAACAATTGCTAATCTAGGGCAACGACAGGCAATTTTGTATGATGTCTCAACAGCTTTAGGAGTGTACAGGGATTCTGGAACACCTGCTTTGGTGCCTTTGGCAAAAAGGGACTTAGAGGATGGAAGGGTTGCTGTGTTTATTTTGCCGCAAAACAACCAAAAGGAAAAAGCGCTTGAAATAATTGGCGCTGTCCCTACCCTTGAAAATGCCATCCGTATGCCGAGCAAAAGGCTGCGACGGGAGGAAGAAGCACAGTGACAATTGAAAAGTATATATTAGCAGCTATTACAACAAAACCGGACAAAGTAGCACCAGGAACTGGCGTCTTTTATTGCAGTGATGTGAATGAAATGGAAGCAGTTGCGACAAACCTGGAGGCGATACTTGACGGAATTGCCCATAAAATTAGTGAGGACGTTTTTATTATCGTCAAGCATTGACTTATCAGGGTATTAGGAAAACCATGAACAGGCCATCTCCCTAACAATAAACAAATTTCTAGCTCTTGCCTGTACAAGGCCACTCTGTTAAGATATATTAGTTAGGGGACTGCCTCAAAAAAAAGGTAATCCCCTAATTGTTTTTAGTTAGTTTAAAAAAGGTGGCAAATAATCAATATTTATTGGCTTATGATAGACACAAGGCTTGGAATAACAAATATACATAGTATTTTGTGAGCATAAAGCAAAAAAGACTATTTTGAAGTATGGAAGGGTGTAAGTAAGAATGGCGAAACCTGTAATAGCAATAGTAGGAAGGCCTAACGTAGGTAAGTCTACTATTTTTAATAGAATTGTTGGAGAAAGAATCTCCATTGTAGAAGATATTCCTGGTGTAACAAGAGATAGAATATACAGCTCAGCAGACTGGCTTAATCACGATTTCAATCTTATCGATACTGGCGGAATTGACATTGGTGATGAGCCGTTTCTTGATCAAATCAGAGCACAGGCAGAGATTGCAATCGACGAAGCAGATGTTATTATTTTCATCACAAATGGCCGTGAGGGAGTAACAGCTGCTGATGAAGAGGTTGCAAAAATCCTATATCGAGCAAAAAAACCTGTTGTTCTTGCGGTTAACAAAATTGATAATCCAGAGATGCGTGAGCAAATTTATGATTTCTACTCATTAGGATTTGGCGAGCCAATGCCAATTTCAGGATCACACGGCTTAGGTCTTGGCGACCTTCTGGATGAAGCAGCTAATCATTTCCCGAAAGGAAATGGACAAGAATACGATGATGATGTTATTAAGTTCTCCCTTATCGGACGCCCGAATGTTGGGAAATCCTCACTAGTTAACGCAATGCTTGGAGAAGACAGGGTAATTGTCAGCAATATTGCTGGGACAACAAGGGACGCGATTGACTCTCAAGTAACTGTAAATGGCGAAAAGTATGTAATCATTGATACTGCCGGAATGAGAAAAAAAGGGAAAGTGTACGAAAGCACAGAGAAATACAGTGTGCTGCGTGCATTGAGAGCGATTGAAAGATCAGACGTTGTTTTAGTTGTTATTGATGGAGAAGAAGGCATTATCGAGCAAGACAAAAAAATCGCAGGCTATGCACATGAAGCTGGCAGAGCTGTCATTATTGTCGTTAATAAATGGGATGCTGTCGAAAAAGACGAAAAGACAATGAAAACATTTGAACAAAATATTAGAGAGCATTTCCTATTTTTGGATTATGCACCGATTGTTTTCTTGTCTGCTAAGACGAAAAAACGTATTCATACATTGATTCCAATGATAAATGTTGCGAGTCAAAACCATACATTAAGGGTAGAGACAAGTGTATTAAATGATGTTGTCATGGATGCTGTTGCAATGAATCCGACACCAACTGATAAAGGAAAACGTTTGAAAATATACTACACGACTCAAGTTGCAGTCGGACCGCCAACATTTGTTGTGTTTGTTAATGATCCTGAGCTAATGCATTTCTCTTATGAGCGTTTCTTACAGAATCGTATACGAGATGCTTTTGGTTTTGAAGGAACACCAATAAGAATTTTTGCGCGTGAAAGAAAATAATAGAGGTGGATCTAATGGGTAATCAAACAAAAGTCGCAATGATCGGAGCTGGAAGCTGGGGAACAGCACTTGCACTTGTACTTGCTGACAATGGACATACTGTGCATCTTTGGGGGAAAAACGAGCAGGATATTGCAGAAATAAATAAAAACCATATTAACAAAAAATATCTTCCGGAAATTAAGCTTTCAGAAAACATCATTGGATTTACATCCATGCAGGAAGCATTACAGGATGTCCAATTTATCGTCATGTCTGTTCCGACAAAAGCGATGCGTGAAGTAATGCAGCAAATGATTCCTTATTTGGATGAGCCGAAAACATTTATTCATGTTAGTAAAGGGATTGAACCAGGCACTCTTCTTCGTATATCTGAAATTATGGAAGAAGAAATACCGGAACAACTTTTGAAAAGTATTGTCGTGTTGTCAGGGCCGAGCCATGCAGAAGAAGTGAGCTTGCGTCATTTAACAACAGTTACCGTTTCTTCGAAAAATATGGAAGAAGCAGAAAAGGTTCAAGATTTATTCATTAATTCTAAATTTAGAGTTTACACAAATCCAGATATTATCGGAGTTGAAATTGGCGGAGCGTTAAAAAATATCATCGCTGTTTGTGCCGGTATTACAGATGGATTAGGATTCGGAGATAATGCAAAAGCGGCTCTTATCACAAGAGGACTTGCTGAAATGGCAAGATTAGGAACGAAGATGGGAGCTAATCCTTTGACGTTCTCAGGCTTAACTGGGATTGGTGATTTAATTGTGACATGTACAAGCGTCCATTCACGCAACTGGAGAGCCGGAAATCTGCTTGGAAAAGGTTGCCCGCTAGAAGAAGTCCTTGAGAACATGGGAATGGTCGTAGAGGGGATTAGAACGACGAAAGCAGGACATCAGCTTTCTGTTAAATACGGCATTGAGATGCCGATAACAAATGCCTTATACGATGTGCTTTTTAATGGGAAGAACGCGAAGGATGTCGTTGAAGGTTTAATGACAAGAGACAAAACGCATGAGATGGAAGATCTTGTGAATATTCTTGCTTCCCAGTATACGGAATAACCACCACATCTTCTAAAATTTAGGTGTTTGTTTTCAGAAATTGTTATATTACTGGGCATTTTCATGATGCGAAATATATATTTATGCATACAATGCCTTGAAGCAACCTGGTGGAATGAACAGGTGATGGGCTATATAGTCATTAAATCAAAGTAAAGGTTCCCCTGCTTTTACTTTGATTTTTTTTTGAGAAGAAATATTGGCTATTTAACTGATGTATACAAACGAAATAAAATAATATTTTTAAAAATTGTCATAACCCTTTTTTTCATGTGTATACATGATTTAGAAGGGTTATTTTTTTGGCGTGAATAAAACCTTAAAGGAAAACATCACTAGTAGCTTTTCTTTTAAGGTTTGCGATAAAGTCCGCTATTTTCCTGTGTTTGTGCTAGTTAAGAGAATGGTTTCAAAGGGGATTTGGCTGTTGATTTACAAGTTGCCTAGCAAAAAAAAGGGGGAATTTTTAAAAGTAGTCATAATGAGATAGGACAACATCATAAATATATAATGTCTACAAGTTATTATATGGATTTTTGTTAATCTCTACACTAGGGAGAGTTCAGGAGGGGATCATTTGGAAAAGGTTAATATTTTTAAGGATATTGCCGAAAGAACTGGCGGTGATATTTACTTAGGTGTAGTAGGTGCTGTTCGTACAGGCAAGTCTACTTTCATAAAGAAATTTATGGAATTGGTTGTAATTCCTAATATGGATAATGAAGGAGATCGTGCAAGGACGAAGGATGAGTTACCTCAAAGCGCTGCAGGCAAAACAATCATGACGACTGAGCCAAAATTTGTTCCAAATCAGGCTGCATCCGTTACTGTAGACGAAGGTTTGGATGTAAATATCCGATTAGTTGATTGTGTCGGCTATACAGTTCCAGGTGCACAAGGGTATGAGGATGAAAATGGACCTCGAATGATTAATACTCCATGGTATGAAGAGCCGATTCCATTTCATGAGGCGGCTGAAATTGGTACAAGAAAGGTTATTCAAGAGCACAGCACAATCGGTGTCGTCATAACTACAGACGGGACGATTGGGGATATTCCAAGAAGCAATTACTTAGAAGCAGAAAATAGGGTTATTGAAGAGCTGAAAGAGGTTGGTAAGCCTTTTATTATGATTATCAATAGTGCTCAGCCTTTTCATCCAAACACAGAAAAACTTCGAAATGAGCTGACAGAAAAATATGATATTCCAGTCATTGCCATGAGCGTTGAAAGCATGAGAGAGTCAGACGTTCTTAATGTAATGAGAGAAGCATTGTTTGAGTTTCCGGTATTGGAAGTTAACGTAAACTTGCCGAGCTGGGTTATGGTTCTTAGAGAAAATCACTGGCTTCGTGACAATTATCAAGAGGCAGTTAAGGAAACAGTTAAAGATATTAAGAGACTGCGAGATGTGGATCGAGTTGTTCAGCAATTCAGTGATTTTGAATTTATCGATAAGGCGGGTCTTGCTGGAATCGAGATGGGGCAAGGTGTGGCGGAAATTGATTTATTCGCGCCAGATGAATTGTATGATGAAATTCTCAAGGAAATTGTTGGGGTAGAAATCAGAGGGAAAGACCATCTGCTTGAGCTAATGCAGGATTTTGCCCACGCAAAAACGGAATATGATCAAATTTCAGATGCGTTGAAAATGGTGAAACAAACAGGCTACGGTATCGCAGCACCATCCCTTGTTGATATGAGCCTAGATGAGCCGGAAATCATTCGCCAAGGCTCCAGATTTGGTGTAAGACTTAAGGCTGTAGCGCCATCTATCCACATGATAAAAGTAGATGTAGAAAGTGAATTTGCACCAATTATCGGTTCTGAAAAACAGAGTGAGGAACTTGTCAGATACTTGATGCAGGATTTTGAGGATGATCCACTATCAATATGGAATTCAGATATATTCGGAAGAAGTCTTAGCTCCATTGTAAGAGAAGGGATTCAGGCAAAGCTTTCTCTTATGCCAGAAAATGCTCGTTACAAATTGAAAGAAACGCTAGAGCGCATTATCAATGAAGGCTCTGGAGGACTTATCGCTATCATTTTGTAGGAAACTCTCTATTGGGAGTTTCTTTTTTTTTTATCTTAAAATGATTAGCGATGCAATCTAAGCTGATTTACGTAGGGAGCCATTGTTACAAGCTTTTAAACGTCTGTAAAATTGTGGGTTCCTTATTACACTTTCATATCAATTAATGAAAAGATTGCTATCATTATATAAAATTTCTTGATAAGCTCAAACGATTATGATAATCTTTTAAAGGAATCAGCGTCATTACAGCGATTAAAGCATTATGATGTTTATTATGAATGCTTGTCATGTTAGAAGTAGCATCATTTTTTAAATAATGATGTGAACGAGGAGAAAATATTCTTAATGACGTATAAAATTCCGATAAATTGTTTACAAATAATGATATGAAACGATTTTTTAGGATTTATTTGAAACATTTGGGAGGAGGTGAAAGGCATGAACAAGACAGAATTGATTAACGCGGTTGCAGAAGCAAGCGAATTATCAAAAAAAGACGCTACTAAAGCAGTTGATGCTGTTTTTGATACAATCTTGAATGCTTTAAAAGATGGTGATAAAGTACAACTTATCGGTTTTGGTAACTTTGAGGTTCGTGAGCGTGCAGCTCGTAAAGGACGCAACCCTCAAACTGGTGAAGAAATCGAAATTGCAGCAAGCAAAGTTCCTGCTTTTAAACCAGGTAAAGCACTTAAAGACGCAGTGAAGTAATCTACATACATTGCATATTATTTCTCTAAAAACCGCGAATTACTCGCGGTTTTTTTGCTTTTTTTAGCAGGCTGGCAATCATTAAAGGGCATTATGATAGGATTTACATAAAGGCACTGGATGTAAATGGATGTTAAAAGAATTAGCAGCCATTCGTGGTGTTCATTGTTTTTATATGCTAATATGGTTAAAGGAAATTGGATTGATAGCTTTAGGAGGAAAAAAAGAATGTCGAATGTTGATTTGGCCAAGATAGAAGATGCGGTAAAACAAATTTTGGAAGCAATAGGGGAAGATCCTGAAAGAGAAGGGTTGCTGGATACCCCGAAAAGAGTTGCCAAAATGTATAGTGACATATTCTCAGGGTTAAATGAGGATCCGAGAGAATACTTCCATACGATTTTCGGTGAAGAACATGAGGAGCTAGTGCTTGTAAAAGACATTCCGCTGTACAGCATGTGTGAACACCATCTCGTTCCGTTTTATGGAGTGGCTCATGTAGCATATATTCCTAGAAACGGTAAAGTAACGGGCTTGAGCAAATTAGCAAGAGCAGTCGAAGCTGTCGCAAAACGTCCCCAGCTTCAAGAACGCATTACATCAACTGTTGCTGATGCCATTATAGAAATGCTTGACCCTCATGGCGTTATGGTTGTCATTGAAGCAGAGCATATGTGTATGACAATGCGAGGAGTAAACAAGCCTGGTGCGAAGACGGTAACTACTGCGGTGCGCGGAAGTTACGCGGAAAATGCAGAGGCGCGCGCAGAAGTGCTTGCTTTAATAAAATAAGACATGCCTCTATAGGCCTTTTTAAGTGGTCTTGTCAGGTGTTTATGCTATAATAATCTAGACTTTATACAAATATAATGACGTTTTGTGTTGAAAAAGATACAAAGAGAAATTTTTGGGGAACAAGGGTGATATTATGATGTTATTTCAAGAAATGGTGGAAATGGTGCGGGAAGAGGTTTTGCAAAAGATTGCTCATCCTTATCTTTTTAAGCATATAGACAACCCGGTAATAGATGAAGACAAGCTTTTGTTAACCGTATTTCTGTTAAAGCAGGCTGACTTAAACGACAGTCAGGTCATCACATATGCCACAACGAAGATGCTTATTCAAATTGCCCTTGATACCCATGAACTTGTAACAAATGACAGCGTTCATAAAGGAATAGAAAAGAACAGGCAGTTGACAATATTGGCAGGTGATTTTTACAGTGGCCAGTATTACAAGCTGTTGGCAGACCTGGAAGATTATGAAATGATAAAAGTATTCGCTGAAGCGATTAAAGAAGTGAATGAGAATAAGATGATCATTTATCAGCAGGCGTTTGCTGGCCTTTCTGAAATGAGAGAAGCAATCGTAGCCGTGGAATTTTCCATCCTGGAAAAATTGATTGACCGTTTCCGTTTGGATAACTGGAAAAACTTTGCGCTGTCATTTCTATTTCTGAACAGAATGCTGCAAGACAGGAATACATATAATTTGACTGGTAATTCATTTTTATTCAGTATGCTGACTAAGCATAGTGAAGAGCTTGCTCGTCTTGCAGAGGAAAATAAATATCTCCTGTTCGAGCCGTTTATTCAAGGAGCATCTGACATGCTCACAGCAGCACTAACGAGCTCTAAAAATGTCGAGGACAGCATTACAGCAAGGACAACAGCAATATTGGATAAAATTAAACAACAAATGTATGTGGAAGAAGGGTAAGAGGCAATGCGGGAGCACCAATCAAAAGAAGAAAAAGTGCACCATGTATTCGAAAAAATATATGGCAATTATGACAAGATGAATACGGTAATCAGCTTTCAACAGCATAAAATTTGGCGCAAAGACACAATGAAAAAGATGAATGTCCTAAAAGGTGCTAAAGCGTTGGACGTTTGCTGTGGTACTGCAGACTGGACAATCAGTCTTGCAGATGCTGTTGGGCCGACTGGTGAAGTCAAAGGGCTTGATTTCAGTGAAAATATGCTGAGCATTGGTAAAGAAAAAACGAAAGGCTACAGCAATATTGAGCTGATTCATGGCAATGCGATGGAACTTCCGTTTCCAGATAACAGCTTTGACTTTGTGACAATCGGGTTCGGTTTGCGAAATGTACCAGACTATTTACAGGTACTTAAGGAAATGAAAAGAGTAGTGAAACCAGGAGGCAAGGTTGTCTGTCTCGAAACATCACAGCCTACTATGCCTGTTTTTAAACAAGGCTATTACTTATATTTTCGCTTCATCATGCCGATGTTTGGAAAGCTTTTTGCCAAAAGCTTTAAGGAATACTCATGGCTGCAGGAATCGGCTCGGGATTTTCCGGGTATGAAGGAACTTGCTTCTCTTTTTGAAAAAGCAGGCTTATCAAATGTGACGTTTAAACCATACAGCGGTGGTGTAGCTGCTGTGCATATTGGCTTTAAAGAAAAATAATGTCTGTATCTATTTTTATGCAGCAGTTAAAGACGGGTGAAGTTTAGTGAAATTAAAAATGATGTATTCATTTTTGAATTCGGATTTGGAGATAATCGAAAAAACACTTGAAGAAACAGTGAACGCCAACACTTCCATTTTAAGAGATTCGTCACTTCATCTTCTCAAGGCAGGCGGGAAGCGGATTAGGCCAATTTTTGTCCTGCTTGCAGGCCAAATTGGCCATTATGATATCCATGTCATTAAAAAAGCAGCTGTCGCTTTAGAGCTCATTCACATGGCTTCTTTAGTACATGACGATGTTATTGATGACTCAGACCTGCGCAGAGGTCAGCCGACGATTAAAGCAAAATGGGATAATAAAGTTGCCATGTATACAGGCGACTATATCTTTGCTAAATCACTTGAGATTATGAGCGAACTAAAGAAGCCTGCTGCACATAAGGTGCTTGCTGATACAATAGTAGAGGTTTGCATTGGAGAAATTCAGCAGATTAAGGACAAATATTACTTTGAACAGAATGTCAGGGATTATTTCCGCCGTATAAAAAGAAAAACGGCCCTCCTCATTTCAGCTAGTTCTTTAGTAGGCGCAATTGCTTCCGATGTGGAAGAAAAGCACCAGAAAAAACTACATAAATTTGGCTATTACGTTGGGATGTCCTATCAAATTATTGATGATGTTCTTGATTTTGTTGGTACAGAAGAAGAGCTTGGAAAACCTGCCGGCGGTGACTTACTGCAAGGCAATATCACCTTGCCTGTTCTGTATGCGATGGAAAATGAAAGTATTCGTAAAAGGGTGTCCACCGTTCACGAAGACATGAACCGGGCAGATCTTTTAGAAATTATCGAGCTGATAAAGAGTACAGATGCTATTGACCGTTCGATGAAAATAAGTAATGCTTACCTGCAAAAAGCATTGGATGCAATTGCAGACCTACCAAAGGGAAGAAGTAAAACAGCACTTATTAATATTGCGAAATACTTAGGTAAAAGAAAGTTCTAAGTTATGCTTTGCAAAGTACTCTTATGTATGATATCGTTTTCATAAATACTTGTTTTTCTTTTTACATTCATACATAGGAGTGAATCAAATGGAGAAGACGTTTTTGATGGTCAAACCGGATGGAGTGCAAAGGAATTTAATCGGCAAGATTGTGGAGCGCTTTGAAAGTAAAGGATTCCAGCTTGTTGGTGCAAAATTAATGGTCGTATCTCAAGACCTTGCCAAGCAGCATTACCAAGAGCATGTGGACAAGCCATTTTTTATGGAGCTCGTTGATTTTATTACATCAGGACCAGTTTTCGCAATGGTATGGTCAGGTGAAGATGTAGTAACAAAGGCGAGGGCCATGATGGGCAAAACGAATCCGTTGGATGCAGCCCCTGGCACCATTCGAGGAGACTTTGGTGTTGTAATGAGAAAAAACGTCATTCATGGCTCTGATAGTGTGGATAGCGCTGCTAGAGAAATCGGTTTATTCTTTAATGAAGAAGAATTAGTAGAATATAATAAGTTAAGCAATACATGGGTCTATTAATCCAGTAATAACTGTCCTTTAAGGCGAAAAGCTTCACAGTAACTTTTGTGAAGCTAGCTTTAAAGGACAGTTTTTTTCATTTCTAACAAGTATGAATGTGGGCACAATCCAAATAATAGGAATACACGTAATAGACGATATTTGCCTTTTAAGAATAAACACAGCTAAATTATTACCCCATTTTCAATAAATATCGTTTATACTAATAAAAAGAAAATTAATAGCAGCAGGATGCGAGGTTTAACTATGGAAAAAGACTACCAAGAGTTCATCAAAAATTTTCATCAAGTATCAGGCATCGATTTATCTTTATATAAGGAAGCACAAATGAAAAGACGGTTGACTTCCCTTTATGAAAAAAGAGGATATCGTTCCTTTAAGGAATACGCACTGGCAATCGGCAAAAACAAGGAGCTACTTGAGGAATTGCTGGACCGCATGACGATTAATGTGTCAGAATTTTACCGTAATTTCAGAAGATGGGAAGTGCTTGAGAATAAAATATTGCCAAACCTCATGAAAACCAGTGCTAATTTAAAGGTTTGGAGTGCTGCTTGTTCAACAGGTGAGGAGCCTTATACGCTTTCCATGATTCTGTCAAACCATCTGCGTCCGTCCAACTTTCAGATAAAAGCAACTGATCTCGACATAAATGCTATTGAAAGAGCAAAGGTAGGTCTTTATGTGGAGCGCTCATTAAATGAGGTGCCAGCTGCACAAAAGCAAAAGCATTTTAGTCAGTCGGGAAGCATGTTTAAAATTAGTGATGAAATAAAAAAGCCTGTTACCTTTAAGCAGCAGAATTTATTGGCAGATCCATTCCAAGGGCCTTTTGATTTAATAGTCTGCCGCAATGTAATGATATATTTTACAGAAGAAGCAAAGGATATTTTATATCAAAAATTTGCGAATGCTTTAAGACCTGGCGGAATATTTTTTGTTGGCAGTACCGAGCAAATTTTTAATCCGGGCAAATACGGATTAGAAACAGAAGATACTTTTTTCTATAAAAAGATGTAAAATTTAAGTTTTTTATAGCTTTCAAGGATTTTTTACTATTCATATTCGCAAACGTATGATATATTGAAACATATTTCCTTTAAAGCGTTGAAGGGAGAAAGGATTTTGATATGAGATATTTAACTTCAGGGGAATCACATGGTCCAAAACTAATTACAATTATAGAAGGTCTGCCAGCAGGTATGCCATTAACTGCAGAGGACATTAACGGACAGCTAGCAAGAAGACAAAAAGGGCATGGCCGAGGCAGAAGAATGCAGATTGAAACAGATACTGCCGAAATCGGTGGCGGAATTCGACACGGCCAGACACTTGGCTCACCAGTGTCGCTTATTGTGGAAAATAACGACTGGAAGCACTGGACAAAAGTCATGGGTCAAGGACCGATTGATGAAGAGGAATCAAGTGAAATTAAACGGAAGATTTCCCGTCCAAGACCTGGTCATGCTGACTTGAACGGTGCAATTAAGTATGGACACCGCGATATGCGCAACGTATTAGAAAGATCTTCAGCAAGAGAAACAACAGTTAGGGTTGCCGCAGGTGCTGCAGCAAAGAAATTATTGTCACTATTAGGAATCAAGATTGCTTCACATGTTTTAGAAATAGGCGGAGTGAAAGCAGACATACAAGAATATCCTTCCATTGATAGAATCATGGAATTAACGGAGCAATCTCCTGTTAGATGCTTAGATCCTGTTGCAGAGAAGAAAATGATGCAAGCTATTGATGATGCGAAGACAAATGGAGATTCTATCGGCGGAATTGTTGAGGTTATAGCAGAAGGCATGCCTGTCGGCGTTGGCAGTTATGTTCATTATGACCGAAAGCTTGATGCGAAGCTTGCAGGTGCAATTATGAGTATTAATGCATTCAAAGGAGTCGAAATTGGTATTGGATTTGAAGCGGCAAGCAAGCCTGGAAGCGAAGTACATGATGAAATCATTTGGGACAGCGATCATGGCTACACGCGCAAAACGAATCGTTTAGGCGGCTTTGAAGGCGGAATGACGACAGGTATGCCTGTTATTGTTAAGGGTGTTATGAAGCCAATTCCGACGCTTTACAAGCCATTAAACAGTGTTGATATCGAAACAAAGGAACCTTTTGCAGCAAGTATCGAGCGCTCTGACAGCTGTGCTGTTCCTGCTGCAGCTGTTGTTGCAGAAAGTGCTGTTGCATGGGAATTGGCATGTGCAATCGTTGATCAGTTTTATTCTGACCGTTTTGAAGGCTTGCTTGAAAATGTCGAGAAGCATCGTCAATATGCGAGGGAATTTTAATGAAGACAGTTCAAGTTGATGCAGGTTCTAAATCGTATCCTGTTTTTATCGGCGATAACACAGTCACACAAGTAAATGGATTTCTTCAAGCCCATCTACCTGAATGCACAAAGGTGCTTATTATAACAGACGAGACAGTTGCAACGCTCCATTTACAAGCACTGGAACGGGAGATAACAGGGTATCCTGTTGTTTCCCATATCGTTCCTGCTGGAGAACACGCCAAAACATTTGATGTATTCTACAGCTGCCACAGCTTTGCACTGGAAGAAAAGCTGGACAGAAAATCACTTATCATCGCTTTAGGCGGAGGGGCTGTCGGTGACCTTGCCGGTTTTGTTGCATCATCCTTTATGCGCGGTATTCCGTTTATCCAGGTGCCAACAACCATTCTAGCACATGATAGTGCAGTTGGCGGAAAAGTTGCGATTAACCATCCGCTCGGCAAAAACATGATTGGTGCTTTTTATCAGCCAGAGGCTGTTTTTTACGAGACACGTTTTCTTAAAACATTGCCAACGCTTGAGCTTCGAAGTGGATTTGGTGAAGTAATAAAGCATGCCTTGATAAGTGATACAGGCTTTTATGAAACATTGCTTAATGAAATTGATGCGCTAGAAAAAGTATCAGAAAAGACATGGGCAGTGCTATTGGAAAAGGGGATTCTTGTTAAAAGTAATATTGTTGCCAAGGATGAAAAGGAAGCAAATGTCCGTGCATTTCTTAACTTTGGCCATACACTTGGCCATGCGATAGAAGCGGAAATGGGCTATGGAAATATGTCACACGGTGAAGCCGTTGTCATCGGCATGTTGTTTGCATTGCGCTTAAGCAAAAAGAAGCTTCAGCTTGATTTCTCCATCAACACTTTTGAAGCTTGGCTGCAATCATTGGACTATGAGACAAAGGTTCCAGCACATTTAAAGGTAGATGCCCTGATAGATAGAATGAAGCAGGATAAGAAATCAGTTAGTGGAACAATCCACTTTGTTCTGCTTGATGCCATTGGTAATCCGGTTATCGTTAAAATGGATGAACAAGAATTAATCGAAGAACTACATATTTTTAAGGGAGAATAGAGCATGATTAGAGGAGTACGGGGAGCAATCACGGTTGAAGTAGATGAAGAAACGGTGATTTTGGCTGCAGCAGAGAGGCTTGTAAAGGAAATGATAGAAAAGAACGCAATCATAGCGGGCGATGTTGCTTCTGTATTCGTTTCTGTGACAGACGACTTGACTTCTGCCTTTCCTGCCAAAGTGATTCGCCTTCAAGAGGGATGGACTTATGTTCCTGTCATGTGCATGAAGGAAATTGATGTGCCGAATTCATTGCAAAAATGCATCCGCATTATGATACATGTTAATACGAATACGGCTCAAAAGGATATTAACCATATATATTTAGAAAGAGCAATCCAATTAAGACCAGATCTTAAGCAAGAGAATTAATACATTATAGAGGTGAATGTTGATGAAATGGAAAGAGCAGTTATTAGGGCTTCATGCATATCAGCCTGGTAGAACGATTGATGAAGTGAAACGTGAATTTAATTTAGAAAAAATTGTTAAGCTTGCTTCGAATGAAAATCCTTTCGGCAGCTCACCACATGTTACAGAGGAACTAAAAAAAGTAGATGGTTCTTTTGCTTTATATCCAGATGGCTATGCAACAAATTTGCGTCATGCACTAGCTGAGTTCCTTCAAGTGTCTCCAAGTGAGCTCGTGTTAGGAAATGGATCGGATGATCTTATTCTGATGATTTCAAGGGCATTGTTGGCTCCTGGTAGAAACACAGTTATGGCAAGCCATACGTTTGGTCAATACAAGCATAATGCGATTGTAGATGGTGCAGAAGTAAGAGAAGTTCCATTAACTGAAAAGGGTGAACATAATCTCCCTGCAATGCTTGAAGTAATGGATGAAAATACAAGTGTTGTTTGGGTATGCAGTCCTAATAATCCCACTGGAACTTATAATTCAGAGTCGTCATTAGTCGAATTTTTGAAACAGGTGCCACAAGATGTGCTTGTCGTTTTAGATGAGGCTTACTATGAATATGTAGTAGCAGAAGATTACTATGATGCATTAGAGCTAGTTAAACAGTTCCATAACTTAATTGTGTTAAGAACATTCTCGAAAATCTATGGCCTTGCAGCGTTCCGTGTTGGATATGGAGTTGCTTCAGAAAGCTTAATCCAAACACTAGAACCAATTCGTGAGCCTTTTAATGTAAATACTTTAGGGCAAATTGCGACACAAGCAGCAATTTCTGATCAGGACTTTGTGACAAGCTGTTCCATTAAAAACCGCGAAGGGCTCACTCAGCTGTATACCTTCTGTGAGGAACACGGGTTAACATATTTTCCTTCCCAAACAAATTTCATTTTAATTGACTTTAAAGTGGATGGAAATGAAGTATTTCAATATTTAATGAAACATGGATATATCGTGCGGTCTGGTGTGCCACTTGGTTTCCCGACATCTGTGCGCATAACTATTGGGTCAAAGGAAGAAAACGAAGGTCTGCTTGAGGTGCTTGCCAAGTTCTTGCAAGAGAAAGCAGCAGCCATTTAATTTAAGCGAAAAGAGAAGGCGGTGATAAAGTGAATGGTCGCGTCTTCGTTATCGGATTGGGACTTATTGGAGGATCATTAGCACTATCCATAAAAAACAATCATCCAGATTGTACGATTATTGGCTTTGATATAGCCGAAAAAAATAATAAGCTGGGTAAAATGCTTGGTGTCATTGATGATTGTGTAGATTCACTGGAGGATGGGGCAAGAGAGGCTGATTTAATCATCATCGCAACACCAGTCAGACAAGCGGAAATGATGATTGAACAATTGGCGCAAATGCCATTGAAAAACGATGTTCTTGTGACTGATGTTGGAAGCACAAAAGGAAAAGTCGTCGAAAAATCACGTCTTCTTCAAGAAAAAGGCATCACCTTTATCGGAGGACATCCAATGGCGGGCTCACACAAAAGCGGTGTGTCTGCCTCTAAAGCACTTTTGTTTGAAAATGCCTTTTATTTGCTGACACCAGAGGAAACTGTTGATAAGGCATCTGTGCAACTATTGATAAACTGGTTATCTGGAACAAGAGCGAAGTTTTTAGTAGTATCGCCTGAAGAACATGATTTGTTGACAGGGGTTATCAGTCATTTGCCACATATTGTCGCAGCATCTCTTGTCCACCAAGCAGATGATGTCGCAAAATCAAACGAGCTTGTAACAAGGCTTGCAGCAGGTGGTTTTAGAGATATAACGAGAATTGCGTCAAGCAGTCCAGCAATGTGGCGTGACATATTATTGCATAATAAAACAGTTCTTCTTGAGCTTCTCGACAAGTGGACAAATGAAATGGAGAAGGTCAAATCACTGATCAAGACAGAAGAGGCTGATGAGATATTTGATTATTTTCAAGTGGCGAAAAATGTCAGAGATGAGCTTCCCCAAAATCAAAAAGGTGCAATTCCGGCATTTTACGATTTATATGTAGATGTGCCTGACTATCCTGGGATTATATCAGAGGTTACAGGATTTCTGGCAAAGGAAAAAATAAGTATTACCAATATCCGAATCATTGAAACAAGAGAAGAGATATATGGTGTGCTTGTAATCAGCTTTCAGACGGAAGAGGATCGGAAAAGAGCGCAAGCTTGTATTGCTGCGTATTCCACTTACGAAACCTCAATCGGATAAAGACTTGGATGGATTAGGTGATAAAAATGGATCGAAAACAGTTGAAGCGAGCATCAGGACCATTGGCAGGGGAAATTGCAATACCGGGCGATAAATCTATTTCCCACCGCTCTGTCATGTTTGGCGCAATTGCAGAGGGTAAAACGACAGTTACTAACTTCTTAATGGGAGAGGATTGCTTAAGTACAATTTCCTGCTTCCAAAAGCTCGGCGTCAGCATTCAGCACGACAATGAGAAGGTTATTATTGAAGGTAAAGGGCTTGATGGACTGCAAGAATCACTGGAATTGCTGGATGTCGGCAATTCAGGCACAACCATCAGACTTATGTCAGGAATTCTTGCAGGCAGAGATTTTCACAGCACGTTAGCAGGTGACAGCTCTATTGCTAAAAGACCGATGACAAGAGTTGTAGGTCCTTTAAGAGAGATGGGTGCTAAAATCGATGGAAGAAGCAATGGTGAATTTACACCTATTTCTATTCGAGGGAATAAGCTAAAGGCAATCTCTTATAAGCTTCCTGTTGCAAGTGCACAGGTGAAGTCTTCTATTTTATTTGCAGGACTGCAGGCAGAAGGAACAACAACTGTAATAGAGCCGGTATCAACGAGAGATCATACGGAAAGAATGATCAAAAGATTCGGCGGCAATATTAATGTTGATGGAAAAAATATTCATATTACAGGCGGTCAAAGCTTAACAGCGGCTGATATTCATGTGCCTGGAGACATTTCGTCAGCGGCATTCTTCCTTGTGGCAGCAAGCATTGTTCCAAATAGCTCTGTAATATTAAAGAATGTCGGCCTAAATCCGACAAGAACTGGTATTATGGATGTGCTCACGAATATGGGTGCAAATGTATCCATTTTGGATTTGAATGATGAGTTTGAGCCGACAGGTGATATTCGCATTGAGGCATCTAATTTAAAAGGCACAACAATTGATGGGGAAATCATCCCACGATTGATCGATGAAATTCCGGTTATTGCACTGCTGGCAACACAAGCAGAAGGAACGACCATTATTAAAGATGCAGAGGAATTAAAAGTGAAGGAAACGAATCGTATTGATACGGTTGTTAATGAATTACAAAAGCTAGGCGCAAATATTGAAGCAACTGAGGATGGCATGATTATTCATGGTGGTGCGCCACTTAAAGGTGCTGTAGTCGACAGCCATGGAGACCATCGCATCGGCATGATGCTTGCAGTTGCATCATTAGTCACAGATGGAGCTGTTATTCTTGAAAATGCGGAAGCTATTGCGGTTTCATATCCTTCCTTCTTTGAACACATGGACAGTTTGACAAAACAATAACCAGTACCAATACTCTTACGTGCAAGTAAACCCCATTTTCGAATGGGGTTTATTGCGTATTAAGCAGAAAATGAGCAAACATTCACGTAATCAGGCATAAAATGAATAAAATCATCATAGCTTGTCTTAAAAAAGCTTGGTGGTGAAGAAATGGGCTATATTATTGAAAATATAAACATTTTAAAAAAACAGGCTTTAAAGAAAACTTCTATGCTCGTAGAAGACAATCGTATCGACATGATAAAGGAAACCTTTTGGAAGGGAATTATGAAAATGGATGGAAGTCCATATATAATGACTCCAACACCGATTGTTTACGATAATCATGTGAAAGAATTGCTGAATCCGAAGCAGCAACGAGACTATATCCAAGAAAACCTCATAAAAAAAGGCTGTACAATGTTCGTGACAGCATGTAATGTCAAAAAGGAAAGGGAGCTTTTAGGCGAGCTGAATAAGACAAAAAACATGCTGTTGAATTGTGCAGTCGATTATGTTATATGTATTAAAATCCCCTTGAAAATCCTTACAACAAGTCTTATCAGAACTTGCAAAAAAGCAAAAATCCCTGCTATAATCATTGAAATAAATAATTCGGATGATTTATATAAAGTGCCATGGGGCTGGATTAAGGAAGCAATCTTCCCATTTAATTGTCCACTTATCCCTGAGTTTTTAATGATAGATGAGGAAGAGCGAAATAGAGCACAGATAACTTTTGCAGCAATAATGCGTGATACTAATATACCTTCCCTTAGAAAAGACTTAACAGAATGTGATATCATTCCATATGAGGCACTCATTAAAATGGGCATTTACCCATTTAAAGGCAATATTTATCAAAGCGGAGAAGTGACTTATAATCTTTACGAGAAAAGCCGCTCAATCATAAATATTGATGAAAAGGAATTATTTCATTATCATTATAATAGAATTCTTGTCACTTACCATAAAGGCAAATGTATTAGAACTGGCGAGAAAGTGTTTTATCTGCCGGGATTTGGAGAGCAGATGGAAATAAAAGTACCTTCCTTCTTTAGCACAGGAGGAGTTTAGAAAGGATACAAGATGGAAAAAGTAAACGAAATACTTTCATTATTAGAAAATGGTCAACAAGCAAAAGCTTTATCATATTATGAGGAAATACTTAATCAAGGTTCGAATGAAGAACGATTCGTGTTAGGGGAGGAATTGTTCCAGCTTGGTTTTCTTGAGGAAGCTAAAGCATTATTCCAAATTTTATTGGAGGCATACCCAGAAGAAGGAGAGCTTTTGGTTATGCTTGCAGAGGCAGAGATGGAAATTGGCAATGAGGAAGAAGCAATTTCACAGCTCGAAAAAATCAACCCCGAAGATGCCAGCTATCCACAAAGCCTTCTGCTGTTAGCAGATTTATATCAAATGGACGGGCTTTACGAGGTGAGTGAGCAAAAGCTTCTTCAAGCCAAAAAAATCCTTCCAAATGAAGTGATCATTGATTTTGCATTGGGAGAGCTCTATTCCGAGCAAGGCAGGATTACAGATGCCATTAAAGCATACAAAGTTGTTGCCACGGAGCAGTCCACAGTCGCCGGTGTCAATGTTAATGGAAGAATTGCCGACAATTTAAGTGCAGGTGGAGCCTTTGAGGAAGCAATCCATTATTACGAGCTTGCGATTGAAGAAAAAGTGGAAATAAATACAGTGTTCAACTTGGGCTTGACAGCATTGCAAGCAGGACAGCTGACTATTGCCATCAAGCGTTTTGAGGAAGTAAAAACATTAGATTCATCCTTCCAATCCCTGTATTTATATCTTGCTAGAAGCTATGAGCAAGAGGAAATGGTGCAGGAAGCGTATGAAACAGTGCTTGAAGGCTTAAAGCATGATGAGTTCAATAAAGAACTGTTTTTACTTGGCGGAAAGCTGGCGCTGAAGAACGGGATAGAGGAAGGGGCCGAAAAGCATTTTCGAGAAGCACTGGCAATCGACCCAGAATTTGCGGAAGCTGTGTTGCTTTTAAACAAATTGTTTTTGACACAGGAACGCTTCGAGGATATCATCGAGCTTATAGAACTTATGGATTCTCAAGATATAGAGGAGCCGCAATTATTATGGGATGCAGCAAAAGCCTATCAAGGAAATGAAAATTATTCAGTGGCATTAAACAAATACCAAGAAGCATATACTTTCTTTAAAGAACTCCCAGACTTTTTATACGATTATGGATATTTTCTTTTGGAAGAAGGAAAAAGACAGGAAGCTGCAGAAGTGTTTAATAGCCTTTTAGAAAAAGATCCAAGCAATGAAGAATTTATCGAAATCGTTCAACGTTTAACAAGCGGCCAGTAAACATTAAGCCTATTGCAGCAAGAAAGATTACTTTGTTAAAACAAAAAAATGGTTGCAAGCAGAGGAGGGAAACAAACATGAAAACCCCTGTATCTGTCAACGAAAAAAAAGACTTCATTCGTTGGTTTCTGAATCACTATCAATTAAAAAGAAGAGAATGTGTTTGGATTTTAAATTATTTGATGAGTCATGATCAGCTTATGGAAAAAGTGCATTTTGTTGAAAATGCAGAGAAGTGCCCAAGGGGATTGGTCATGTCCACACATTGTGTTGATGAAGTCCCGTTTCGCTTTTATAAGGAAAATGTCATGACGACAGATGCGGAAAAGTCCTTTCATGATATTCGCTTAAACAGAGATGAAGATATCTATATCCAACTGAATTTTTATGGTTCCAATAAGGCACATCAATATGCGGCCGTGCTTGTGGAAAATCCTTTCATGCCGAAAAATTTGCATATTAGTGAAAAAGACAAAACCATTGCAGAGCAATTTCTCGTTGCCAGCATAGAAAAGTTCCAAAAGGAAAAGCTGCTGGAGCTAATCGATGAGGCGCTTGATAATGGAGACGAACATGCATTTCGAGAGCTGACGGATCGTCTTAAGCAATTACAAAGCACAGAAAGCTAAAAACAAATACAATAAAAGCAGTCTGGCTGAGCGTTAACACGTTTGCCGGACTGCTTTTTTTGTTTTGCCCCAAAAAAAGGACAAAAAAACAAATGAAAACTTTTTATGCTATTATAAAAGAAAATAATATAAAGGAGGTGGCTGCCTGCATGAATTGGTTACGGTTAATATTAGGAAATCGGTCATTTATTTGGCTGCTGCTTATCGTAAACTTACTTGGGACAATCTATGGCTATTACTGGTATAGATTTCAATTGGCGGAAACGCCGGACATTTTCTTATTATTTGTTCCAGACAGTCCAACTGCAAGCCTGTTCTTTGTGATTGTTTTAATCGCCTTTCTTTTTAAACGAAATACGCCATTATTTGAAGCATTAGCACTCCTGACACTATTCAAATATGGTGTTTGGGCAGTTGTTATGAATGTACTCGTTTTTGCTAAGACGGGAACTGTAGAGATAGAATCGCTCATGTTAATTGTTTCTCACGGTGCGATGGCCATACAAGGGCTTTTATACATACCATATTACCGCATAAAATGGGTGCATGTTAGCATTGCAGCTATATGGACATTGCATAATGATGTCATTGATTATGTATTTGATATGATGCCAAATTACAGTATTCTCAACCAGTCTATGGACCAAATCGGCTATTTCACCTTTTGGCTGAGCATTTTAAGCATTGCAATTTGTTGTTATGCTGCTAAAAGAAAAAACACATTAACGATTTCTTAAACAAGCAATTCAAATCTAAAGTTTTTTAGTCTATCCTTGTCCATCCTGACATACATTTTTAATAGTATATCGGGGAGGGACAAGTATGAAGAAGGCTAAATTGGTTGTGTTATTAATGTTATTAATCCTGCTTAAGCCTATTTCTATATCTGTGTATGCAGACCAAGATTCGCCTATAGACGAGTTAGATACATTATCAGATGAAGCACTGCAGTTGGTAAAATCAGAAAGATACGATGATGCGAAAAAAATCCTTGATTATTTTTCTAACCAATTCAGTATAGTGAAACAGCAACAGCGGACATTTACAATGGATGAGCTGCAAATCCTCACAGGTGCCCGTGATGAAGCAGTTGAGGTAATCACAAGCCCGTCTGCTGATACGAACGAGCGGATCAACTCTGCGATTAAGTTCAGATTAGCGGTTGATGCAGTTTCAAGCGGCCAGCAGCCTCTTTGGACGCAAATGCAAGAACAAGTGATGGCATCCTACAGGGAAATGAAGGATGCTGCCATAAACCAAAACAAAGTGGAATATGAAGCGAAACTAAATTCTTTCCTGACGCTTTACCAAATTATAAACCCAAGTTTAAAGTTAGATGTGACAACAGCACAATTTCAAAAACTGAATACACTTGTGGATTTCCTCGATACATATCGCCTTCAAGTCTTCACAAAAGCTGAGACAAAAGAGCTGGACGAATTAGAAGCAGAGCTTGAGGACGTATTTAATCAAGTGTATGAAGATGAAGCAGATCCGTCCCTTTGGTGGGTAATTATTTCAACTGGAAGCATCATTATCCTTACATTATCCTATGTTGGTTGGAGAAAATATTTAGGAGATAAGGAAGAAAAGAGAAGAAGACATAAAAGGCCATAACATTTGACTCTTAGGTTCTCCCTGCTTAAAATAATAACTACTAACTCGAGATATGGGGGAAAAAGCATGTTTATTATCTACTTCATCATCATACTCATCATTCCTCTATGGGCACAAATGAGGGTAAGTGGAGCTTACAAAAAATATTCGAAAGTAGCTGCTTCTTCTGCGATGTCCGGAAGAGAAGTAGCAAGAAGAATTTTGGATTCCAACGGATTATATGATGTATCTATTGAAGAAACGAGAGGCGTTCTGTCTGACCACTACGATCCCCGGTCAAAAGTAGTCCGTCTGTCAACAAATAACTATCACGGGCATTCTGTTGCTGCTTGTGCGATTGCGGCACATGAAGTTGGCCATGCCATTCAAGACCAGCAAGAATATGCTTTCCTGCGTTTCCGGCATGCTTTAGTTCCAGTTGCCAATATCGGCAGCAACTTTTCGTGGATACTCATATTAATCGGAATGCTGCTTGGTGCAAGCAATTTTGTTCTGTTAGGAATTATTTTTATGGCAGCAGCCGTCCTGTTCCAATTTGTAACACTTCCAGTTGAGTTTAACGCATCAAACCGTGCAATGGATGAAGTGGTCGCATTAGGAATTATTCGCAATGATGAGGAAAAAGAAACGAAAAAAGTCCTAAATGCAGCAGCCCTTACCTATGTTGCGGCAGCAGCAGTAGCGATACTCGAATTGCTGCGATTAATTATGATTTATACAGGAATGCAAAGAAACGACTAGTCTATGGAAATCTCCATAGACTTTTTTTATGCAGAAATTATTTCCATAAGCGAAAGATAGTTGTATAATTATAGCTGATTTTATCTATAGTGTATTTATTACATAAAGCAAAGAAAGAAGGGTTAATTTGCAGGCTGAACGAGCATTATCAACTAACCAACCCGTAACGGTGTATCGTATTCTGTTTGCGATAAGCCTAGGTCATTTTATCAATGATTGCATGCAATCAGTAGTACCGGCATTGTTCCCGATTATAGGGCCTACGATGAACTTGAATTATACAGAAATTGGTTGGATTGCCTTTACACTCAACATTACCTCGTCTATCATGCAGCCAGTTTTCGGCGTGCTGGCAGACAAAAAGCCACTTCCCTATTTTTTGCCGTTTGCGATGTTTTCAAGTTTGCTTGGCATGCTTGGCTTGGCACTCGCACCTAATTTTATAAGCGTGCTTATTTCTGTTTTGTTTATCGGGTTTGGGTCAGCTATTTTCCATCCAGAAGGGTCAAGAGTAGCTTATATGGCAGCAGGAAACAAACGAGGCTTGGCACAAAGCATATACCAGGTTGGAGGCAATGGCGGCCAATCACTTGCCCCGTTATTTACAGCCTTCATTTTTATCGGAACAGGTCAATTTGGAACAATCTGGTTTACACTGCTTGCAGCAGCAGGTATGTTTGTTTTGTTTTTCGTATCTAACTGGTATAAACAAGAGCTTCTTGTCCAAGTACCGGCTGCAAAAAAGACACAAGCACATACAGAGAAACGCATGCTGAACAAGGAAATCATTATAGCAATTTGCTTATTAATCTTTTTAGTGTTTGCAAGAAGCTGGTATGGTGCTGGGATTAATAACTTTTTCCATTTTTATATGATTGAGAAATTTCATAGCAGCATTAAGCATGCACAAATATATGTATTTTTATTTATGCTCGCAGGAGTTGTAGGCACATTCTTTGGCGGACCGCTGGCAGACAGATTTGGTAAACGTACGATTTTGCTTTTTTCCTTAATTGGTGCAGCTCCGTTTGCCTTAATGCTGCCTCATGTTCCTCAATGGCTTATCGCACCACTCCTTGTGCTTATCGGCTTTATACTCCAATCAAGCTTTAGTGTAACAGTCGTCTATGCTCAAGAGCTGCTTCCAGGTATGATTGGACTTGTATCAGGATTAATTGTCGGCCTAGCGTTTGGGATGGGAGCATTAGGGGCTGTTATTTTCGGAGTAATTGGCGATTTATACAGTCTGCAGACAATCATGGTATTTTGCAGTGTGCTTCCTATTTTAGGGATACTTACGATTCTACTTCCAAGTGATGCAAAGGTTAGAGAAATTCATCAACGAACATAAAAAAAAGAAGAGGCTGGGACATAAGTATATGAACCAGTATAAAAAACGAACTATCCATTCTGGTTTCGATTAGATAGTTCGTTTTTTGTTTTTTAAAATACAATAATTAGAAATTCTAGTGGAATGGAGCGGAGGCCACTCGACTCCTGCGGGAAATAGAGGACGCTTTAGACCCCGCAGGCGAGGACGAGCGCGCAATGAAACGAACTAATTTTAACTCCATATTCTATTTTGTCACAAGCTTCATTATTCAAATATGGATGTAATTTAATTATTCGTGTTTAGAAAGGTTATCTTTTGTTTTGTCCCAGCCTCTTCTTTTAATGCTCAATCGGCCTTTTGTATTCATCTAAAGTAAAGCCTTCTCCCAATACATCGTGAACAACGGTCACAGATACGAATGCATGTGGGTCAACACTTGTAATGATAGATTTAAGTCGGACAATTTCCGTTTTAGCAACAACACAGTAAAGGACTTCTTTATCTTGTTTTGTAAATGACCCGTGTCCTTTTAGCACAGTTACACCGCGATCCATTTCCTTCATGATTTTATCAGCAATATCTGGGTTTTTATCAGAAATGATGATGGCACCTCTTGCTGCATAGGCACCCTCTTGCATGAAGTCAATCAGCCTTGTGCCAACAAAAACAGCAACAAGTGTATACATTGCCTCTCGATAACTTAAATATGTCAGCAAGGATAATGTAATAACACATGCGTCGAACAAAAACATTGTCTTCCCAATACTCCAATGGAAGTATTTATTGACAAGTCTTGCGATAATATCGACACCGCCTGTTGTGCCGCCGAATCGAAAGATTATGCCAAGTCCAATACCTATAAAGGTTCCAGCGAACAAGGAAGCGAGTGTTAAATCCTCACGCAGCGGAATATGTAGTTCGATTTGGGGCAGCTGGAAAAACCATAAAAACACGGACACGCTGATAGTGCCGATAATTGTGTATATGAGAACATTTCTGCCAAGCAGTTTCCAGCCAATAAAAAACAGCGGCACATTTAAAATTAGATTTGTGATGGAAGGGTCCCAGTTGAATCTTGCGTACAAAAGGAGCGTGATTCCTGTGAAGCCACCCTCTGCCAAGTTATTTTGCATATTAAAATGTACAATTCCAAAAGAAAAGATAGCCGAACCGAGCATAATGAAGAAAATATTTTTGAGCTTTAACGTCTTAAACATCTTTTCGCCTGCTTTCTATGTATAGCTGTCATTAATATAGCCTTAGTATGGACCATTTATGTTGGAGCCTATCCATTATATCGAATAGGTGTTGTATGAGCAATCTCCTATTGCTAAAAAGCAAGATTGCTGATAGCTTCATATAAAAGGTATTTTTCCCGTAAATAATAATCAAAAACATTTGTAAAAAAAGAAAATGTTAGCTAACATGAAGGGGAATAGGAAGAATAATGCAACTTTGAGGTGAAAAGGTTTGAAAACAATGCAAGAGCTTCAAAAAGAAGTGGATGACTATATCGGACAATTTAAAGAAGGCTATTTCAGCCCACTAGCCATGATGGCAAGGCTCACAGAAGAGCTTGGAGAGCTGGCCCGTGAAATAAATCATTATTATGGCGAAAAGCCTAAAAAAGCTTCTGAAAATGAAAAGGAAATTGCTGACGAGCTTGGTGACATGATGTTTGTGCTTATTTGCTTGGCAAACAGTCTAAACATCGATCTCGAAGAATCTCATAATAAAGTGATGCATAAGTTTAACACGAGAGATAAAGACCGCTGGACTAAAAAAGACGAATAGGTATGGCGGAAACAAAACTTTTATTGATATAAATATAAAATACATATAAGAAAAGCTATAAAGGAGCGTACGAATAGTGGAAAAAGTAAAAGTAGTCATTGCAGGACCAAGAGGAAGAATGGGCAAGGAAGCGGTTTACCTGACAGGACGTACTGATCATTTCGAATTAGTTGGCGTTTTGGATTATAAGCATGAGGGGAAAAGATTAAATGAATTAGAGGATTTCACATCACCTGCTTATGATGTACCAATTTATACAGATATCGAAAAATGCCTGCAGGAAGTTAAGCCAGATGTATTGATTGATTTGACAACTCCGGAGTTTGGCATGTTTCATGCTAAGACAGCTCTTCAATATGGAGTCAGACCGGTTGTTGGGACAACGGGCTTCACGAATGAAAACCTAGCAGAGCTTGAGGCGTTATGTGAAGAGATGGATAGAGGCTGCATTATTGCACCGAACTTCGCGTTAGGCGCTGTTTTGATGATGAAGTTTTCAAAGCTTGCCGCTAAATATTTTGATGATGTGGAAATTATCGAACTGCATCATGACCGCAAGCTAGATGCACCGAGTGGCACAGCTGTTAAAACGGCTGAATTAATTGCAGAAGTAAGAAAGCCGAAAAAACAAGGGCATCCTGAGGAAAAGGAAACGATTCCAGGTGCTAGAGGAGCAGACTTTGACGGTATGCGCATTCACTCGGTCAGACTTCCAGGATTAATTGCCCACCAGCAGGTAATGTTCGGTGCTGATGGTGAAACTCTTACATTAAAGCATGATTCATACAACCGTGCCTCCTTTATGTCGGGTGTTAGGTTTGCTGTTGACGAAGTACTTAAAGCAAATGTGCTTATATATGGTCTTGAAAATATAATGGAGTAGAGGTGTAATTAATGAATATTGCATTAATAGCTCATGATAAGAAGAAAGATGATATGATTCGTTTTGTTGTTGCTTATAAAAAGATTTTTGAAAAGCATTCCTTGTTTGCTACAGGTACTACTGGAACAAAGATACAAGAGGCAACTGGATTGGATGTACATCGCTTTTGTTCAGGGCCATTAGGAGGAGACCAGGAAATAGGTGCATATATCGCCAACAATAATATGGACATGGTCTTTTTCTTTCGCGATCCATTAACTGCACAGCCTCATGAACCAGACGTGACAGCACTTCTCCGCTTATGTGATGTTTATTCTGTGCCATTGGCAACAAATATGGGAACAGGAGAAGTGCTTATAAGAGGTCTGGAACAAGGGGATATAGATTGGAGAAACATTGTACATGGAGATACAGACAGAGTTACAGACATTTAATATACAAAATGTAGATATATTGGCAATTGGCGCCCATGCGGATGATGTTGAAATCGGCATGGGTGCAACCCTTGCTAAATATGCAGCTGCAGGCAAAAACATTGTTATATGTGATTTAACACATAGTGAGCTTTCTTCCAACGGCACAGTTGAAATCAGACAGAAAGAGGCACACGCTGCGGCAGAGCTGCTTGGCATTAAGGCTCGTCTTACCCTTGACATAAAAGACAGAGGGCTTTGGAATGTAGACGATAATATTGCAAGCATAGTGGAGGTTATCAGAACAGTTAAGCCGAAAATCGTTTTCGCTCCATACTGGGAGGATCGCCATCCTGATCACGGTAACAGTTCCAAATTAATTGAAGAAGCTGTATTTTCGGCAGGTGTTCGCAACTTTATTGTAAAAGACACGGAGTCTCATCGGGCAAGCAGCCTGTATTTTTATATGATAAATGGGTTTCATAAGCCTGATTTTGTGATTGATGTCAGCGAATATATGGAAGTGAAAAAACAAAGCTTAAATTGTTATGCAAGTCAGTTTACAAAAGCAGAAGGCAGTGTGGAGACACCGCTAGTCAACGGCTATATTGAAACCGTTGAAGCAAGGGAACGGCTTTTTGGAAAAGAAGTCGGAACGAGCTATGCGGAAGGCTTTAAGACAAAGAAGCCGATAGTTATACATAATGATTTATTGGGTGGTAGTTTATGAAAAAGCTGAAGATAGGAATAACTTGTTACCCGACTGTTGGGGGATCTGGCGTCGTCGCGACAGAATTAGGGAAGCTGCTTGCCGAAAAAGGACATGAAATACATTTTATTTCCTCAAGTATGCCTTTCCGCTTGAATAAAATGTACCATAATATATTTTTTCATCAAGTAGAAGTCAGTCAATATTCTGTTTTTCAATATCCACCATATGATATTGCCTTAAGCAGTAAAATGGCGGAAGTGATAAACAGAGAGGAACTCGATCTTCTGCATGTTCACTATGCAATTCCACATGCTGTTTGTGCCATTTTGGCAAAACAGATGAGCGGAAGAGATGTTAAGATTGTGACAACACTGCATGGAACAGACATCACTGTTTTGGGCTATGATTCATCACTTGCTGACAGCATCCGTTTTGGTATTGAAAAGTCGGATGTAGTAACAGCAGTGTCAGAATCTCTTGTTAAGCAAACTTATGATGTAATTGGTCCGACAAAAGACATAAAAACTGTTTATAACTTCATTGATGAACGTGTATATCGCAAGGTTGATTCCTCTCATTTGAAAAAGGAATTTGCCATTCATCCAGACGATAAAGTCATCATTCATGTCTCTAATTTCCGCCCGGTGAAGCGTGTTACAGATGTTGTGAAAGCATTTAAAGGGATAGCTGACAAGATGTCTGCAACCCTTCTGTTAGTTGGAGATGGACCTGAAATGTCGAATGTATGCAAGCTTGTCGACGAGCTCGGCTTAAAAGGGCAGGTTCGCTTTTTAGGAAAGCAGGAAAACCTTGAGGAGCTTTACAGTATAAGTGACTTGATGCTGCTTCTATCAGAAAAGGAAAGCTTTGGTCTTGTTGCACTTGAAGCAATGGCTTGTGGCGTACCTTGTGTCGGCACAAATGTTGGTGGAATTCCTGAGGTGATTGTTGATGGTGAGACAGGTTTGATTTGTGAGCTGGGCAATATTAACGAAATAGCGGAAAAGTCGGCAGCACTTCTTCTTGATGAGCATAAGCATAGGCAGTTTGCTGCTAACTCAGTTGTAAGAGTGAGAGATCATTTCCGCGGTGAAACGATTGTCAGTCAGTATGAGAAGATTTATGAGGAATTAATTCTCTCTGGAGAGTATATATGAAACAGCCATTTCTATCTGCCATCCCGATCATTGAGGCAATCGAAAAAGCAGGTTTTAAGGCCTATTTTGTCGGCGGAGCGGTAAGAGACTATTTGCTGAAGAAACCAATTCATGATATTGATATTGCGACATCTGCAACACCAGATGAGGTAAAGAAAATCTTTCCAACAACAGTGGATATCGGGATAGAGCATGGTACGGTTATGGTAATATTTGAGAATGAGACATATGAAGTAACAACTTTTCGTACTGAAAGCGAATATGAAGATTTCAGGCGGCCAAAGGATGTAGCATTTGTCCGAAATCTGCGCGAAGATTTACAAAGAAGAGACTTTACAATGAACAGCTTGGCCATGGATAAAAATGGCACCATCATTGATTATTTTGATGGGAAAACAGCTATGTCCAAGAAATTGATTGAAACGGTCGGATCAGCTGATGAGCGGTTTAGAGAAGATGCACTACGCATAATGCGTGCGATTCGGTTTGTCAGCACACTTGGCTTTAAGCTAGAAGACCGAACGAGACTCGCAATTGAGGGTAACAGGCATCTCCTTGAAAAGATTGCAGTAGAAAGAATTACAGCAGAATTTGAGAAATTACTGCTTGGAAAAGCAAGGGATGAAGCAATTTTGTTGATGGTTCAAGCGGGCATTTACGAACACCTGCCAATGCTGAAATCACACCGAGATGGCTTGATGCTGTTGTCATCCTTTCCCTTGGAGAACTTGAATATCGAAGAAATGTGGTCTGCCCTCTTAATTGCCTGTAATGTCTCAGCAAAAGAAGCAGACGCTTTTCTGCGTAAATGGAAACTTCCTGTTAAGCGGATTAAAACAGTTCAACATATTATGAAGAGTGTGCTTCTTCTTAAAGAGCAAGGGCACTGGACAAGCTTGCATTTATTTCATTCTGGCTTAAGTGTGGCGATAAGCGCAGAAAAGGTGTTCAGCGTTATAACAGCAAAACAGCAGGATGTTGCTTCAGTAAAGAATGCCTTCGCTGCACTTCCGATTAAAGGAAGAGACGAGCTGCAAGCAACAGGACGTGATCTTTTACAGTGGAGCGCAAAGCCTGCCGGTCCATGGATGAAGGAAACTATTGCTACAATTGAAAATGCTGTTGTGGAAAAGAAGCTTACTAATGATAAACAGGCTATAAAGGAGTGGCTTAAGCAGTGGGAAATGATTTAAGAACAAAGCTGTTGCAGGCCTTTGCCGACAGGCCAAATGAATATATATCTGGCCAAGAACTGGCCGAGGTTCTCGGCTGTTCAAGAACGGCTATATGGAAACATATTGAAGAGCTGCGTAAGGACGGTTTTGTGCTTGAGGCAGTAAGGAAAAAGGGCTATCGAATTGTTGAGGTGCCTCATAAAATGATACCAGATGAAATTAGATTTGGTTTAGAAACAAAACAATTAGGAAGAAGCATCCATTACGAGGAAACAGTCGATTCTACCCAACGAATTGCTCAAAGACTCGCATATGATGGAGCTGCAGAAGGAACGATTGTCATTGCCGAGGAGCAGCTTGGCGGAAGAGGGAGATTAGAGCGATCTTGGCATTCCCCAAAGTACAAGGGGATATGGATGAGCATCCTTTTGCGCCCTCGCATTCCCATTATGCAAACGCCACAGCTGACATTATTGATGGCTGTTGCTGCAGTTAAAGGAATAGAGCAGGCAACTGGATGTGAGCCTGGTATAAAATGGCCGAATGATTTACTGCTGAATGGAAAAAAAATCAGTGGGATTTTAACAGAGCTCCAAGCTGACAGCGACCGCATTCATTCTTTAATTATTGGAATTGGCATTAATGTTAATCTTGAATTAGAGGATTACCCAGAAGAGCTCCGTCATACAGCTTCCTCGCTGTTCATTGAAACAGGAAAGGAATGGGACAGGGCGACAATTGTGCAAAGCATTTTACTGGAGCTTGAGAAGCTGTACAGCCTGTACCTAGAAAACGGATTTTATCCGATAAAGCTTCTTTGGGAAAGCTATGCAGTCAGTATTGGCAAACGAGTGAAGGCGACAACCTTGAATGGCAGCTATACAGGGATTGCTAAAGGGATAACAGATGAAGGAGTTCTGCTTCTTGAAGATGACGATGGCAAAGTCCACCACATTTATTCTGCCGACATACTGATCGAATCTTAATGTTTTTAGTAGTAAGACATTTAGGAGTCTGCTATAATGCTATTGCTGGGCGGTATCATAAGAACCGCACCATAAAAGGCAAGCAAAAAAAGTTAGATATTATAATGATGTATCTGCCTAGATCCAAACAAATTAGGACAAGGACAGAGGGATAAAAAATAAACAAGTAACAGTATCCTTCTATATTTTTTTAGAGGGATTTTTTTGCTTTTTTTACGATTCCCCTCTTCCAATCAAAGGAGGAAAAAGAATTGAAAACAACAAGCGATTTCATCAAGATGAAAAATACAGAGAAAATTAGCATGGTGACCGCATATGATTATCCGTCTGCCAAGCAGGCAGAGCTTGCAGGTTGCGACATGCTGCTTGTCGGTGACTCTCTTGGCATGGTAGTGCTCGGCTATGAGTCTACTATTAATGTGACAATGGAGGATATGATTCATCATGGAAAAGCGGTCAGACGCGGGGCGAAAAATAGCTTTATCGTCATTGACATGCCCTTTATGAGCTATCATCTTTCAGACAGAGACACTTTACTAAATGCAGCAAGGCTTATCCAGGAAACAGGTGCAAATGCTGTCAAACTGGAAGGCGCAAATGATGTTTTTGATAAAATTCGATTGCTAACAAATGCAGGAATTCCGGTGATGGCACATCTTGGCTTAACACCCCAGTCTGTCGGTGTATTAGGTGGCTATAAAGTTCAAGGGAAAAGCAGGAAAGACGCTTTAGAATTGCTTGAGAATGTGAAGAAATGCGAAGAGGCAGGAGCATTCTCCGTCGTTTTAGAATGTATTCCAATGCAGCTTGCAAGAGAAGCAGCAAAAGCAATTGATATTCCTACTATAGGCATTGGAGCAGGTGCCGACACAGACGGTCAGGTTCTCGTCTACCATGACATTCTCACATATGGTGTCGACCGGGTTGCGAAATTTGTTAAGCAATACACAAATATAGATGAGCCGATTGCACAGGCGCTTATAAAATATGTGCAAGAAGTAAAAACAGGGACATTTCCGGAAATAAAGCACAGCTATACAATGAATGAAGGCGTATTGGATGGCCTGTATGGAGGAAAACGATGAAAGTTATTACAACGAAGGCAGAACTGCAGGAATTAACATTAAGTTTTAAGCAACAGCAAAAAACAATCGGATTCGTACCAACGATGGGATTCTTACATGAAGGTCATCGTGCATTATTAAAGGAAGCGAGAAAAGAAAATGACATTCTAATCTTAAGTGTCTTTGTCAATCCGCTACAATTTGGTCCAAATGAAGACTTGGACTCGTATCCAAGAGATATAGAGCAGGATAAGCTTACAGCAAAGAATGAGGGTGTAGACTTTTTGTTTATGCCAGCAACAGAAGAAATGTATCCAAGCTCTCCTTCTGTCACAGTCCATGTGCAAAAAAGAGCAGATGTATTATGTGGCAGAACAAGACCGGGCCATTTTGACGGTGTTGCGACCGTTTTAACTAAGCTGTTCCATCTTGTTCAGCCCGATAATGTTTACTTTGGAAAAAAAGATGCACAGCAAGTTGCTGTAGTTGATGGCTTAATACAGGATTTTCATTTTCCAATTACTCTTCATGCCGTTCAAACGGTCAGGGAAGAGGATGGACTTGCGAAGAGCTCAAGAAATGTGAAGCTGTCCCTTAATGAAAGGCAAGAAGCAGGCATCCTCTATCAAACACTATCCATGGCAAGAGAAGAGCTAATAAAGGGCAATCACGATGCCCAGGCTATTACGGATTCGTTAAGTAAAAGGATTGAGTCAAGTACGAGCGGTAAGGTTGATTATCTGGAAATCTTGACATATCCTGAGCTGCAAGAACCGAGCCAGTGGGAAGGTTCGTTTATCATTGCGGTGGCTGTCCGTTTTAATAACGCCAGATTAATTGATAATATTATCTTTGATTTAAACGAAATGGTTAGTGGAAAAGGAGCAAGCACATGTTCCGAACAATGATGAATGGGAAAATCCATCGAGCTATAGTGACAGAAGCAAATTTGAATTATGTTGGCAGTATTACAATTGATGAGGACATCCTAGATGCAGTGGATATGCTTCCAAATGAAAAGGTACAGATTGTTAACAATAATAATGGCGCTCGCCTGGAAACATATATCATTCCAGGAAAAAGGGGCAGTGGAACGATCTGCCTGAATGGTGCAGCGGCAAGATTAGTGCATGTTGGTGATACAGTTATCATCATTTCCTATGCAGTTATGACAAATGAAGAAGCACATCATCATAAACCAAAGGTTGCTATCATGGGCAAGAACAACCAGATTGCAGAACTGCTGAGCCAGGAGCCAGAAAAGACAATCATGTAAAGATAAGAGGCTTTTTGTTATAATTCTGCGCATTAGTAAAAGCTATTAATGCGTGAGAAGAGGAACAAAAAGCCTTTTTGCTGCTTGTGTTAGCATTTCAAGTGGAAATGCACGCGGTGCAATACCGGATATAACACTTTTAAAGGTATTATTGGAGAATAAATATGCAGTATTTTCTTTTCCTTTTCTTGATTTTATGATACCGTTTGAATGACTGAAAGTTAGAGGTGGATGTAATGGGGAATAAATATGTGGTGGTCGATTTGGAAACAAACGGGAATTCACCAAAAAAAGGAGATCGAATCATTCAGTTCGCGGCAGTCGTGATCGAGGATGGGAAAATAGTAGAGGAGTATTCCTCCCTGTTGAATCCTCTGCAGCCAATTTCTCCCTTTATAGAGGAACTGACTGGCATAAATGATGAGATGGTGGAGTCGGCGCCATTATTTGATGAAATTGCAGAAAAGGTACATACCTTACTTAAGGATGCCTACTTTGTTGCACATAATGTAATGTTTGATCTGTCATTTTTGTCAGATGAATTGGAACAGGCCGGTTTTGAAGCGTTTTATGGACCGATCATTGACACGGTCGAAATGGCCAGAATTTTGTTTCCAACAGCGGACAGCTATAAGCTGACAGATTTGGCAATTCAGGAAAACATCGAGCATGACCGTCCACATCAGGCTGATAGTGATGCGTATGTAACAGCAGAGCTGCTGCTTATTATGTTAAATAAAATAGAACAACTGCCTCTGCAAACAATTAGACAATTAGAAAGCTTAAGCGGTGCATTAAAAAGCGATCTTGACCAGCTGCTTGATCAAATAGCTACTAAACAGCAGAAAAAGAATTCTTTTCTGCGTGAAGGGCTGGAGATATACAGAGGGTTGGCGCTCAAACTAGAAGACACGGAAAAAGCTGCAAGAAAAGATCGGCAAGATTACATAGAGCTTAACGAACAAGACATTGAAAATAGAATGAGGCAAGTGTTGCCGAATTATGTGACAAGAGCTGGGCAGCAGGAAATGATTCAAGACGTTATCCATTGTTTTAATGGAAACACGCATGGGCTTATCGAGGCTGGAACGGGTATTGGCAAATCATTGGCCTATCTGCTTGGAGCAGCCTATTTTGCTAAAAAGGAAAAGAAGCAGATTGTTGTCAGCACCTTCACAACACAGCTGCAGGAACAGCTTACTCACAAGGATTTACCAATTCTTGAAAGTATTCTTCCTTTTCCTATCATGTCTACTGTGCTGAAGGGAAGAAACCACTATATCAGCTTAGATAAGTTTGAGGTTTCTTTAATGGAGCAGGATGACAACTACGATATCGTGTTAACGAAAATGCAAATTTTAATTTGGCTGACAGAAACGCAGACAGGCGATAAAGATGAACTGAATCTGTCGAGCGGGGGACTTAAGTTTTGGCATAAGATAAAAAACGACGGCAACTTTTCCTTGCCCTTTTCGAAAGAATGGGCGCCAAAGGATTTTTACAGACGGACAAGAAATGCGGCACAAAAGGCAGATATTATCATCACAAATCATGCATTAATGCTTAATAATCTTACAGCAGACAAGGGGCTTCTGCCTAATTATGAATATGCGATCATTGATGAAGGACATCATTTTGAAAAAAATGCCATAAAGCATTTTGGGCATCAGTTTTCCTATGTCAGCGCAAAGCTTAGCTTCCAAGCTATTGGAACATACGAGCAGAAACAGCTGCTTTATAAGCTGCTCTCCAATTTTGATGTGGTTCATGACGAAAAAAACAAGCTGAACAGATTGATAGCAGATTTGCTATTGGAGCTTGATGAGCTGTTTAGAACGATCTTAAGATATGTGAAAAGGACCGCAAATAAGTCCTCTAGTAAAGCAAGCATTCGGATTAAAAGAGATGGGTCTATTCAGTGGAATCAAATCGAAATTGTCGCAGAGCGATTTATTTTTTTACTGAAGGATTGTAAAAACGCGCTTGTACAATCACTTGAAGCCTTTTATGGAAGTACAGATATCTCTTCACTTCCTACGAATCAAGTGATGGCAGCGGACAGAATCAAAGGAATTCTTGACGAGTGGGATAAATTATTGCTGACATTGCGCCATATTTTTCTGCGAGAGGAAGAAAATATAACTTGGCTTGAGCTAGATTGGAAGAGCTTTCCTCATCAAGCAGTGCTTTACGCCCAGCCCCATTCCGTGTCAGAGCTGCTGTTACAGCATTTGTTCGCAAAAAAGAAAAGTGTTGTGTTTGCGTCTGCAACATTAACTGTAAATAACAGTTTTGATTATTATGTTAAGGCATTAGGGCTTGCTGAAATAAACCATGTAGAAAAGCAGATTCCTTCTCCGTTTCAATATGATAAGCAGGTCAGGCTGATCGTACCAGATGATGTGCCGGAGATTAATAATGTGCCGCTTGATGAGTATATAAAGGCAGTCACAGGACATATTGTGTCAATCGCCCAGGCAACCAGCGGACGTATGTTGATTTTGTTCACATCAAATGAAATGCTGAAGAAAACATATGAGCTTATAAAAGAAAAAGGAAGCCTTCCTGATTATGCTATTCTTGCACAAGGCATTACGACTGGAAGCAGAATGAGGCTGACAAGAAACTTTCAGCGATACGATAAAGCCATCCTTCTTGGCACGAACAGCTTTTGGGAGGGTATAGATATTCCAGGTGAAGATTTGACCTGTTTAATTATTGTCAGGCTGCCATTCTCTTCACCGGATGAGCCTTTGAATGAAGCCAAAAACGAACGCATCAAAGCATTGGGAGGCAATCCGTTCCTTGAAAACAGCTTGCCTGAAGCGGTACTGCGCTTCAAGCAAGGCTTCGGCAGACTGATTCGGACTGAAACAGATAAAGGATTCATTGTGATACTTGATAGAAGGATTTTGACAACAACTTATGGGGAGACGTTTTTGAAATCAATTCCCCATGTGCCGTTGATTAGAAAGAAACTCAATGATATTGAATTTTTTATTAAGGAATGGATTTAATGCTTTTCGTCTTGTGTTAAAATAATAGACGAAATATACAAGTAGTCCGTATACTAAGGATTAGAAAGTCTTAGTAACTAAAAAAACATAAACAAAGAAGTGATAAAATGAAAAAGTGGATTTGGTCTTTTGCCGGTCTTGTCGTGATTGTGCTGAGCTTTGTCGTCTATACATATGTAACAGCATATAAGCCTGTATCAAAGGCGGAAGTGACCGCAGAAAAAATCGCAAAAGAAGAAGCTGGGGTTGTAAGTATTGATAAATTTTCGCTTTATAACGGTAATGATAGCTACTATGTTGTAGAGGGGAAAAACAAGGATAAAGAAGATGTAATTGTTTGGATTGAAGAGAAGACCCATGGTGTTACGGTTGAGAACAAAAAAGATGGGCTGACAAAACAAGCGGTTATTAATAAAATATCAGCGGAGAGAGAACTCAAAGAAATTAACACTGTCCGACTTGGAATGCTTGAGGGGATTCCTGTGTGGGAAGTATACGCACATACCGATGATGATTTAATAAATTATTTTTATTTTGACTTTGAAACAGGAGAATTACTTAGAAATATTGAAAATATTTAGACAGATGCTAACCCAAGCATCTATAATTTAATCATCCTGACCGACTCTGTTTTGTCAGAGTCTCGCTGGAATATATCGAATTATTCGGAGAATGGATATTTGGAGGAGAAAAACAATGAATGTTCAATTAGCAAAAAGAGTCAATGCGTTAACACCATCAACAACTCTTGCGATTACAGCAAAAGCAAAATCCTTGAAAGAAGAGGGGCATGATGTAATCGGTCTGGGGGCAGGCGAACCAGATTTTAATACTCCTCAAAATATCATTGATGCTGCTGTAATAAGCATGAATGAAGGTCATACAAAGTATACGCCGGCAGCAGGTTTGCCGCTTTTGAAAAAGGCAATTATTAATAAGCTTCAAAAAGATCAGGGTCTTGCTTATGAACCTAATCAAATCATCGTTACAAATGGTGCAAAGCACGGTTTGTATACTTTATTCCAAGTGCTGTTAGATGAGGGCGATGAAGTCATTATTCCTATCCCTTACTGGGTAAGCTATCCGGAGCAAGTAAAGCTTGCTGATGGTGTGCCAGTGTATGTGGATGGACTGGAAGAGAATGAATTCAAAATTACTCCTGATCAGCTAAAATCAGCCATTACTGCAAAAACAAAAGCAGTTATCATTAATTCACCAAGCAATCCGACAGGTATGATTTATACGAAAGAAGAATTACTTGCACTTGGAGAAATTTGTCTTGAGCATAATGTTCTGATTATTTCAGATGAAATATATGAAAAGTTAGTCTATGGGGAAAATGAGCATGTTTCCATTGCTTCGCTTTCACCGGAGCTTAAAGAAGCTACAATCGTTATTAACGGTGTGTCTAAATCACACAGCATGACAGGTTGGCGCATTGGCTATGCTGCAGGAAACAAAGCGATTATATCTGCGATGACGAACCTTGCAAGCCATAGCACTTCTAACCCGACAACACCTTCCCAGTATGCAACAATTGAGGCATATGAGGGACCACAGGATTCTGTTGAGGAAATGAAGGGCGCATTCAGCCAAAGGCTTGATATAATTCATCAGAAATTGAATGCTATTCCCGGTGTAACCTGCCTTAAGCCAAAAGGAGCTTTCTATTTATTCCCGAATGTGGAGAAGGCTGTGAAATTGACAGGGTACGCAGATACAGATGAATTTGTAAGTGCCCTGCTTGAAGAAGCTCTTGTAGCTGTTATTCCAGGCTCTGGTTTCGGTGCGGACAATTATATTCGTTTATCTTATGCAACAAGCTTGGAGCTGCTTGAAAAAGCAGTGAGCAGAATTCATCAATTTGTTGAAAGCAAAGCAGCAAAAGAGACAGTATAATACAAAAGATGCGGCAAGCGGAGTCTTGCCGTTTTTTTTATTGTAAGAACAGAATTTTCTCAAAATGCGCTCCTGTTTGCGATTATGTTGATTGTGATACTTAAGAAGGGTATAATGTAATGATAGATAGCAAGTGAAAATTATGTAGAAAAAAGATTTCTTATCTGCAAAAAAATGTTGCTTTTTTAGCAATACTGCCTTGAAGGGAAGGAGTCAAATTATGACTTTTTTTTCTTTTAAAAAAAGGTTTGATTAAGGCTTTGCTATTACATATAAAATTTTGATTTTATCGGTTTTGGAGGAGTATATTGTGATTAAATCAACTATAGCTGAATTACCTAAACATGTTGATAAAGAAGTAAAAATCGGCGCTTGGATTGCCAATAAACGTTCAAGTGGAAAAATCGCGTTTTTACAGCTGCGTGACGGTACTGGATTTGTACAAGGTGTAGTCGTAAAAAGTGATGTGCCAGAAGAAGTTTTTCAAGCAGCTAAATCTGTAACACAGGAATCTTCCGTTTATGTGACTGGAAAGGTGCAAACAGACGAGCGTTCTCCATTCGGATACGAGCTTCTTGTATCAAGTGTTGAAGTGATCCATGCATCTGTCGACTATCCAATCACACCAAAAGAACACGGCACAGAATTTTTGATGGATAATCGTCATCTGTGGCTTCGTTCTAAACGCCAGCATGCGGTTATGAAGATTAGAAATGAAATCATCCGTGCGACATATCAGTTCTTTAATGAAAATGGTTTTGCGAAGGTGGATCCGCCAATTTTAACAGGCAGCGCACCTGAAGGAACAACAGAGTTATTTGCAACAAAGTATTTTGATGAGGATGCATACTTGTCTCAAAGCGGACAGCTTTATATGGAAGCTGCTGCAATGGCATTAGGAAAGGTTTTCTCCTTTGGTCCGACATTCCGTGCGGAAAAATCGAAAACTCGCCGTCACTTGATTGAATTCTGGATGATTGAGCCGGAAATGGCTTTCTATGAATTTGAAGATAATCTTGTAGTTCAAGAAGAGTATGTTTCCTTTATTGTTCAATCTGTTCTAACTAATTGTCAGCTTGAATTAAAAACATTAGGAAGAGATTTGTCCAAGCTTGAGCAAATTAAAGCACCATTCCCGCGAATCAGCTATGATGACGCTATTAGCTTGCTTCATGAAAAAGGCTTTGATGATATTCAATGGGGAGATGATTTTGGGGCTCCGCATGAAACAGCAATTGCAGAAACATACGATAAGCCTGTGTTCATTACGCATTACCCAACTTCATTAAAGCCATTCTATATGCAGCCAGACCCGAACAGGGATGATGTTGTTTTATGTGCTGACTTGATTGCACCTGAAGGCTATGGTGAAATTATCGGCGGTTCTGAACGTATTCACGACATGGACTTGCTTGAACAGCGTGTACAGGAGCATCAATTGGATGCAGAAACATATAAATGGTATTTAGAGCTTCGTAAATATGGCTCTGTTCCACATTCAGGCTTTGGATTAGGCTTGGAAAGAACAGTTGCTTGGATTAGCGGTGTGGAACATGTTAGAGAAACAATTCCATTCCCAAGATTGCTGAACCGTTTGTACCCATAATATAAAAAACTGATAAGGGCAGAATGCATCTATTGAATCATTAAGATTATATATGCATTCTCCCTTTCCTTTTGTCTGTTATTAGGAAGCAAAATCCAAAATATTTCCTTCAATTGCCTGTGAATCCATGATACAAGCAATCTAATGAATTTGGTATACTAGATTAGAGGTGTTTATATGAATAAATCAGTAATGTTAAAATGGCTTCAAGAAGGAAACATCCATATTCCAACCACACTTCTAACCCATTATCACACACTTAAACTTAATGAAAAGGAACTAGTTCTTTTGCTCCAAGTTCTAGCTTTTTTGGACAAAGGCAAGGAATTTCCTACCCCTTCTGAAATTGCCGCAAATATGTCCATAGACTCAGTTGAATGCCATGAATTGTTAAGCCAGCTTATTCGTCGGGGCTATATTACGATTATTGATGGTGTTAATGAATTTGGCATCCGCTTTGAACGATATTCTATTGACCCACTTTGGGAAAAATTAATTGATCAATATATAGCGGCAGACAGAAAAGAAGAAGTAGAAGTCGACCATAAAAAAGAAACTGACTTATATACATGCTTTGAACAGGAATTTGGCAGACCGCTGTCTCCATTTGAAATTGAAACATTAGGAATGTGGCTTGACGATGATCATCATGATACAGTCATCATTAAAGCTGCTTTAAAAGAGGCAGTTATCTCCGGTAAGCTGAACTTCCGTTATATTGACAGGATATTATTCGAATGGAAAAAGAATGGAATTAAAACGATTGAACAGGCACAGAATCATGGAAAGAAATTCCGTTCCTATCAAGGAAGTAATAAGGAGCAAGAGCCAGAGGCACCAAAAACAATATCCGTGCAATTTTATAATTGGCTGGAGCAGTAAAAAAGAAAAAGGGGGCTGTTGGAATTCTCTTTTCCTATTGTAGTGTAAGGAGAAGGGCGTGGCAGTCTCTTCTTTTTTTATAAGAAAAAATAGTAGAAATTATCTATAGCCAAAGAGTTGAGTTGCTTCTTTGGAAAAACTAGCAAAAAGGGCTGAAGAAAATGCTGAAAAAAGATCAGATTAGACATTGTCTTGATGTAATGGGGGAAATGTTCCCTGAAGCACATTGTGAGCTTGTGCATGCAAACCCATTTGAACTAGTAATTGCGGTTGCTTTATCCGCCCAATGCACCGATGTATTAGTAAATAAAGTAACGAAAAACCTCTTTCAAAAATATAAAACACCAGAGGACTATTTAAGTGTGCCAATAGAAGAACTGCAAGATGATATTCGTTCTATTGGTTTATATCGCAATAAGGCAAAAAATATCCAAAAGCTGTCGCAAATGCTTTTAGAAAAATACAATGGTGAGGTTCCAAAGGATAGAGATGAGTTGATAAATCTTCCCGGGGTTGGAAGAAAAACAGCGAATGTTGTTGTGTCTGTTGCCTATAATATTCCGGCGATTGCTGTCGACACACATGTGGAAAGAGTTAGCAAACGATTAGGTTTTTGTCGTTGGAAGGACTCTGTGCTTGAGGTGGAGAAAGCACTTATGAAAAAAGTGCCAGAAGAGGAATGGTCTGTTACACATCATCGCATGATCTTTTTTGGCAGATACCATTGCAAGGCCCAAAACCCGCAGTGCGAGGTATGCCCACTTCTAACAGAATGCAGAGAAGGCAAAAAGCGCATGAAAAAAGCCGGTGTTCTTGTATGACAAACACGATTCTCCTTGATATTCCTAATGAATTGAAGCATCAATCCTTCAAGTCAGAAAACGAAAACATCGAAGTGATCTGTGCAGAATTCTTTCAGGCAGAGCGTCCATTTATGCATGAGACAGCCTTTTATCATGGCTTAAAAACAATGCACCCTTGGCAAGCAGAGAATATAAAAGAGTGTGTTTCTGCTGTATTTATCTTGTGGAAAGGTATAAGAACAGAAGTGGAGGCTGCCGTTAAAAGCAAGGATAGAACCAGTACAGTTGTTCATATGGAAAAAGGGATCTGTTTATTTTTGGAATGCTTGTATTGGTCTAATGATATGCCTGTTAACATTAAAGATGGTCTATTCGCACAAGAACTGAAGATAAAGCCTTTTAACGGTCTTGAGAGGCTTTTATACATCCTCTCAAGACCAGGGGGCTATCATTCCTATCGCCAGCTAGATGAGTTATTTAAAGAGCTGGAAAAACAGTTTGCCATTAAAATGATTAAGCGTAAATAAAAAAAAATCGTTCCCCCTATAAAGGAGAACGATTTTTTTTATGGTGTTGTGCTTTGTTGAGATTGGTCAGCAGCATCTTCTGTCTGGGTTGATTCATCAGCCTCATTTTCATCTGGCTCATTTTCATTCTCATCAGGTTCATTTTCGTCTGCTTCTTCATCATCTTTATTGTTGCCATTACCATTACCATTGTTGCCATTGTTGCCATTGTTGTTTCCGTTGCCGTTATTGCTGTTGTTGTTGCCATTACCATTGCCGTTATTATTGTTCTTTTTATCCTCTTCAGTGCCTGTATTTTCGTCATCTGTCTTTGTGTCATCGTCGACCGTTTCATTTTCATCGGTCGCAGGCTGTTCCTCAAGCTTAGCAGGAACCTTAACAGATGCGGTGACAGCATCACTTGTCATACTGCTGCTCTTCGCTGTAATCGTGAAGGTGTAAGTACTGTCAGGATCTGGTTTAGCGATCTTGAGACTCGTATCAGATGTGGTTGTCAGCTGCTCTGCAGCACCGCCATTAATGCTAACACTCACATCAAATTTCACATCACTTGTATCTCCATAGCTCCATGTCAGATTTACGGCATCATTATCTTTATCATAAGAAGCTTTTGCATTTTTGGCTGGATCTAACTTATTGTATTTCTCCGAAACCTTTTGAACAATATTGCCCTTAACCGCATACTCAGATATAATTTGGCTGCTTGGTGTGTAGCTGCTTGCCAATCTTGCCGGGTATGTGCCTTTTTCAATGCTGACCTTTTCTACGCTGTCAGGCATTTTGAAATCGGCTGTTTCCACATCTTGCGAAATATATTGCATGATGTTTTTAAAGAGCAGCTGGGCAATTCTTTGGTCGTTGCTGACCGTATTTGAACGTAAATAGTTCTGTCTTTTTGCGTAACCGGTCCAAACTGCCATCGTATAATTCGTTGTATAACCTGCAAACCAGGCGTCAGGTGAAGCACCTGCTGGAATATTGTACTTCTGGATATCATCAGCAGAATAGTTTGTCGTACCTGTTTTACCTGCCATCGGCAAGCCAGGAACGTTTGCAGTTGATCCTGTACCATATGCAGAGTTAACAACACTTTTCATCATATCTGTAACCATAAACGCTGTATAATCCTGCATTGCCACTTCTGATTCAGGCTCCATATTAATCTTTGTGCCATCATTTAATGTAAAGTAGCGGACAGAGTGTGGCGCATTGTAAACACCTTCATTACCAAATGCACTATACGCTCCGGCAAGCTGAAGACTTGTAATTCCTTCGTCTTTACCGCCGAGTCCACCGATAGAATAGGATTCGTACATTTCATTAAGTTTAATCCCCAAGTTGCTTGCGAATTCCTGCGCGTTATCTGCTCCAGCAGCACGGAATGCTTCTAATGCTGGAATATTTCTGGATCGTGCCAATGCCTCACGAATGGACATGGAACCAAGGAACTTGTTATCAAAGTTATTAATAGGCGTTTTGGCCGTATCATTATACGTTGTCGGCTTATCCTCAACCGTTTCATATGTGCCCCATTTTAAATACTCAATGGCAGGACCATAGTCAAGGATTGGTTTAATTGTTGAACCTGGCTGACGCGGATTTTCTGTCGCGTAGTTAAAGCCGAGCTTCACATCAGGATCACGGTCACCGCCAAGTGCGAGAATTCCGCCTGTTTTCGTATCAAGCAAGCTGATTCCTGCTTGGAAATCCTCATCAGGAAATTCGACGACATTACCTTCATACATGACTTTATCGACATAATCCTGTGCCTTTGTATCGAGTGTTGTGTGAATTTCCAATCCATCTGTATACACATTCACATCTGGATATTTATCTTCAATTTCTGAAATGACCTGCTTAATGAATGGATCGTATTTCATGTCAGAAGTTTCTCGTTTATCTTCTGCTACAATTGATTCTGTTAATGAGGCAGCTTGTGCTTCCTTCATTTCTGAATCAGAAATATATCCATGCTGGTTCATTAATGATAAGACAATATTACGACGCTTTTCTGCTCGATCCGGATTTTTAAATGGATTGTATGCATTAGGTGCCTGTGGCATACCTGCAAGCATTGCCGCTTCTGGTAGTGTTAGTTCATCTAAGTCCTTATCAAAGTAAACCTTTGCAGCTGTTTTAACACCGCTCATGTTCTCTGACATGAATATTTTGTTCACATACATTTCAAATATTTCCTGCTTCGTATACTTACGCTCAAGCTGAATAGCAAGCCAAGCTTCCTGAGCTTTACGAGACAGTGTTTTTTGCGGCTGGTTAAAGAAGAAGTTTTTCACAACCTGCTGTGTGATTGTACTTGCTCCTTCAGATCCAAAGCCATTTGTAAAGTTGGCAATAACCGCACCGCCTAAACGAATTGGATCAATCCCATGATGCTTGAAGAATCGCGAGTCCTCTGTGGCGATAAACGCATCCTTAACAAGATCGGGAATATCTTCATACTTAACATAATCCCTGTTAACAGCCCCAATCTTTTCAATTGGTTTATCATCCATGTCATAAATAGTCGAGGAAATGGAGTCCTTCAAAACGTTTGCATCAAGCTCAGGAGCATCCTTTACCATCACCGCAAAGGTAATGGCACCTGCGATAATCCCAATGATACCAAGGCTGATTAGCACGAGGAAAATGCGTTTGAAGATTTGTTTCGCGCCTTTCTTTTTGCCCTTTGGCTTTTTTTCCTTCGGCTTTTTATTATTATTCTCTGATTGGAGCTGCTTACGGCGCTCCTCTCGCGTTTGGTATTTATCTGTCATACTAGTTCCTACCTTTCTTTTCCAAAAACAAAAGCAAAGAAATCCCTTAATTGAAGCTATAAAGATAATCTATTACTCTAATATAGTCAATCCTCGCCTGAAAGCCAAGTGCTATCGGATGGGCATTTTGATTGAGCTCATCCTTTGTTATGGACTTTCTTCCTCCCTCTATCATTCTATCCCAAAAGAGGAAGAGCTTTTCTGCCTCTAAATAGAATATCTCATCTGTAGCTGAAAATCGAATAATAACAAAACAGATTCCATTTTGATCGCAAATCGAGCGCATATGCTTGATTTGATGATCATGGAAGTTATTGAGCGGGAAGGATGTGCTGTGCTTTGTTTCCTTCGCTTCAAAATCAATGTATTTGCCATTATATACCCCATTATAATCCGTTGTAGACGCTTGTTTAAAGTATGCCTCTTTTATGACAGCGGCACTCCTTTTTGGGTAATCTACTTTAACAATTTGGACAGGAGTCGGCTTTTTATGGATGACTGCTTTGCCAAGTTCCAAATAGTATTGGTTGGTTATGTTAATGTCTTCTTCTAGTGTCATGCCCCGATTGCTGTAGCTTTGTTTTTTTATAGAAGGGCTTATTGATTTTACAGCAGGGATGTATTTTTTTCCGTTTGGATAATGAAGTTTCACCTTTTCACCTCGCAACTTAACCTTAAAGAATAACTTCGTGATAACAACAAACAATATAACATAATTTCTGAAAAAGAAGGTGTCTTTTGTGATAGGTATAAATGAGCATTTCTTAACAGTCGAAGAGAAGCAACTTATAAAAGACATACGCTACTTAACAGAAAAAAATAACTTGGATAATATATCAAGAACAAATTGTTATCTCGAGTATTATACCATGAACAAAGAAATCCATTGGTCCTTACTTGCGAGCCTAGTGTCACGTAATGCTGGCTGGAATATGTGTGATTTGGCAGGTACTTGGTTTCCTTTGTCTTTAAACGAGCAAACTAGACTCAATTTATTTGCCACATACGAACGGGCAAACTGGATGATTTTTCAGGATGCATACCCACAACTGCTCCTCTATCAGTATTCGACGAAAAAGAATGCGCCAATGTTTCATTTACTGCAATATTTTTCTGTTTCTTCATTTATGGAAAAGGAATGGCTGCACTTTTGGCGCTATCAAAATAAGGAAAGGCTTGTCTATAGTCTTATCATTAACGAACAAAATGTGATTGAGGAGCCAATAATAAAAAATAAGCTGTTTCAAAAAGAGGTTTTTCATACATTGGCTTACAGGTTTCAAGATTTGCTTCATTTTAGCTCTGTGTTTTTTCCAACTTTAAATGGTGACATATATGGAAGAAGTGTTTCTTCCTTCCGTTCACTGGACCGCAGGATAGAGCTTGGCAAAGAACTGTATATGATTCTCTTTCAAGAGAATCTGCATCCTTTGTTTTTAGAGTTTGCTTTACAGGTTACTCACACTGGCTCGAGGGCGGATTATGAAAAATACGTTTACCCTAAACACCGCAACAACACACCAATGCTGCGAATGAGCTATCCAGTAATGGCACAAAAGCCATTTATAAGTGGGGATTGGAGCAAAACAACAAAAGTGAAAGCAAAGTGGAAAAAACATGTACGTCCACCTAAAGAAGCTATTTTAATGACAGACTGGTATAAAAATAAACAAGAACAGCTTCATGCCCTCATTAAGCTAGAAACAGTTATTTTACATTGGAAAAAAAGGTGAATGTCGAATTAATGAAGGGGGAATGGGGAATTCTTGCTTTCTTTGACGAATCACTTCTAGTTTTGTCATGTGTGCAGGACTTAACAGGAAAAAGGAGAAATCAGTATACACAAAACGGAGCTTGGAGGGGATTAAATGTCTGTTTATAATAAAGAGGAATTGCTGAAAATGCTGGAAGGAATTCAAGAGGATGTGGAAGGGCTCGATTTTTTATTAAGAAACAGAAACGAAAAAGTTAAGCAGGATATTATTAGGCATGAAAGAACTCTAGATCATTTGGAAAAAGAGCTAACAGCTTTAGAAAGCAGATGCTTTAACACGCAAGAGGAAAAAGAGTATGTAACAACCATCTTAAAAAGGCCAGTATCTTTAAAGCTTGAACTAGGATCATAAAAACAATAGAATAGAGACAAAACAGGTATTACATGTAATGGAGTGCAGTTATGATAAATAGTCAACGTTTGAGAGAATTAACAGAAGAATTACATGCTTGTGCTGATTATTTGGTTGACGTTTTCCAAAATGTCAAAGCAAGCCAGGAAAGCAAGGATTTTTACGAGGTAGTTAGACCATATGCAAACAAGGTGGCAGAATTGAATGCAGAGTGGAAGGAAATAGCAGACTTATGGGTCAAAACGGAAAAACCGCTTTATCTTCACCCGAGCCAAATTAGCACAGCGTCTGATCATTTGGAGGTTATTTCAATCCAAGCCTTTTATAAGGAAACGAGCAGAAAAAGATTTATGGATTCAGCCAAGTCAGTACAATATATATTACAGACTGTTTTAGACAGACTATAAAAATCAGCATAATGTTTCTGGCATTGATGGTACTCTTGTACCTAGCCAAGGAAGCATTATTTTTTTTTGATTCCTACAATACCAATTAGGCACCTTTGGGCACATTTTTCATAAGATAAAAAGGGAGTATGAATAGGAGGGGTTTCAGATGAACCAAAAAATAAATAGGCATGTACCATTCGAGTATGCCTACATGAACAGCCATGCTTCATACCCCCAAGACATTCACTTTCAGCAGCATGGCCGCGCTTTCCACCCATACATGAATATGAATCAAGGCTGGAATGGAATGATGAATCAGAATCATGCCGCACAAATGTACGGCAATGAAAATAATCAACCGTATTATCAGCAGCAACAAGCTTATTCTGGTTATGAGCAAAATCAAAATTATTTCCACCCGCAAAACGCCTATAAGCCGAATCATCAGAATGTGTTTCAGAATCCGCTGCAACAGCAAGAAGAGGTATATCAACCCTTGATGCAAAATCAAAATATGCAGCAGCAATACATGAATCCTTATCCGAAGCAATCATTTATTCCGAAAAAACAAGGCAACATGAAAGGGTTAATGAATTCATTTAAAACACAGGATGGCACTTTTGACTTCAATAAAATGATTGATACTGCAGGAATGATGATGAATGCGATGAATCAGGTTACAGGTGTGGTCAAGGGGGTAGGAGGAATATTCAAAGTATAGCAGGCAGGTTAGAATATAAAAAACTTGCTGCCAAAAGCAGCAAGTTTTTTGCCTTTTCTTTTTTCTTACCAGCGATGGGCTTTTGCATTGCTTCGCAAAATAAGATTATTCCTAGAAATTTCCGTATGTCCATTTACTTGAGACTTGGAACGTTTAGGTCTAGTCCAATTGTGATGAAAAAGCTCAGAATGAGAATCCAAATTATCTTTGTAGCTCATCAAATCACCTCTTAGCAAGATTTAAAGAAAAAGGAATGTCCAAAAAGGAGTGAACCTTTGTGGAACATCCTTTAGTATGTGTCAATTATCATTTATTTACTCTTAGACTGGATTTTTATATTACGAATGGATGCTGATTTTTTTGCCTTTTTGTTTTATGACAGTAATTGTCAACAGTCCATTTTGATAAACCGCTTTTACTTTGTTTTCGTCGACAGGATAGGGGAGAGCTATTGTTCTTGCGCTTTGCTTGTATGTTTGGCTTTTATGAATGATTTGCTGCTTATTGTTTTCCTCTTGAACAAGCTCTAAATGGGTGACACTAATGGTGATGCGGTAATCAATGATATCAATGTGAATTTGTTCCTTGTTTACACCTGGCAGCTCTGCTGTGATGACATGTTCGTTCTCTGTTTCCTTAACAGAAACAGGAAAGGACATATTTGGAAAAGGGCTGCTGAAAAAATCATCCATTGATTGCAGGAAGTTCTTCACAGGTTTTTCTTGGAGAAATTGGTTCATAGATTTTTTGAAAAATCCAAAGCTGTCCTGACTGGTAGAATCGTTTTTTCTAGGGTCTGTTGGAAATAGTGACATGCTTGTGATATCCTCCTTTTTGTTTAAGCATTTGTAATTTAGTTTATGCACGTATGAAAAGTGGGTGCTTATCCGATAAAATTGGTTAAAATAAACTTGAGAATTACCTATATGAAAATAATCAAGAAATAGCTAAAATAAAATTAAAAACGAAGCATATAAGGAGCTAATAGTTATGGAAATAGTAACGATAGACAATCGGGAGCTGGCATATGTGGAACAAGGAAAAAGCCAGGCAAACACAGTTGTCCTAATTCACGGATTTTGTGGAAGTTCTGATTACTGGAAAAAAATAATCGAACCATTGTCTAATACATATCACATAATTGCGATTGATTTGCGTGGCCATGGTCGTTCAACCTTTGATGGAGCAGCATTTGAAATGGAGGATTTAGCGAAGGATGTAAAAGCCCTCTTAGACAGGCTTGGATTACATTCTGTGTATCTTTTTGGCCACTCGCTTGGCGGATATGTCACATTGGCATTTGCAGAGCTGTTTCCTGAAAGCCTGAAAAAATATGGGCTTATTCACTCGACAGCTTATCCAGACAGCGATGAAGGGAAAGCAGGCAGGCTAAAAGCAATTGAAAAGATTCAAGATTTAGGAATACAAGCATTTATCGATGGGCTTATTCCTAATTTGTTTGCTGATAAATATTTGGTTGAAAATCCCACAGATGTTGAAGACATAAAGGAAATCGGATATAACACAGATCCCCTTGCTGCAATGGAAACATTGGCAGCAATGAGAAAGCGCCCAGATCGGAATGCAATAATCGATATTCAAGAGATCCCTTTTCTGCTTGTGCAAGGACAAAATGATAAGGTTGTTCCTAAAGACAGGGCAGTAAACTCCTCAGCACCATTTGTAATGGTGAAAGACCTTGATGCAGGACATATGGGCATGATTGAAAACCCAGACGGCCTGCTTTCTATCCTGACAGAATTTATTGGGAGCTAAAAAAGTCTAAGGTAATTGCTGGAAGGTTTTATAATCATTTTAAAGGCAAAAAACGTTAAAGTGCTTGCATGCCAACGCAATTTTAGAAGTGAAACAGATGAGAAAAGGGCTTGTTGAAGACAGGTCCTTTTTCTTTTTATTTATATGCTGGAAAACCAAACGTTTATTCGGTATATTATGTACAAGAGGTGAATGGATAAGCATGATAAGAAAAAAATCACTTTCTGAACTTATTGAAGAATTAAGGAAAAATGAAAATATCATCAACTGGCATGAGTTAGAGCCGCAGGAAGCCAAAACCCGGCCAATGCCAGAAAGTGTCGACAATAGAATTAAGCTTGCCTTGCAAAAACGGGGAATCGGCGAATTATACAGCCACCAATATTCAGCGTACGAAACATTGCAAAAGGGTGAAAATATCGTTGCAGTAACCCCAACTGCTTCAGGCAAAACATTATGCTATAACTTGCCTGTTCTTCAGTCCATTGCTGAAAATGATGCAAATCGCGCCCTTTATATATTTCCAACAAAGGCGCTCGCGCAAGACCAAAAAAGTGAGTTGAATGAAATCATCAATGAGATGGGCATTGACATTAAAAGCTACACGTATGATGGAGATACGTCACCGACAATCCGTCAAGTTGTCAGGAAAGCCGGGCATATTGTCATTACAAATCCTGATATGCTTCATTCAGCCATATTGCCACATCACACTAAGTGGGTCAGCTTATTTGAAAATTTAAAGTATGTCGTTATAGATGAACTTCATACATACCGGGGCGTTTTTGGTAGCCATGTGGCTAATGTTATTCGAAGATTGAAGCGGATTTGCAAGTTTTATGGCAGTGAGCCAATCTTTATTTGTACTTCTGCAACCATTGCAAACCCAAAAGAATTGGCAGAACAGCTGACAGGCAATTTGATGCGTCTCATTGATGATAACGGGGCACCAAGAGGCAGAAAGCATTTTGTGTTTTATAACCCGCCAATTGTAAATAAACCGCTGAATATCCGCAAAAGCGCGACAGTGGAAGTAAATCAGCTTGCGAAAAACTTCTTGAAAAACAAAATCCAGACAATTGTTTTTGCGCGCAGCAGGGTGCGAGTCGAAATAATCTTGAGCCACATACAAGAACTCGTCAAAGATAAAATTGGACCAAAGTCGATCAGAGGCTACCGCGGGGGCTATCTTCCGAAACAGCGCCGGGAAATTGAAAAGGGACTGCGTGAAGGCGATATTTTAGGAGTAGTGAGCACAAATGCTCTGGAGCTTGGTGTAGATATCGGACAATTGCAGGTGTGTGTGATGACAGGCTACCCTGGCAGTGTTGCAAGTACATGGCAACAAGCAGGACGTGCTGGCAGAAGGCATGGGGAAGCACTTATATTAATGGTAGCAAGCTCTACACCTATTGATCAGTATATTGTTCAAAATCCAGATTATTTTTTTGACAGAACACCAGAATCAGCAAGAATTAACCCAGAGAATTTAATCATTTTAGTCGATCATCTAAAATGTGCGGCATATGAGCTGCCACTGAAGGAAAACGAAGAATTTGGCCCGCTTGATGTTCAGGATATTCTTGAATATTTAGTAGAGGAAAAAGTAATCCACCAAAATGGTCATACGTTTTACTGGGCTAACCAGTCATTTCCTGCAGGCAATATCAGTCTGCGGTCTGCTTCACAGGAAAATGTAGTAATTATTGATCAATCCGATACAGCAAACCATAAAATTATCGGAGAAATGGATCGATTTAGTGCGATGACTCTTTTGCATGATGAGGCTATTTACTTGCACGAAGGTACTCAGTTTCAAGTAGAAAAGCTTGATTGGGACCATAAGAAGGCGTATGTCCGCGAGGTGGATGTTGAATACTACACAGATGCAAATTTGGCCGTAAGCTTAAAGGTTTTGGAAATAGATAAGAGTGAAGACAGGCAAAAAACAGCTATCCATTACGGAGATGTCTCCATTAATATTCTTCCTTCCATCTTTAAAAAAATCAAGCTGTCAACATTCGAAAACATCGGATCTGGTCCGATTCATCTGCCAGAAGAAGAGCTTCATACAAGTGCTGCCTGGCTTGAACTAAAAGAGATAGATGAAAGTATTGGAGAAAAGACTTTAGAACAGCTACTATTAGGAATCTCTAATGTTCTTCAACATGTAGTACCAGTACATGTAATGTGTGATCGTAATGATATTCATGTTGTTTCACAAATAAAGGCAAATCATACAGGACTGCCGACAATCTTCTTGTACGATCACTATCCTGGTGGAATTGGACTAGCAGAAGACGTGTATAAGCGGTTTGAACATGTGAAGGCCGCCGCAAAAAATCTCATCCAAAAATGCCCGTGCGACGATGGCTGCCCTGCATGTATCGGAACAGAAATAGAAGGGATTGCTGCAAAGGCAAAAAGCGTTAGAATACTTGATATGTTTTAACATAATAAATTAAGAGATTACTATGTCGTGTTTAATAGGAACTTATTATAGGAGAAAGCCATGTCTATTAAAAATAAATTGCAGCGTTTAAAACCACATTTAAATACTGGCACGAGCAGTCAGGAACCACAAATATCTGAGCTTGAGTCAAAAGGAGTAGAAATTCCTTTTTTGGATGTATGGGCAAGTGAGAATGTAACTCCTTATTGGGTGGATGATAATTACTGCCTCATACGTGAGGTCAGATATCCAATTTCCTATGAACACGGCAACTATGCTTTTCAAGATTTCTTGACAAGTGTTCATGCATGGAATCAATCTGATTATCGCCATCCGTTGTCCGCTAAAGGACACAAGGCAGAAGACCTGTTCTTTTTTGATACGGAGACGACTGGATTAGGAGGGGGAGCTGGCAATAGTATCTTTATCCTAGGCTATGCCGTTGTGAAGGATGCAGAAATCGTGCTGAAGCAGCATATTTTGCCAAATCCCGGAGCAGAGGTACCGCTGTTTAAAAGCTTTTTAGAGAATGTTGATTATACAACACTTGTTACCTATAATGGCAAAGCCTTTGACTGGCCGCAAGTAAAGACAAGGCATGTGTTCGTGAAAGAGCATGTGCCAAAGCTTCCCGAATTTGGCCATTTCGACTTATACCATGCTTCCCGAAGAATGTGGAAGCACAAACTAGAACGAACCAAGCTATCCATTGTTGAAAAGGAAGTACTTGGTGTGGAAAGACATGATGATATTCCTGGTTTTCTTGCACCAATGATTTATTTTGATTTCGTGGAAAGAAAAGACCCAGAAGGCATGCTTGGGATATTAAAGCATAACGAGATAGATATTCTCTCACTCATAACACTTTATACGCATATCAGCTTTCAATTATTAAATAAGGATGTCAATATGTCAGCAAGAGAAACTTACGAGGTCGGCAGATGGTATGCTTCCTTAGGAGAAAACGCTCAAGCTGTTGAAAGTCTGTCAGCCATTATAGATGGAAGCAGTGAAGAAAATGTTATGGCAAAATTCATCTTGGCAAAGCAATACAAAAAGGAAAAAAATTATACGGAAGCAACATTACTGTGGGAGGGTATTATTGAAGCAGAGGGCAACGCAGACAGCAAGATAGTGTTTGAGTCGTATATCGAAGCAGCTAAACTCCTGGAACATAAAACGAAGGATTTCGGCAAAGCATTAGCATATACGAAAAAAGCATATATGCTGATTGAGGGAACAGAGGATGCTGTAAATCCACGCTTAATAGCAGAGATTAATAAAAGAGAACTGCGCTTACAAAAAAAAATAGGTATATTAACCTAATTAGGGAAATTAAAAAGCCACTATTTACCTTGTTGTCTAATGAAACCTTTCCTATTAAAATAAGATAAGACTGATAATTTCATCATTTTTAAACAATATTTTACAAGTTATTGGAGTGTGCGTGTTGTATAAAGTCGTAATGTTCATGTTTTTTGTCGTTGTTTGCCTGACTGCCATTTTATTTTCGTCTTTAAAAGAAAATCTATACGCTTTATTATGAATAAATAAATTAACTTAAAAATTTAGGTGTTTGTATTAGTACAAGATAACCTCTCCCGACATAAGTTGTTACTGTAAGATAATTATACAAAACGGAGAGGAGATTTTAAAATGCATTGCAAACCTAATGTATTACCAGCAATCTGTCACCCAACTAAATGTTGCGTGAACCACACGTTCCAAAATAATATTGTTCCTCATATTCACCCAACTCATACTACTACAGTAAACCACGTGAATTATGAGCACCAACATTTCTTCCCACAATCACAATCTGTACAAAATGTGGTGACAAACACGCAAGCAAATATGGGGCCGGCACCAGTTCCATACCCAGCGCCTCAACAACCTGCTCAAACTGGTGGTGTTCCATTTACAGCTACTGGAACAGCTTTTCCTGGAGGAGCTCCAGGCGGTTTCCCAGGTGGATTCCAGGGTGGATTCCCAGGCGGTTTTCCTAGAAGATAATAACTACTAATACTTTCATGGCTGCCAATTTTCACTCGGCAGCCATTTCATATGAAGTCGAGGAAAAAAATTTCTCTTTTTGCCAAAAATGCTTATAATGGTTCATATGGGTAAAATCCAAGCCTTATTTTCAAAAAAATGTAAATAATGTGGTTATTTTTTATAAAGAACAGAATAGATTAATTAAGGTTAAATAAGTGCTGGAAACTAAGAAGTTTATAGGCAAGGGAATGGACAATTCATGAAAGTAGTAGCTATTTCAGGCTATAAGCCATTTGAAATTGGCTTATTTAAAAAAAATGATCCTGCAGTCGATTACATAAAAAGAGCTATACGAAAAGAACTGGAGCAATTGCTTGAAGAGGGGCTTGAATGGGTGCTAATAAGCGGCCAGCTCGGTACAGAGCTTTGGGCGGCTGAGGTTGTATATGACATGCAGTTAAATGGTCATTCAGAATTAAAGCTGGGAGTTGTGACTCCATTCTTAAACCAAGAGCAAGGCTGGAAGGAAGAAAATAAAGAATGGTATGAAGAGATTTTGATGCAGGCAGACTTTGTCGATTCTGTATCAAAAAAGGATTATGAAGGTCCGAACCAGCTGCGGATGAAAAATGTTTTTTTGTTGCAGAAAAGTGATGCGTTGCTGATGTTTTACGATACAGAAAAAACAGGAAGTCCTAAATATTTATACGATCTTGCAGCACAATATAAGGAAAGAAATAATTATGATATCCGGTTAATCAGTTTTTATGACTTGCAAGCAATTGTTGAAGAAGAACAATATAACAATGACTTCTTCTAGAAAAATTGACAAATCGGTAAATGTTTGAAAAAATTAATTAAATACGGCAATTGACTGAGGTGAGCGGAATATGATGCTATCAGATAAGATTAAATTAACGGCTAAGGATATTCTCGAGAAGGAATTTAAAACGGCCATGCGAGGATACAAGCCAGAAGAAGTAGATCAATTTTTAGATTTAATTATCAAGGATTATGAAACATTGCACCAAGAAATTGAGGAGCTGCAGCAGGAGAATATGCGCTTGAAAAGACAAGTGGAAGACAGCTCCAAAAGGCCGCAGACACCAACAACTACGGCTGGGACAACTAATTTTGATATTTTAAAAAGGTTGTCTAATCTGGAAAAGCATGTTTTTGGCAGCAAGCTTTACGATTGAGTTAAGGCTGTTATCCAAAATCTGCTATTGCTATTATTGTGTGGACATACTATAATAACCTTTGTAATCAATAACAACGCTTTGGTAATCGCTGCAAACATTGTTTGTAGAGGAAAGTCCATGCTCGCACAGGCTGAGATGCCTGTAGTGTTCGTGCCTAGCCAAAAAATAAGCTAGGGCAGCAATTTATTGCTGACGGCAGGGAAAATGCCTAAGTCCTTTGGATATGGCATGAATACCTTGAAAGTGCCACAGTGACGGAGCCTGTTCAGAAATGACCAGGGTGGAACGAGGTAAACCCCGCGAGCGAGAAACCCAAATTTTGGTAGGGGAACTTTCTCTGAGGAACTGAACGAGGAGAAGGACAGATTTTATAATCTGTAGATAGATGGTTACCGCCTTTATACGAGGCCTTTATAGGTCGTTACAGTACAAAGGAACAGAACATGGCTTATAAAGCGTTAATGTTGATACACTAAACATGAAAAATAGCACAAGGTGACTCGATGTTTGCACTGACTAAATCAGGTAAGCATAAAGTCATCTTTTTATTTGAAGATAAATGATATTGGCACATGCCAAATGGACATAATAGGTAATACATAATAAGTTATTTTTTAGGAAATAGGTGAAGTCATGAAACAATATTCATTAGTTGCAACGGCTGCAATGGGGCTTGAAGCAATTGTAGCAAAGGAAGTAAGAGATCTTGGCTATGAATGCACGGTTGATAACGGAAAGGTTCACTTTAAAGGGGACGAAAAAGCAATCGCCAGATGCAATATGTGGCTTCGAACAGCTGACCGCGTAAAAATCATTGTGGGCGAATTTAGAGCAACTACCTTTGATGAATTATTTGAAAAAACAAAGGCATTGAACTGGCAGGACTATTTACCAGTTAACGCTCAATTTCCTGTAGCGGGAAAATCAGTAAAATCCAAGCTTTTCAGTGTTTCAGACTGTCAGGCAATTGTTAAAAAAGCGATTGTTAACAAACTGAGCACACACTACAATAAAACTGGCTGGCTTGAAGAGAATGGCGCTATGTTTAAAATCGAGATCAGCATGTTAAAGGATGTAGCAACATTAACGATTGATACATCAGGGCATGGCCTGCATCGTCGTGGTTACCGTGTTGGACAAGGGGAAGCGCCGATTAAGGAAACTCTTGCAGCAGCTCTGATTCAGCTTACAAACTGGACACCAGACCGTCCTTTTGCTGACCCTTTCTGTGGTTCTGGTACGATTGCAATTGAAGCAGCATTAATCGGGCAAAATATCGCTCCAGGCTTTAATCGTGAGTTCATTTCAGAAGAATGGGATTGGATGAGCGCAAAAGTATGGGATGAAGTCAGAATGGAAGCAGAAGACTTAGCTAATTACGATCAGCCTCTTGACATAACAGGAACGGATATTGATCATAGAATGGTTAAAATTGCAGGAGAGAATGCCTTTGAAGCAGGTCTTGGCGAGCTTGTAACATTTAAGCAAATGCAAGTAAGAGACTTTACGACAATGAAGGAAAACGGCGTAATAGTTGGAAATCCACCATATGGCGAACGCTTAGGGGACAAGCCTTCTGTTCAAAGAATGTACCAGGAAATGGGACAAGCATTCGAACCGCTTGAAACATGGTCTATCTACATGCTGACAGCAGACGAGCAATTCGAAGAGCATTACGGCAAAAAAGCAACAAAAAAACGCAAGCTCTTCAACGGCTTCATTAAGACAGATTATTATCAATACTGGGGCAGAAGAAAACGTGATTAATTGTAAAATGCAACAGATGTAGTGCGTATAATTTCTCCATCATTTGTGTATATATAAGTCTATATGCCAGTGGTGGAGGGAAATATGATGGACAATACAATTGATTATCAAAAAATATTGAATGCAATTAACCAGTCATTAGATATTATTAGAAACGAAGATATCGGAGAAGATATGCTTCAGCCATATATAGATGCACAGCAGACAGTTATGCAAGCAATGAACTTTTCCATATCAAACAGCATCAAGTAGAAAGCCTGATGCTGTCTTTTCTTTTTTAATACTTTTTCGATTAAAAAACGCAATACATGTAAGAGGGTGCTGTGCCTAAAAAATTGGCGGCCCTCTTTTCGCTTGAAAAGTACCAATAATTTTAAATCATGTCATTCATTTTAGTTAATGGAGGCATCCTCCTTTAAAACTTGAGGAGGGTCTCTTATTTCATTTTTGCGGAGGGGTATCATGCAAAACAGCATGCCATTTGAGGTTTCGAAAACAGAGTCATTTTACGATAAATTAGGAGAATGGATTGGGGATGTGTTTTACGACATTCTTCCGGACGCAGGGTATGAGCTTCGTGATGAACAAGTGTTCATGGCATACCAGCTCGAAAAGGCATTTAAAGAGAAAAAGACGATTTTTGCAGAAGCAGGAGTCGGAACAGGGAAAACATTTGTATATTTACTTTACAGCATTTGCTATGCAAGATATGTGAATAAGCCTGCCATTATCGCATGCTCTGATGAAACATTGATTGAACAGCTTGTCAAAAAGGAAGGCGATATTGCGAAGCTGGAGCAAGCTTTAGGTTTAAAAATAGACGTACGCCTTGCGAAATCGAGAAACCAGTATCTTTGCTTAAACAAGCTTGATCAGAAAATTACTTTTGAAGATACGTATAATACTATTTACGATACATTACCTGATTTTGTTCATGGCAGTGGTTCGCTGCAGTCATTTGCACCATATGGCGACAGGAAGGATTATTCTGACTTGACGGATGAAGATTGGGACGGTGTTGCATGGGATTCGATGCAGGATTGCTTTACATGCGATAAGCGTCACCGTTGTGGACAAACCTTGCACAGAGATTACTACCGCAATGCGAAGGATTTGATCATTTGCTCACATGATTTTTATATGGAGCATATTTGGACAAAGGAATCTAGAAAAAGGGAAGGTCAATTACCACTGCTCCCAGATAGTGCTTGTGTAGTGTTTGATGAAGGCCACTTGTTAGAATATGCAGCTCAAAAAGCATTGACTTACAGACTAACTGAACAAAACCTAGAAAACCTTTTGACTAAACTCCTTGCAAATGACGTTCGAGAAAAAACATTAAATATTATTGAAGATACAATCTATCAAAACGAACAATTTTTCGCTGCATTAACGAATGCATCGTTTGAAACAGAAGGCTCGGACAAGCAGGAAATTAAAAAAACAGATACAGTCATGAAGGAAGGCAAAAGACTTGCTGGACTTATCTCTGACTTAGAAGAAGAATTAGTCTTTGAAAGTGAAATGTACGTCATTAATGAGTATGATTTAAAAGTAGTTGAAGAGTATTTAGAGCAAATCTCTCATTCGCTTCGTTTATTCTTAAGAGAAATGAATGGTATCACTTGGTTTGAGGAACACGACGGTGAGCGCACACTTGTCATCATGCCAAGACTTGTACAAGATATTATGAAGGAAGATGTATTTAGCCAGAAAAAACCGATTATCTTCTCTTCAGCAACATTATCTAACAACAAGTCATTTGAATACATGGCAAACAGTTTAGGAGCGAAAGACTTCCTATCTTTCTCTGTCGAATCTCCATTTGATTACGAAGAGAACATGAAAGTAATCATGAGAGAATATAATCACGGAGATAATGAACAGAAGCAGGAATATGTAATAAAGCAGCTAGTCAATGCTGGCGGAAGATCACTTGTATTGTTTAACAGTAAAGAAGACTTAGCCAAGTTTAAAGCAGCGTTGCCAAAGGATTTCAACATTCCGATTTATTTTGAAGGGGAAGCAGAAATAAGTGGCCTTGTTTCCAAATTCCAAAATGAAGAAGAGTCCATATTATGTACTGTTAACCTATGGGAAGGCTTAGACGTACCAGGAAGATCACTAGAAAACGTCTTTATTTTCTCCTTGCCGTTCCCGCCAAACGACCCTGTTTATAAATCAAAACGTGAAAATACAACAGATCCGTTTACAGAAGTCGATTTGCCTTACATGATACTCCGCTTAAGACAAGGCATCGGACGTCTAATCCGAACAACAGAAGACAGCGGCAGCATCCATATCTTAATGGACAAAGAAGAGAAGCAAGCTGTTAAAGAAGCAGTCACAGCAGCCTTGCCAGTAGAACCAACTGCCGTTTAATAGGAGAGTTTTTATTCGAACTTCGTTTTAATGCTGGTAAAACCCCAATCGATTTTCATTCGACTGGGTTTTTTTATTTAAAGCAGAATCACGACATAATATGTACTTTGAATTCATGAAAGGAAACATACAGCTTAGTCCAATTGTTAACACATATGTTTCTAATACAAAAACAACCAACATACACGACATATTCGTATAAGAAAATAACAAAAGATGAATGAATAAGTAGCCAACTAAAAAATATTTGTATAAGAGTCCGATTGACGAATGCGTAGAGTTTAAAAATGAGATAGTTTATTTTGTCACCTACAGCTTAATTTTATTTACATAGTAGAAAAATATGGTAAGATAGTTTTCATATCTTACTATTTTGATTTTGAGCTAATTATAAGGAGGAGAAAGCATTTGAGTCACATAAAAACAATAGAGCAGGATTTTTTAGCATATGTGAAAAAAATCGGAGCTTATAATGAAGCACTAGCACTGATATATTGGGATTTGCGAACAGGAGCACCAAAAAAAGCCGTTGATCAGCGTACAGAAGTTATAGGTACCCTATCGGCAGAAGCGTTCAACATGTCTGTTTCATCAGAGCTGGAAGGTTATTTAACTGAATTATCTGATGAAAGTATTCAGAAAGAATTATCGTTTGTAACCATAAAAACAGTTGAGGAAATGAACAAAGAGTTTGAACGTAATAAAAAAATTCCGCCAAGTGAATATAAAGAATATGTGATGCTTCAATCAAAAGCAGAAAGCGTGTGGGAAGAAGCGAAAGAAAAGTCTGATTTTTCTCTATTTGAGCCATATTTGGAAAAATTAGTAGAAACAACAAAAAGGTTTATCGGTTATTGGGGCTATGACAAAACACCGTATGATGTTCTTCTCGATATGTATGAACCAGGTGTTACAGTCCAAGTTATCGATGAAGTATTTGATGAATTAAGAAGTAAAATTGTTCCCCTTGTGCAGCAAATTGCTGATTCAACGCAAAAGATAGAAACAGACTTTTTATTTAAGCATTTCCCGAAAGACAAACAGCATGCGTTTAGTTTGGAGCTTTTGAAGCAGATCGGCTATGATTTTGACGCAGGCAGGCTTGATGAAACGGTGCATCCATTTGCAACAGGCATTAATCCAGGCGATGTGCGGATTACTACAAAGTATGTGGAATCTGATTTCCGTGTGGCCGTATTCGGCACCATTCATGAGGTTGGTCATGCCTTGTATGAGCAAAATATCTCGGAGGAACTTGTCGGAACACCGTTAGCTACGGGCACGTCAATGGGGATACATGAGTCACAGTCGTTGTTTTATGAAAACTTTGTTGGCAGAAATGCCTCCTTCTGGGAGAAGAATTACGCTTTATTAAAGGAATATGCTGACGGGCAGTTTGATAACGTAGAGGTAGCAGATTATTACAAGGCAATTAATGAATCCAAACCATCCCTTATCCGGATTGAAGCAGATGAATTAACATATCCATTGCATATTATTATTCGCTACGAAATCGAGAAGGGCTTGTTTAATGGAGATATAAAGGTTAAAGACCTTCCGAAAATATGGAATGAAAAATATAAGTCTTATTTAGGAATTGAACCAAGTAATGATGGAGAAGGGATTCTTCAGGATGTCCACTGGGCAGGGGGAAGCTTTGGATATTTCCCGTCCTATGCGCTGGGATATATGTATGCAGCCCAGTTTAAACAAACCCTATTAAAGGATTTGCCTAACTTTGACGAGCTTCTTCGGAAGGGTGAGTTGCTGCCAATTAAAAAATGGTTCAATGAAAAAGTTCATCAATTCGGAAAAACAAAAAAACCGCTTGAAATTTTAGCAGATGTGACAGGAGAAGGCCTTAATGCCCAATACTTAATTGATTATCTGTACGAAAAGTACAGCAAGGTGTATCTTCTGTAATCATGTCCAGACAAAAAGAGCAAGGAATTCCTTGCTCTTTTTTTGCTTTTCGTACGAAATGAAGCGCAATTGTCACGAAAAGCGCAGTACAGGAATATACTATTATAGAATTAATAAACTGGATGTGATAATCGATGGTACATTATTATTGCAAACACTGTCTCCTTCTTTATAAGGAAAGCACAATCTGTTCCAATTGTGGAGCGAAGGTTGAGAATAAAATAAAGATAGAAGTACAAAGCCAAAAGGAAAATGAGTGAAAAATAGCAAAAACAAAGAGTATGACGTTTGTATGCCATCTCTTTGTCAGCTTATAATCTTATACTTCAAGCATCAAAATAATATAAAGTGTGCCTGTGTCAGCTAATGTTACTTTAAGGCTTAAAGCCTTGTCAAAGCCATACATTTTTGTCTCTCCTACCAAAACCGTCGGAGGGGTAATATCCATTGCAATTCCATTTTTTGATACAAAAGTAGTCAGGTTACCTGCAATCATATTTCCAAGCTCTCCAGAAAAAGAATCAAGCATTTCTCCTTCAAGAGCCATTCCAAACATTGCTTCACCGATTTTACCGAAAACTTCTTGATTTCCATCTATAATGACTCTTCCACGGAAGTCACCTGTCAGACCAATAAGCACTCCTAAAGATTTCTGCTGATATGGTGCCGTTACTAAAGTTGGTTTATCAATTGTTAGTTCAAAGGGGATTACATTCTTAACTGAATCAATAGTCCCGTTTAATATTTCTGTTGCGCTTCTTGTGATTGTCAAAATTCATTCCCCCATACTGTAGTTATCATCATCTTATCATAGTTTATAAAAAATTTGGATAAGGAAAATTCAAAAAAACGACGAATTTCATAGTAAAAAATACCTATCTTTAGAAATGGTAATTAGGTTTAAACTACTACGTTTTTCGGTGCTGGATACTATTTACAATGAAATTTTAATTAAATCCTTTTATAATAAAGAAGCACAGCAACATCCTTCAAAACATTTCATTCCTCCTGTGAGAGGAATTTTTTTTTACTTATATTGAAAATGATTATCATTGATGATACAATGTAACTGAAATTGAAAATTACTCTCATTAAGGAAAGAGGTGCAAATAGACATGGTTATGGTCTTTATTGCTGCTGCTGCAATTACTTGCTTGTCCGTTATGAAATATGTGTTGAAAAACGTCTCACCTTCTGCAAATACAAAATAAATACATTTATTATAATCTTTATTATTTCACTTTTACCTCTTAATTTATTCTGGTAATACCTCTTTTTCATCATCTCCGCTTAAAATTCAAAATATTTTCTTTATTCTAATGTTGAAAATGGTTAAAATGGAACTAATCTACATATTAAGATTAAAGGAGTTAGTCATGCTTCCGACAACCATTTTTCAGCTAAACCACCTGACTGAATTTCATCATTTTTTAAACAAACAAAAGGATCTTACTGCAGCCGAAAAGGTGAAGGACTTAATCAACAAAATTTACAAGTGCGATTTTGTCTTTACCTTTTGTGGTCATTATTCTGCTGGGAAGTCCAGCTTAATCAATGAACTTATTGGCAAACCATTGTTACCAAGCAGCCCAATCCCGACAACAGCACATAAAATAAAGGTTTCACGAGGCAATGATGCTGTCAAAGTTTATTTCACAGCTAAACCTACGCTGTTATTTCCAAACTGTACGGATCTAAAATTAGTGGACGCAGAGCTTTTAGACAAAGATTTGATTAATGAAGTGGCTGTAAATGTAAGCGGTATCGATTTGCCGAATAATATTATGTTTGTTGATACACCTGGAATTGATAGTATAGACAAAGCTCATATGCTTGCAGCAGAATCAAGTATTCATTTGTCTGATGTACTGTTTTATGTAGTGGAGTATAACCATGTTCAATCTGAAATTAATATTGAATTTACAAAACAGCTTGTGGACAGCGGCAAAAGCTTTGTTCTTATCATTAATCAGATTGATAAGCATCGCGAAGCAGAAATTCCGTTCCAAGCATTTAAAGATAGTGTAGAGCAGGCGTTTGTTGCAAGTGGTGCAGTGCCTGAACGGATTTTTTACACGTCGATCAAAGCAATGGACAGCAGCAAAAATCAAATAAATGAATTAAAACAGTTCATCGCCGCAAAAATGACGCACAAAGACTCATTAATGGAAGCGTCTGCAGATCAATCCTTTTTAAAAATAAAAACCGATCACAGCAAGGCGATGGAATTGAAAAAGGAAAAGGAATTAGCAGAAGCAGGTGCCCCGCTTGTTAATTTGACAGCGGAAAAGCTTCACCTTTTAGAAGAAGACTTCCATACACTTGAAAAGAAGCTGCAGGCTTTGCAACAAACTAAAGTGCAGCAGGCAGAATTAGAAGCAGGTTTTCTAGCCATCATTAAAGACGCTTATATTATGCCATATGCACACAGGGAGCTTGCAGAAACCTATTTAAACGCTAAAGACAAAAAGTTTAAGCTCGGATTGTTTTCCAGTAAACAAAAGATAAAAACCGAGCAAGAAAAAAGGCTGCAGAATTTCCATAGCATTTTGGAAGAAGCCGTCCAATTACAGCTGCTTGGACCTTTAACCAAATACTTAGAAACAGCCTCTGGCAAAATGGGGGTTAATACTGCTGCATTTAAAGAGGAATATTTAACAACACCATTATTTAAACTAGAGAAAAAGGCTTTAGCGGAGCTTGTTAATCCTAATGCACAAATGTCAGAAACCTATTTGCTCCGATACTGTGAAGAAGTCGAAGATTACATAAAAAGCTCAGTGAAAAAAGAAGCAAACAAGCTGTTTTCTATTTTATCTAGTGAGCAGGATATTCACACTAAAGAGCAAGAGCGCATCATTACAGAAGACCAGCGTCGTCTTGAAACCTTACTTCATGCTAAAAAGAAAAAAGACCAAATAGCGAACAACTGGCTTAAATGGCAGGAAGCGCTCAACCAGCTCATTGAAAATAGACGTGAAAATGCGGCTGACAATTACTTGGAGCTGATTGACGATGAGACTGAGCCCGTCATTCAAGAAGTGAATGCTCAAAAACTTGTAAAGGAGCTTCAAAGGAAAAAACAAACCCAAGTCCGCAGCAAACCAGAACAAATGCTGGCAAATCCAGAGGAAATGCTGGTGCAGCTGGATTTTATATCAGCTCAATTGCAGGATTTAAAAGGGTTTAAAGAGGTTTGGCGCAATCTACAGCGGCGCACAGAAACAATACGTAATAAGCAATATACAATTTGCTTATTCGGTGCTTTCAGTGCAGGAAAATCTTCTTTTGCGAATGCCCTGTTAGGGCATCCATTGCTTCCTGTATCACCTAATCCTATGACAGCAGCAATCAATCGAATTCTGCCTGTTGATAAGGAAAACGAGCACGGAAAAATGGTGATTGTCTGGAAATCAAAAGAGGATATGTTAGGAGAGCTACAGGATTATTTGCGTGTCTTTCATGAAAACGCAGATTCACTGGAGTCTGTACAGCTTGTCATTGACCGCATAAAAAAAAGCAGTGCTCACTTCTCAGCCAGTCACCACCGTTATTTAGAAGCGTTTTTCGAAGGATTCCCTTCACACAAAGATATGCTTGGAACAGTTTCTACTGCAAGCATGGAGGAACTGGACCAGTATGTATCAGTGGAAACAGTATCGTGTTTTATTGCAAAAATCGATGTTTATTTCGACTGCAGTTTAACAAGAAAGGGCATTGTTTTAGTTGATACGCCAGGAGGAGATTCGATAAATACAAGGCATAGTGAACTTAGTTTTGAATACATGAAGGCCGCTGATTCTATTTTGTATTTGTCCTATTATAATCATGCTTTTGCAAAAGCAGACCGTTCGTTTCTTCTTCAATTAGGAAGAATGAAGGATTCCTTTGAAAAGGATAAGATGTTTTTTATTATGAATGCCATTGACCTGGCAAAGGATCAAGAGGAACTTGACCTTGTATTCAATTATTTATATGACCAGCTTGAGAACTATGGTATTAGGAATCCGCGTATCTATCCTGTATCAAGCTTATTTAGTGATAAAGAGCCATATATTGGGCAGATGGATGCTTTTAAAGAGAGCTTGCTGCAGTTTATTGAGGATGAATGGCTTCCATTTATGCTGAAAGCAGCAGAGACTGATTGTATGGCAAGCATTCAGATGCTTGAGGATTTCATTAAGTCAGCTGAAATGGAGCATGCAAAGCAAACGGAACTAATTGACGCATGGAAAAGGGAGGAGCAGGAGCTTAATTTACTCCTAGCACAGCAAAAGCATACTTATTTAAATAAGAAATTGAAAGCAGAGATAGACGAACAGGTTCATTATTTAAAGCAGCGCATATTCCTGCAATTCAATGATTGGCTGAAGGAGTCCTTCCATCCTGGACTTTTAAAGGGAGAAAATCGAAGGCAGGAGGGAGAAAAGGCGTTAGATGACTTCCTTTTTCAACTGAGTTATGAGGTGGAGCAAGAGCTCAGGGCAGTTAACTTACGATGCGAGAATTATTATTATGCACAAAGAAAAGAGCTTTATGAATTATCATTAAAAAGCATCCGTCAAAGAAATAAGGAAATGATTGTACAGCTTGATTATTCAGTAAAGCTGAGTGGGGTGATTACCCATCAAGCTCCATTTAGAACAATGGAAAGAGGATTGTTTAAAAAAGCATTGTCTTATTATAAAAATCCGAAGGCTTTCTTTGAAAAAGGAGACAGAAAATATCTTGCCGAAGAAATAAAAACAGTAATGGAAACAGAAAGCTTTCCATTCTTTGAAGATGAAAAGTCCCGATTGTTTTCATTCTTTGATGACACCTTAGAGAAGGAAAAGCTAGAAATGATCCAATCATTGCAAGCGCAAATGCAGGAGTATTACAGTGGTAAGGCTGAATTGTTCCAAAATGAGGAGATTCGTCAAAAAATGAAGGAAGCTCTTCTTACCATAAAAGACAGTAATGTATGGACATATGCAGACAGTATCTAATAGGGGAAAGATAAAGGGAGGAGCAGGACCGATGAAATTCACAGTGGAAGCCGATTGGCTTCGTAATAACTTGGCTGAAAAGGATATTAGGGTGATTGATTGCCGGTTTGAGCTGGCAAGACCTGAAGCAGGCCGAAAACAATTTGAGGCAGGCCATATCCCTGGAAGTGTTTATTTTGATTTAGAAAAGGATCTGTCAGCACCTGTGAAACAGCATGGCGGAAGACATCCCTTGCCTGAACTTGATATCTTGAAAGAGAAGCTAGAGAAAGCTGGCATAGGAAATAATACAACTGTCGTTGCATATGACAATGGTGAAGGAGCGTTTGCTGGCAGACTTTGGTGGCTGATAAGCTATATGGGGCATGATAATGTCTATATCTTGAATGGCGGAATGAAAGCATGGCTTGAGCAAGAGTACCCGCTAACAACAGAACTATCTACATATGAAACAACTTCATATATTTTTAAAATGAATCCAGAAATTGCCGCCTCCTATGAAGAAGTGAAAGCAATAGTCCAAGCGAATATTGAGGGTGTTGTATTAATCGATTCAAGAGAGTACAAAAGGTTCACAGGTGAGGTAGAGCCAATTGATAAAAAAAGCGGTCATATTCCTGGAGCGATTAATAAGGTGTGGACTAGTGGGCTGGAAAATGGCAGATTTAAAGAAGCCGGAGAACAAAAGGAGCGCTTCCGTGAGTTAGATCCTAACAAGCACTATATTGTTTATTGCGGCTCTGGCGTAACTGCGACACCTAATTTTCTAGCATTAAAAGCAGCTGGTTATCGAAATGTTAAGCTTTATCCAGGAAGCTTCAGTGATTGGATATCTTATGACGACAACAAGGTTTGCACGATAAAAAAATGATGAAGCAGTCATGATTGTCAATGGAAAAACGCACTAGCTTCTTAATGGCTGTTTTTCTGTTATAATAGAATAGATTTAATGTGAAGGAGCGATTTATTTGAACACAGAAAAACAGCCATCCCTCCTGCTTGTTGATGGAATGGCCCTTTTGTTCAGGGCTTATTTTGCAACAGCTGTTACAGGACAATTTATGATTAATTCGAAGGGAATCCCGACGAATGCGATACATGGATTTGTGAAACATTTCTTTACTGCTATTGACCATTTTAACCCATCACACGTTGCGGTTTGCTGGGATATGGGCAGCAAAACCTTCCGAACAGAAATGTATCCTGACTATAAAGCAAACAGATCAGAGGCGCCAGTAGAATTAATGCCGCAGTTTAATATAGTCAAGGAAGTAGTGGAAAGCTTTGATATCCCTAATATAGGTGTTGTCGGTTTTGAAGCAGATGATTGCATCGGCACAATCGCCAAGAAAATGAAGGGGTCTGCTCATGTAACTATATTAACAGGTGATCAAGATATTCTTCAGCTCCTTGATGATCACATCAGTGTTGCGCTTGTGAAAAAAGGATACGGCAATTATTTGGTCCACACCCCAAACAGCTTCTTTGAAGAAAAAGGAATAGCACCTAAGCAAATGATTGACTTGAAGGCGCTTATGGGTGATACAAGTGATAATTATCCAGGAGTAAAAGGCATTGGCGAAAAAACAGCATTGAAATTGCTGCAGAGTCACATGCATATTGAAGGAATTCTGGAAAACCTTGTGTCGTTGACAAAAGGTCAGCGTGCTAAAATTGAAGCAGATTTGGACATGCTACACCTCAGCAGAAAACTGGCAGAAATAAAATGTGACGTGCCAGTGGATTGTTTATTGGAGGAAAGCATTTACCGAATTGCTCCAGACAAAGCAATTGCTAAATTTAGAGAGCTTGAATTTAAGCATTTCGACACGCTTGTCCAACATAAAAACGAGGCACTTGCATAAAAATCGGTCCAGGAACATAGGTTCCTGGACTTTTTTCATTTAGTATTTTTCTTTTTTGCCGCATTTTCAAGCTTGCTTTTCGGTGCAGGTGTTTGATCTCCGCCCCCAAATCCTTGCGGGTTTACTCCACTTGCAGCTGTTCCTTTGTTTCTGTCCTTACTCATGTTAGACACCTCCTGCAGCTCCGTTTGACCATTTGGTAATAAATAATCTTCTGTAGTATTTGCATGCTAGAATAATCTAATCATAAAACATGAAAACTAATTCTTGAGGTGATGATATGAATAAGGGAGTTTACGTTGCTTTGACTAGCATCGGATTGGCTCAATTTTTGAAAATCCCAATCCATTATGTGAAAACAAAAAAATGGGATAACCGTCTTTTTTTTCAAACGGGAGGAATGCCGAGCTCCCATTCTGCAGGGGTCTCTTCTTTAACTACATTCATCGCTTTAAGGCGGGGAGTACCTACGATTGACTTTGCTTTGTCCTTAGTTTACGGACTGATTGTTATGTATGATGCCCAAGGAATTAGGCGGCAAACTGGTGAATTGACTTTGAAGGTAAATGATTTGGGAGACTTAATGGAAAAGCTGAAAACAGATGAAAAGGTCCCTTTTGAAGAAAAGCAGCCAAAGCGTTTGAAAGAGATGCTTGGCCATCAGCCTCAGGAAGTTGTTGGAGGCGCTTTACTTGGTGTTGCTATGGGAACTTTAGGCCATATTCTTCTAAAAAATGATAGAAAAATGTCGAAGAATAAAGTAACATGGAAATAAGAAGATTTTGGGAGGAATGGACGGAAGTTGAAGACATTAGAAGAGTATTTGCTGTTTCTAGAAAGCAAAGGCTTTTCATTCGGGGAAGATGCGGTTGGCTTTATTTACTTCGGAAAAGCTTATACAAATGCAGCAGATGAGTTAATTAACACAGCTATCGAGTGTACCCTAAAGATACAGAAGCATTTCGATGGCAGCTTCTATATGTCCTTGCTTGAGCGTTTTGTTAAGGCTCAGGTGAAAACGAGGAAGGAAGCGTTACGATACTTAAAAGATGAACAGTTATTCCCCCTTTAATGGGGGATTTTTTTATCCTGACTTTTGTTTCAATACCGGCATGAATTTTTGCATTGGTAATTCTGTGACAATCATGCCAAATAGAATCAAAAAACAACCAATAAATGCACTTACTGTTAACCTTTCCCCTGCAAAAATATAAGCAGTAGCTGATGCAAATACAGGCTCAGTCGCAAATATCAAGGCAACAGTACTTGCATTTGTATATTTCTGCAGCGAAGTCTGGATAACAAAGGCAAGTGCTGTAGCAAAAATAGACGTGACGAACAATGCAAGCAATACATCTGATTTAGCAAAGCTAGATATATTTAATTTGCTCCAATCTTCAAAAGACAAGCTTCCGATAAAGGATAGTGCAGAGACAGTAAATATTTGGACAATTGTCAGCAAAAGGGCAGAATGCTTGCTGCTGTATGTACCTGTTAAAACAATCTGCATCGCAAAGCCTACAGCGCATATAAGGACAAACCCGTCGCCGACATTCAATGATAAGGATGACCCAATCGTTATGGCATAGAGACCAGCTGTGGCAAACGCGATGCCTATCGTACTATTGACAGAGAGCTTGTGCTTAAAAAACAAAAGTAAAAACAATGGAACTAACACTACGCTAAGTCCGGTTATAAAGCCAGCTTTTGAAGAAGAGGTGTAAAGCAGCCCTATTGTTTGAAAGGCGTATCCTATAAATAAACAAAAACCAAGCACAACACCCGCAGCAAAAGTTGACGTATTCAGCTCTTTCAGCAGATGACGGTGAAACAAGAGCAGCCAAAGCAACAAAAATAAAAATGCAATAAAAAAGCGAACCCCATTAAAAAGGAGCGGTTCTAGAAATGAGATAGCATTTTGGACAAGAACAAAGGTTGAGCCCCAGATAAGTGCAACTGCAAGCAAGAGGATGTTTGCCTGTTTGTTTTTAGAAATCACGGCTTTGTCCTTCCGGTTTATTTTTGCGAATGGCTATTCTTGCTAGTTCATCAGCGGTTTTATTTTCTGCACTCGGAATCCATTTAATAAAGAATAGGTCAAGCTTGTCTGCTAAAAGCAGTGCCTCTTCTAGAAGTGGTGCGAACATTTTGTTTTTGGCAAAGCGCTTATCCACAGCGCTGTCGACTGTTTTAGAGTCTGTCCGAAAACTAACTGTTTTGTAGTTTTTTTCTAAACAGATTCTTAAGCCGTGAATTAACGCATAATATTCGGCTTCATGGTTGCTCATGCTGCCAAGTGGGATAGAATATTTTTCAGCACTTCCATGCCCTTTAATGAAAATACCGGCACCGCTTGGACCGGGATTTCCAGCACTTGCACCATCGATGTAGACTTCTATCATTTTAAAACCTCCAAAGTTTCTGGTATGATTATTCAGGTGATGGCAAGCTTTTTAAGCTATAAAAAGGAGCCAAACTACATAACATTATCTTATATGGATTTATTTTGGGAAGCCATTTTATTATACCCTTTACTGGTCTTGTGGGAACAGTATTTAAATAAAGGAAGGATGCTTTCATATGAAATATAAGCTTGAATATAAATACCGCGTTAAAAAAGAAGAAGTGTTTTTTACATCCGATTGGATGGTGCAATCTACGGCTATAGTAATCGGTGAAGATTTGGAGAAGAACAAGCAAGGCATTGATCTGACTTTTTATGATGAAAACGGGACAGAATGGAATTTAAAGGAGCTGATTAAGCTTCATGCAGAAGTGGAAGAGGAGCCGCATGATTTTACGATTTTCTTTGATGGCGGATATCGGAAGGAAACCAATACTGCAGGGCTTGGGGTAATTCTTTATTTTAATCAGGGCAAAAAGAAATACAGGATTCGGGCAAATGAATTGTTTCACGAGATGGAAACAAATAATGAGGCTGAATATGCTGCCCTTTATCATGCATTGAATTTATTAGAGGAATTGGAAGTCAAAGGAGTTACCTGTGAATTTAAAGGTGATTCCCAGGTTGTACTGAATCAATTATCTGGTGAATGGCCATGTTATGAGGAGGCGCTTAATAAATGGCTTGATCGGATTGAAAAAAAACTCTCCGATTTAAAAATCAATGCTATTTATACACCTATTGGTCGAAATGAAAATAAAGAAGCAGATAAATTGGCTACACAGGCCCTTGCTGAAAAAAGAATTTACAGCAAAATGCAAATTATATAATGATGACTGAAGTGATGTAAAAAGAGGAGAGATTGCTTTGTGAGCGATAGAAAGAAATGGCTGCAGCGTGCAGAAAACCTGATGAATGATTATTGTAAAGGCTGTTTTTTGTATGAGCATAACAAAACAGACAAAGGAAAAAGGCATGCACATCGGTTTTGTATATCAGAATGCACGGTTGGATTAGAAATAAAAAAATACGGTGACATGCTTGCAGGGAATATTAAAGAGGAAGATAAAAAGAGCTGACATAAGCCAGCTCTTGGATATTGTTGCTTTTCGTTTTTTTTTATAGTTTTGTAACGTTAGCAGCTTGAGGTCCGCGATTTCCTTCAACGATTTCGAAAGAAACTTCTTGACCTTCTTCAAGTGATTTGAAACCGTCACCTTGAATAGCTGTGAAGTGAACGAATACATCGTCTCCGCCTTCAACTTCGATGAATCCAAAACCTTTTTCATTGTTGAACCATTTTACTTTACCGTTTTGCATGTTAAGTTTCCTCCTAAGCCTTTCAAGACACTTTAGTGCCGAAAAATAAATATTCTCATAGAACAAAATATCATAGAAAACAATATTTTCAGAATTTTGTTAAATGATGTCTATAATATACACGAATAACCCAATAGAGTCAAGGTTTCATAGAGTTTTTTCATAAAAAGTATTTATGTGACCGAAATAAAAGAAAACGGATACACATTTCGTTTTCGGATTAGCAAGTATTATGGTAGGAGAGTATATGAAATGATTTGTCATACATAATTTTAATGTTCTACACATAACAATTGAATGACAGGTGTATCGTTTTTTGTAAGTAGTACAGTTAGTATCAAAGATGCAAAGATGTGTGCTTTTTGCTAGTTGTTTTTTTACGAAGACAATCAAAGAAGGTGATTAGTATGTATCGGTTTTCGATTGAAAATGCTAACTGGATTTTGCGTTTTTCTCCAAACATTACGTTGGATGATGAAAGCAAGCAGGCGATAGTTAGGAGCATTCTCCAACTAGGCAAGGAACTTTCTACATTTTCCCACGGAGAATCCTTTGTCATTATGAACAAGAATATCGGTTTGATTGTTTTTTTGGTTGAAAAAATCCCTTCCTTAATTTTAACTGTTGCTAATATAGTTGAAAGGGATAAATGGTATGTTCAATCCGAGAAATCTATCAAGAAATATGATGCTTGAAAGTTTAGTGTGTAGACAGTTTTTTTGTACATTAGCAGGGAGAAATTTTGTTGAGCCACAAAAAGTAAACCTTTTTGAATTGGAACTGCCTATAATTTTATAGTATTCTGTTCTTTTTTGTCACTTGTTGAAACTAGCTAAGAGCTGGTTTTTTTTGTTTGTGTACAATGAAAGGCTTACCATAAAAAAACATGTGGGAATAATGCTGGAAACCATTGAAATGTAGGTGAAAATGTGTTTTTATTAACATGATAAAAGCTGTTATTTAATCTGGATTAGATGCTCGTCCATCAAACCAAATGGAGCAAAAAATTTAAAAGGGAAGATTTTAAAAAATGATTGAAACGATTGTAAAGAACAGTCAAAGTCCGTATTATGAAATTTCCAAAGAAGATCAAGTGATATTGAGCCCGTTTGCAGGAATAGTGAAGGATGTTTTCATTAAGGAAAATGCATATTTTTATGAGTGGGAAACAATCCTGACAATTCAGACAGCTAATGGTGACTTAGAAAAAGTAGAAGTTCCATTCAGCGGTTCTGTCGTATCATTGTTTGTGCATACTGGAGATGAAATTTCAATTAATGGGAAGTTAGTTTCTTTACAGGATGATCTATTAGTTACAGGTTGTGATTAAGCATGATCATAAGCTTATTAAAAAAATATAAGATAGGCTACCGCACCTTTAAGACTGCTGTTGCAGTAAGCTTAGGGATTACTGTTGCCCAGCTGTGTAATCTGGATTTCTTCGTATCCTCTGCAATCATCACGATACTATGTGTACAAAACTCAAAAAGAAAATCGCTGCACAGCGCATTCGCAAGATTTGTGGCATGTATGATGGCGATTCCTTTTTCCTATGTGTTTTTTGAGCTGATAGGCTATAAGCCTTATGCGATAGGATTGCTGCTGTTGCTGTTTATCCCGGCGACTGTCATCTTGAAAGTAAATGAAGGGGTAGTGACTAGTACTGTCATCATTCTTCATATTTACTCGGCAGGACATATTAATATGGCCGTGATAGAAAATGAGTTTGCGCTTATTGTTATTGGAATAGGTGCAGCACTTCTAGTAAACAGCTATATGCCAAGCCTCGATAAGGAAATGAAGATTTATCAGCAGAAGATCGAAAAGGATTTTCAGGAAATGCTGCAAGGAATGGTTGAATTTTTACGCACGAATGAGCTAGCATTTGATTATAAGCAAAAGCTCACGCAAACAGCGAAGGAAGTACAAATAGCAAAATCGCTTGCATATAGAGACGTAGAAAACCATTTTACAAGAAAAGAAAACTATTATTACAAGTATTTTACAATTAGAGAAAAACAGCTTGAAATAATAGAAGGACTTTTCGCGAAGGTAACGACTGTGAGCAGTCTGTCCGAACAGCGTCATTCCATCGCTGACTTTCTGGAAGAATTGAGCCTTTGTGTCCATCCAGGCAATACAGCACAGCTTTTTTTAAGTAAACTTGAAAGGCTGGAGGAAGAAATAAGGACGCAGGATTTGCCGCAGGATTGGGATTTGTTTGCCGAACAAGCACAGCTTTATTATGTACTTAAGGAGCTTGAACAGTATTTGAAGGTGAAAAAGTCACTGAAGGTAGCGTATAATTGATATAATAGTTAGAAGGAAGATTCTATTAAACATACATGAATTGGATGTTTAATAGAATCTTTTGTTTGCTTATCGCAAACGTAACGTCATTAATTTAGACAAAGCAAATAAAAAAGGTGATAACATGAAATTGATATTGGCTGAAAAACCATCTGTATCAAAAAATATTGCAGATGCATTGAAAATAAAAAACAAGCAAGACGGCTATTTTGAAGGAAATGGCTATATCATAACATGGGCATTCGGCCATTTGCTGCAGTTAAACGATGCAAAGGATTACGACGAAAAAATGGCGACATGGAAAATGGATAACTTTCCATTTATACCGGAAAGCTTTAAATATAAGGTGAAAAGTGATCCGCGCAATCGGGAAAAGCCTGATAAGGGGGCACAAAAACAGCTGCGAACCATTCATCAGCTCATGAAAAGACAGGACGTTACTGCGATAATATCTGCCTGTGACTATGATAGAGAAGGACAAATCATTGGTGACAGTATTATTTATAATTTACGGACAGAAAAGGAAGTATATCGCCTGCTCTTAAACGAATGGACACCAGATGAAGTATTAAACGGTCTTGAACAAATTCGGGCAAACAGTGAAATGCGCCCACTTCAGGATGCAGGTGTCAGCAGACAGTGGGCAGATTGGCTGATAGGGATTAACCTTACATCTGTTACGACATTAAAATACCAAAAGGGCAAAGGGAAAGCACTTAATATCGGCCGTGTATTGCTGCCAACTTTAAAGATAATTTATGATCGGGACAAGGAGATACGAGACTTTGTACCTGAGGATTATTTTAAGCTCCAAGGGACCTTCTCAAGCACGGAAGGTAAATATACGGGGATTTATACAGTTGGTAAAGAAGACAAGTTTAAAACGAAAGAAGAGCTTGACCAGCTGCAAGCACAAATTGCCGGCAAAAAAGGATTTGTAGCAGACAAAACTGTCCAGAAAAAGAAGGAATACCCGCCATTACTGTTTAATTTATCGAATCTGCAAGGCTATATTACGAGCAAATATAAAGGCTGGACGGCTGATAAAGTTTTAAAGGTTGCCCAAGGTCTGTATGAAAAAAAATACATTACGTATCCGAGAACGGCAAGTATGGCGCTTGAGGAGAGCTTAATTGGTAAAACCGCTAAGGTCGTTAGTGCTATATCTGCAAACTTGCCATATAAAGATGATATAAAATTTTATGCATCCAAAAGAGTTTTTGATAATAAAAAAGTAGAAAGCCATAGTGCCATTATTCCGACCTATCTTATTCCGAAAAGGCTGACGAACGATGAGGAGCAAGTGTATGAGGCAATTAAGACAAGACTGCTAATGCAGTTTATGCCTGTAGCGGAATATGAGGAAACAAGAATTGTTACAAACATCAAAGATGCAAGTCTGCCTGGTGCTTTTCATACAAAAGGAAAAGTGCAGCTTGTCGAAGGCTGGAAAAAAGCAGAAAACATTAAGTCAAAGGATGTACTTCTGCCGTTTGTAGGCATTGGGGAGGAAGTGGACGTCAAAAAAATCGAAACAACCACCCATACGACACAGGCCCCTAAGGAGCATACAGAAAAAACACTGTTACGTCTCATGGAAACTTGCGGCAAAAACATCGATACACTAAGTGATACAGAAGAGGACGTTATGTCCATATTGAGTGGCTTTAGCATCGGTACACCTGCTACCCGAGCAGACACAATTAAGAAGCTAAAGGATATCGGCTATATTGAAGCAAAAGGGAAAAACTTGATTTGTACTGATTTAGGAAAAACACTCGTTGAAACATTTCCAATTAAGGAATTGTTTAACTTGGATTTCACGGGCAGGCTAGAAAAATCTCTTTATGATATCGAAAAAGGTAAATATTCTAAACAAGCCTTTTTGCAGCTTATTAGCGAATTTACAAAGAACTCTGTTGAAAAAATTAAGCATGAGCAAGATGTGACCATCCAAGAGGTCTCCTATACAAAAAGGAAAATAGAGAATTTAGGCAAATGCCCAGTCTGTGGTCATCAAGTAATAGAGGGGCAAAAGGGATTTGGCTGCAGCAATTGGAAACAGGGCTGTAAATTTGTTATATGGAAAAATGATAAGTTTTTAGCAGCACTTAAGAAAAAACCAACCAAAACGATGGTAAAGGCTATCCTGAAAAACGGTTCTGCCGAGGTTAAGGGACTAACTAGCAAAAAAGGAAATAAATTTGATGCTATTTTAAAATATGTAAAAAATACTGATAATGAGTATTTTAGCTGGCAAATGGATTTCGCTAGCAAAAAATAGCATATGACTGTTCAAAAAACAGTGGCATCACTAACAATGCTTGTTTCCATAATTTTTATATAGTAAAATGCATAAAGGATGTGCCGCTGCTCTGCTACCTGCGTTTCGTAAAATACTGGAACGTTAAGTGGAGCAAGGGGAAATCGAACGAATACAGCTCTGTTTAGCTAAACATGGCAAGTGTTTGAGAGTATATGCAAAATTAGGAGGGTCATATATGCCAACACCCAGCATGGAAGACTATATTGAACAAATTTACAAACTGATTGAAGATAAAGGATATGCAAGAGTATCAGATATTGCAGAAGCCTTGTCTGTACACCCCTCCTCTGTTACAAAGATGGTTCAAAAGCTGGATAAAGATGAATATCTTGTATATGAAAAATATAGAGGGCTGATTTTGACCCCAAAAGGTAAAAAAATAGGACAAAGATTAGTTTTCCGTCATGAGTTACTTGAAGACCTTCTGCGGATAATCGGCGTGAAAGAGGAAAATATTTACGAAGATGTAGAAGGGATTGAACATCACCTAAGCTGGGATGCAATCGATCGTGTTGGTGATTTAGTCCAATATTTTCAGGAAGATTCAAAAAGAATCGAGGAGCTAAAAGATATCCAGCAAAAAAACGAAGATCTGGATTAAAAATGGCGAGAGACATATTTTATTGCCACAAAGCAAAAAAGCGTGTCTCTATGTCTAGCCCCTCTGTATGTATGTTTTATTTAAATGATTGGAAATTCCTCAAACGTATCCTCTATTGTGATAGAAGCGCCTTCTTCTAAGTTTGTCTCTGACAACGTAACTCCGCTAAGTGAGCCATCTGCTGCTTCCATCACCGCTTTTCGGTAGGAGATAATTCTATCATCAGAAGTTTTGAAGCTTATTATTTCACCTGCATGATTTCTTTCCACAGCAACGATTGTTTCCATAATATCTATCCTTTCTTTAAAAAATTTAAAATCATCGCTTAGTATGTACGAAAAGAAACAAATTAATCATGAAACTTTTTTATCTACCATACGTATCTATAGGAAGAAAGTTTAAAAAAGAGAGGGATTCTACATATGAACAGATATACCTTGCAGGACTTTGTTAACCAAACAGAACAGCAGGATAAAGGGGAAGGCCTGTTTGAATTGGAAACACAGCGCATGCTTGAAGTGAATTTAGAGAGCAAAATTTGGGCGAAATCTGGAAGCATGGTTTCTTATATGGGAAACATTAAGTTTACAAGAGAAGGTATTTTGGAGCATGGCCTAGGTAAAATGTTCAAAAAAGCACTGACAGGTGAAGGTGCCTCACTTATGAAGGCAGAGGGTGAGGGCAAGCTGTATCTCGCAGATCAAGGGAAAAAGATCTCCATCTTAAATTTGTATGATGAATCCATTTTTGTGAACGGCAATGATCTGCTGGCATTTGAGCCTTCTGTTTCATGGGATATAAAGCTGATGAAAAAGGTTGCTGGCATGCTCTCAGGGGGCCTTTTCAACATTCATTTGTCTGGTAGAGGAATGATTGCTATCACCTCTCATTATGAGCCGCTTACCTTGAGAGTGACGCCATCAAAGCCAGTTTTCACTGATCCAAATGCAACAGTAGCATGGTCAGGAAGCCTGCAGCCAGAGTTTGTAACAGATGTATCCTTGAAAACCTTCTTCGGAAGAGGCAGTGGTGAATCTATTCAAATGAAATTCAGCGGCGAAGGCTTTGTTGTTATTCAGCCATTTGAAGAGGTTTATTTTAGCGGGGATAACAACGGATAATGATTTTTTTGAAAAAAGGGATATCCTTTCAAACTGTGTACGGAATGCATACAGTTTGGAAGCAATATCCCTTTTTTTATACTTTACTTGCCTTTCATTTCCATTCGTAAGGGGTTTCTTGGTATACATAATAGTTCAACCAGTTTGAGAACAGTAGATGTGCATGAGAACGCCACATATTTAGCGGTTTTCTGCTCGGATCATTATTCGGAAAATAGTGAAGAGGAAGATGGATATCAAGTCCCTTTTCCTTATCGCGTTTAAATTCCTCTGCAAGTGTGGAAGAATCATATTCCAAATGTCCGGTTATCATTATTTGTTTTCCATTGTTTCCACTAATAATAAGGGCACCAGCTTCATCTGATGCTGCTAGAAGCTGCAACTCTGGATGCTCATTAATTTCTCGAGTTGTGACATTTGTATGTCTTGAATGAGGTGCTACAAAGCTGTCATCAAAACCGCGAAGTAATTTTTCAGATGGCTTAAGAACCTCATGAGAATAAATTCCGTAACATTTTTGGTCAAGCTCGTATTTTTTTATTCCAAAGTGATGATACAAGGCAGCTTGTGCCCCCCAACAAATATGCAGGGTGGAGGTCACATTTGTTTTTGTCCACTCCATAATTTCGGTCAGCTCTTGCCAGTATTGGACTTCTTCAAAGCCCATCAATTCAACAGGAGCTCCTGTAATAATCATGCCATCATACTTATTTCCTTTAATGGCTTGGAAGTCTGTGTAGAATTGCTCTAAGTGATACGGACTTGTATTTTTGGAGTGATAGGATGCAGTCCGAACGAGAGAGATGTTTACTTGGAGTGACGTGTTTCCAAGAAGTCTTAATACTTGAACTTCCGTTTTCTCTTTTTCTGGCATTAAATTAAGAATTAATATATTTAATGGTCGGATATCCTGAGCCTTTGCTCTTGTTTCGTCCATTATAAATATATTTTCTTCTTCGAGAATTTCCCTTGCTGGCAGCAGCTGTGGAATTTTAATAGGCATAATGGTTCGCCTCCTGTTTTTTCCTTATTTCTGCATGTTGTGAGTTAATAGCCTTCTTGCATCGGAATATTTAATAGGACAACAAGCAAAGCTATCATAGTATTCCGGTAATTTAATTGTTGGATGTTTTAAACATATAGCCTATTATAAGATTCCTTTCGGTTTGCCGCAATACAATTGCTGGAAATGTATGAAAATAGTTTTTTTTCAGCATTTTTTGTATCATCTATTTTTTTAAGCCTTCTTTTAGGAAGAGAAAGGCGAACATTTTACTAATTTTCTTTTAATTTTATTCGTTAATCTGTAAAATAGTTTATGATAGTATACATAAAAACAGTTTAAAAGCTCTCTATTAAATAAAAACAGAGCAAATTTGTAGGAAAGGGTGCTACAGGATGAAAACGGATATTGAAATTGCACAGCAGGCAAGTATGGAGCCTGTACTGGACATAGGAAAAAAACTCGGCTTAACAATGGATGATTTGGAGTTATACGGAAAATATAAAGCAAAAATTTCTTCTGAAAAGCTGGAGCAATTAAGCGAAAATAAATCAGGGAAAATTATACTTGTGACAGCAATCAATCCGACACCAGCAGGCGAAGGGAAATCAACTGTTACAGTCGGTCTTGGGGATGCCTTACAGAAACTGGGTAAAAAAACAGCAATCGCGATGAGAGAGCCTTCACTTGGACCAACAATGGGTATAAAAGGTGGTGCAGCTGGCGGCGGCTATGCACAGGTTATGCCGATGGAAGATATTAATCTTCATTTCACAGGTGACCTACACGCCATCACAACGGCCAACAATGCATTAGCTGCACTTTTGGACAACCATATCCATCAAGGAAATGAACTGAAGATTGATCAAAGGCGTATTGTTTGGAAAAGAGCGCTTGATTTGAATGATCGTGCTTTAAGAAAAGTTGTCATTGGACTTGGTGGACCTTTACAAGGAGTTCCGCGCGAAGATGGTTTTGATATTACGGTTGCCTCAGAAATTATGGCAGTATTATGCCTAGCACATGACTTAAATGATTTAAAGGTAAGGCTATCTAAGATGGTTATCGCTTATAACATAGATAAGCAGCCTGTAACAGTCGGAGAGCTTGGTGTTGAAGGTGCACTGACACTTCTGTTGAAGGATGCAATCAAGCCGAATCTTGTGCAGACGCTTGAAGCTACACCAGCAATCATTCACGGTGGTCCATTTGCAAATATTGCGCATGGGTGCAATAGCGTAATTGCAACAGTAGCTGCCAGCAAGCTGGCTGATTATGTTGTAACAGAAGCAGGCTTTGGTGCAGATCTTGGTGCTGAGAAATTCTTAAATATCAAAGCTAGAAATGAACAAATTAACCCAGAAATTGTCGTTATCGTTGCCACAATCAGAGCATTGAAAATGCATGGCGGCGTAGCAAAGGCTGAACTGGCTGAAGAAAATATTGACGCACTGAAAAAAGGATTTGCCAATTTACAAAAGCATATTGACAGTATTAAAAGCTTCGGTTTGCCATTTGTAGTTGCCATCAATCGTTTTTATACTGACAGTGTGAAGGAAATCGAAGTGCTTGAGGAGCTTTGTGAAGCGGAAAACATTCCAGTGGCACTGACAGAGGTTTGGGAAAAGGGTTCAACTGGCGGAATCGAGCTTGCTAGCAAGGTGTTGGAAATCATCGAGCAGGACAAAAATAAGTTTCAGCATATTTATAGCCTCGATGCTTCCATTGAGGAAAAAATCCGAACAATCGCTGCAACAATTTATGGCGCAGGCAGTGTAGAGTTTAGCACAAAGGCGAAAAAGCAGATGAAGGATTTTCAGGGCTTTGGCTGGGGCAATCTCCCAATCTGTATGGCAAAAACTCAATACTCCCTATCGGATGATCCAACACTGCTTGGACGTCCACAGGATTTCTCCATCACAGTAAGAGAATTGAAGCCAAGCATTGGTGCAGGCTTCCTAGTTGCCTTGACAGGCGATGTAATGACAATGCCAGGACTGCCAAAGCAGCCTGCAGCACTAAAAATGGACGTTAATGAACAAGGAAAAGCAATCGGCCTGTTTTAAGGTACGGAACAAAGTAGCGCAAATATACCTATTTGCGCTTTTTTTAAAGGAGAATTTATATGTTTGATCCAACTGCTTACGACAACTTAAAGACAGTAATTGAAGGCTTGCTGTATGATAAGGATTTAGAGGGAGTTATTCATATCTTAGATAGAAAAGATATGCTTAACATGAGCACAATGTCTCGTGAATTCCATCTAGCCTTCGCTTTAAGTGACCAAAAAAATGCCCAATTGACGTTTTCCTTGTACGCTTCCTTAGAAAACTTAGCATCAGAGCTGCTTGAACTAGACGACAAGCTCCATTTAGTTGGTGCTAATGTAAAGTTAACAATTGTAGTAAAACACGAAAACAAACAAGAGATTATAGCGTTGCTGCAGGACATACTACAGAAAATTTGGGGAACAGAGCAAATCATCAAGCAGGAAATTCGTTATAAGCCCTTCGCATCTGATAATATAGTAACTAATCATATTACAATCGTTTTCAGCAGATTGGTCACAGAAGGCCATATAGACGATTTAGCCGAAATGACAGATTATATGCTGGCTACTTTGGCAGGCTTAAAAAGACAGAAGCTGCTGGTCGATTTAGGAAAGTGGGAAGGATAAAGATGACTGTTTATGATTTTGAAGTAAGGAAAATTAATGGAGAAGAAACGTCACTAAATCAATACGAAGGTAAAGTATTAGTTATCGTTAATACGGCAAGCAAGTGCGGATTCACTCCGCAATTTAAGGAGCTTCAATCAGTTTTTGAAGAATATAAGGAGAAGGGCCTTGAAGTGCTTGGATTTCCGTGCAATCAGTTTATGAATCAAGAGCCAGGCAGCGAGGACGAGATTCTATCATTTTGTGAAATGAACTACGGAGTAACATTTCCGATGTTCGCCAAAATCGATGTGAATGGAAAAAACGCAGCACCTTTATATAAGCATTTAAGCGAAGAAGCACCTGGTGCAATGGGTCTTAAGGCAATTAAATGGAATTTCACAAAGTTTTTAGTAGACCGCTCAGGTAAGGTTGTGAAGCGTTATTCTCCAAATGCATCTCCTTTAGAGATGAAAGAGGATATTGAAAAATTGTTATAATAATTCAAAAGGAAGAATAGAGCAATCTGTTCTTCCTTTTTTTCAATGGAGGCGAGCAACTTGGCTGTTATTGGGATTGATGCAGGCGGAACGATGATAAAGTTGGCGTATAAAGATAAGGACAGAGTTCATTTTAAAAAGTATCCCAACACAGAAATAGATGCAGCGATGGGCTGGCTTAAGCTGTTTAAGTGGGAGCAGATAGCTTTAACAGGCAGTCAAGCAGCACATTTGCAATCAAGGCATTTTCCTGACGCACGAATTGTTTCCGAGTTTGATGCTGTATGTAATGGTGCTAAATGGCTGCAGGTAAAACAAAACCAAAGCAGTCAGGACGAATTTATCCTTGTTAATTTGGGAACAGGCACTTCTTGGTTTCACGTAACCAAAACTAGTAATAAACGAATTTTAGGCAGTGGAATTGGTGGCGGTACAATTTTAGGCTTGTCTTCCATGTTGGCGAATGAACAGCATTTTTCCGCGATTACAGACCTTGCAGCAAAAGGCAACCATCACAAGCTTGATTTCCTTGTAAAAGACTTATATACAAAAGAAGATATCGGCATTAATGGAGACCTTACTGCCAGTAATTTCGGCAAAGGACAAGAGGCTGAGGGAAGTCAAGCGGACGTCATTTCATCCTTATTTCAAATGGTAGCTGAAACGATCGTTCTGTTAACACAACAAGCAAGCACTATTCATCAAGTGGATAAGATTATCTATGCCGGCGGTGCTGTATATGGCAATAAACCACTGCAAAAAATCATTACTTCCTTTGATTATTTGTTTCCTACAAAGCAGGTTTTTCTGCAGGACGGCCAGTTTTGCGGTGCGATTGGGGCATTTCTAGAGATTGAGTAAAAAAAGAAGGGATGATGGAATTTATATAGAGGTGATAAGCGTCTATACAAATTCCATCATCCTATTTTGGTGTTAACGGAAAGAAAATAAACGGAAAAACGATCCTCTTCTTACAGGCACTTCCTTTTCCTTTTGCTCCTCTTTCGTTTTTCTGGCACCATAAGTATGCTCATACGGTCTATCTGCGGCAATAGCTAAGGCGGAAATTTGCTCTTTTTGTGTTTCGATGAATTCTTGCTGGCGGTCCATTTCCTCCTGCTGCTTCTTCAATTGCTCTACTAGAACAGAATTAAAGTTAATTTGCAGTTGCAGCTGTTCCTTTGCTGCTTTTAATTCTTCTAAAATCTTTTCTGTCGATTCATCTGTTTGCAGCATAATCGGAGCTTGCTGGGAATCGTTAAGTGTTTCTTCAATTTCTCGCAACGATAATTTGTCGTCATTACGCATTCTTTTTACCTTTTCCAATACTTCCATTGCATTGCTGTCAAAGTAGCGATAGCCATGCTCACCGACGATAGTTGGAATAACACCTTTCAATTCCCTTAACCAATTGCGCACAACTCCAGGTGTTTCTTCAATTTGTACAGCAGCTTCCTTAACACTTAATAAAAGTTCCTCTTTGGCAGCGATTATTTCCTTAACTTGTTCCAACATCATGCTTCAGCACCCTTCTGTTTTGATAGATTAACAAAGACCAAAAACAAAAACGAATCGACTTTAATACTAGTTCGATATAGAAAAAAATTCTCCTTTAGCGAGGTTTGTCTAGTTTTGTTGATTATTAGTTTCTGAAAATTTAAATATAAACTTTACAATAATTTCCATGCATATTAGGATAGATTATAGGGTTAATAAGCGATTTGTGGAAGTAGAATAGAAGGAATGTCATGTAAGAACAATATAGCGAAAAAAGGATGCTGATTCGTAGTGACCAGGGAAAATACTATTTCAAGCATACAGATTGTTGAGTATGAGGACAAGTTTGCAAGCAGTATCGCGAAGATGTGGAATGACAGTAAGGATGCATGGGGAGGCAGTGTCAAAACAGAAGAGCAAATCATCGAAAAGCATCGAAGTTCTGATAATCTCCATACATTTTTAGCAATCGACAATAATCAAGTTGTCGGCTATTGTGGTTTATCTATTTATAAGGAAGATATCGGTTCACTGTATATTCCGTTGTTAAATGTTCGTCCAGACTATTATGGGAAAAAGGTTGGTAAATTACTGCTGCTCCATGCCTTAAAGGTTACTGTTGCAAAAAAATGGCCACGGCTTGATTTATATACATGGGCAGGGAATACAAAGGCTGTCCCACTTTATAAACGGTGCGGATTTTTTTGGGAGGATGAGGACAGCTATACACATTTAATGAATTTCATTCCTGCTGTATTAAATGACAATCTTCTTGCACCATATATAGGTAAAATAGATTGGTATAAAGATATGCTGCGTACTTTGGAATTAAAGCCAGATGGCAGGCAAGAGAATGGCTTTACTTATTACGATTATGAATGGGCAAATGCAGATACATCTTTAACAGCAAGCTTCGAACGAACGGGCAGAGGGTTAAGCAGAATTGAAACAGATGACTTTATTATTAAGCTGTCATTAAAGGAACATGAATTACTAGAAGGCGAAGACCATGAAATAAAATGCTATGTGAAAAATAAATCTGGCAAACCGCTTGCTGTTGAAATTTCTTCCTGCTCGCATGAAAGAGTAGTATGTGATTTCGACCATAAATATTCTGTTGAGGAAGAAGTAACAGCAACAAATACCTTTTATTTAAAAGCAGGACTTGAGCCTGAAAAGGGAAAAACGTTTCCAACTATTTTTGTCGATGTGAGTGTCAATGGTTTGATGACGACGTTCAAGCTAGGGATTAATCCAAAAACACCAATCACCATTGACACAAAAACAATTCCCCATGTGCTAAAAGAAGGTTTTAAGACAACTGTTGATTTGGAGCTGGAAAACAATTTGTTTGAGCCTGTATTGCTAGAATTAGAGCTTCCTAACAATAAATACTTATCGTTTCATAACCCTACCTATCAACTATTGTTAGAGGGGAAAGGAAGAAGATATATATCTATACCTGCGACTGTTTTGTCATTAGGTTTTTTTCAGGAAGACATTATTTGTCGCTTAAAGCTAGAGGGTGACAAGGAGAAGATTGTTACAAAAACAATTTCTGTTGGATTGAAAGGAGCGGGAGAAAGGTTTTTCGGTGAAAACAAACACTCCTATTCTATTTATAATGGAACCTACCGCATCAGGATTTATAAAGCAGATAATGTCATGAAAGTGGGCACCAACCGCATAGGAGAATTACCTTTCGTCATGTTTGCACCAATGCTGGGCAAGCCGTTCTCTAATGAATTATCAAAAAATAAACCGGATAAAACGGAAACTACATTTGACAAGACATCTATCATCCTTGCCCTTTATTTCCAATCTACAGCTCATCCGAACATTCACATCGTACTGCGGATTCAGCTTTATGCGGAAGGGATTGTTAAAAGATGGGTAACGCTGGAAAACAGACAATCATCTCCTGTAAGTGTTCATGTACAGGAAACCTTCTATCATGATTGGTCAGAGCTTTACTTTCCGCTAAAAGGTGATGTTGTGATGTTTAATGAGGCAGATACAGTGGAGCCAGGTGATATTGCATCAAAGGATATAAGCGGCAACTGGTATTTTTCTAAAGATGAGGTAAATCCAATTGGCGTGTTTTGGACAGAAGCAAATAAAATGACAATGGAAGGCTGGAAGATGCATTTTCAGTCGCTGAAAGACTTGAAGGGACATACTAGCTGCAGCTTTCCGCCCATTTATATGTCTATTGGTGCATATACAAGCTGGAGAGACGTAGAACAAGCTGCAACAGGAATGCAGTCTTCTCATACAGCACTTAAAGGGGAAATAATCTTTGCCATAAATGCGAACAATCCTGTTATCGATAACAGCGAATCTATATCCATATTGTTTTCAAGCTATCGAAACAATCAAGCTGATGGCGAAGGCGAACTATTTGTTAATGGCAAATCAGTATCTAAACAGACTTTTCCTGCTAACAATAAGATAAATCTGCCGCTTGAGGAAACAAAATGGAAGGCTGTGAATAAAGTACAGACAATCATTTCGACAGACAAAAGGCAGTCTTACTTTAATACTATCTTATTGCGACCACATGGAGAGATTTTACAGAGCAGGACGACAGAAGAAGGATACGAAATATATAGTATTGATAACGGTATAATAAATTTTCGAGCAGCTCCGCATTATTATCCAGGGCTTTTTTCATTAAAAGTTCAGCAGACTGAATGGCTTGACCAAGCGTTTCCGAACCTAATCCCGAAAAGCTGGTGGAATCCTTGGGCAGGCGGGATAAAAGCAGGTCCACCTGATTTAAGTGTTCATTCGTTATTAAAGGAAAAAACAAAAGCGGAGTTTGTGGAAATTCTAGATAACTTTGATAATGTATGGTCTGGCATAAGGCTTGATACGGATATTAGCCACCATGCAAAATGGAAAGGACTTTCATACTCTCAATATTATGTCACAATGCCCAACATCCCAATTCTTGCTGTTTTTGTCCAAGTACATAATACGGCAGGTAAACGGATGACAGAAGAGGAGTGGCATCATAATCTGTTTTTAAAGACAGGGAAAGAGAGCTGTATACTGCATTTGCATCAGAAAAAAAATCATAATCAAATGTATACTGTTGGCAGGGAGGAGCAGGAAATAATTCTTACAGAAGACTTTTATATTACACAGGCAGCATCTAAGGATAAACTGCACCTGCTAACAGATACAAACAGTCCAGTCCAGTATTATACGAACAAAGAAGTTATTCAGCTTGTTTGTACGAATACGTGTGAAAGGGAGAAGGATGGTTATATCCATATGCAGCCAAGCTTTCTTTATTTTGATGAAGATAGTGTTCCTTTTCACCAGCTAGAATCAGTTCGGCAGCTTCAGTTTAGGCTGTCAGAGGATTGATTTTAAAAAACTTACAGGATAAAGGAGACCGAATGAAAAAAATTATTGACGCACACATTCATCTTTCTAATATTGAATCATTTAAGGAAACAGCGCAATCGCTCTCTAAAGTGGATTATAGCCTAGAAGGCGTCCAAGCAGAGATGGAGGCTGCCAATATTGTCCTGGCCATTGGGATGGGAGTGACAGAAACCCCTAAAATGGGGTTTCCAGATTATGAAGCGAATACTCCAATGGGCCTTGATCTTGGGGAGTCACTGCCGAAAACAATAGTGTATTGTGCAGGCATCAATCCATACAAGCTAGATGCTACTGCAATCGCTGAACTAGAACGGGAGATACAAAAGGACTATGTTGTTGGGATAAAAATTTACTTAGGGTATTATCCGTTCTATGCGTACGATCAAGTTTATGATCCAGTTTATGAGCTTGCCGAAAAATACGACCTGCCCGTCGTGTTTCATACTGGCGACACATATTCAGAAAGGGGATTGTTAAAATATTCTCATCCTCTTGCGATTGATGAAGTAGCGGTTAAACATCGCAATATTCGGTTTATGATGGCGCATTTTGGTGATCCGTGGACATTAACCGGTGCGGAAATATTGTATAAAAACCGCAATGTGTATGCCGATTTATCTGGATTGGTGGTTGGTGCTAGAAAGGAGCTAGAGCAGGCGCAGGAAGGAATATTACTTCAGCATTTAAGACATGCACTTGTGTATTCCAATTCTTATGATAAGCTTTTATTTGGTACAGACTGGCCATTAGCACCATTCGGCCCCTATATCGAATTCATTCAAAATCTGATTCCGGAATCGTACCATGAAGATGTCTTTTATAACACGGCACTTAAGGTTTTTCCGAAAATCAAAAAATTTCTTTAATTGGTATACAACGGGAACGAGACTGCTGTCTTCGCTTATTAATTAAGCTGGCGGCAGTTTTTTTATGCCGGTAAAGCAGAAATAAATTATTCTCCTTAATGGCTCTTAGCAGATTTAGTATAAGTCCACATACTACATCCACATACCACATTCGTAATCACCAGTGATATTCTTCGTATTTGTGTGCTAAATGTCCATTCTATTGCCTTTTTTACATAGTGTTAGGAAAATGGAGTTCCTACCATAACAAACGGTATTGTAGTTGATTTTTTTCTTTCATGTTACAATATTTCGGTAGGATATAGATTGGAGAACTAATACAATGAATATCATTCAATTAACAGAAGCATTTGTGAAGGATAAGTTGAAAGGTGATGTGTCAGGTCATGACTGGCATCATATTGATAGAGTTAGAAATACGGCGCTTTTCCTATGTAAACATGAAAACGATGGTAATTCATTTATTATAGAGCTGGCTGCATTACTCCATGATGTGGCAGATGCAAAATTGAACGAATCTAAGGAGGAAGGTCAGCGCTTGCTTGAGCAGTTCGTTGAAGCCCTTCCTATTAAGGCCAATGAAAAAAAGGAAATTCTTTCTGCAATAGCGACAGTTTCCTATAGTGGTGGCAACAATGAAAATCCTCAAACGAAAGAAGCGCAAATTGTTCAGGATGCAGACAGACTTGATGCAATTGGAGCAATAGGCATTGCAAGAACCTTTGCTTATGGCGGGAAGTCTGGGAGTCCCATTTACAATCCAGCAGCAATTATTCGCAAAAGCATGACAGAAGAGGAATATCGCAGCGGTGAATCCAGCTCCATTCAGCATTTTTATGAAAAGCTGCTTAAATTAAAAGGCTTGCTTCATACAGAATCGGCAAAGGTTATTGCCGAAAAGCGGCATGAGCTGATGGAGGATTATTTGAGAGAATTCTATAAAGAATGGAATGGTAATTATGAAGAGTATTTCAGTTGAGAATTTAACAAAAACATATGGGGAAAAAGAATTATTTAATTCCATATCTTTTGCGATAAGTGAAAAAGAAAGAGTAGGACTAATTGGTATAAATGGGACAGGAAAATCTTCGCTTTTGAAGATCGTCGCAGGAATTGATTTGCCTGATGAAGGAGATATTATTGCCCCAAAGGAATACCGAATTGCTTATTCCTCTCAAAGCCCTGACATTGACCCGGATATGACCGTGTTAGATTATGTCTATACAGGAGACGCCCCTGTTTGGAAGATTGTCCGAAACTATGAGGAAATCTTGCTGAAGCTTGAAACAGACCCGGAGAACAATAAGCTTCATAGTGAACTGTTTGAAGTTCAAAAAAGAATGGATGCGCATAATGGCTGGGATGTTCATACGAACACAAAAACCGTTTTGACTAAGCTGGATGTCAGCTTTTACGACAAGAAAATCGGAGAGCTGTCTGGTGGTCAGAAAAAGCGTGTTTCCCTTGCACAGGTTCTTATCCAAGAACCGGACTTGCTTATACTGGATGAGCCTACAAACCATCTAGACTTTGAAGCAGTTAAGTGGCTGGAGGATTATTTAGGGAAATTTAACGGAGCACTGTTGTTGGTTACACATGACCGCTATTTCTTGGACAGGGTGACAAACAGGATGTTTGAGCTTGAAGGCGGAAATCTATACAGCTATAAAGGAAATTATGCTGAATTCCTCCAAGCTAAAGCAATCAGGGAAGAGAACGAAGCAGCAACGATCGACAAACAGCAAAATTTGTTCAGGAGAGAGCTAGAATGGATTCGCAGGGGTGCTAAAGCTCGTTCCACAAAACAAAAAGCAAGAATTCAGCGGTTTGAAGAGCTGGACGATAAGCTTTCATCCGTTTCTGAAAAAGGAAAGCTCGATATTTCTTTAAAAGGCAGCAGATTGGGCAAACAGGTTTTTGAGCTTGTTTCTGCTACTAAATCGTTTGGAAATAAACCGATTTTAAAGGATTTTAACCTGCTTGTTAAGCCAGGCGACAGAATTGGGATTATCGGTCATAACGGTACAGGAAAATCAACCTTGTTGAATATTCTTGCAGGAAAGATTCCGTTGGATACAGGCGATTATATTATCGGTCAAACCGTGAAAATCGCTTATTATACGCAGGAAAACGAAGAAATGGATCAAAGTAAGCGGATGATTGAGTATTTGAAGGAAACAGCTGAAATCATTGAAACAACAGATGGAAAAACGATTTCTGCTGCTCAAATGCTGGAAAGATTTTTATTTCCGCCACACACACATGGGACAATCATTGGGAAGCTTTCCGGTGGTGAAAGAAGAAGACTGTATTTGCTGAAAATATTAATGGGCGAACCAAATGTTCTTCTTCTCGATGAGCCGACAAATGATTTGGATACACAAACCTTAATGGTATTAGAGGATTATTTAGATGAATTTAAAGGTGTTGTCATCACTGTATCCCATGACCGTTATTTCCTTGATAAAGTTGCACATGAGCTGTTAATCCTGCAAGGAAACGGGCAAATTGGCAGCTATTATGGCAATTACACAGAATATCTGCAAGCAGAAAAGCAAAAGGAGCAGGCAGAGAAAGCAGTAAAGGAAAAGCCGAAGCAGCAGGAACAGCCAAAGCAAAAGAAAGTAAAACTAAGCTATAATGAACAAAGAGAATGGGAAACGATTGATGGAGATATTGAGGCATGCGAACAACGCCTTGAAGAAATCGAGAAGGAAATGGAAAGCATAGGAAGTGACTTTGAGAAAGCAAATGCTCTTCTAAAGGAGCAAGAGGAACAAAATGAAAAATTGGAACATTTAATTGAACGCTGGAGCTATCTTTCTGAAATTGCGGAAGGGTAAACATGGATTTAGTAGATTTGAGGGGGATGCAAGATGAAAATTTTGGCGATTGAACCAACTCCAAGTCCAAATACGATGAAAATCAATTTGAATGAAGAGCTGCCAATGGGTAAAAGCAATAATTATAAACAGGCAAATGCAGAACAGGCACCACAAGTGATTCAGGACATTTTGGCGATTGAGGGAATAAGAGGGGTCTATCATGTAGCTGATTTTCTTGCAGTGGAACGAAATGCAAAATATGACTGGAAGGAACTTCTCTCGAAAGTACGCAATGCATTTGGTGAAGAGGCAGACAGCACAGAAAATGGTCAGGAAATAAATGATCACTTTGGAGAAATCAAAGTATTAGTGCAAATGTATAAAGGAATTCCAATGCAAATCAAGCTAACAGATGGAGCAGAAGAAAAGCGTTACGGTTTGCCAGAGCAATTTATGAAGGCTGTTGCTGAGGTTAGAATGCCGAATGATAATGTTGTTGCCAGCAGAAAGTGGCAAGAATTTGGCGTCCGATACGGTGAGTTTGACGAAATAGGACAAGCTGTGCAAGAGGAATTAATGGCTGCCTATCCACAAATAAGAATTACCACACTAAGTGATGCGGCGAAAAATCCAGAAACAGCAGAAGCAAACGTAATGAAAAGAGAAAAAATCAAGCTGACACTTGAAGATTTGGATCATGAAGATTGGAAAGTAAGATATCAAAAGCTAGAGCAAAGCGAAGATCCAACTGTAGAGGATATCCCTGTTTTAACGAAGGCCCTTGCTGATGACAAACCATCGATTCGCAGACTGGCAACTGTATATTTAGGAATGATAGAGGACCCTGCGGTCTTGCCGTCCTTATACATTGCATTAAAGGATAAGACGGTAACAGTAAGACGAACAGCAGGTGATTGCCTTTCTGACTTAGGCTTTGCTGAAGCAATGGACGAGATGATAATAGCACTTAATGACAAAAACAAGTTAGTAAGATGGCGTGCTGCCATGTTCTTATATGAGGTAGGGGATGAAAGGGCGCTTGAAGCATTAAAAGCCCACGAAGAAGACCCTGAATTTGAGGTAAGTCTGCAAATTAAGATGGCAATTGAAAGAATTGAGCTTGGAGAAGAGGCTAAAGGCTCTGTTTGGAAACAGATGACAGAAGCACGTAAACAGGATTGATTTAGAAAATATTTCTTGTTTGTATAGAATGGTTTATAAACCCTGCTAAAAGGAATAATTCCAGTAATTAATGTTGGCGGGGTGTATAAAGCTTGAAAAAACATATAGATGAAGATAATAATCTCAATATTGCTTTCGGTTCTTTAGCGATTATCCTCAAGGATAAATACCAATTGATATATACGATTAATGATATTCTGATAGGTCTTTTATTCTTACTTGGTACGATTTTTAACATGCTGCTCGGGTGGAAGGTGTTGGGCGCCGTTTTGTATATTTGCGGAAGTATCCTTCTCCTCATTCGCCCAGTAATTCGGACATGCCGCCTTCTGCGAGTGAAACGGTTGAATAAGGAAAAAAGACGGTTCTAACAGAGTCTCATTTCGTTGCATGAACAATTGCAGTGTTGTATGCTATATTCACATGCAATATTAAAGGAGGACATAAAAATGTCAATGGCATACGAAGAATATATGAGACAAATGGTTAAACCAATGCGAGCAGAGCTTGTAAACGCAGGATTCGAGGAGCTGACTTCTGAAGAGGCAGTTGAGGAGTTCATCAGCAATAGTGAAGGGACTTCATTAGTGGTCGTTAATTCTGTGTGCGGATGTGCAGCAGGACTTGCAAGACCTGCTGCAACACAGGCTGTTTTGCAGGCGGAGAAAAAACCTAACCATCTTGTAACAGTTTTCGCAGGACAAGACAAAGAAGCAACGGCTAGAATGAGAGAGTTTTTTGGAGATATCGAGCCATCATCTCCTTCTATGGCTTTAATTAAAGACAACCAAGTCGTTCATTTCATTCCTCGCTACGATATTGAAGGTAACTCAATGGAAGCAATTATGGAAAACTTAATCTCGGCTTTCGAGCAAAACTGTTAACTGCAGCAATAAAAGACGTAAAAGGAGGGCGTGTATACACTGCCCTTCTTTTTTTAACGCTAACTTAGGTTCTGTATGAAAGGTGATAAATAATGATTGTGACAACAGCAGGAAGAACAAATGAAATGATGAAACAGCAGGCGAAAGCCGCTGCTTCCTTTTTGGGATGTAGGTTTGTGGACAGAAATAAAAAGACAGTCCGCTCTCTGTTATCTTTTTATAATGAGGATGTATTAGTAGCAGGCAAAGACAGATATGAGCTGTTCGTCGTAAATGGAGAACAGCCTTTTTTCTTTCATCCCAGCTCTGCTATGTTCCGTGTGAAAAGACTGCAAAAAAAAGAGCATGACCCATTTATAGAAGCATGCAATCTATCAGCAGGAAAGTCGTTTCTCGATTGTACGCTTGGACTCGCATCTGACAGTATTGTCGCAAGCTACGCAGTTGGCGAAAATGGCAGCGTTGAAGGCTTTGAGGCAAGTTCGGTCATTGCCTTCATCGTTAAAGAAGGGCTTGTAAGCTGGCAGTCAGAGGAAGAGGATATTGATAGGGCAATGAGAAGAATAAAGGTTACAACAGGTCATGCCCTCGATGAATTAAAGAAGCGCAAGGATGATAGTGTGGATTGTGTTTATTTCGACCCGATGTTTGAGGAGCAAATTAATTCAGATGGAATAAAGCCATTAAAGAGCCTTGCTGTTTATGAGGAATGGACGAGTGCGATGATAGCGGAAGCTCGCCGTGTTGCAAAGGAAAGAGTTGTCCTGAAGGATCACTATAAAAGCAGCAGGTTTGAAGATTTTAATTTTAAACGCATCGATCGAAAAACAGCAAAATTTCACTATGGTATTATCGAATTATAGGAAAAATTAAGGAAGGCCAGCTATTATTTTTCTTAAATGCTGTATAAATAGTAGCTGAATAATTGAACTTTATTATATACTTGAATAGTACTGTAAATTATTAAGCAAGAACCATTTTAAAGAGATAGAATATTCTTTACATGGATAAGCAGGACCTTTGAAAGTGAGGTGTTTAAAAATGCCTAATTGGATTCGGAAAAGTCTTGTTGTCTTTGTGTCAATTTTAACATTTGGATTGGTTACTCCTTCCCCTTCCGCTTTTTATACTTCGGGAAACGGGGACGAAAAGAAGCCTGCAGATGAGAGACAGCTCCCAGTATCGTCAGAGCTGGAGTTTGAGCCTGTCGGAGTTCTCGATGAACGATCGGAAAGAGAAAAGGTCGTGGGCATGCTGATGGAAGAAGCTGAAGTGCAAAGTTATACGAAGTTCGGAAGCAAAATTAAACCAGTCATTGAAGATGAATTTAAACTGGCGATTTTGCCGAATATAGAAAAAGCGATAAACGATGTGACAAGCAGCTTCCCTGATGAAGATTTGAGCCAGCTTACCATAACTGAAATGCCAAGCCCTGGGACGAGCGAACGAATTTTTCACATTTTGAAAGAAGATCAGGATGTGATCCGTTTTCATGTAAGAAGGGATCGCCCCCCACAAGAAGGCTATTGGTTCAATTTTCATTATCACACGTTTCAGGATAACTTCCAAAATCATTATGCACTAGGCAACATCTATTGGGATAAGAATATGCCGCCAAGATGGATGAGCTAATAAAAACTTTCCCAATAAATTATAATAAAATGTGAAACCCTTGGAGCATCAGAAACGTAGATAATTAAAATGAGAAAAAAATGGAGGAATTAATCATGGCAATTAGTTTATCAAAAGGACAAAAAGTGGACTTGACAAAAGGAAACCCTGGATTAACAAAGGTGGTTGTTGGTTTAGGATGGGACGTTAATAAATACGATGGCGGAAACGATTTCGACTTAGATACATCTGTATTTTTGTTAGCGGAAAATGGAAAAGTAGCTTCTGACGCTGACTTTGTCTTTTACAACAACACAACTGGCGGTAATGGATCTGTCGTTCACTCAGGAGATAACCGCACTGGAGATGGAGACGGTGATGATGAATCTGTCATTATTGATTTGCAAGGTGTACCTGCGGGAGTGCAAAAAATTGCCTTTACTATCACTATTCATGATGGAGACGCTAGAAACCAAAACTTCGGACAAGTTTCTAACTCATATGTGCGCATCCTGAATGAACAAAATAATGAGGAGCTTATCCGTTATGACTTAGGAGAAGACTTCTCTATCGAAACAGCATTAGTTGTCGGAGAACTATACCGTCACAACGGCGAATGGAAATTCAGCGCTACTGGCAGCGGTTATCAAGGCGGCTTGGCAGCGTTAGCAACTGATTTCGGACTACAAGTAGGCTGATTTTAGTAAAAGGGGAAACTCTTTTCGGTTGCATTTCCATTTGATTGCAGGCTGATAAAAAGAAAAAGCAGCATGATTGTTTAATCATGAATGATAAGAGCAATCAATTAGGAGGAACATACACGAATGGGAATTATTGAAAGCATTATCCATACATACTCTCAGTTTTTTAATTGGGAAATGTGGGGGCAGGTACTGACAGACCCAGTAAGCTGGGGATATATTGGAACACTTGTTATTCTTGAAGGGCTATTATCAGCAGACAACGCACTTGTGCTTGCTGTTATGGTAAAGCATCTTCCGCCGGAAAAACGAAAAAAAGCACTTTTCTATGGTTTGCTTGGCGCATACATCTTCCGTTTTATTGCAATCGGAATCGGTGTATTCCTTATTAAATTATGGTGGGTTAAAGTGCTTGGTGCAGCATACTTGGCATATCTGGCAATCAAGTACTTCATGGATAAGCGCAAGGAGAAGAATGCATTAGAAGTTGAAGGCGAAGAAGAATCACATGGCATTAACAAAAACGGTCTCTTAATTCGTCTTTTCGGAACATTCTGGGGTACAGTTATTGCAGTTGAAATGATGGATATTGCTTTTTCTGTAGACAGTGTTCTTGCCGCATTCGGTGTCAGCAACCAGGTTTGGGTACTGCTTGTCGGCGGTATGCTTGGAGTCTTGATGATGCGCGGTGTCGCAGGTGTATTCTTGAAGCTGATTGACCGCGTACCAGAATTGGAAGGCACAGCCTACATTTTGATTCTGATTATTTCTGTGAAAATGCTTTTAGGTGTTATTAATATTCATGTACATCATTACGTATTTTTCAGTATACTGGTTGTCGCTTTTGCCGCAACATTTGTTGTTCATAACCGCAACAAGAAAAAAGCAGAGCAAGGCGAAGCATAAGATAGTAATACTTTAAGAAGGGATAAAGACATCAGGTCTTCCCTTCTTTTATTTCCTTTCCAACCTCCTTTCCTCCCTGTAGCAAAGATAAATCAATCCAATTGATTACAAAATTCCCTATAAAAAGAAATATATTAATGCAAGAAAAACTATATTATATTAAAATAAATAGGTACTATTTTTATAAAATTATTATCGGAATAATCTGAATATATATATATAGGTATTATAGTTGAATGGAGTTAGTGAAAATGAAATTATTTGCTGATTTAAATGATAAGCAACGAGAAAAGCTTTTTTATAAAAAACCTGAAGAGTTATCTATTAATTCGGATAAAGAAATTTTATCCTATGCACTTGCTTCCACCCTGTATATGCCTGCAACAAGACCGAATATATATCATGACCTTCTCATAAAGAAGCATTCTGGGTTAACATCTATGGTCATTTGCCTGGAGGACTCCATTGGTGATCATGAAGTGGAGCTTGCTGAAGCAAAATTAAAAGAAGAGCTTATTAATATAAAAACAAGCATTGAGCAGGGCATTTTATTAAAAGCAGAGATGCCGCTGATTTTTATTCGCATTCGTTCTGTTGAGCAGTTTTTGAGGCTGATGGATTCCCTCCATGAGTGTATCCACTTATTAACAGGAATTGTCATTCCTAAATTTGATGCAGCATTTGGAAGTATTATCCTACAGAAATTGGAAGCATATAATAGCTTAGGCAATTTGCTATATGCAATGCCAATCTTAGAGACGAAAAGAATCATAGAAAAAGAAACTAGACTAGAAGAATTGTTGTCGATTAAGGCAGTTCTCGATACATATAAGCATCTTATTTTAAATGTCCGGATTGGTGCGACTGATTTTTGCGGTTTATATGGGATAAGAAGAAATACAGATACAACTGTTTATGATGTGGCCATTATCCGTGACTGCATCACTGATATCATTAATGTGTTTTTGCGTGCAGATAGTCCTTATGTCGTTTCCGGACCTGTATGGGAATATTTCTCTTCCAAAGAAAGAATGCTGATTCCACAGCTACGGGAAACGCCGTTTAGGAAAAGATATGGCAAGGCGGGCATGCAAATGAGGACACAGCTAATCGACAGACATATGGACGGCTTGATAAGGGAAGTGCTAATGGATATTACTAACGGTTTAACTGGAAAAACAATCATCCATCCATCCCATATTAAGCCTGTACAAGCATTAAATGTTGTCAGCTATGAGGAATATTTAGATGCTGCAAATATCATTGCAAGCAATAATGGAGATATCGGGGTTATGAAAAGCTCCTTTTCCAATAAGATGAACGAAATAAAGCCACATTTTTATTGGGCACAGAAAATCATGCTAAAATCTAGAGTTTATGGGGTGTTCCATGAAGAATTTACATACATTGACTTACTCACACAAGAAAATTTCGTTACCAATCCTAAGTGAATTAAAAATGCATATTGAAATAACGGAAAATCCTTTTGAACTGGAAGTACAAGAGCTGTTTCAAATGGCAGCGAGAATTAATAAAAAAAGATCCTTTTTATTCGTCAGCAAGCTACTTGGAAAACATATTCCTATTAAACCAAAATTAGGATTGTGGACCGGATTTGCGCTTGCTGCCAGATATGAAGAATTAAAGACTGGCGTTGTATCTGCTTCTAGAGATGTATTGCTGAAAGCCTATTATGACAATATTGCCAGCTTTCGTGATGAACCGATTATTGCCAAGGAAATAGCAAGCCCAATTATCATTGGATTTGCAGAAACAGCAACAGCGCTTGGCCATAGTTTTTATAAGGCGTTTTCTCATGCAGCCTTTTTTCATACCACGAGAGAAGTGGTGGATGGTATGGAATCTATCATCTCTTTTGAGGAGGAGCATTCCCACGCTACCTCACATCGCTGTTATATCGACGCCTCCATGCTTGATACACAGCGAGAGGTTATATTAGTTGATGATGAACTGACAACAGGCAATACGGCCATTAATATCATTCGAGATATACAGGCGAAATATCCGCGCACAGAATATACAGTTGTCTCGATACTTGATTGGCGTTCAAAGGAAAATGAAGCAAAGCTTAAAAGCCTTGAACAAGAGCTTGGGATAACTATTCGTTGTGTAAGCTTAATAAAAGGTGTTTTTCAATTAGAAGGTGAGTTAAATAATGTCAGTGACGGACAGGAAGAAACAGGCATATCAACAAATATTGTGGAAACAGAATATATTAGCTTAGCCGAATTTACGAAGGATAACTTGCTGCCTTTTTCCTCAAGAACGCTACTTGACGAACGCAATGTAAGCCCTTATTTAAAGAATACAGGCAGATTTGGTCTCCACTCAAGTGAAATAGATTGGGTGGAGGCAGCGGCGTCCTTTCTTGCCCAAAAGCGCATTGGCAGTCAAACACTTTCCATAGGAACAGGCGAGTTTATGTATATTCCAATGAAGATTGCATCTCTGATGGGAGATGGGGTCTACTATCAATCAAGTACGAGAAGCCCTATTTATCCTCATAATGAACATTATTATGGAGCAAAAACAGCGATTCACTTCCTTAATCCGGAAGATACTAGTATTGACCACTATTTGTATAATTTAACAGAATATGCATATGATGATATTTTTGTATTTTTTGAGAGAAAACTTGACGAAGCAAAGCTCAACCCATTGCTTGACAAGCTAAAGGGCACTGGAGCTAGAAAAATAAACATAGTGTATGCAGCGGGAGGTAAGTGAGATGAAACAGAAAACTGGACAGAGAAGGTTTGGATCATATAAGCAGGAGGATGTCGTTTTTCTGTTAAAGGACTTAAGTGACTTCAGCTTAGAGGGGAATACAGAAGAGCGGGAAAAACGTATACAAGGTGGTCAGCATTATAGTGAGACATTGCCGATTGAATACAATCCTCCAGAAAACTATTTGCAGGTTTTTTGGGAAACTCTCGCAGAATACAAAACTAAGGTAGCCTTTTGCACCGCAGTCGTTGCAGAGCAAATATACAGAAGAAAAGGGCAAAACACTGTCCTCGTTTCTCTTGCAAGAGCAGGCACACCAATCGGTATATTGATGAAGCGATACCTACAATTTAAGTATAGTGAAAACATTCCTCACTACAGCATCTCCATTATCAGGGATAGAGGAATAGACGAAAATGCGCTTAACTACATACTAAACTCTCATCCTGGCTGCAATATTCAATTTGTGGACGGCTGGACAGGTAAAGGAGCAATTTCCATTGAATTGACAAAGTCCGTGCAGGACTTCGAAGAAAAGCATGGCGTAAAGCTTGATGATAGTCTTGCTGTTGTCGCAGATCCAGGCTATTGTACAGATTTGTTTGGCACTAGAGAGGATTTTCTTATTCCAAGCGCGTGCCTTAATTCGACCGTTTCAGGACTTGTCAGCAGAACAGTCCTTAATGATGCTTACATCGGAACAAATGATTTTCATGGCGCAAAATATTATCAAGAATTAGAAGAATATGACGTTTCAGAACAGTACTTAGAACAAATCGCTTCGCGATTTCTACACATAAATGAACATGAATTAGAAGAAGCGATTGCGGAAATCAGAAATGCTGAAGAAGTTTCCTTTAAAGGAATGCAGGAGGTTTTAGAGATAAAGGAAGCCTTTGGAATTGAAACGGCCAATTACGTTAAGCCGGGAGTTGGAGAAACAACAAGGGTGCTTTTAAGACGTGTGCCATGGAAAATCTTAATGAAGGACCCTGATAGCCCTTATGTACGTCATATCATCATGCTGGCAAAGGAACGGAATGTAGAAATAATCCCATATCCAAATATGAGTTATACATGCTGTGGTCTCATTAAAAAAGTGGGTGAAGAAAAATGATGATGTTCGCATCCGATTTGGACAGAACGCTAATTTATTCACAACGTGCCCTTTCTGAAATGGGTACACCACTTAATAAAGAAATGGTCGCTGTTGAAAAAAGGAATGGAGAGAATATCTCTTATATGAAGGAAACAGCACTGAATCTTCTTAAGGAACTTTCTGGTGAACTCCTGTTTGTCCCAGTTACGACAAGAACATATGAGCAATATAAGCGCATCTTTATTTTCACAGAGGAAATACCAGTGACATATAGTGTGACTTCAAATGGAGCGAATATCCATTATAAAGGAGAAATCCTTACTGACTGGACAGAAACAGTACAAAGAAAGCTTGCAGAAGAATGTAGCCATAAAGAAGATTTAATGAAACTTCTGCAAGGATTTAAGCTTCCAGGGGAAATGAAAATAGCAGATGATCTGTTCTTTTATTTTATATTAACAGAACAAATAACGGCGGATACCAAAAGACAGATAGGAGAAATTGCTGCAGAAAATGGCTGGAAGCTGTCATTGCAGGGAAGAAAACTGTACTTCATGCCATCTCCTGTATGTAAGGGAGAAGCAGTAAAGTTTATTCAAAAGCGCGAGGGCATAACACAAATAGCAGGTGCAGGAGATTCCCTGCTTGATGTCCCTTTATTGGATGTGTGTACACATCCATTTATGCCAAGGCATGGAGAAATGGCTTCAGAGCTGATGAGTGCTAATACATTTTCTTTCACGAGAACCAAAGGAGCAAATGCTGGTGAAGAGATTATTGAGTCTGTTCACCAGCTTGTAAAGCGAAGTTCTATTCCTCTGCAGGAGAGTCTTTGAGCCATTTGGATAGAAAATGAAAAATGGTAGCGAAAACTGTATAGAAAATGAAGAAGGCGACTGCGCCAACTAACAGGGAGTTAAAGCTGATTGAAACGGCGAAACTGATCATGATACCGATGAGAAAGAGGTCAATGTACAGGAAAGACTTAGAGCATAGTACTTGCTCCATTTGTTTCATGTCTTCTTTCATTTGATGATAAGACATTTTTCGAAACAGTAATCTCATATTAAACACCTACTTAGCCTAAATTACTGTATTATATGCATTTTGCAAAAAATGGTGAAAGATAGATAGTCTTTATATAAAGGTTATCTTCTTCTGACTTAAATGGCAGCAGGCTTACGTTTAACCTTAAGTAAGGAGAAACGTAAGATTGATGTAGAAAAATGAAACTTTTTGGACAAATAATCGTACTAATTTATATAGGGTAAATATTTAGCAATATTAATATACTGTGCTATGATACATATAAAGCTTTACGCGAAAAGATTATTTTTTATAAAGAGCAGTTCGTTTAGGGAAGTGGAAAAAAATGAATGTTAATTTACACACACTGAATGGGCAGATACTTCCTGTATCATTGGAAAACTGGTACACAACCATGCAACAGCCGCTGAAAAGCCGGCCTTTTTATAAGGAAGAAAACGGAACCATTACCTTTGGGCAAGTGTTTGTTAAGCTTCTTGGTGTGCCGATGGATGAAGATGAATATTATAACCAGCTTTATGATTGGGTTCATGCAGAAGACAATAACTTAGAACTGATTAGCAATAATCATTTGAACCGTGTTTTCGATAACAAGCATTTTCAAGCGATTCAAAAACTAATGAATTTACTTCATGAACAAAATCTTTCTGTTAATCGGTTTGTTGCCTTTTTGGATGGAGAAAATCTCATATTAAAATCAACCAGCCCTTCTATACACCGAAAATTAAGGGAAAGCATGATAAAGCTTGTTGAACGCTTTGCTGAAACAGAACCAAATGGCTTAAAGAGCAGTGAGCTGCGCAGGGTGCTTGTTGATGTTATTAAATGGTCTATCAATCACCTTCAGCCAAGTCTTGAGGCATGCGGTGATAGTGAGAGACTTCCGCAATACTTGTGGTACGGTGCAGGCAATAAAAGCCAAGCCTATTTTTTAACATATTTATCGCAAATCGGGTGTGATTTGTTGATTGTTAGTCCAGATGGGAACGATGTTTTCGAGCAAATTGCCGGTGACGTTCAGCCTGTTTTTATCCATAGATATCCGCAAGCAAAAGAAGCAGAGGAGTTTCCGACGGAAAAAAGGAGAAGAACAGCAACTGTTGCTTACAGAGCGTCAAAAGAAATAGAGAGCATTTTAAATCATGAAGGCTCTGGCCTTTATAAACCATGGCAGCTGAGGGATTACACACCAATGTCCGTCACGCTCAAGACAACATATGACGAGCTTTTTTTGCTGGAAAAAGAAAAAGCGATGATACGTCCAAATTTTGAAGTGAGTAATGGAGAAGTGAAAATTCCTACTATTTTTGCTAAAGTATTTGGTGTAAGCAGCAATAGGAAAGAATATTGGGATAGGATGCATACTCTTGTTAATGTGGAACATGCCCTGTTAATAAAGAATTTTCCTTTTACAAGGGCAATCGTCAGCGATTATCGTTTTCATTATCGCAATGCTCTTGGCAAAGATGGGAAATTGGACATAAACAAAATGATGGGATCAAACTATTGGAGCTACGGCCGTTTGCCAATCGGATTGCAAAAAGGAATCGCATCAAGCATTCGCTCTATTTGCCATAACCCCCGTCTTCAGGCATTGCCGCATGAAACTTCAGAAGAAGCAGCTATTTTCCTGTTCACACAAGGACTAATCATACCTGCTGATATTTTGAAGCTGCTACAGAGGTTTGACTACTCGCAGGAAGTGCCAAGCATCATTCTGTATAAGACAGAGCAAAATGGCATTTTTACGAGAGAGGATGCAGCAATATTGCTGTTATTAAATGCATTCGGAGTGGATATTATTCTATATAATCCGCCAGGCCATATTGACATAGAGCCATTTATTACTGAAGGCTCCTATGATTCCCACTGGCTCGAGGATGTTGTGTTTGAACTGGAATATAAGGAAGAGTCATTCTTTAAGAAAATGATACTGAATGGTTTTAAAAAAAATAGAAGGGGAGATTAGCAGTGAATATGCAATCATCTAATTCTTCAAGCAATGAACACCAAGTTATAGATGTGTTAACGGAAAATAAAGTTTCTGAAATCAAGCTTGCCTTAAGAAATGAACCAGAAGTGCAGCAGTTGGCAAAATCAATTGATGAAAGAGACCAAATTCAAATACTAGAGTTCGGAAAAGAGCCTGCTGTGCAGATTTCTAAATTCTCTGATCAAATCCTCAGCAATATGAGAACAACAAAAGTCGAAGATTCAGGAGAACTGCTGAAGCAGCTTGGCAGGATTATGGATAAGTTCGATAAAAAGGACTTTGAGCAATCCTCAAAGGGCCTGTTTGGAAAGCTGTTCAAAAAAAGCGAAAAAATCATGGAGAAGCTGTTTGGTAAGTACCAGTCAATGGGATCGGAAATTGATAAGGTTTATGTTGAAATTTCCAAATACCAAACAGAGATGGTTGATTCGACAAACATGCTAGACAATATGTATGAGCAAAACTATCAATATTATTTGACGCTTGAGAAATATGCTGTTGCAGGTGCAATGAAATCAGATCAGCTCAAACAAGAGGTGCTTCCGACAATTGAAGCAAAAGCAATCCAAGGAGATCAGCTTGCCTCGATGCAGCTTGATACCTTAAGAAATGCGATTGAACTAATCGACCAGCGTGTGTATGATCTGGAAATGGCCAAAATGGTCGCATTGCAAACAGCACCGCAAATAAGACTGCTGCAGCGCGGTAATACGAAATTAATCGGTAAGATTAACTCTGCTTTTGTTACAACAATTCCGATCTTTAAAAACGGCTTGATTCAAGCTGTTGCAGCTAAAAGACAGAAGCTAGTAGCAGACAGCATGAGCGAGCTTGACCGCCGCACGAATGAGATGCTTGTCCGCAATGCACAAAATATTTCACAGCAAAGTGTGGATATTGCGAGAATGGCAGGTGCGCCAAGCATTAAAATTGAGACAATCGAGGAATCCTGGAATATCATTATGAAAGGTATGCAGGAAACAAAATCGATTGAAGAAGATAATAAGAGGCTCCGTGAAGAAGGTACGAAAAAACTGGAGCAGCTTCACAGTAATTTCAAACAAATGAAATTAAAAGGCTAACAATCAGGGCAGCTCTGCTGCCCTGACATAAAAATACATAATAATAAATTGGAGTGGATAATATGGCAATCAATCTGCAAAAAGGACAAAGAGTAGATTTGACGAAAGGCAATCCTGGTTTATCAAAAATTATGGTAGGTCTTGGTTGGGATCCAGTTCAGCAAAATAAAGGTGGCGGACTGTTTGGTTCTTTATTTGGCGGCGGTTCTGGCGGAGCAAATGTTGACTGTGATGCATCTGTTTTAATGCTTGATGAAAATGGAAAAGTAAAAGGAAACAGTGATGTAATATATTTTGGAAACTTGAAAAGCAGAGATGGCAGCATTCAGCATACTGGCGATAATTTGACTGGTGATGGTGCAGGGGATGATGAACAAATTTTTGTTGAATTAAGCCGTGTTCCTGCTTCCGTACATAAGCTTGTTTTCGTTGTTAATATTTATGATGCAGTGAAAAGAAAACAGCATTTCGGAATGATTCAAAACGCATTTATTCGCATTGTTAATCCAAGTTCTAATGAGTCACTGCTGCACTACAATTTGACAGATAACTATAATGGCATGACAAGCTTAATCGTTGGTGAACTGTACAGACATGGTCAAGAATGGAAGTTTGGCGCAATTGGTTCTGGTACAACTGCTGGCAGTCTTGGTGAAGTAGTAAAATCTTATTCTTAAATAACAAGGATATAAAAGGAGGAGAAAAGAATGAGCATCAATCTATCAAAAGGACAAAGAATTGACCTGACAAAAACGAATCCAGGCCTAACGAGAGCTATTATCGGATTAGGCTGGGACACAAATCGCTATGACGGAGGAGTTGACTTTGACTTGGATGCATCCGCATTTCTGGCAGATGCAAACGGCAAAGTGATAAATGATGTAGATTTCATTTTCTACAACAACCTTGCACATCCGAGCGGCGGTGTGGAGCATACAGGCGATAACCGAACAGGTGAAGGGGATGGGGATGATGAACAAATCGTCATCGACTTTTCCAAAATCCCTGCACATGTTCACAAAGTTGGCATTGCAGTGACAATTCATGATGCAGATTCTAGAAGTCAAAATTTTGGTCAAGTTTCCAACGCGTTTGTTCGTGTTGTGAATGAGGAAACAAATGTAGAAATACTTCGGTATGATTTAGGAGAAGATTTTTCTGTAGAGACAGCCGTTGTCATTTGCGAATTGTACAAGCATAATGGCGATTGGAAGTTTAATGCGATTGGCAGCGGATTCTCTGGCGGCCTTGCAGCACTTTGCCGCAATTACGGATTGGACGTATAATTTTTTGCTGTCAAACAGTTAGTGTGTATGAAACAAACAGCAAGCTAAGCAGCCTTTCAGAAAAGAAGCCTTTCTTGTTTCTTTTTTGAAGGGTTTTTTTTGAAGGTATTGCCAATATTTTTTCTGCCGTAATTAATCTCTCATTCTATGCTATAATCTAAGATATTATCAATCTCCTCAAACATTAAACTTATACATCGGAGAGAAAAGTTGGAGAGAGCAAGGATGAAGCAGTTAAAAAAAATCATGCCTTTTTTTATGATTGGCATCGTTTCTATACTGATGGGTAATTCTCAGCAGGACTCAGGCGGAATCATGCTGAAAGATTTTCCTGTCCAATCGATTGTTAAGGATCATCTTTCAGCAGCTGAACAAAAAAATCTGCAAGCTATTATTTTGCTTCCAAAAGGAAGTTTTGATCAAATGGAAGCAGCAGCAATTGTGAAGCGCCTTAATAGGCTACCATTATCTCTGTTGTCCAAAATAGAAGATAAGGGAATAAGGGTAAAGCTTTTTACGGGGAAGCTAACCGATAATCCAACTGCAAAGCAATTTGCTGGAATTATACCAAGAGGGTATATGACGACAAAAACGTGGGATGATGTACCAGGAATTGGCGGCGGACAAACTGTGCTCGTCAAGATTGGTTCAAGCAGAAAAGGGAGCGGGCACGGTTCGGTAAACCTGGAGCTTCATGAACTGGCTCATTCCATTGACTATAAGGTATTGAATTATTATAGTAAAAAGGAACAATTTCTTTCAGCTTGGAATAAAGAGAAAGCTAGTCTTTTTCCACATAGACTGTATTTTCTAAACTATCCTGAGGAATACTTTGCGGAAGCCTTTGCCATGTATTACCTCGGCGGTTCTTATAAAGAATCATTAAAACAGCTGGCACCTTTAACATATAAACTAATTGCCAGCATTAAATAAGCAAATTTAGCAGGAAAAGGATGTTGAATAAATGAAGCAATATTTAGATCTATGCAGACATGTCTTGACAACAGGAACGAAAAAAGAGGATCGTACAGGAACTGGCACTGTTAGTACATTCGGCTACCAAATGCGTTTCGATTTGGCAGAAGGTTTTCCGCTGATCACGACGAAAAAGCTCCACTTGCGTTCAATTATTCATGAGCTTTTATGGTTCTTAAATGGGGATACAAATATCAAGTACTTACAAGATAATAATGTTCGCATTTGGAATGAATGGGCAGATGAAGAAGGCAATCTTGGACCAGTATACGGCCATCAATGGAGATCATGGACATCAAGGGATGGTAGCACGGTAGATCAGATAGCTGAATTGATTCACACAATCAAAAATAACCCGGATTCGCGCAGAATGATTGTAAGTGCATGGAATGTCGGTGATATACCTGAAATGGCATTGCCGCCTTGTCACTGTCTGTTTCAGTTTTATGTAGCAGACGGGAAATTGTCTTGTCAATTGTACCAGCGTTCTGCCGATGTATTTTTAGGTGTGCCTTTTAATATCTCCTCATACGCTTTATTAACCTATATGATCGCCCAAGTATGTGATCTTGAAGTTGGGGAGTTTATCCATACATTTGGTGATGTTCATATTTATAATAATCATATAGAGCAAGTGGAATTACAGCTTACAAGAGAACCAAAGCCACTGCCGTATCTTGTGCTGAATAAAGAGGTTAAAGACATTTTCTCGTTCAAATATGAAGATTTTGAAATCGTGAATTATGAAGCACACCCACATATTAAAGGAGTTGTTAGTGTATGATTTCTTTAATTGTAGCGATGGACGATAAGCAGGCAATCGGAATAAATAACCAATTGCCTTGGCATTTACCCGAAGACTTAAAGTATTTCAAAAAGGTGACAACAGGTCACCCAATCATAATGGGTCGTAAAACGAGAGATTCGATTGGAAGAAACTTGCCTAACAGGGAAAATGTAATTTTAACGAGAGACAAAAATTATACTTGTGAAGGTTGTACAGTATTGTATTCTATTGATGAATTTAAAAAGTGGCAGGAAGCAAAGGATGAGGAGATTTTTATCATCGGCGGGTCTGAAATTTTTAAAGAAACAATCGACATTACGGACAGACTGTACATTACGGAAATTAGCGGAGAATTTGAGGCAGACACTTATTTTCCTCAAATCGACTGGAATGAGTGGCATGTTATTAGTGAAACAAAAGGCATTAGAGATGAAAAGAATAATTATGATTACCGCTTCCTTGTATATGAAAAGAATAAATAACAAAAAAAAACCAAATCACAGTTGATTTGGTTTTTTTATACATAAAATAAGATGCAAAAATACATGAACGAGCTTCCAGCTAACACAAATACATGCCAGATTGCATGGAAGTATGGGGTTTTTTGGAGCACATAAAATATGCTTCCGATTGTATAAAACAAACCGCCAATAATGAGCAGAATGGCACCTTGTGTTCCAATAGCATGGAATAAAGGAACAATTGCTGAAACTATCAGCCAGCCCATAATGACGTACAGAATTGTGGAGGCAATAATAAATTTCTTCACAAAATAGCATTTAAATACTATCCCTGCAACGGCAAGTCCCCAAACAATCCCGAATAATGTCCAGCCAAGCGGTCCCCTTATTGCTACAAGTAAAAAGGGTGTATACGTTCCTGCAATCAGCAAATAGATGGCAGAATGATCGAGAATTTCAAAGAAATCCTTAAGCTTACTGTATGTTGTGCTGTGAAGAAGAGTCGAGCATAAATACAAGATGACCATTGTTGCTCCAAATATCGTAAAGCTGACGATTCTCCACGGATTATCTGTTTCAGTTGCATAAAGGATTAAAAAAACAAGTGCTGGAATGCTTAACAAAAAGCCGATTCCATGTGTAATGCTGTTGGCTATTTCTTCTTTTACAGAAAAATTCATTCCATCACCTCATCTTTATTCTAAAGGAACAACGGTCGAAAAACAAATGAAGACAAAGAAATGAAACAAAAATAGGTCAGAAACGTACTACTTACTAAGGAGGCTTGGACATTTGATACACTTGAATTTTATATTTTTGCTTATATTGATTGGAACATGTCTACGTTATCTTATTTATGGCGAGTTTGATGCATCATCTATTGTCTTGGCTTCTTTGTTTCCCATTACGTCTGTCTTCATGTATATTGCTGCAAGCCATTTAGCTAAAAAGGAACAAGCATATATACCGAAAACTCACGACAACTGGTCCTTTTATGTGCTGCAAAAACTGCTGCACAAACCGAAGCCTCTTTTTAAAGGGAAGGAAAGTATAGGTGTTTACAAACGCTTTTATGTAAAAGGCTGGCACAGGGTTATCGACAGCCTGTTGGAAGGGAAAGCACCAATGTACTATTCCTTTTTCCTAACTATTGGCGAACATAATTACAAAGTAGAGTGGCAGCGGAATAAGTTTTTTTCCAACAATGATAACTGGGTCATTTATAAAGATGGGAAGTATTTTGGTAAAGCAGCAACTGTTTTTCATTTGAAAAATGCGGTCCAATTAAAAGAATGCATAAAAGCAACATTTGATAATACCGAATTGGTTGCCACCTCACGTACGATAAAGGGGGAAGCTGTTCTACAATGTGATGATAAAGTTGTAGGAACCATAAAGCGCAGCAGTCTGGTGAGCAGTGCTCATATATTATATATGGATGAAGATTTAGATATTTACATTTTGGTATTATTGCTTTTCCGGATGTATTATAAGTGATACTGAAGATGGATTAATAAAAATTCCGATACCTTTCAACTATTTAATGTGAAAAAACAAAAAATTTAGAATTATTTTATGGTTTTACCCTTATGACATGTTATAATGTACAAATTAATGGTGGAAATGAGGGTGTGGATATGGAACAAAATGTAATGAAAAAAATGGTGCAGCTGGAGGATATTCTAATTGCATACCAGCGAATTAAAGACATAGTGGCCCATACTCCTTTACAAAAGAATCATAGATTATCAGAAAAATATGATTGTAATATCTATATCAAAAGAGAAGATTTACAGCATGTTCGTTCCTTTAAATTAAGAGGAGCCTTTTATTCTATGGTAATGCAGGAAAAAGAAAAAATGAAAAATGGAGTAGTATGTGCAAGTGCAGGGAATCATGCGCAGGGAGTCGCCTATTCATGCCGGTATTTAGGTGTGCATGGGAAGATTTTTATGCCTGCAACAACACCGAAGCAAAAAGTAACACAGGTGAAAATGTTTGGTAAAAATTATGTCGAGGTTGTTCTTGTTGGAGATACGTTTGACGACTCGTACGAAGAGGCAATCAAGTGTGCCACTGGGGAAGAGCGCGCATTTATCCATCCGTTTAATGATGAGCATGTGATTGCAGGGCAAGGAACAGTTGGGATTGAGATTATGAATGACATTGATGAGCCTGTCGATTATGTATTTGCAAGCATTGGCGGGGGCGGACTTATGGCAGGATTAAGCACTTATATTAAAGGTGTGTCTCCTGCAACGAAAATGATCGGTGTCGAGCCAGCAGGCGCTCCTTCGATGAAGGAGGCTATCCTGCAGCGCCAAGTTGTCACCCTTAATAAGATTGATAAATTTGTTGACGGTGCTGCCGTCAAGCGTGTTGGCGAAAAAAGCTATGATGTGTGTAAACAGCTGCTGGAGGATATTCTTCTTGTTCCAGAAGGAAAGGTGTGCACATCTATACTCTCCCTTTATAATGAGCACGCAATTGTCGCAGAGCCGGCAGGTGCTCTCCCTGTTGCTGCATTGGATTTATATAGGGACAAGATTAAAGGCAAGAATGTCGTTGTTGTTATAAGCGGAGGCAATAACGATATTGACAGAATGCAGGATATTAAAGAAAGATCCTTGTTATATGAAGGACTGCTTTATCATTTTATCGTCAATTTCCCGCAAAGAGCAGGAGCACTAAGGGAATTCCTTGATGAGGTGTTAGGGCCTGATGATGATATAACAAGGTTTGAATATATTAAGAAAAACAATAAGGAAAATGGACCAGCGTTAGTCGGACTGGAGCTAAAACACAGGGAAGACTATAAAGGACTTATTGAAAGAATGGACATTAAGGGCTTTGCTTATACAGAGCTTAATAAAGATTCTAATTTATTTAATTTGCTCGTTTAAAATCAAGTGCACGGTTGAATGAAACATAAGGAGTCACTTAAATAAGCCTCGGCTGTTATGCGAATTTCTAACTAAATTTCGTTTAATAGCCGGGGTTCTTTCTTTGCAGATTTGTGACTTTCCGGACAAGCCATTTGGATTTGTTAAATCATACAATCTGAATGGATTTCTATATAGAAAGGTTGTTAGATTAGGATATTACTTGCTAACTATAGGTCTAATGTTGTATAATTTATGTTTAAGAAAACGCTTAACAATTGATTAGATTTTTAAAAGGGAAGTGTAAAATGAAAAGAGTTAAAATTGTTACTGACTCCACCGTAGATTTGGCAGATGAATTAATTGAAAAATATGAAATTGAAGTGATTCCTTTATCCATAACAATTAATGGGGAAACTTTTTTAGATAGAGTAGATATTGAACCAGCAGAATTTATTCAAAAAATGAAGGAAGTAGACAATCTTCCGAAAACATCTCAACCTCCAGTAGGCTTGTTTTTGGAAACCTACAATAAGCTTAATGAACAGGGATATGAGATCATTTCTATTCATATGACTGGCGGAATGAGCGGAACAGTCGATTCTGCTCGCAGTGCTGCTTCTTTAACAGAGGCAAATGTTACCGTATTTGATTCTGAGTTTATTTCGAAAGCCTTATCCTTTCAGGTTATAGAAGCAGCAATATGTGCACAAAATGGCAACAACAAAAATGAAATCCTCGAAAAAATTCAGCATATTAAGAAGCATACGAAGCTATATGTTGTGGTGGATACACTTGAAAACCTGATAAAAGGCGGAAGAATAGGCAAAGGGAAAGCTTTTATCGGTTCACTCTTGAACATAAAGCCGATCGCCTCATTAGAAGAAGGAGTATACAACCCTGTCACAAAAGTACGAAGCAGAGCGCAAGCAGTTAAGTATTTGGCAAATGCGTTTGCAGAGGATTGCTTAGGTAAAACAATTAAAAGAGTTGGTATTACACATGCAGACAGTCTCGACTATGCCAAAATGCTTCAGGAAGCAATTGAAAAGGTGTCAGGCTTTAATAAAATCGAAATAGATTTCACTACACCAGTTATAAGTACACACACAGGACCAGGAGCATTAGGATTCAGCTACTACGTTGAATAGACTGAAAATTTTTAAGGTTTGCAGAAAAAGGAAATGCTAGTATTTGCTTAAAACTACATGCAAGCTCCAGTTAAATGAAGTTCACGCTGTGAATTTGTATGTGTTAGCACCTTACAGACAACGTGCATCTTGGTGGAGCCTTTCTCCACAGAATGCTTCAAAAAATTTTCACATTATCAACAAACGTAGAATAAAAAAGTTCGTCGACAGAATAAGGAGATTGATACTATATCAATCTCTTTTTTGTTGTTTCATAGGACTGTGACATGCTTTTGGAACATATATTGTAGTGGGGAAGCGATAAAGGGGGAGTTATTAAATGGCGTATTTTGGTTCGAAAGGCTGGTATGTTAGCCGTCTGAAAGAATTGGGAATAAACCGACATCCACAAGAACAAAGGAAGCTTGAATTATACAAAACATATATGTTAAGGAATTTATATCAGGAGCAGCTCGAAAAAATAAAAGGAGAAGTTTAGTGATATGAAAGTAGTTAGACGCCAACTTGCTTTTAAAAAAAGTTAGCGAAATAAGAGGGAATTAGTATGAATCTGTCGAATTCTTTTAATTAAATTTCTAGAAAAGGAATAAAAAGGATTTGGTGGATATGATGATAAAAAAAATGAAGCAGATTCCTCTATTAAATAAAATTCAAATATTCTCTTTCTGTATGCCTTTATTTCTTTTAGCGTGTGCTGCTATAGCTATTTTTGCAATCTTTTCCTACGAATGGAAGGAAGACTTGACTTATCGTGCTGACAGTCTGTTAAAGAATGCAGAATATCAGCTAACGAATGCTGATAAAAGCAGCACGATAAGTGATCAAGATAAGGAAATGCTCACATCCTTTCTAACAATACAAAATGAACCGGTAGAGAATACATATATTTGCTTATATGATGAGTCCTCTGCATGCCAGGAGTGGTCAGTCATTCATCAGGACGGCACATATTCGTCTGTAAGCAGTACGGCATTACAGGAAATATACAATCAAATTGGGCGAAAAGGCGTTTCACATAACAGTGATGATTTTCTTGGCTTTCATAAGGAAAACAGCAGCTATTTTTATACTGCCTTCCTTCCTTTAAAGGATGAATATGACAATATAGTCGGTGGAATTGGCATGGATATATCTGCAGATGATTTATTTCAGCATATTCATAAGCTACTTGCTGCTATCATTGCTATATTTGTTGTGACTGCACTCCTTTTGTTTGTATATACGAAAATAACCATAAGTAAATACCTCCTTCCATTAAAGGAGGTTATTTGGGGACTTCAGGAGATTAGCAGCGGCAATTTAGAGGTAGAGCTAACTAGCCATGGTGCTTCTGATATTAGGATGATAAGTGAGAGCCTTAACGAGATGGTTAGGAAACTCGCTATGCTATTTACAAGACTGTCTAAAACCTCCAAAGAATTAGGTACTTTATCGCGTGATATCGAATTGAATTCGGTGGAAGAGGCACTGAATGAAATGGATAATATTATGAATTACACGAAAATCCACCGGGAATTGCAGCGTGCAGAAAAAATGAATGCAATCGGTCAACTTGCGGCATCTGTTGCACATGAAATAAGAAATCCGATGACGGTTGTTAAAGGGTTTCTACAAATATTCTTGGCGAAGGAGCATATAAGCGAAGAGGAGCGTATGTACATAAAGCTCATGATTGAAGAAATGAATCGGGCTGAGACAATCATCAATGATTATTTATCCTTGGCTAAGCCGGGAATTGAGCAAACAGAAAAAATTGATGGTCAAGATATGATAATAAAAGTCATTGATCTTATGTACTCCTATGCCATGATGTCGAAAAGTATTACATTTGAACGGGACATCCAGCAAGTATTTTTACGTGCAAACAACAGTGAATTAAAGCAAGTATTAATCAATATTCTTAAAAACGGGATTGAATCGATGCAGCAGGGCGGAGTATTAAGTGTTTATCTATATACAAAAGAAGGGTATGGAATATTTGAAATAAAGGATACTGGTATTGGAATGACAGAGGAAGAATTAAGCAGGCTTGGCACTGCCTTTTATTCCTTAAAGGAAAAAGGAACAGGCATGGGATTAATGGTCAGCTACCAAATGATTGAACAGATGAAAGGCAAAATAGAAGTGGAAAGTAAAAGAGGCGTTGGAACAACATTTAAAGTATTTATTCCACTTTATTAAACATGAAAAAAACTCTATTAGCACTTTGTACATTCTTAAACATTATTGGATTGTTTATATTATTATAAGGGCCTAAAGGATAGGTCTTTTTTAAATAAAACAAGGACGAGTAGAAAAGATTTTCGTATAGTTTTCGTTGATATGTAGAAGGATAAAAATGTAAAAAATATTCTACTGACGATATGTTATAATGATTAAAAATGGAATAAAGGTAGGTGTATATAAATGAGACCATTTACCTTAATAATTTCTATTATTACGCTTTTATTGCTTTCTTCTTGTGGCAACAATACCTCTTTTCATAAAAATAATGGAAAAGAAACTGTATTGGCCATGAAGCAGGAAGTCCCTGAGAGCTTTGTTTCGGAGGAATTGAATGTGGTCGCAGCAGGTGATTCCTTAACACAAGGGGTCGGTGACAGCACTGGTACAGGAGGCTATGTCCCTTATTTACAGAAATTATTTCAGCAAGAACAGGGAATAGGCACCGTAACCATTAGCAATTATGGTGTAAAAGGCAATAGGACGGACCAGCTTTTGAAAAAAATTAAATCTGCTGAAGTGAAGCAGTCCATTAGTGATGCTGATATGGTTATTTTAACAATCGGTGGAAATGATATTATGAAGGTTGTTAGGGACCATATCTCAAATTTACAGCTTGATGATTTTACACCTCAGATGAAAACCTTCGAAACAAATCTTTATAACGTTCTGAGAGAAATTCGCAAAGACAATCAACAGGCAGCAATTGTTCTTGTTGGAGTATATAATCCGTTTACGAAGTGGTTTGCAGATGTTGATGAGATGAATGATATTGTGGCAGAATGGAATCGGACCGGGGAAAACATACTTACCCTTTATGACAACACGTATTTTGTCCCAATTGAACAAATCTTTTCAGATACAACGGAAAACCTATTGTATACAGATTATTTTCACCCTAATGATAAGGGCTATAAGTTGATTGCTGATGAAATATACACGAAAGTTAAAGAAACAGCCATTGGGGATATTTTGGCGACAAAGCGCATGAATAGAGAGAACAGGGGAGAATGAGTTTGTTTAAGAAAAAATGGAAAGCAGCATTTTTACTATTAGCAGGCATCAATATTGTTATACTGCTTGCACTTGTCCTGCTTATATTTTTACCTGCGGACAGGTCAACTTCGGACAATGCGGATGCAGGAAATGATGAGGTTATACCGTTTCAGGTCACAACGAATAAGGAAGACTTGACACTGCTCATCAACAGCTATTTGGAAAAGGAAGGCTTAAATGGACCTGTCCATTATGAGGTTAACCTATCAGATGAAGTAGAGCTTTTCGGTTATTTACCGATTTTTAACAGCGACATTGAAATGAAATTAACATTTGAACCAATCCCGCTTGAAAATGGAGATCTCACATTAAAGCAAAAGTCAATCAGTATTGGACAGCTGTCCTTACCAGTATCTTATGTGATGAAGTTTATTGAAAATCAATATAAGCTCCCAACCTGGGTTAATATTAATCCAGATGATGAGACGATTGATGTACATTTAACAAATATGAAGATTGGGGACGGCATGAGTGCGGAAGTGAAGGAGTTTGATCTTGAAAATGACCGCATTCAATTTAATCTTCTCCTTCCTGTTAATGAATAAAAGTAAATACTTAAAAAAGGGCAGAATGAAATTTCTGCCTTTTTATATGGAAATCAGCAATATTTCGGCGCTTACATCTGCTGAGGTACCCTCTAGAATTAGAGCTGAATAAGCTTTGTTTTCCTTTAATGTGAGCGGAGGAAAGCTTGCTAGTTTGCTGTTTGTTTCCGCATCCTTTGCCTCTAAGTAGACAGTCATAGGGTAAAGTCCAAGATAGGAAGTAGCCGCCTTTAAATGTAAATTGGGGAAAACAACATCACCTTTTTGAACGGCAATATTTAATGCATACATTTTGGGATGAAGATGTATGATACGCAGCTTTGTTTCTGATGGATGGACAAAAGGGTCTTCTTGGTAGGTATAAAGCTTTAAGTAATTATTTGCTGATTCTAAAAAGGTAATGGTATGAAAGATATTGCTTTCAACAAGAATTTTTTGGCTGCAAAGGGAGTCAACCATTGCGCCTGTTTCATAGATGTCAACTTGATAGCGGCCGACTGGCAATGTCATGTCATTTGTTACCGATTTAAAGGAGACCTCTTTAAACAGCTTTACTCCATTTATATAAATATCGACAATAGGCTTTTGGGCAGCTGTATGGATGAATCTTAGTTTGCCGTACTCTGTTTGCCTGTCTAAGTCTGTTGTTATCGAGTTTTGGGGCAATGCTTTTCTAAGAACTTCGAGATGCTTTTGATAATAGTATATATGGAGGTCTGGATTAGTATATTTATAATAATCACTCAGCAGATTGTACATTCCGGCTTCTTGGAAGGGATAGCTGTCTCCTTGTTTTTGCATGGTTTTCACTCCTGTTTCCTAAAAGATGATAACAGTTTATGCATGCATTAAGATACAGTGCCTATTTTAAAAATAATCTTAACAAGGTGAATTTTATGTACAAATTAGAAAGAATGGAATATAATAGTTATTAACTACAACGGAAAGGGTGATGACGATGAAAACAACAATCTGTGTAAATAAGGCAATTGCATTCATCGTACAGCCCACTGCTTACTTGCACCTTAAGTAAGTATCTTTTATCCTGCATATTTCATGCATGAGAAAACCATGGGCTGTACGTCGCTTATGGTTTTTTATTATGCTTAAAAATGGAGGATAAAAATGGATTTAACTAAAATGGGTTTTAATGACAATATAAATAGCGCTTTAGCACAATTAAACAAGGAAGGTCTCATTGCTGGACGGGTTGCTTTAGAGCATAAGAGACTTTATCGAGTATATACGGAAATAGGAGAATTATTGTGTGAGGTTTCAGGGAAACTTTCCTTTGATGCTGTTGGCAGAGACGATTATCCAGCTGTAGGCGATTGGGTGGCTGTATTGCCTCGCAATGGCGAAGCGAAAGGAACCATCATTTCCGTCCTTCCGAGGAAAAGTAAGTTTTCCAGAAAAGCAGCAGGATTGACAACAGAGGAGCAAATTGTCGCCGCAAATGTCGATACTATTTTCCTTGTCAATTCCTTAAATGAGGATTTGAATTTACGAAGAATAGAAAGATACTTGACACTGACATGGGAAAGCGGAGCAAATCCAGTGATCCTGCTTACAAAATCTGAGCTTGCTGACAATATGGCAGACAAAATTGCCAGTGTGGAATCCATTGCATTTGGTGTTCCAGTTATCGCTCTCAGTGTCCATGAAAAGCAGGGGCTTGACTCCTTAAATGATTATTTGCTCCCTCAAAAAACAATTGCGTTATTAGGGTCCTCTGGTGTTGGAAAGTCAACACTGACTAATTATTTGCTTGGTTATGAAAAGCAATTAGTGAAAAACATTAGAGAGGATGATGATAAGGGGCGTCATACAACAACATATCGAGAAATGGTTGTACTGCCTAATGGCTGTGTGCTGATTGATACACCAGGAATGAGAGAGCTGCAGCTTTGGAACAGTAATTCCGGTTTATCAGAAAGCTTTACAGATGTCGAGCACCTTGCAGCAGATTGTCGTTTCAGGGATTGCAGCCATCTAGGTGAAGCCGGTTGTGCTGTTAAGCAGGCCGTAGAGGACGGCAGATTGGAAGAAAGCCGTCTCAACAGCTATTTCAAGATGAACAAAGAGCTCGCCTATTTGGAAAGAAGGCAAAGCAAAAAAGCACAGGCAGATGAAAAGAAGAAGTGGAAAAGTATTCACAAGGCGATAAAAACAAAGCGTAAATAAGCAGACTTTTAGGGAGTGCGGGTCATGCACTCCCATTATAATTTTTCTGATATACAATCATTTTGAGCCGTCTTTTTGCTTTATTGAGCGAATTTGTTTAAGCTAAATAAAAGATGTGTTGTCACACTCCCTTTGGGGAATATAAAAAGATATTTAATATATAGAGAATAGAGGTGTGTCGTATGGAACAACAATACGAAAAAGCAACATTTGCCGGCGGCTGTTTCTGGTGTATGGTTAAACCTTTTGACCAGCAGCCTGGAATTATTTCAGTCGTTTCAGGCTATACAGGCGGACATAAGGAAAATCCTACTTATAAGGAGGTCTGTTCTGAGACAACAGGTCATTATGAGGCAGTCCAGATTACGTTCGATCCTTCGCTGTTTCCTTACGAAAAGCTTCTTGAAGTCTACTGGCAGCAAATTGACCCGACAGATCCGGGCGGCCAGTTTTTTGACAGAGGGTTGTCCTATCAAACCGCGATATTCTATCATAATGAAGAACAGAAAAAAATAGCTGAGGAATCAAAAAAAGCTTTAGGAGAACGCGGCAAATTCAACAAGCCGATTGCGACAAAGATCATTCCCGCAACTGCGTTTTATGATGCGGAGGAATATCATCAAGATTACTATAAGAAAAATTCGCTGCATTATAATGCCTATCATGTAGGATCAGGCAGAGCCGCGTTTATTAAAAATAACTGGGGGGATAAGCATGAATAAAAACGAATTGAAAGAAAAGCTGACACCAATTCAATATGAAGTGACACAAAACAACGGAACAGAACCGCCGTTTCATAATGAGTATTGGAACGAATTTGCGGACGGCATTTATGTCGATGTCATCTCAGGCAAACCATTGTTCAGCTCAAATGACAAGTATGATGCAGGCTGCGGCTGGCCGAGCTTCACAAAACCAATCGCAGAAGAGGATCTTGTTGAAAATACAGATACAAGCCATTTTATGGTGAGAACAGAGGTAAGAACAAAGGAAACTGATTCCCATCTTGGCCATGTCTTCAACGATGGACCACATCCAACAGGATTACGCTACTGCATGAATTCTGCATCGCTTCGCTTCGTTAGAAAAGAAGACCTAGAAGCAGAAGGTTATGGGAAATATAAAGTTTTGTTTGACGAAGATTGATAATAAGGCAAAAGGCAATCCTTTTAGGATTGCCTCTTTTAGTTATCTTGCACGATAACTGATGAAATCTGTACCCTGTGAAAACCGGAAGTATTATGAGAAGAAGACTTTCCTGTCGTCCGAAACGACACTGTGTGCTTGCTGTCAGAAAGCCCGCCGGCTATATAAAGGGAACGAGGCTTTTTGAAGGGCCACCATGTTGAAATGCTCGTGACAAACTCGTCATCAATATAAACATCCACCAAGCCTCCTAAAGGACTTCTTATCATATTTGCCCCAAGATATGTGCCCGTGAAGGTAAAGTCAATGCTTGCTCCTTTTTCATCAGAAGTATAATAGCCTTCCCTTTTAATAAAAGAGCTGTCTTTAAAGATATAGTTGTTTTTTGTTTCCATATTGATGGCCATTGCAGAATACTCATTTTTGGGAACATCTGTGTTTGTATTCCCTGCTTGAATTCTTGCTTCTAAATACTGATAAATATAATCACTATATAGCAAATAGCCATCGTCATTTGGATGGATTAAATCTTTTGTTAAACGTTTCATGCTCTTGCCTGATTCATTAAATGGAATTCTCATATCCAGATTTATCGCATTTACCTCTTTTGATACTTCCGCAATTGTATCTACGAAATTTTCATTGTCTAAGCTGCTTTCCGTTAGTGTAATAATTTCAGCAACCGGGTATTTCTCCTTAACTTGCATAAGCAGCTGGCTGTAAAAGGTGTAGAATACTTCCTTATTCATATATTTACGATCATTTTCACCGAATACGATAAAAACAAGATCAATATTCTTAAGGGAGGAATTTCTGAATTTATATAAGCCTTCGAAAGCTGTAGCCCCGCTTTGTACAAGCATATTCCTCTGCATTGGTGAGCCATGCGTTTCAAACATGGACTGCTCTAACAAGTAAAACCATTTTGTTTGATCCTTGCTTGCACCAGACCCTCTGCCGATACTGTCACCAATTACTAAATAAGATATTGGCTCACTTGATCTAATTTTGTCAAAGACATTTTTGGCGGTAGAGCTTGTCTGTTTTGGCTGGTAGAGGCAATAAAGCAAAACGAAAGCTAATCCAATCACACAGCTGATTAAAAGAGTATAGGTTTTGGTTTTCATAGGATTAACTGTACGCCCTTTCTAATTTTTTTCATGGTTTATTATATCCTAACGAATCTTCAATAAACATAAAGAATAATACTTTTAAGCTTCATAGAATGCTAATTATCTTTCATTAGTGAATAATGCTTGCACCATTATTTCATGTTATGTATAGTATACGTTATATCATTTCGGATAAGGAAGATGCACGATGACAAAATCTTTTTACCATTTTTTAATGAAATTCCGACATCCCGAGCCAAAGGACGCCATCAGCAGATTTGCAAATCATGCTTATTTAGATCACAGTTTTCCTAAAAACAGCTTTGACTATGATGAAGTGAGCAATTATTTGGAGCTTAATGGCCATTATTTAGACAGTATGAGAATCTTTGATGAAGCATGGGAGACCTACTTATTCCAAGAAGAGAAGGAAACACGCTATTAGCATTTTGCAGTTGCTGCTGCAAAATGCTTTTTTTTGTTTAGGAACTTGTAAGCGGCTTTTCTATAATGAGTATTCTAAAATAGTTTGTCAGCTACATATATTGGATTAAACAAAACACCAATTTCTAACTTGCCATATTAATTTTAAAAAAACGGAGGGGAAATAGGGTGGAGCATTGGCGATTAGCAAGTGAGATGCATATATTATTTCAAGAATAGATAAAAAGAGAACAAAAAAGGATGAAGATGAGATGTTGATTGATGAAAGGTTGCGTTGTTTCATTAATCCCCCAACGTAAACGTTCAAGTCTTTAAGCATGAATGTGGGGGAGTGTCGCCATACCAGTGGCAAAAATATCGCACAATCTGTTTAGAGAGGACTTTTAACTATGGGAAATCGAAAAAAACCGAAATTTAAAATTGGCGATACAGTTGTCATCACCATATACGGTACTGTCGGAAAAATCACGAACGTAAAGTGGCTTGATGACATGCATGTCTATGAAGTGAATAAAAGTGAGGGCTTGTACTTAGAATCCAGCCTGCAAATGCTTTCCGAATTTGAAGGTGAACTAATGGATACAGAAAAAATAGACATTGAATATCGCTACTTTATAGGTGATCTTGTCAAAGTAAAAGGCTATGGTTCCAACCTCTTTAAAATAATGGGCTTCCGAACTGAAATATGGCGTTATAAGTCAGATGCATGGGAAGACATCATTTACGAGTTGTCTAGAGTAAGTGATGGGGATTGGCTTGAGGCTGGTGAAGAGGAGCTGACATTAGTAGCAGACGCAGAAAATGCCGACAGTTTTATTCAGAAATTAGGACTTTTGTATATAATGGATAAAAAGAAGAAGCCTGTTAATCTGCAAAAAACAAATAGCTCTTACCGAAAAACGGAAAAAGAGCTGCTGGAAAGCACGAAGGAAAAACAGGAATTAATCGATGGTTTACTTGATATTTATAACGATTATCATATACTACATGAATTATTTCAGGACAATGAGTATGAACAGGCGATGAGACTGACAATAAGAAAGCTGAAGCAGCTAAGCAGTAAGGATGATAAGCCTGCACTATAATAATTGAATTACAAGATTAAATAGAGAAAGTATGGGATGCATCCAAATACTATTAGAGAAAACAAAACTTGAAGCCCTTTGTCAAAGATTCTCAAGATATTACCGTTTTCCTCATTAACATCTTCTTTCACTACTGCGACTAAATGCTGCAACGTTTTCATGGTAATTTTCCCCCTATAAATCTCGGATTATAGTAATGTTTTCTTGTTATTAGTAATGAATATGAGCATGACCATCTAAACATGTCTCTATTTACTTGAAAAATATTTTAATTTATCACATAATTTGTACAAATGCTTTGCATTTTTTATGCATTGTGACATATATTCTTACTAAAGGGGGCGATATGCTTGAAAGAGATTGATGTAATAATAGATACGGAGGAAATTGCTGAGTTTTTCTTTCGTGAGCTATTAAAAAGGGGATACGTTCCCACAGAAGAAGAGATGGATGAATTGGCTGACATCACGTTTGAATATTTGCTTGAAAAATGCATTATTGATGAAGAATTGGATGACTAGCTTGCGATGTAAGTTTGTAAAAAACAGTTAATTATATAAAGATGTATGAATGCATATGGCAGGAGATTACTCTTGCCATTTTTTTATGGAGAAAATAATGAGTAATCATGAAACCTTTTTGTTATTGATGCGTAAATCAAATTACTAAATTCAAATTACGGTAACAGGAGGAAAAAGAATGTCTATATTTAAAAAAGCGTTGGCAAGTGTGGGGGTTGGTGCTGCTAAAATTGATGCAGTGCTGGATAAGAGGGATTATATGCCAGGTGAAAAGTTAGCGGGAGAAATAAATATTGTCGGCGGCAATGTGGAGCAGAATATTGAAGCAATTTATGTAAGACTGTATACAGAATATGAAGTGGAGCACGATGATAAAAAAGAAACACGCACAGCTTTAATAGGAGAATTTATGGCAGCAGGCGCCTTCACGATAAGTGTAAAGGAAAAAAAGGTAATCCCATTTTCTGGTACTCTTCCACATGATATTCCTTATACCATAGGAAAAACAAAGGTATGGATTTCAACTGGCCTCGATATTAAGCAAGCTATTGATCCAAGCGATGTAGATCCAATTAATATTATTCCATCTCCACTTGTTGATGAAGTGTTTCGTGCATTTCAAGAATTAGGCTTTAAAATGAAAAGTGGTGTTTGCAAGGAGGCTGGCAGGCGGCATCAACTGAGACTGCCATTTGTACAGGAATTTGAGTTCATCCCATATGCAGGAGACTTTCGCGGGAAGCTGGATGAAGTGGAACTTGTGATACTGTCTTCTGGTGAAAATGCAATGGAAGTTATGTTGCAAATTGACAGGAAAGCGCGTGGACTTTCTGGCTTATTCGCAGAAGCACTTGACATGGATGAAAGCTATGTATCATTAAGTATTCACAAACATGAGTTGCCAGGATTAAAGAATACTCTTTACCAGTTGATTAATAAATACGCCTAAAGACCTTCAAGCGTGTACCATTGTTGCACACGCTTTTTGTTTTGACTTAGTTCTTTCTTTCTCTTGCAGACATTTCCTTACCATGTGCTTCTTGTTCTGCTATAATAGCCTCTTTTGGTATATGATTATTCTTTTTAGGAGAGTTAATTCGATTGCGATGCTTTTTTCCCATAATATTATCTGTCTCCTTACATGTCTGTTTTTAGAATATTATCATTGATTAAGCATGTTTTCCCAAACCTATGGAAAACCTAAAGTTAGTATTGCCGATTAAAGATTTGTTATCCTGCAATTAATTGTATTTAACCTAAAACTAGAATATGATATAGTACAAATAGTGATTGTTTAAGATATGGAAATGATTCCTATTATTATTTAAAAGAATGTTCTTAAAACTTGGAGGTACTTAAAATGAGTGTACATATTGGAGCAAAAGAAAACGAAATCGCAGAAACGGTTCTTCTGCCTGGAGATCCTTTGCGAGCAAAATATATTGCAGAAACCTTTTTAGAAAATGCGGTTTGTTATAATGAAGTGCGCAACATGTTTGGATATACTGGTACATATAAAGGAAAAAGAATCTCTGTACAAGGGACAGGCATGGGAGCACCATCCATTGCCATTTATGTTAACGAATTAATGACTAGCTACAATGTCCAAAACCTAATAAGAGTTGGTACCTGTGGAGCAATTCAACAGGACGTTAAGGTTCGCGATGTTATCCTTGCTATGAGTGCATCAACGGATTCGCAAATGAACCGTCTAACGTTCGGCGGTGTTGATTATGCGCCGACAGCTAATTTTGATCTGCTTAAAAAAGCGTATGATGCAGGCATTGAGAAGGGGCTTTCCCTTAAGGTTGGAAATGTATTTACAGCAGATAGTTTCTATAATGACAACTCTGAGCTGGAAAAATGGGCGGAATATCAAATTCTTGCTATCGAGATGGAATCAGCTGCATTGTATACATTAGCAGCAAAATTCAATCGCAATGCATTATCCGTACTTACTGTCAGCGATCATGTACTGACTGGTGAAGAAACAACGGCTGAAGAAAGACAAACAACTTTCAATGAAATGATTGAAGTATCACTTGAAGCTGCAATAAAGTAACGTAAGCGTAAATCGTTACCTGGAACAAAGAGTAATATGGGGTGTAGAATGAAAAAACTATTGCTGCTGCTGCTGTTTACTTTCCTTTTAACAGGATGCAGTAAATTGGATGGCATTACAGATCATATACCTTTCTTAAACAAAGAAAAGGAATCGGAAGAAACAGCCGTGAATAATGACAATTCTGGACAAACAAACGATCAAGATACGGTAGATAGTACAGAAGAAGAGCTTCCATGGACTTTAGAGGCTGCTTTTTTCAATGATATTAAGGTTGTGGATGGCAGAAACATCATCCAAAATCCAACCAATACAGTGTCATTAGTTAACAAAAGCTTTGGGCTGCCAGATGGATACGCACCTGAGGATCTTATCAGGCCAGAAGTTCAGTTTTCCTTTGGTAATCAGGATATAGAGAAAAGCTATATGAGAAAGGAAGCTGCTGCATCTTTAGCTGATATGTTCAATGCTGCCAAAAAGGACGAAATCATTCTTTATGCAGTATCAGGCTATCGTTCTTATGACCGTCAGTCCGTTTTGTATGATGCAGAGATTGACAAGGTTGGACAGAAGAAAGCGGAGGAAGCAGTCGCATATCCTGGTAACAGTGAACACCAGACAGGGTTAGCAATGGATATATCTGCTAAAAGTGTCGACTTCCTGCTTACAGAGGACTTCGAAGATACGAAAGAAGGCAAATGGCTAAAAGATAATGCACATCTTTATGGGTATATTCTTCGTTATCCGAAAGGAAAAGAGGATATTACTAAATATAAATTTGAGCCATGGCATTTCCGTTATGTCGGCGAAAAATCTGCAAACGATATATATGAAAACAATTGGACACTTGAAGAATATTTTGAACAGGTTAGAAAAATCTAAGTTAGGTTAATTGTTCAAAATTTATTCATAATTATGTCATGATTTAAACCAATTTTTTTGATACTGTTGAGTATAAAAGGCATGTATCACGGTGCCTAAAGGGCAAATGAAAGTGGTGAATTATTTGGAGAATGAAAACAACGTAAATGAAGAAACGGAAAAAGAAGCAGGCGATAAAGATTCCAGCTTTATCCGCATTAAGAAATTTCACTTTGTTATGCTTATCTTCTTTACTGTTATTTTGGCAGCTGGTATTACAACGGTTGCCTTGGCATTTGGTGAGGAGCCAGCGGTGACGGTAGGCACAGATCGAAGTGAATTTTCAAAGCTTTATTCAGCATATGATACTATCAAGGATAAATATTATCAGGATGTTGAAACAGAGGACCTCGTCAATGGAGCGATTGACGGCATGTTCACAGCACTAGATGATCCATATTCCGATTATATGAACCAAGAGGAAGCAACAAGCTTTAATGAAAGTATTTCTTCTTCCTTTGAAGGAATTGGAGCTGAAATTCAGGAAAAGGATGACAGCATCATTGTTGTATCACCAATTAAAGGCTCACCTGCAGAAAAAGCAGGAATTAAGCCGAATGACAAAATTTTAAGTGTTGATGGCAAGAGCTTGCAAGGGATGAGTTCATCTGAAGCAGTCCTTCTTATAAGAGGTAAAAAAGGGACAACGGTCAGCCTTGAAATTGAAAGACCTGGTGTTGAAGATACATTAAAAATTGATATTGTTAGGGATACAATTCCTATTGATACAGTATACGGAGAATTACGTAAGGACGGTATTGCTGAAATACAAATTACGAGCTTCTCCGCTGATACAGCACAAGAGCTTACAGATAAACTGAATGAGTTCAAGGAAAAAGGAATGAAGGGGATTGTACTTGACTTGAGACAAAATCCAGGCGGATTATTAACTCAGGTGCAAGCAATTGCCAATTTGTTTGTTCCAGACGGAAAGGTGATTTTCCAAGTCGAGCATAAGAATGGAAAAATCGAACAAGTCGCATCAGACAATGAAAATTCCAATACATTACCGCTAGTTGTATTGATTGATGAAGGCAGTGCCTCAGCTTCTGAAATACTCGCTGGAGCAGTTAATCAATCTGCGGACGTTCCATTAGTGGGTGTAAAATCCTTCGGTAAAGGAACAGTTCAAAGTGCAATAGAACTATCTGACGGAAGTAACATTAAGTTTACAACAGATAAATGGCTGACACCGAATGGCAGCTGGATTCATGAAAAAGGAATTGAGCCAACGTATAAGGTGGAGCTTCCAAGCTATGCGAAGCTGACAGTTATTAATCCAGAGACAAAGCTGAAGCTTGATTCAAATTCCAATGAAGTAAAGTCAGCGCAAGAAATGCTGAACGCGCTTGGCTATAAGGTCGACAACGCAAACGGCTACTTCGATGAGAGCACAGAAGAAGCAACTAAGGAATTCCAAGAGAAGGAAAAGTTAAAAGTTGACGGTGTAATTACTGGAGATACGACAACAAAGCTAATGGAAAAACTTAGTGAAAAGATCCAAAAAAACGATACACAAATGAAAAAAGCGATTGAAATACTGCAAGAAAAACTGAAAAAGTAACAAATGGAAGGAGCGGCACTCTATTTGCCCTCCTTTTTCCATTGTTTCTACCTTATGAGAAGAGAATTAGGGGGATAAAGATGAAAAAAACAGAAGTGTTTATATTGTCAGGGTTTTTAGGCAGCGGTAAAACAACCTTATTAAAAGAATTGCTTTTACATGAAAAAGCACAAGGCAGAAAAGTGGCAGTTCTCATGAATGAATTTGGGGATATATCCATTGATTCGAACGAAGTCGATGAAGATATACCGTTAAAGGAGCTGTTAGGAGGCTGCGTTTGCTGCACCATACAGGATAAGCTGGAAGGTCAGCTTCAATCCTTACTGATTGAGGAAAAACCAGATGTAATCTATTTAGAGACAACTGGAGCGGCACATCCGGTTGAAACGATGGATAGCATTCTTTCCCCATATTTCGCAGATAGATTAAGCTTAAAAGGGATTATTACAGTAGTTGATGGCAAGCTTTGGCTTGAGCGTAAAAAAATGAGTCCAAGCGTGCAGCAGCTGCTGATTGAACAGGTTCGTCATGGAAATATGCTGTTAATTAATAAACAGGATCAACTGACAGAGGAAGAAAAAGCAAGGATTACATTTGAGCTTCAAAGTATAAATCCACAGGCCTTTACGATGTTAACAAACTATTCAAAGCTGCCCTTTCATAGGTTGAAGGATATGGTTATGCAGTTTGCAAATGATACTGTTAAAACAACGATTCAAACATTACAGTTAAGTTCGTTTGTTTATCAATTTCAGCATACCATATCAGCAGAGAAATTTGAGACATTCTTGAAGGAACTGCCAGATACTATTTATCGCATTAAAGGCTATGTACAATTTCATCAAAATAGCTATCCAGACCTTTTTCAATATTCCTATGGAATGCCTTTAATGATGAGAGAAGACATGAAAATGCCGTTAAATTTAGTGTTTATCGGTGAAGATATAGACTGGAAGGAAATGAAGGACAAGCTGGATATGCTTTAATATATAAGATTTCCAGCCATAGCCAGAATGGAACTTTCGTAAAAAGGGCAAACTTTCTTTAGTTAAAGGAAAGAGGAGGATAATCTTGTTCAAGAAGCGAAAGTTTTTTCCTTGTTTTGTACTTTTGGTCAGTTTGTTTTGTACATCAACGGCAAATGCCGCACCAGTGGACAGCATTTCACCTAAATATGGTATCCAACTGCTTGAATGGAAGGATGCAGATGTAATTATTCCTCGCTACAGCAAGTTTTCTATCTATGATGTCGAAACAGGTAAAGTATTTCATGTCCAGCGGAGGGCAGGTTCTCAGCATGCAGATGTCCAGCCTTTAACCACCGCGGACACCGAGATTATGAAGGGAATTTATAATGGCAAATGGAGCTGGAAACGAAGAGCAATATTTGTTTTACAGGATCAATACATGCTCGCTGCATCCATGCATGGAATGCCACATGGAGCAGGATCTTTAGCTAATAAATTCCCAGGCCATTTTTGTGTGCATTTCTTAGGAAGTACTACACATAAGACGGATAATATGGATCTATCCCATAAATTGATGGTATATAAAGCAGCAGGCATCCTGACACAAGAATTGGATAAACAAAATCCAAATGAGACTGTGCAATCCTTTGTAGCTGGAATGAAAGAACAGGATAATACAATCCTTAACCATTTAAGCTCCAAGAAAATAAATTGGACTAAGGCTTTGGCAAATGTTGAAAATGTTAAGCTGTTAAGAATAGAGGAAGTGCAAGCAAAGGATTACCTATCCAAAACATCTGTTCACATAACAATAGAGTGGCAGCTGTATATCCAAAATGAAAAAAGGAAAAGTGAGAATAAAACACTAACGCTTGTTAGAAGCACGCCACTTGATCCATGGAAGGTGTTAACGGACGATGGGTTAATGCCATTATGAGTAAAAAAAGCCGTATGCAGCTAGCATACGGCTTTTACGAGCAGCCACTTTTGGAATGCTAAATACATTCCTTTTTCCTTATTTCATCTCTCCAAATTTGGCGAAAGTCCGTTCTTCATCAACTAAACCACAAGCAGCACATTGGATACGATAGTCAGGTCCCTTATATCCCATATGAAAGGGAGAAAGATTTTCTGCTGTGTATTCTTCTACTATATCCCCAGTCTGTGGGTCTAATTTTACTGATTGAGGCACTTGCTGAATAATATTAAAGCGACTCCGATTTGTTCTGCAGTTCGGACAAGCATACGGTGTACTCATGACCAAACTCCCTTCTTTAAAGAATGCATTCTGTTATTACTATTCCATCCTTTAACTGTTTATATACCTGTTAAAAGCCAAGTTTACAAGGCATTTATTGAGATAGTTACAATTATTGCGCTGATGATATGTACGACAAGTTATTGTCATAAATGTTATATAACAATAGCCACTTTCATGCTGTCAATACTAAAAAAACTGAATTATATTACTCATATGGGATATTAAGGGAAATGAAATATTTTATTGATTCACTATTAAATATAGGAAGATGTAATGCGGGAGAAGTGATTGCTAGCTTGATAGATTCACAATCAAAAAAGTTAATAGAGAATGAGTTGGTTATTGGAAGAATCATCCTTAAATATGACAAAAATCGTATGTTATGATTTGTCTGTAAGCAAGCACGAATACAAGCTTTATATTCAAGGAGGATATAATCGAATGAACAAAAAAGTGATTTTATCAACTGCAGCTGCAGCAGCTCTATTAATGTCAAGCCCATTAATGCAAAAAGCAAATGCAGCATCTAACACTACACAAGAATCTACAAAAGTAGTCTATCAATCTTACAATTTAAATGAAGATCAAATAAATGCATTAATAAAACAATTTTCAGGTCGTGTGGACGTTAACAAGCTATTAAGCTCATTGGAAGCAAGGTCTGGTACGACAGCAAATAAACAGACAGAAAGCACGAAAGCTCCAGAGAAAACAACAACAACTGCAGAAAAAACAACAAGCACTGCTAAGCAACAAACGAATACAACATCTAAACCACAGCAAGCAGCAACAACAACTCAAGCAGCTTCTTCTGTTAGTGCGTTTGAAAAGCAGGTTGTTGAACTAACAAATGCAGAACGAGCAAAAAATGGTCTTCCTGCTCTGACACTTGATACAAATTTAAGCAAAGTTGCGCGAGCTAAATCAGAGGATATGAGTAAAAATAATTATTTTGACCATACAAGCCCAACTTATGGAAGCCCGTTTGACATGATGAAGCAATTCGGGATTTCCTATAAAGCAGCAGGTGAAAATATTGCTAAAGGCCAAACAACTCCAGAACAAGTTGTAAAAGCATGGATGAACAGCGAAGGACACCGCGCCAATATTCTAAGTAACAAATTTACACATATTGGTGTTGGCTACGTGGCTAACGGAAATTACTGGACACAACAATTTATTGGTAAGTAAAAAAAGGGCACTGTACTTTACTATGGAGATTAGTTCTGTAGAAAACCAAAAAAAACGAACAATAAATTCTGACCAAAGGTTCCATTTCCTTTGGTCCTTTTTTATACGAAAATTTCCGCGGTTTTGAATATTATTATTTTTACCTATAACCATATACTTTAGTGGTTTTTTTGCTGAGAAATTTATATAATAGTTTTTCAAATGATTCACTTGAAGAAAATGATAAAAATAAGATCAAGCAAATAGGGAATAATAAAGAAATACTATTATAGGAGAATTCAGCGTGGAAATTAGACAAGCAACGATAAATGACTTAGAAAAAATCATGCATATAGCAGCAAAAACAGTGAAGATAATGAATGAAGAGGGTAATGACCAATGGTCGGATAAATACCCTGCTGAAAAGGATTTTAAGGCAGATATTGAAAATGATGCTTTGTTCGTAGCAATCATGGACGATAAAGTAGTTGGATCCATTGCGATTGACCGTCTTGGCGGGAAGAATTATGACTTGATAGAATGGACATTGTCTGATGATAATTATTATGTTATTCACCGTCTTATGGTCAATCCAGAAATTCGTGGCGGAGGCATTGCAAGCAAGCTTCTATCCTTTGCCGAAGCCTTTGCTAAAGAAAATGATACATTTTACTTAAAAACAGACACTTATGCTATAAACGAAAAAGCGCAAAATCTTTTCTTGAAGAACGGCTTTAACAAGGCTGGGGAACTGCATTTTCCTGGAAAAGAGCGCCCATTCTACTGCTTTGACAAAGCCTTTAAATAAAAAAAGAATCAACTCAGCTTCACGAGTTGATTTTTTTTATGGTTGAGGAATTTTAACGGAAAGTATTCCGTATTTCAATTCACATGAAATGTCTTCTTTTATGAAAGTAGTTGGCAATGTGATTACTTTGTGAAAGCTTCTGTTTTGTCTTTCCTTCAAATAATAAGCGTATTCCTCGTGCAGCGTTTTGTATTGACCAGCTATATGGAGTTCATTACCTTCACATTTTATCCCAATGTTTTCTGACATAATGCCAGGAAGCTCTACTTCAATAAAGTAATGGCCATCTTTTACATAGAAGTCACAGGGTGGAAATTGATTATTGCTTTTAATGCTATTCCGATTACTGAAAAAAGCCTGCTGACTTGCGTCTTGAAAGAGATTATTCCAAAGCTTTTCATTTGTTGGATTTTCGTGAAACTGAAAAATCTTTTCGAGATTTTCGAAAGACATTGTTTTTCATCCTTCCTTATAGCTATTGCAATTCTGTCACTTCAATTTCTGAATATTGGTTTTGCCCATTTTTCTGAATCATAATTTCTAAAACGCCTTCCTTATAATTAGCAGTTGAGCCTTTTTTTCGAACGAGTGAAGGAAGATTGATCGTATGCCTGCTTTCGAATTCAGGAATGTTCTGAATAACTAGTTGGCTTGATGTATAGTAAACCTTAATTCTTTCAAGCCAAATTTCTTCTTTTATAGGAATGCGAATATAAACATGGTGATGTGTTTCAAATACGACGTAATCAAACTTTTGCTGGGTTGAGCCTTGCTGGTTGTTTGCCATTTGGGACATATTCTTAAACATATCTTCACTATTCATTTTTTGAAGGGAATCTGGCATCATTTTATTCATCATATCTTGAACATAATTCTGGATATCTCCAGGTTTCATTTGGTTCATTTTGTTTTTGGAGTCTTTATTAAAAGGGAATAAATTCCATGGGAACATTGGAAATTCATCCTTTCTTTCATTAGTTGCTGAATTTTTTATATCATATTCAAGTGCACCCAAATCGTGTTAGTTAGGCATGTATTTATTTTCCTTTTGGTTATGAGTAGAAGGAACTAGTTATTTTAACCTAATGATGTTAATATTAAAGTACATTTTAGGAAAATTAGGTGCATTGGTTTGGAAACTTACAAAAAGCTGTTGAACAGTCTGTTTTACAATTATATAATTGGTTCTTTTCTGGCTGTATTTGGGGTAGGCGGTGCCTTTATGTACACCAGCTTGAAAATTAGCAGCGATGACATGAAAATTCTTGGGTTTATTATGGTACTTTCTTTTATATGCATGGTTTGCGCAGAAGGTGCCCTTTTTTATAAGGATATAAACCCGTTACGAAGTGTGCTAAAGCATGGACGAAGAGATGTAAATAGCCTAGTTGAGGCATATCACCGTTCGAAAAGCTTTCCGTTGTTTTCGGTAAGAAGAATTCTTATTCCTCACTTATTTGGAATGTCTGTTCCGGCAATAATATTTTCCATTTATTTTATTAGATCAGGCCAGCTTGAACTGCCGTCCATTTACATTTTATATGCGACTGTTGCGGCGATTATTGTTGCCATATTGCATGCATTTATTGAATTTTTCCTTACTATACGGACAATGAAGGGGATCACTATTTATATTAAATCTTTAATGCCAAAAAGCTTGGTTATTGAAGAGAAGGTGTTTATATCCATTCACAGGAAGTTTTTACTGACTGTTGTCAGCATAAGTGTATTACCTTTAGTAATCATTCTGCTTTCAACAAGAGTTAAGTTGATTGATAATGGCAATCTTACAGAATTACCTTATTGGAATTGGGCAATTGTCATATTATTTATTACTCTAGTTTATTCCGTTCTATCTGCGAGATTTCTGTCAAGAGATATAATAACACCTATCTATCAGCTGAAAAATCTGATGAAAAAGGTTGGCACAAGTCAATTCACCCAGCCGAACAGTGCGGTTTATACAGATGAATTTGCTGATCTTTTTAAAGGCTTTCACAAGATGAATGATTCAATCATTCAACGTGAAAGGGTTAATAAGGAGCTGCTTGACAGCTTTATGATGGTATTGAGTGCTACCCTTGATGCCCGTGATCCATATACGGCAGGTCACTCCACCAGGGTTGCAGGTTATTCACAGTTAATAGGAAAAAGTTTAAAGCTGTCGAAGGAAGATATGGAAGTATTATATAAAACAGCTATTTTGCATGATATCGGCAAAATAGGGGTTCCTGATAATGTTCTATTGAAAGAAGGCAAACTGACAGAGGAAGAATTTGCTTATATTAAAGCACATCCGGTTATTGGAGAAAATATCTTAAAGCAGGTACAGCCCCAGGAAGAAATGGCAAGAATTCTAGAAGGTGTCAGGTCCCATCATGAAAGATTTGATGGCAAAGGCTATCCTGATGGTCTGAAAGGGGAAGAGATACCTTACTTTGGCAGAATTCTTGCTGTTGCTGATGCCTTTGATGCAATGACGTCTGACAGGCCATATCGGAAGGGAATGCCATTTTCAAAAGCGCTGTCCATTTTGCATGAAGGCAAAAAAACACAATGGGATGGAGAAATGGTAGAAGCTTTTATCGGAAAAATGACAGAAGGAAAGATGGAAAAAGAAATAAGTTAAGAAAGGGCGGATCAAAAATTGATCCGCCCTTTTACTATTTTGTTGCTAAGGTAATATGCTTCTTTTGGAGAGAATAAAGTCTGCTCGATAAGAAGGCAGCACCAGTTGCTAACCCAACGATTAAGCCAATCCAATAACCATATGGACCAAGACTTGTGTAATTAGCAAAAAGATAGCCTGAAGGCAGGCCGATTACCCAATAGCTAATAAGCGTCATAATCAAAGTGATGTTAACATCCTTATAACCCCGTAATGCTCCTTGAACTGGTGCCTGGATGGCATCTGATAGCTGGAAGAAAATCGCATATATAAGGAAGCCAGCTGTAAGCTTAAGTACTTCCGCATCATTTGTATATATTCCTGCAATTTGTTGGCGGAAAGCAAGCAGAATAATGCCGCTCACAAACGCGATAATGATAGCAGTTAATACTCCCATCCAACTGTATTTTTTTGCATCCTTCAGCCTGCCTGCACCAACTTCAAATCCAACTAGAATGGTCAAAGCAGTTGAAATGCTAAGCGGAACCATATAAAGGAGGGAAGCAAAGTTTATAGCAGATTGATGGGCAGCAATCGTATTCGTATCATAATTACTCATTAGCAGTGTAACTGCACTGAAAATGCTTGTCTCAAAAAAGATCGAAAAGCCGATGGGTACACCTATCTTCAGAATCTCTTTCCATTTTTCCCACGAAATACGATGAAGCTTACTTAACAGCTTAAATCCAGCAAATGGTTGATTATGATAAACAATATGAAGAGCAGTCAGCAGCATATACCAATAGGTAATGCTTGTAGCATATCCTGTCCCAACCCCGCCTAACTCAGGGAAAATCCAAATGCCGTTTATCAATAAATAATTCAGTAGAATATTAACAGGTAATGCCGAAAGGGTGATAAACATCGTCACTTGAGTTTGCCCAAGTGCATCAATAAAGGACCGCAATACAAAATATAAAAAGATAGGAATAATACCTGTGCTAAGTGCGGCCAAATAACGAAAGGCAATTTCTTGGACATCTGACTCAAGTCCCATTAATTGAAGGATTGGCTTCAAAAAAATAAAACCAAAAACAATTAATAAAACTGCCATGGATAAACTTAAATAGATGGCTTGAATAACAGAAAAACTTACTTTTGATTCTTCTTTTCTTCCAACCAGCTGTGCGACAATCGGAGGAACAGCAAGCAATATACCGCTTAAGCCAGTATAAATCGGTGTCCATAAGGAACTGCCAACAGCAACCCCAGCTAAATCAGTTGGGCTGTAATGACCAGACATGGTTGTATCAAAGAAGGTAAGACCAAACATACCAACCTGTGTAACAAGAACAGGCAGTAATATAACTAGCATCTGATTTAGTTTTTGCTTTGTTGTAAAGGTTTGTTTCATTCTTTTTCCTCTCTTTAGTTCAATAACGTTACGATTATATCACAGATAAAAGGAAAATATGGCAAATACACTTTTTTTGCTAATAAAATTACCCGTGGGAAAGAAGGCGCTCCATCGACTCTTTGTTGTTATCCTGTTTTGCACTTTCTAAATAAATAGCACTTTTCGGAACAGAAAATAATACATTTCTCTTTTCTAGAATACTAATTATTTGAAAATTAATATCCTCTTTTGTTTGTAAATAGCCGACATAATCAGTTGCCTTTGTAAAGAAATAAATTAATATGTCAGCACTAGTATCATTCATTGACTCAAAGGAAACGAGAATGGTTTCAGGATGTACATCCTCATGATGCTGCAGTAATTGCTTTATGTCAGAAATAGTCATATGTAATTTTTCTGTTTTTGTAAGAATATCTAACTTTAAGTAAAAGGAGACTTGCCGCTTCCCCATTTTAGACCAATTGATAATCGGTTCATTGGCAAGGGTCGAATTAGGAACAGTTACGAGGGCTTGTGCGAATGTCCGGACCTTTGTACTGCGGAAGGTGATATCTTCAATCGTGCCTTCCACACTTGGAGTCTTAATCCAATCACCGATCGTAAACGGCTTTTCTGTAATTAACACGATACCTCCAAAAAGGTTGCTGACCGTTTCCTTTGCTGCAAGAGCAAACGCAAGTCCACCTAGACCAAGTCCAGCGATAAAGCCGTTTATGTTAAAGCCCCATTCTTGGGCAATAATGCTGAATCCGAACAGGAAAACAAGTGTTTTTAGCATTTTTGTCAGAAAAGGAACAATAATTTTATCAACATTTATATCCAGCTTTGTCATCAGCTTTGGAAAGAGCAGTGTTGTCACATTGCTTAGATTAAACAAACCCCATGTTAATAAGGCAACAAAGCAAGAGCGGACAAGGCTTGATTCCCATGCTGCAGATATGGTTTGAAAGGGGAGGAACTGGAAAGCTAACTGCATGCCTATCACGACAAACACCCAGCGTATCGGTTTTTCAAAGGCAACAAGAATAGTGCTTGCTGCATGAATCTTTTTCGTTTGTGTATAGGAAAGGACCATTGCAAACAAATGGCTGGTAAACCACTTTCTTAGCAATAGACTTGTCGCAACTACAATTATAGACAGCAGCAGGCTGGCCCAAATATTGGTGTCTAAAAAATCACTCATAAATAATACACTCCTTCTAAATATAGTTGTCCTATCTGTACTATATTAGAAGAAGTAAGCAAGTATGCATGCATGAAAAAAGCTTGAAGCGCATAAGCCTTCAAGCTTTATATTTAAGCCTCCATAAGACCATCTGTCTGGTCTATCGTTGAGCGCATTGTGTATAGTGTAAAAACATCCTTAGGAACTTCAAATAATTCGTAGCTGACTCCTGTTTCTTCCTTGAGTTTTTCTACAATTGTTTTTCTTGTTTCATTGGCATGGACGGCATAAGGGAGCTTTTCTGCTGCTTTAATAGAACGAAGATTATGCTCTCTTATACGCATTAAGATACTGTTAATATTTAATTCAAAGAAAGCTTCTGAAAAAAACAGTTCCTTGGCAATTTTATTGTATCCTTTTCCGTGATATGGCTTGCCAATCCAGGTTCCTAAAAAACCGATTCCGTCTTGTATATCATACAGATTGATCGTTCCAATCGGGTTATGCCATTCATCAAGAATGGTGCGAGAAATTAGTTCTCCTTTTTCTTCCGCTTCAATTGTTTGTTTTGTGACAAACAAATATTCTTCATAAGATGCTGCCTTTTGGCGAACAAATGGAAACACATCTGAATGCTTCATTAATTCATAAAGAACAGCACAATCTTCCAATTCACGTTTTTTCAGCATAAAAATACCCTCCTTATACATGAGGGCAGAAAACAGAAGAATGACAAATACCGCTCCGCCCTCGAAATTTTTTATCAACTTGTAACTTGTAAAAAATTTCGGGGTGGGAATCGAACCCACTAGAACCGTAAAGGTGGCGCACCATTTGCCTTCCCTATATTTTATTTATTGTTTTCCTGCAATAATGTCGAACTGCTTCTATTGTACAAAAAAAGTTTTAAAATTCCTATAGGTAAATGTAAGGTTATTGTAAAGTCTTTATTTATTTTTTTTGCGGATTTGCAGAAGTATATACGCACCAAGCAATAAGACTGCTGCAATGATAATTGGTGTGATGTATGGCTTAGCATATGTCTCAATATTCTCCCAATGGTCGCCAAGTCTCATTCCCAGCAATAAAAACAAAACGGTCCATGGGATGATGGCTGCAGTTGTATATAACGTAAACTGCCCAATCGGCATTCTCGCAAGACCGGCCGGTATGGAAATAGCATGTCTAACTACAGGGATAAACCGGGCAAGGAAAATCATGCCTGTTCCGTACTTAAGAAACCATTTTTCAGAAGCATCAACATGAGAGCTTTTGATTAAAATATACTTTCCATATTTGTCGATAAAAGGTCTTCCACCGTAAAGAGCGATCCAATATAAAAATAGCTGGGCAATTGTTCCGCCGATGACACCGGCAAGCAGGGCGCCGAAAAAATTGATATGGCCGGTATGGATTAAATACCCTCCATAGCTTAGCACGATTTCACTTGGAATTACTTCAACCATTAATCCTAATGCTATACCCATATAGCCTAAGGATGATAAAAATTCGAAAATTGTATGTACTAATTCTGACACTTACATCTCTCCCGCGTAATGTAATTATTTGTATTTTCTATAAAGAATAGTCAATCATAAGTATACATGACCAATGGACAAAATAGAAATAAGAAATTAAAATGAGTGTTTAATAGGTATTCATAAAAGGAATACTAAAGTGTTTCCCTTAAATTTTACTTAAAGCGAAAAATAAGTAAATAAAACTGAAACATATTAAGAATATGCTCGTATATAATAAAGACAAATAATTTCAATCTATAAAGGGAGGACATAATGACTTACCGTAAAGATGTACACCAAGACGAAAGACTGTTTGCCATGCTTATTTATGTTTTAAGTTTTTTTACAGCATTTATCGGCCCATTAGTCGTTTATTTAATAAAAAGCGATTCACCATTTGTTAAGTATCACGGCAAAGAATATTTTAATTTCCTTATATCTTATGCTATATACGGAGCAATAAGCTGGTTGCTGATATTTGTGCTGATCGGATTTGTGTTAATGCCACTTGTTGGAATTGCTGCATTTGTATTTACGCTTATCGCTGCAATCAGAGCATACGAGGGTGTTGAATATCGAATTCCATTCATTATCCGTATTATAAGATAGTACCAAGTGATAAAAGACTCGTTCGTCATGAACGGAGTCTTTTTTTTGTCTTTTATTGTAATAATCGCTATGATAGATTGGAATGAAGGGAAGAGAAAGAAGGATTGAAAATGAAAGAAAAGGTAGGACTAGTGCTTGAGGGAGGCGGCATGCGAGGTGTGTATACAGCAGGAGCCCTTGAGTGCTTTTTAGAACATGAGGTATATTTCCCATATGTGATTGGTGTTTCGGCAGGAGCCAGTTATGGAGCATCTTATCTTTCCAAGCAAGTTGGCAGGAATAAAAGAGTTAGTTTGGATTTTGTTACAGATCCCCGCTATATGTCTTGGCGGAACTTTCGGCAAACAGGCCAGTTTTTTGGGATGGATTTCATTTACAATCAAATCCCCAATACGATGGTGCCATTTGATTATCATGCCTTTTACGAAAATGAAGCGGAGTTTAAAATTGGGGCAACTGATATTCAAACAGGTGAAAGTGTCTTTTATGGTAAGCAGGATTATAAACAGGAACTGCTGAAGGCGTTAGAAGCATCGAGTTCTTTGCCGTTTTTGGCACCGATTGTAGATTTTAAAGGGAAAAAGCTGTTGGACGGGGGCATTGCTGATCCTATCCCCCTTAAGAAGGCGGTAGAGGATGGCTTCACAAAAAATGTCGTCATTTTGACAAGGAATTTAGGATATCGTAAATCAAAATCGCGGTTTTCGTTTTTCATAAAACGCAAATACCCTCAATTTTCCGGATTACAGCAAGCTATGCAGGCAAGGTATAAAAATTATAATGAAACGCTTGAATATATTGAACAAGAAGAACGGAATGGAAACATACTTGTCATAAGACCACAGGAAAAATTGATTGTCGGACGTATGGAAAGAAATCCTCAAAAACTCGAAAATTTGTATATGCAAGGCTTTCGTGATGCAAAAGCAGCACTTGTACAGATGAAAGAGCATGAATATATGTAAAGCTATGAAATCCCAATTGGTCGTATGCCAATTGGGATTTGTTTTATGTCAAACAATAAAAGCTATTAATATCCAAGCACCTTCATTTTGCCAATAGCCAACAATTCTCGCAATGTTAACGAGACTTTCACTGAGTTCGGTGTTTTGGCCGCGAGAGGGTGTGCTTTGATACCAATTTTTTCAGCAATTGTGATTGCCCTGAAAAGGTGGAAATCACTTGTGGCAATAGTCACTTCCTTTATGTCATATAAGTCCTTACTGTTTTGTAGGTTTTCAATAGTAGAAGTAGACGTATCTTCCAAGAGTATCCTATCTTCCGGCACTTTCTTTTCAAGAAGATAGTTTTTGAGTGCTGCAGCCTCTGATATCTTTTCTCCCTCTCCTTTACCGCCAGATACAATAATTTTAGACTGTTTATTATTATTCCAATAAGAAAGGGCAGCATCAGCCCGGTTTTTAAGCACTTTTGATAATGTTTCGCCGTCCACTTTAGCCCCGAGGATAATAATATAAGGTATTCCGTCAGGGGGTGTTATAGCAGAGGTTCTTTTCATTTTTACATAGTAAAAGGATGTACAGGCTATCAACAGTACGGCAGTTGTGAGGATAGCAAATTTTACTTTTTTCAAAAAATATCACTCCAATCAATCATAGATGATAATGGCTGTTAATAGAATATAGAATACTAGATTATGTTTAAAAAATCAGTAAGGAGCCATGTTCGTGATGAATATCGAAAAATACTACAGACAATCAGCAACTGCTTATCTTAACGCAAGCATTATCAGCTGCCTTCCAGTCATCTTTTTTCTGGCAATGTTTTTAAGTATTAAGCTGAATCGTCTCTTTCTTTTGTTAATCATACCCTTTTGTTTATACAGTATAACCGCATTTGCCTCGTACTTGCTTCAGAAACGGCGATGTGAGAGGCTTGCGAATACTTTCGAAGAGACAAAGGTGAAGTCTCTCCTTCAATCTCGGACAGTTCTTTTGTCTTTTTTGCCTGCACCATCTTTAAGGATGCTTATTTTTGACGGTGAGGGATTAGTACTCGGAGAAATTAGGGATGAAAAATTTGCTTTGTTCAGGTGGTATTTGCCAGCATTTCTAGACGGATTACGGTCAAAAACATATGGTTTCTATAACGGGGAAGATATGCTTCAATATCAATTTACGATGCGAAAACAATCGATAGAGATTCGGAATAGAAAAAACCAGCTGATCAGTAAAATGGATGAAAAGAAAACAGATAAGGCTGTGCAAACTATTTATATATATGATGATAAGCAGCTTGTGTTAAAAAGGTCCCTTGCATTTACTGATTATCGCCTTGAAAAGGAAGGCGGCTTAATACTGGCAAATGTGAAAAAGGGCTGGATGCCAAAGGATTGGCAAAAGCGTTTTTTAGACCCAAACCATCCAGTTGTGACTATCCACCATTCTGCAGCAAACAAAGATATAATTCATATTTATGCGATTTTGGCAAAAATATTTGCTTATAAGGACCATTAAAGAAAAAAGGCTGGCAAATTTGCCAGCCTTTAAATCACATCTGCGTTATTAATATTTTTTAAGCAATATTGCTGAATTGTGGCCGCCGAATCCGAATGAATTGGATAGGCCGATGGTCATTGCTTTTTCTCTAGCTGTATTTGCAACATAATCCAAGTCACAATCTGCGTCTGGGTTTTGCAAATTGATGGTTGGGGGAATAAGCTGGTGCTGTAGTGTTTTGGCGAGGGCGATTGCTTCTACGCCACCTGCTGCACCAAGCATATGTCCAAGCATTGATTTATTCGCAGTTACAGGAATTTGATGGGCATCTGCACCAAACAGCTTCTTGATTGCGAGTGTTTCTGACATGTCGCCAACCTTCGTGCTCGTTGCATGTGCGCTGATTACATCCACATCAGCAGTTGTGATGCTTGCTTTTCGCAATGCATTTCTCATTGCTGTATATGCGCCAATTCCCTCTGGATGAGAAGCAACCATATGATAGGCATCTGAGCTTGCACCATAGCCGATAACTTCACAAATAATGGGCGCATTGCGACTTAAGGCATGTTCTAAAGATTCTAGCACTAATATTCCCGAACCTTCACTCATTACAAATCCATCCCGTCCTTCATCAAAGGGACGACTTGCAAGCACAGGTTCGTCATTTCTTGATGATAATGCTCTAGCATTTGCAAAACTAGCCACAGATAATCGTGAAATTGCGGCTTCTGCGCCACCAGCAAACATGATGTCAGCATCATCGTTTCGAATCGCATTAAATGCTTCTCCAATAGATGTATTTCCAATCGAACAAGCAGTTACAGGCGAAAGAGATGGACCTAAGGCACCAAGCCTGATACTTATCTGCGCTGCAGCTGCATTTGAAATCATCATTGGTACTAAATTAGGACTGACCCTATTTGGACCCCTGTCCTGTAATATATTTACATTATCGATAAGTGTATTGAGGCCGCCGATTCCGGACCCGACATATACGCCCATTCTTTCCTTATCGACTTTTTCTAGGTTCAATTGTGAACCGATTAACGCTTCCTCAGCGGCCGCTAATGCAAACTGTGCGAAGCGATCCAGCTTTTTCGCTTCCTTCGTGCCCCATCTTCCTTCAGCATCTAAATTCGTAACACTTCCAGCAATTTTCGTTTTTAAATCAGATACATCAAATTGTTCAATTTTACTTATGCCCGATTTTCCACTAGAGAGATTTTCCCAAAATTGATTCACATCATTTCCAAGTGGCGAGATGACACCCATTCCTGTGACAACGACTCTTTTCATCTTTCATTCCTCCAAAAGCTTGTTTTTTTATCTATTTTATCGTTTACTTATCCTATTACAAGTTGTAGTTTATCCTATTATAAATACTACTAGCTTAATAAGGAGACGAAAGTATGAACGATGAGATAAGACTTCGGGCACTGTCTGAGTTTTTGAAAACGAAGCGGTCAAAGCTGCTGCCACAGATGGTTGGGCTACCTCCTGGAGGGAGAAGGCGCACACTTGGGCTGCGCAGAGAAGAGGTGGCACAACTAGCAGGAGTCAGCACAACATGGTACACATGGCTTGAGCAAGGCAGAGATATTAAAGTGTCGATTTCCGTATTAGAAGCAGTTTCGGACGCTTTAAGATTGAGTAAGGACGAAAAAAAGTATGTATTTGGACTGGCCTTTGAGGAAGCGCATAATACAGAAATTACTTTAGATGAGGGAGAATTAATCACTCCTTCTTTAGAAAAAATTCTAAGAGAACTTAAATATTGTCCGACAATTATTACTGATAGAAGATGCTTTATAGTTGGCTGGAACGAAGCTGCAGCACAAGTATTCCTGAACTTCAATTTGTTGCCTTTAGAGAATCGGAACTTGATTGAGCTTTTGTTTGCGAGAAAAGAATTAAAGGCACTTGCTGTTAACTGGGAGCATTTTGTCCAGGGTTTTCTTTCTATTTTCCGTACTTATTTAGGACAGTATATGGCTGATGATTGGTATTCACACTTTATTCAACAAATGGGAGATAAGTATCCTGATTTCCAAAAGATGTGGAAGGAAAGTGAAGTAAGCTCTGCACCAGAAGTTATGATTGAATTTCGACATTCAAAGGCAGGCAAGATGCTCTACAACTTGTCATCCCTGCAGGTTCATGGTGCAAATGATTTAAGATGCAGCATTTATACACCAGTTGACGGTACAGAAACAGAAGAGAAATTGAAGCAGCTTATTAAATAGCAGCTAAAAACGCATTGTGCAATAAAATACCTTCATATAAAATGAAAGTAAAAGAAAGTAAAAGAAAAGGATAGAATAGGTGAATGCATCATGCTTGACGACTTACTAGTAAACGGTTTCTTCCTCTTTTTATTTTGTTGTTTTATACCGCTGCTGTTTGTGTTTCAGAATGGCAGAATTGAAAATAAAAAATATTTGCTGATTTTAACATCTGCTGCTGCAATCATTGCCTGTATGAGTTTTCCAATTAAGGTGGGGAATGGTACGCTGTTTGATTTGCGGCTTGTTGCCCAAATTTTCGGCTCCTTATATGGAGGGCCTATTGCAGCTATTATTTTAGCATTAGTCAATATCCTGTATAGAAGCTTTTTTGATGGCATAGGAGTTATAACCACATTTATTATTGCTCCGGTTCATTTGATGGTTATATTAAATGTGAGAAAGCGATTTCTGTTGTTGTCAATTCGAAAGAAAATTATTTATAGTTTTATAGGAGGAACTATTTCTACCTTACTTACTCTGTTAATGGTTAATTGGATAGCGGGAATTAATGTCCCAACTAAGCTGGCAATTCTTTATGCATTGCTTCTCTCATCAGTATTGGCATTAATAATTTATGTTGTGGAGACAATTCAAAAGCTTTGGACAGTGCAGCATAAAATCATGCAATCACAAAAGATGGAAACGGTCAGTCAGCTGGCAGCATCTATCTCCCATGAGGTACGTAATCCACTAACATCAGTAAAAGGATTTATGCAGCTCCTTCAAGAAACATCTCTTACTAATAACCAAAAGAACTATTTGGAAATATCAATAAGTGAGCTTGACCGGGCAGTGAAGGTAATAGAAGACTACTTAACATTTGCCAACCCAAAGCCATGCAGTGCTGTGAAAGAATTGGATATTCAAGAAGAGATTAATCGGGTTGTTAAGGTACTTGGGCCCTTGGCAAATAAGAATTCTGTACGTGTGGAGCTTAGTATAAGCAGCATACATATTATAGCTAATCAGCAATATTTCAACCAATGCCTTATAAACATATGCAAAAATGCAATAGAGGCAATGGAAGAGCATGCCCATGGAGTACTGGCAATTAAAACAGAAAAAGTAAAAAATGATATTATCATACGTTTCATTGATACAGGTATTGGAATGAGTAAGGAAGAAATAGCAAGACTTGGCGAGCCTTATTATTCTACAAAAGGAAAAAACGGGACTGGACTTGGCATGATGTTTGTTTTTAATTGCGTTAAAGAAATGGGCGGCACCATTCAAGTAGAAAGTAAAAAAGGGCATGGCACAACATTTATTATGCGCCTGCCCATTAAATATAGTGCTAAATCAAAAGAAACGGATCATGCATCATGATCCGTTTCTTTTTTTGAAAATAGAATCTGTATACACTTAACGTTGGTGAATGTCGAGCCTTTCTAATACTTTGCGTTTTCGATAAAACATTTCACCTGTCTCGGCAATATCGTGAATCATCGAACGGTTGGAGAAAGCGCCAAAAACAACCCCGAAAACTGGCACCATCTGAAACAGCTTCTTCCAGCCAAAAGTATCGCGATAGGCAAAGACAACCTCCTTCCAGCCTTGCATTTCAAGCAGAACCTCTCTTTGCACTTTATCTGTTTCATGATCGAAGTGGGAAAGTTGATCCAATATCGTGTTTTTTCCTAATACATCTGCTGAAACATATTGCAAACATTTAATAATAAAAATGCGCTCTTTTTTTTCATTTGGGTTATAGCCGTAAGAGATGGCAATATCCTGCAAAATTTTGATTTGCATCGAAAGCAAGATGGGAATATCGATTCCTAATGTCAAGAAACCGCCAATTCCTGTACTAGCCCCTTGGATGGTCGCAATGTTTTTGCGGTTTTTTGTCAATTTCGCGACCGCAGATTTCATTTCATCTAACGGCAAGTCCTTAACCTCGTCAAAATGCTGCACATTAAGATGCTTATAATATTTTTTAGAGGCAGATATATCACTTAGCAGTTTGCCACCACTCTGAATATAGTTTCCCATTTCATCTAAAAGCTGACCGATTTTATTTTGAATGAATGCAGGGGTTAGTTTATCTATTAATTTAAAGGGAAGTCTACTGAGCTTCTCCCAAAACCATAAACCGCTTTGGTCTTTTTCCCATTTTCTGACTTCCTCCAGCTCATTCAATAAATAGGCTTCATTTTCTGTCATATAAGCTGCTCCATTTCTGATTAGATGTTTTTTCATATTGAATAGTAATACGATAGTCTCGAAAAATGGTTTCCCAAATTACTGTAAAAAGACTAGGACATTAAATTGCTATTTAAGCTCTAATGAAATTTTTTATTACTATTTGAATATACCACTAAAACCAGGCAGGGCTGGGTAATGCTATAACTCCAACCCCCTTTATGTACAAGCAAAAAACAGACTATTCAATGTAATACCAATATAATTTTCCGTTTCAAGTTTTTAGGGGAATGGAGACAGTTGCACTTGAAGTCTCGATATATATTTATAAGCAATGCAGTTGCATTCTAATATAATGTAGTGTAAACTAGCAACAATTAAATAGTAAAGGACCACATTATGTGGTCGCCTTCGGGGTAGGGTGAAATTCCCAACCGGCGGTGATGAGCGTTCGTGTGCTCTAAGCCCGTGACCCGGCTTAAAAAATTTTTAAGGCGGTGGATTTGGTGAGAAACCAAAGCCGACAGTATAGTCTGGATGGGAGAAGGAATAACAAAAGCTGCTGATTCATTATGTGGATTCAGTGTGTTTGGTGTGAGTATTGCTAACTTAGGTTCGCTTTTTTGACTATGGGCTAAATTATGTCCATGTTTAAAACAGGTGTAGCTTTATTTAGTGTACCCTTATACCAAATTTGCGCCTTTATTTGTTATGCAATCTCCCGTATAAATTTATTTTATACGGGATTTTTTATTTTTCAGTACTGGTCTACAGTGCATTTAATGAATTAATTGCATGAATTCTTAAAGGGTTGGTCAAAATGAAAAAAACTGTTTTACATACAGCAGCACTTACTGGATAATCCTCAACATTATAAATAATCAACATGCTTTAATCACCCCACTTAGGTGTGAAGGCAGCTATTTAATCACAATCAATAGAGGGAGGAGGAGATGGTTTGTTTACGGGAATTGTCGAGGAAACAGGTGTAGTGAAAAATATCTCCAAAACAGGCAAAACGCTAGTCCTTGCTATCCAAGCGAAAACCATTATGAATGATATCAGGCTTGGGGACAGCATTTCGGTTAATGGGGTGTGTCTTACCGTTACAAGCTTTAAGCAAAATGAATTTACTGCAGATGTGATGCCTGAAACATTTCAAGATACTTCACTATCGCGGCTGACAAATGGTTCACAAGTTAACTTGGAAAGAGCAATGGCGGCAAATGGCAGGTTTGGAGGTCACTTTGTAACAGGTCATATTGATGGTGTTGGGACCATTTTAAGTAGAAAACCAATTGAAAATAGCATCAGTCTTGAAATCGAAATACCAAAGGATTGCTCGCATCTCGTATTGGAAAAAGGATCGATTGCCATAGATGGAACGAGCCTGACCATTTTTGAGACAAAAAGCCGCTCTATTTGTGTAAGTATTATCCCGCATACAACGCTAGAGTCCATTGTTGGTAAAAAGCAGGTTGGGGATATCGTAAATCTTGAAATTGATATGATGGCGAAGTATTTTTATTCCTTCATGAATAGAGACGACAAGAACGAGTCAAGCAAAATAACACCATCTTTTTTGCAGGAGAATGGCTTTTATTAAACGGATTCTATTGATAAATAGGAAGGGGGAGTATTCTATGTTTCATACAATTGAAGAGGCATTAGATGATTTAAAGGCAGGTAAACTGATCATCGTAGTAGATGATGAGGATAGGGAAAATGAAGGGGATCTAGTAGGGATTTCCGACTTGGTAACACCTGACATGATCAACTTCATGGCAAAAGAGGGCAGAGGACTTATTTGTGTTCCTATCGAGGCAGAGCTTGCCGACGAGCTCAAACTCACGCCAATGGTAGATAATAGTAGTGATCCTCGGGGGACAGCTTTCACTGTGAGTGTTGATCATAAAGAAACATCAACAGGAATAAGTGCATTTGAACGGGCGTTAACGATTGAAAAAATGGTGGCCCCCGGAGCTAAGGCAAAGGACTTCACAAGACCAGGCCATATATTCCCGCTAATTGCCCATAAAGGCGGTGTTCTTTCCAGAAATGGCCATACAGAAGCTGCCGTTGATTTAGCGAAATTAGCAGGTTACTCTCCATCTGGAATCATTTGCGAGATTTTAAAAGATGATGGAACGATGGCCAGAGTAGATGATTTAAAAGTAATGTCACAAAAGTTTGGAATGAAATTGGTTACGATAAAAGGACTTATTGAATATAGACAAAAAAGAGAAGAAGCTAAGGAGACAGTAATATGACAAAAATATTTGAAGGTAACTTAATTGGAAGCGGGCTAAAGGTTGGCATTATCGTATCAAGATTTAACGAGTTCATTACAACAAGACTTTTGTCTGGTGCAGAGGACGCTCTTAAGCGCCATGGTGTTGAAGCAGAAAATGTTAATGTTGCGTGGGTACCAGGTGTTTTTGAAATTCCACTAGCAGCAAAAAAATTAGCAGAAACAAAGAAGTATGATGTAATAATCACATTAGGAACAGTTATCCGTGGTGCAACACCGCATTTTGATTTTGTTAGCAATGAGGTCGCAAAAGGGGTGGCAAGCACGTCTTTATCAACAGGAGTTCCTATAATTTTTGGAGTTCTTACAACAGAATCGATTGAACAGGCAATCGAGCGAGCTGGTACAAAAGCCGGCAACAAAGGCTGGGAAGCGGCAGTTAATGCGATTGAAATGGCAAACTTATACAAGGAAATAATTTAATCTCAAAAAATTGGTCAAATCCTCCATTTTTATGGTGCAGGATTTGGCCAATTTTCATTTAAAAAGATTGGCAAAGTAATGGAAATCTGCTATCATATTCAATTGTGGCTCCCTTAATAAAATAAAACAAATTAGGACTAAAGATTTATGTGTCTGAAACGTATTTTTAAGGTGATGCGGGTAGGGAGAGGGCTATAAATACACAGGTTTACTAAATGAAAAACTATCTATCAGATTTCTTTAAGATGAAGGAGAGCGAAGCTACTTTCAAAGGGGAATTTTTTGCAGGTCTGATTGGCTTTTTTACAGTTGTCTATATTGTCGCTGTTAATTCGCTTATTTTGTCAGAGGCTGGAATTCCACTTGAAGCAGCAATAATCGCTACCATTTTAACATCTGTCGTTGGTTGTTTTTTAATGGGGTTTCTTGGAAATGTACCAATATTGCTTGTTCCAGGAATGGGGATTAATGCACTATTTTCCTACACAATTGTCCAGTCAATGGGGCTAAGTTGGCAGGAAGCGCTTGCTGTTGTCTTTGTTTCTGGATTATTGTTCATGCTGATTGCCTTTACTAAGCTAGCGGCAATCGTCAGCAAGGCGATCCCAAGTTCTCTAAAGGAGTCACTGACAGTTGGACTCGGTCTATTTCTTATGCTGATTGGCTTGGAAAAAGGCGGAATCGTTGAAAAGGGCAGCAATTCTATTATTGCATTAGGCTCCCTCAGTGACTTGCATGTATTGGCAACTGTTATTACATTAATCATCAGCATTATCTTGTTTTTGAGAAATGTAAAAGGAAACTTCCTGATTACTATTATCGTTGGAACACTGATTTCTTGGATGTTTGGCTTAATTGAACCAGGAAGTGCAGGAGAATCTGTCCAGTTAAAGGATTATTGGAATGTGTTTGGGCATATGTCCTTTGAGAATATTATTTCCATACCTTTTTGGATTGCTGTTTTCTCACTGTCCATGGTACTTGTTTTTGAGAATATTGGTCTTGTATCAAGTCATGTTCAATATGTTGGGAAGTCAGAGCGTTTTAAACGAGCTTTTCAGGCAAATTCCATTTCCGTTATGTTGTCAGGGCTATTTGGCAGCAGTCCGACTGTTGCGACAGTGGAAAGTACTGCCAGTATGACAGCAGGAGGAAAAACAGGACTAACATCTATTACGACAGCATTGTTGTTCATTTGTTCCGCCTTCTTTATTCCCGTAATAAAGATGATACCGAATAGTGCCATTGCCCCGATTTTAATCATCATTGGCGGGCTAATGCTGCAAAATATTCGCAATCTTGATTTGAAGGATATGAGTGAAAGTTTTCCAAGCATTTTTATAATTGCGATGATTCCTTTCACATATAGCATTGCGGACGGTATGGCAATCGGATTTATATTGTATCCGATTTTAAAGATAGCACTTGGAAAAGCTAAAGAAGTATCTTTGCCTTTATACTTCATTTCTTCCTTGTTCTTAATAAATTTTGTCCTTCAATATACACATTGATGATAACTGGCTTCCATAGGACTTCCTTTTATGGCAGCCAGTTTTATATTGAGATAACGAAAAAAATTCTGCTCGGAAATTTTGGTATACGCTAAATTACCCATTATAATAGAGTAGATAGTCACTTTTTATAAAAGCTCCATCGTTCGACAGCCTTTGGAGACATCGTTTATTAGAATAAAACTAAATATTTTGAAATGAGTAGAAAAGAAGTTCGGAGGTATTTCAATGGAAGTTTTTGTGGCCAGGCAGCCGCTGTTCAATAGAATGGAAGAAGTGTACGGCTATGAGTTGCTGTATCGCAATAATGAAGTCAACATGTTTCCGAACATCGACGGTGATCATGCGACAGCAGATGTAATTATCAACAGTTTTTTAAATATTGGGATTGAAAAACTATCTGACGGAAAGCCTTGTTTTATTAATTTTACTGAAAATCTTCTGGATTTAGGGCTGCCTACATATTTTCAACCACGAGATATCGTAATAGAAATTTTGGAGACTGTCGAACCAAGCAGAAAAATTATTGACATATGCAAAGAATTAAAGTCATTAGGCTATAAAGTGGCGCTCGATGACTACATTTTTGATAACAGCAATCCATACGCTTATGAGTTATTACTAGCTGCAGATATTATTAAAGTGGATTTTATGAATACAAATGAGGAAGAGAGACTGGAAATAGAGGCGCTTGCAAAACAGCTTGGCAAGGAGATGGTTGCCGAAAAGCTTGAGACAAGAGAAGAATATGAAAAAGCTAGAAATTCTGGCTATCATTATTTTCAAGGTTATTTTTTCTCAAAGCCTGCAATCATGTCTACACATGATGTTCCTGCATATATCCATACATATTATGGTATCTCCAAGCATATTCGCTCCATAGACCCGGATATTGATATGATTACCAATCTGATTGAACAGGATATTTCCTTGTCGTACAAGCTCCTTAAATTAATTAATACGTTAGGATTCGGCCTTAAGCATAAGGTTACGAGCATAAGACAAGCAATTGTTCTTATTGGGTTAATGGAACTTCAGAAATGGTTGTATGTGCTGGCTGTACGGGAAAGGGACTGGAATAACGGTATATCATATGAAGTAATGTCCAATTGTCTAATCAGGGCCAGAATGTGTGAGTCTGTTGCAGATCTAATTCCAGGGAAAAGAAATACCTCTGGACATTTTTTGACAGGAATGTTTTCTTTAATGGATACGATCTTAAATTTAGATATGCAGGATATTTTAACACAAGTGCCACTTGACGAAGCAATCATGGATGCACTCTCAGGCGAAAGTAATACACAAAGAGATGTTCTTGATCTTGTACTTGCTGTTGAAAAAGCAGACTGGGTACTTATAAGCAAAGGCTGCAAGAAACTGAACATAGAAGAGAAAGAATTGTTTAAGGTTTATGCAGAATCTCTTAATTGGGCGAAGGATCTCATGGAAGATAAAAAAGGTTAAAAAATAAGCCAGCATTCTGAGTGCGAATGCTGGCTTATTTTTTATCCAAATTTGCTTTACGAAAAATGTTACAATTGCAAAAATAGCAAAAAGAGAAGTACAATGAGATAAAGTTAATGTTGGAGGGTTACATATGAAAATAAAACTTACAAAATGTCATGGAAGCGGGAATGACTTTCTAATTATAGATGAGATTTCAAACAGCTACACTTTTACAGAGGAAGAACGTGCAAGCTTAGCAATTGCTTTTTGTAATCGCAGCACCGAATTAGGCGCAGATGGAATACTATTTGTCATGCCTAGCCAGCAGGCAGATGCTCGCATGAGAGTGTTCAATGCAGATGGATCTGAAGCTTCGATGTGTGGTAATGGAATCCGTTGTGTGGCACGTTACGTTTGTGAGCTGCTTAATGTGGAGGAAGCTGTAATTGAAACAATGAAAGCTAACTTGGAAGTGAAAAATGAAGCAGATATCTTTCCAAACATACCGACATATTTAGTGGAAATATCGCCAGTTTCCTTCCAGACAAAGGACTTACCTTTGCATGTCGGTAAAGAGACTTTGCTAAACGAAAAGATTGAAAGCCTTCATGCTAATCTGGAATTTACTGCCTTAGCAGTCCCTAATCCGCATCTAATTACAATTGTCGACAAAGCAACCATCGAATCATCTGTTCAAGAGGAAATTAGCAGCTATGTAAATGGACCTAATGAGCTTTTCCCTGATGGAGTTAACGTGAGCTTTGTGTCTATATTGGACAAAGGAAGCATCTATGTCAGAACATACGAGCGTGGTGTTGGATTTACAAATGCCTGCGGAACTGCGATGTCTGCATCAACACTTGTATCTATTTTAAACGGCTTCAATAAGTCAGGTGATTACATTGAGGTTTATAATAATGGCGGAAAAGTACGTTGTTTTGTGCATGAAAATGATGGGAACTATCGCATTGACCTAATTGGTAATGCCACAAATGTATACGAAGCATTTGTAGAAACAGACCTTGCGAAGCCTGGTGATTTTGTACTTCTTGAAAAAGTGATGGAGGAGCAAGAAGCTATTCATTACAGCAAGCTGCAGGATGCAGCACAAGCATATATAAACGACAAACTTGTATAAGTAATTTTTGCTTGAAAGATTAATTCTTTCAGGCGTTTTTTATATGGAAGAATATGTAAATGTTCTGTTGGTATGATTTCCGTCTTTCCTTCAAAAAATAAGACCCTAGTCTTGTAATGGAAAGGAAGTACAAAATGGCAAAATTATTATATATTACGGCACATCCAAATGATCACTCTCAATCCTTTAGCATGGCTGCGGGACAAGCGTTCATCGATTCATATAAAGAACAAAATCCAAATGATGAAATTGTTTATATCGACCTGTATAAGGAAGTGATTCCGCATATAGACAATGATGTATTCAGCGGGTGGGGCAAGCTGCAATCAGGTAAAGGATTTGAAGAGCTTTCAAACGAGGAAAAGTCAAAAGTGAGCAGACTTGGTGAATTGAGTGATCAATTTGTCGGAGGGGATAAGTATGTTTTCGTTACACCGATGTGGAACTTCTCCTTTCCACCTGTTTTAAAAGCCTATATTGACTCTGTTGCTGTTGCAGGCAAAACCTTCAAATATACAGATAAAGGTTCTGTTGGCTTGTTGACAGACAAAAAAGCACTCCATATACAAGCACGGGGCGGTATTTATTCGGAAGGTCCAGCGGCTGAATTGGAAATGGGACATCGCTATTTAAATGCGATACTCGTGCACTTCTTTGGCATTCCTACTTTGGAAGGGATATTTGTTGAAGGTCAAGCTGCAATGCCAGATAAAGCCCAGGAAATTAAAGAAAAAGGAATTGCAAGAGCAAAGGATTTAGCGAAAACCTTTTAAAAATGTGGAGCTGCTTATGATTAGGCAGCTCCTTTTTTATGGGATAAAAAGCTGTATTAGAGGCATGTTAAAGAAAAAAAGGAATGGGAAATTAAATGAAACCAATCGTCCCTTTTGAACCAGTAGTAACAGAGTCCGTACCCATTGGCGACAACTGGATAGCACAAGTAAAGTGGGATGGGACAAGAATTCTAACATACCACGATGGCGACAATACCAAGCTCTTTAATCGTAAACTGAATGAAAGGACTAAACAATACCCTGAATTGCTTCAAGCATCCACCTATTTAGAAGAGGACTCATTCATTGTAGATGGTGAAATAATTGCTTTAAAGGATGGGAAGCCCTCCTTTTATGAAGTGATGAAAAGAGATCGCCTTAAAAATATCGATCGCAATGGCGGAATGATGAATCGGGTACCGATAACCTATATGGTTTTTGATATTCTCTATTTAAACGGAAGCTGGGTAACAAACAAGCCTTTAGCAGAAAGAATGGAGCTCCTTAAAGCTTTGATAAGACCTATGGAGCATGTTCAGCTCGTCGAAAGCTTCAGTGACAAAGAAGGGCTGCTGCAGGCCTGCCTCAGCAATGATTTAGAAGGAGTAGTTTTTAAAGATTTGACAAGTTCCTATACAATTGGCGCTAAGGATAAACGCTGGTTAAAAAGGAAGAAACAGCATGACTTGATTGCCGTTATTGGCGGTGTCACCTATAAAAACGGTGTTGCAAATTCCCTGCATCTTGGCTTGTATGATCAAGATACTAATTTGATTTACATCGGAAGCGTAGGCAACGGTAAATTGACAAACAAGGATTGGGTGGAGCTTACAAAAATTCTTGTTACATTGCAAACTGATAACTGTTCTTTTACAAATGTTGGATATGGTAAATCTGCCATGGTTTGGTTAAAGCCTATTCTAACTGTAAAGGTCAGCTTTCTTGAATGGATTGAGGACCAGACATTAAGGCATCCAATCATAGAAGCATTCGTAACTGCAGACCCGCTTGAGTGCAGACTGGAAAAGGAAGAGTAAAGAAGTGGGCGTTGCATATTAGGTGTAGCTTTGCAGCGCTCTATCGAGACAATTGAAGTTTCTCCTCTAACATGCGATATTTTTTTGATTCTATATAGTTGAAAAAAGAATAGACTAACTCTTCATCATAGACAGTTTTATTTAATGCTTCTATTTCTAATTTAATTTGCTCTTCGTTACTTGGAAGTTGATAAGCTCTTCCGTAAAGCATTGCATCATAACTATCAATAATTCGAAGCATCCTTGAAAATAGAGGTATCTCTTGTCCTTTTAAGCCATAGTAGCCACTACCGTCAAGATTCTCATGATGATATAAAATGACATTCATAAACTCCTCTGTAAACATCTTTCTCTCCTGTAATATTTGTTTTCCATAAAAGGTATGACTTTTAAGTTCATGCTTCTCTGAAATGGTAAGCCTGCCTGATTTGTTCAGCAGGCTCCTGCTAATGTTAAGTTTCCCAATATCATGAACTGCACCCATATAATAGATTTCAGCAGACGGCTTAATGTCGATAAAGGAACTGAAATTATGCAGCTCGTCTGCGACTCGCAGTGAGTGGCCCAAAGTATTCCTGCAGTGTTTAAATAAACTGCATACTAGCTCCTGAATATGTTTGTTCATTCAACATTTCTCCCTTTAATTAGTATGGAAAATCTATCTGAATTTAGGGTACCACTTATTTACATATTTTGTTTCTCATTTTCGAAACGGTCTATTTAATATTTGAAGAAAAAATATTTAAATTACTATCTTTATATTTTTTGGTTTATAAATCTACTCCAATTAGAAGTTGAAATCCTTCTTCAGCGTATTGTTACAACGGGAAAGTTGTTAATGGTTTATTTTGAAAAGCTCCGTTTCAATGTTGAGACGAATCACTTAATTCCTTGTTGTAAAATGTAAATTGTTATTATTTGCACTCCAATCCTTAATTCCTATTTGTCCTTTCAAAAAAATCCTAGCATTTATACCTTTGATGTTTTCTAATACAAATCCTCTGAGGATAAATAGGAATGCTTCATTAGCTTGCAAATACTAACTCGGAAGAAGTTAAAGAGGAGACAATAATCTATGGCTAAAATTGCACTTTTAGATAAGGATCCACTTGCAAGAGAGAAAATGAGACAAAGTCTTAGGATGGAACAATCCTATCGCATTGTTGCAGAAGGTCAAGATGGGAGATTTGCATTGCCAATCATGAGAGCCCACAATCCAGATATATTTATCATGTGCAGCAAAATGCCCAATGTTAACGGGGTGGAAGCTGCGAAAGAGCTTATTGAGGAAGCTTCGGAAGCGAAAATTATCATGGTTTTTTCTGATGAACAAGACATAGAGTTAACTGCGTCTTTACGTGCAGGAGTAATGGGGTTTGTTTCCATTGAAAGAATAGAGGATTGGTTGAAGGAAGCTGTGCGGAACCTCCTTTCTAACAGAAATTATATGGATCCGTACATTTCAACTGAGGTTCTCAAAGAATATCGTAAGCTATCAGATCGAACAAAAAAATATAAATCTGGACGTACTAGTATTTTTACAACACGCGAGCAGGTTGTTCTCCAATCGCTTGTAAAAGGGAAAAGTAATTTTGAAATTGCTGATGAGCTGCATATAAGTGATAAAACAGTAAAAAACCATATTAGTAGTATCTTAAAAAAGTCAGATACAGAATGCAGAACAAGGGCTGTTGTTAAAGCGATTAAATACGGATGGGTAAAATTTGAATAACGAACCAGCGATATTACCGAGACCATATTGTTGATGATACGTTTTGCAATATTTTTATCGTACCAAGACAGTAAAAGGCAAATCTCGGCAAAAAGGTGATAAGGATGAATCGATTTTATAAGCGGTACTCTGATATAATTTTTCAACTGCTAAGTGATGAAAAGTGGAATAGTTTAGCGGTGATTTCGGATAAGACAGGCTTTTCAAAAACAACCATTTGGAGAGATTTGGAATTTCTTGAAAGCGTATTACCGGAAGATTGGGTATTCGAGAAGAATGAAGCATATGGTGTCAGACTCATTAAGCCGGAAAATGGAACACTTGAGGGTCTTTTGGGGCAAATAAGAGAAAAGAACACGTATTTGCATACACTGAAAATCATTCTTTTAAATGATGGGGTTGATGTTTCTCAAATATGTCAAGAAGTGCATATAAGCAGATCAACAGCATACAGGCACTTGGAAAAATTGCAGGAGGTAGTTAAGGAGGCAGAAGTCACATTATCAGCAAGTCCATTTCGGCTTGAAGGTGATGAAAGGAAAATTAGACGCTTCATTATGCAGTATTTAGATTTTATGTCCTTTGAAACGAATCTTGTCAAAGAAGAGCTTGATGCTGGAAAATTCCAAGAGCATTTGGTTAAAATGTTTTCGCGGTTTTCAATGTCTTATCGAACAGGTGCACTCTATCGCTTGACGATTATTTTATTTATAGCCAATCATCGTGCATCAATGGGTCATTTTATTTCATATCCAGATTCTGTCTTAAAGACACATGAAGGCAGCAAGTATTTTGAATTGACTAAAAGGCTTTCGCCTTTTATGATTAAATGTCCGCGCAGAGAAATTCAATTACAGGAAATTCTGTACATTGCCATATTTATTATGAGTGAGGAAAGACCGTTAAATAGAACAAAGCACTTGCAGTATATTCATAAATCAATGAAAAGCGAAAGAGGCTATCCGATGTCCGTCTTTCTCAAAAAGTTAGATAAGTATATTGGTGTACCAATATCACAGGACGACATATTTTTGTTTCACTTCTATCAGTCACTAAAACGAATTTCGGTTGAAACGGAATTTGAGACAGAAACTGTGAAGAATTCTGCTCTGCAATATTTAGATTTTTTTGAAGGAAACCAGCTTTATCAGGCGATTGCACAGATTGCAAAAGAGTGTTTTACGCATTATTCCCTTTTGTTAAAAAAGCTTGATATACTTGAAATTTTTGCGATTACTCAGGCTGCTATAATCAGAAGATGGAATAACCACAAAATCCAGGTGGCTGTTATGTGCAGAACCTATAGTGAGAAGGATTACATCCGGGAGATTTTGAACTACCATTTTGACAGCAAGCTGAAAATAACCTGTATTGATCCTTCAAGTGTTCATCTGCTGTATATGTATGAGGAGTTTGATTTGCTTATTTCAGCAGGCGAATTGAATCCTTCAGATGCCTGTATCGAGCATATTCCGAAAATTATCATTTCATCCTTTCCAACAAGTGCTGAATTAAGAGAAATAAGTCATTTTATTGAGGATCATTTTTTTGGTGATTTAGGAGTTACAAAGGATATGGTTTATCCGTTCAATGAGTCAGTTTGATATATTGTTATGTAGGTTAAGAATCCCATCTAAATGTTGATGGGATTCTTTTTTTCTTCATGAATGGTTTGACTGGATGAAACGGAGGACTTCCTTTAATGATTGCTTTTCCTTTGTTGCAAAAAAGAATTGGAAGGGATCTTCCCCGTTTTTTAGCCGATCTGACACAGACTCCATTGTAAAGGCTTTTGGTGATAAATTATTTGTGAGTTCCTCCCAATATATCGGGCAAGCTACATATCCACCTTCATTCCCTCTGACAGAATAGGGAGCAATAATCGTTTTTCCTTCGCTATGCTGGATATAATCGATGTAAAGGCGGTTACGGCGATTTTTTTTCAAGCGCTCAATCGTAAATAATTCTGGTTCAACCGTTATCATATAGTTTGCAATAAATTCTGTAAAAATTCTTGCTTCCTCATACGTGTAAGTTTTTTCTGGCAGTGGGATATATACTTGTATCCCTTTATTGCCAGATGTTTTTATAAAAGAAACAAGCTTTAGTCCGTCGAGAACCTGCTTGAGGATTTGTGCAGCTTTAATTGCCATATAGAAATGATCTCTTGATGGTGGGTCTAAATCAAAGACAATTTCTGATGGCATACTGTCAGACAGCATTGTCTCAAACGGGATGTGAAACTCGAACGCAAGCTGATTGCCAAGCCAGAGCAATGTTTGTTGATTGTTGCAGACAATATAATTAATATCTTCCTTCTGGCTTGTTTCAACAAATGCTGGTGCATAATCAGGACATTGCTTCTGATAAAAGGATTCTCCGAACAGTCCATGCGGAAATCGGATAACTGTCAGTAGCCGATTGCGTAAAAAAGGCAGCATTTTCTCTTCTGCCAATGTTAAATAGTTGATGAAATCTATTTTGCGTACATTGTTCGCAGGAAATAATGGTTTGTCTGGGTGGGTGATAGCCAGTTTATCAAGTCCGCTTGCTTCAAGTAGCTGTTCATAAGTGCACTCCTGCCAGCCTTTTTGAAAAAGAAATTGGACAAATACAGGCTGAATAATTTTTTCGTCTTTAAACGCAGAAAATGAAAGCTCGACACAAATCCCTGGTTCAACTAACATCACATTTTTCTCTGACTGTGCATTTTTTTGCACAATGCTGAGTAAGGCAGCATTTTCTTCCTTTGTCATGCCCTCACTAAACTGTCCAACATTTTTGATAAGGCCATTATCCGCAACACCTACCGAAAACAGCTTATCCTTAAGGTTATATTCTGTAATCGTAAAGGAAGCAGTATATTTCATGGTAGTACTCCTAACAATGCTTATTTGCTTTTAGTGTTTCACCTATGCAGTCGAATCATTCATTTCCAAGATTTCATTGCATGAAAGGCAGGCTCAAAAGCCATTTTATTAATAAGTACCACTTTAAAGAAGTCAGTGAAAAAACATGATGGGAGAATAAAGAATGCACACAATGTGGAAAGGAAGCATTAGCTTCGGTTTGGTTAATATCCCAATTAAGCTGCATACTGCAACAGAAGATAAAGATATAAAGCTGCGCACACTTCATAAAGCATGTCATGCACCTATTAAATATGAAAAAAAATGCTCTGCTTGTGAAAAGGAAGTTGCACCAGAAGATATCGTTAAGGCATATGAATATGCTAAAGGCAAATACGTTGTTCTTGATAAGGAAGATTTAGAGAAGCTGCAAAAGGAAAATGAAGATAAAGCAGTAGAAATAATTGATTTTGTTAAAATGGATGAAATCGACCCGATCTATTATGATAAGTGCTATTATATGTCTTCAGGTGATGGCGGCAACAAAGCATATGCTTTGTTAAGAGAGGCATTACTCGAGTCGGGAAAAGTTGGTATTGCTAAAATTATTATCCGTTCAAAAGAGCAATTAGCGGTAATAAGAGTATATGACAATACATTAGTTATGGAGACAATCCATTTTCCTGATGAAGTCCGTAAAGCAGAGGATGTGCCAAATGTTCCGGCAGAATCCACTATTGCCAAAAAGGAGCTAGAGACGGCAATCCTGCTAATTGATCAGTTAACTACTTCATTTGATCCGACGAAATATACGGATGAATATCGAACTGCATTACTTGAATTGATTGAAGCCAAGAAAATGGGCAAGGATGTTGTTACAAGCCAAGAAAAGGTTCAGACAACAAATGTCATGGATTTAATGGCAGCATTACAGGCTTCTATCGACAATACGAAGCCAGAACAAACAACAGAAGAAAAACCCAAAAAAACAAAAACAAGAAAAAAAGTCGCAAAGGAAGCATAAACAGCAAAGGGGGGAAATCCCCTTTGCATACAAACTTATTGATAAACAGTTCTTTTTGGAAAAATTGTCTACAGTTGTCTATAATGGGGAGATAATCTAAATAAAAGGAGGCTAAACTTTATTGAATAGAAGTGAAAAGAAGCTGACACTAAAATATGTCAGTACTATACTTAGCATTGTTATTTTGTTTATAATTGCCTTTTTATTTGTTAGCTTTCAAATCAGAGGTGCAGAGATAATCGCTTTTGATAAAGTCATTATCGAGTTTGTTCAATCATTTCAAACAGATGCCACAACAAGATGGACTGCCATCTTGACAGATTTTGGATCTATTAAATTTATAGCCATTGCAATTGTTGTTGGAGCAGTGCTTCTTTGCTTGTACAAGAAATATTCACTGGCGATTTTTCTTATTTGTGTCCCTGGTATAGGCGGATTATTAAATAAGTTCCTAAAGTGGATCTTTAAACGAGAAAGACCGGATATACTCCCATTAATTACAGAGCATGGGTACAGCTTTCCTAGTGGCCATAGTATGGGGTCGCTCATTTTTTATGGAAGTGCTGCATATGTACTTCTTCATATTTTGAAGACTAATGGAAAAAAAGCAGTGACTGTTCTAATTGCTTGCATTTTTATCTTAATGATTGGGACAAGCCGAATTTATTTAGGTGTACATTATCCAACAGATATTGTAGGGGGATATGCCGTAGGCTCCGCGTATTTACTAGTGTGTATCTTAGTTTTCCGCTATTATGAAGAAAGAAAAAATAAATAGATAATAAAACAGGGTAGAGGTAAAAATGATGGAACAGAAAATAATACCTGCATCATCCAACTTAAAGGAATTCGAAGCTTTTTTGGAAAGCAGTTACGAAGTTGGCGTCTTTTTAGAAATACATATTTCTCAGCTTAAGAACATCAGTAAGCTTGCCAAAAATGCCGGTAAAAAAATGATATATCATGTTGATTTGATCCAGGGGTTGAAAAGTGACGACTATGCGACAGAATATGTCTGTCAGGAATTTAAGCCATATGGACTAATATCGACAAAATCATCAGTTATATTAAAAGCGAAACAAAAGAATGTAATTGCCATCCAACGTGTCTTCCTTCTTGACAGTCATGCCATTGAAAAAAGTATTAAACTGGTACAGCGAACAAAACCTGATTATATTGAGCTTCTGCCAGGTACAATGCCTTGGATGATTGAAGAAATAAAGGAGCGGCTCGATGTACCGATATTGGCTGGTGGATTGATTCGTACTGAAGCGGATGTTGAAAATGCGATTAAGGCTGGAGCAGCGGGTATAACAACATCAAGAAAAGAATTATGGAACAAATAGAAAAGTTTTCACTATTTTTCTAGAGAAAATCTTGCAAACGTATTGACAGCGTTTACATGGTAAGATATGATGTATCTACAAGTTAATAAAACGTGTTGGAGATAAGGAGATGCACACAGATTTTCACATTTATTGTGATATATTTCTGTTGTGCCCTCCTTTTTTGCTGTTTTATAAACTTATTGTTTTTTAGAAAAGGGGGAGTATTAATGTCTGCGTTTTTAGGTGAACTTATTGGTACAATGATTTTAATCGTTTTTGGGGGAGGAGTAGTTGCTGGTAGCAATTTAAAGAAAACGTTTTCTAATAATAGCGGGTGGATTGTTATTACAATTGCTTGGGGCTTAGCTGTTACGATGGGAGTCTTTGCAGTTGGCAGTATCAGTGGAGCACATCTTAACCCTGCAGTAACTATCGCACTTGCGATAACTGGCGATTTTGCATGGAATCAAGTGCCTGAATATATCATAGCTCAAATGCTTGGTGCGTTTATTGGAGCAGTTATTGTATACTTACATTATTTACCACATTGGAAAGCAACTGATGATAAAGGAGCTAAGTTAGGCGTATTTGCAACAGGTCCAGCTATTCCACATACTTTTTCCAATCTGCTTGGAGAATTAATCGGTACTTTCATGCTTGTTCTAGGCTTGCTTTTCATTGGTGCAACAACATTTACAGATGGCTTAAATCCGATGGCAGTCGGTTTACTAATAGTAGTGATCGGTATGTCTCTTGGGGGCACAACTGGCTATGCTATCAACCCGGCAAGGGATTTAGGACCACGTATTGCTCACGCGTTGCTTCCGATTGTAGGTAAAGGGGATTCTAACTGGAAATATGCTTGGATTCCAGTCGTTGGACCAGTCTTAGGTGGAGGGTTGGCAGCAGTATTTTACCAATATTTCTATAAAGGAACAATTTCCAGCTATTTTTGGCCGGTTGTCATCGTTAGCATAGTGATATTAGGGTTTGCGTTTTTTGCAACAAAAAGCAACAATTCTATTAAAATGAAAAATGCAGCTTAATAATAGAAGGAAATAATATGGTAGACTAGTTTCATAATCAAATAGGGGGTATTACGATGGAAAAATATATTTTGTCATTAGACCAAGGAACTACTAGCTCAAGAGCAATTATTTTCAATAAAAAAGGAGAAATTGTTCATTCGGCGCAAAAAGAATTTACGCAAATCTTTCCGAAGCCAGGTTGGGTAGAGCATAATGCAAGTGAGATTTGGGGTTCCATTCTATCTGTTATTGCAACCGTTTTATCGGAATCAGATATAAAAGCAGACCAAATTGAAGGTATTGGGATTACGAACCAACGTGAAACAGCAGTCGTTTGGGATAAAGAGACAGGTGTTCCAGTCTATAATGCAATTGTTTGGCAATCAAGACAAACAAATGATATTTGTGAAGAACTTAAGGCACAAGGACATAACCAATTATTTAGAGATAAAACAGGGCTTTTGATCGACGCTTATTTTGCAGGTACAAAAGTGAAATGGATTCTTGATAATGTTGATGGAGCAAGAGAAAAAGCGGAAAACGGTCAATTGTTGTTCGGGACAATTGATACGTGGCTGATTTGGAAGCTTTCAGGCGGAAAAGCGCATGTGACGGATTATACGAACGCTTCTCGTACTTTAATGTTCAATATTTATGATTTAAAGTGGGATGATGAGCTACTTGATATTTTGACTGTACCTAAGTCTATGCTTCCAGAGGTGAAACCTTCTTCTGAAGTGTATGCACATACAATTGACTATCACTTCTTCGGCAAGAATATTCCGATTGCGGGTGTCGCTGGAGATCAGCAAGCAGCATTGTTCGGCCAGGCTTGCTTTGAGGAAGGAATGGCGAAAAATACGTACGGAACAGGCTGCTTCATGCTTATGAATACAGGAGAAAAAGCAGTCCGCTCTAATCATGGTTTGTTAACCACAATTGCATGGGGATTAAACGGAAAGGTCGAATATGCGCTAGAAGGAAGTATCTTTGTTGCCGGCTCTGCTATTCAATGGCTTCGTGATGGCCTTAGAATGCTAAAGGATGCAAAAGACAGTGAAGCGTATGCTACGAAAGTAGATTCAACTGATGGAGTCTATTTAGTTCCTGCCTTTGTTGGGCTTGGCACACCATATTGGGACAGTGATGTGCGCGGTGCGATGTTTGGTGTCACAAGAGGTACAACAAAAGAGCATTTTGTCAGAGCAACACTTGAATCCCTTGCCTATCAAACAAGAGATGTCTTGTCTGCAATGGAAGCTGATTCCAATATAAGTGTAAAAACATTAAGAGCAGATGGCGGAGCAGTAAAAAACAACTTCTTAATGCAATTCCAAGGAGATATTTTGGATGTTCCAGTACAAAGACCTGTCATTAATGAAACAACGGCTCTTGGTGCCGCATATTTAGCAGGGCTTGCTGTAGGCTTCTGGAAGGATCAGGCTGAAATTGCTGAGCAGTGGAAATTAGATAAGTCATTTGATCCAGCAATGGAAGAAGAACAACGAGAAGTACTTTATTCAGGATGGAAGAAAGCGGTTCAAGCAACAATGGCTTTCAAAAATTAAGCTAATACAAATTAATTCTAAATACTATGAATATATATATAATTATGTTATAATAAACACAAGTTAATAAAATGTCCGGAGATTTGGAGAGACCACAAAGTCGTTATCACGTATTGGTAATGATTCTTTGTGGTCTCTTTTTTGTTGGACATAATTCTTAGGAGGACATCCAAATGAAAACGAATCGTAATTTCTTAAAAAAACAACTTCAGGAAAACAAATTTGATGTGCTAGTCATTGGTGGAGGAATAACTGGTGCTGGGATTGCGCTTGATGCAGCAACAAGAGGGATGAATACCGCATTAGTGGAAATGCAGGATTTCTCTGCAGGCACATCAAGCAGATCAACAAAGCTTGTCCACGGGGGACTTCGCTATTTAAAACAGTTCGAAGTGAAAATGGTAGCAGAGGTTGGTAAGGAAAGAGCGGTCGTTTACGAAAATGGTCCACATGTTACAACACCAGAATGGATGCTTCTGCCTTTCCATACAGGCGGCACGTTTGGAAAGTTTACAACGAGTATCGGCTTACGTGTCTATGATTTTCTTGCAGGTGTTAAGAAAAAGGAAAGAAGAAAAATGTTCACTAAAGATCAGACACTTGCAAAAGAGCCTCTTGTGAAAAAGGAAGGCCTTAAAGGCGGCGGTTATTATGTGGAATACCGTACAGATGACAGCAGATTAACAATTGAAGTAATGAAGGAAGCAATCGAAAAAGGAGCGACTCCTTTAAACTATACGAAAGTGGAAAAACTGCTTTATGATAACGAAGGCAAAGTGAATGGAGTATATGTAACAGATGTATTAACTGGAGAAACTTATTCAGTTTTTGCTGATATTGTTGTTAATGCAGCAGGTCCATGGGTGGACACTATTAGAGAAAAGGATGGCAGCAAAAAAGGGAAAACTTTGCAGATGACAAAAGGTGTGCATATCGTCATTGACCAATCTGTATTTCCGTTAAAACAAGCCATTTACTTTGATACACCAGACGGAAGAATGGTATTTGCGATTCCAAGGAACAATAAGGCCTATGTTGGAACAACAGATACCTTCTATAAGGAAGATCCAGTGAACCCTGCGATGACAGTGGAGGACCGCACATATATTCTTAATGCGATTAAATATATGTTCCCGGCAGTCAATCTAACAGAAAATGATGTAGAATCAAGCTGGGCTGGAGTTAGGCCATTAATTTTGGAGGATGGAAAGGACCCATCAGAAATCTCAAGGAAGGATGAGATTTGGGTATCAGATTCTGGACTTGTGACAATCGCTGGAGGTAAGTTGACTGGCTATCGTAAAATGGCAGAAACAGTCCTTGAAATTGTTGGTAAAAAATTAACAGAAAAAGGCAGTAGCTTTAGTGGCTGTCAAACAAAGCATTTGCCGATATCAGGAGGAAAAGTTGGTGGTTCAGCCAACTTTGAAAGCTATATAGAACGAATTATTCCAGAAGGCATAAATGCTGGCTTAACAAGAGAAGACGCTGCCGCGATTGCGAAAATGTACGGAAGCAACGCACCAGACATTTTCAACCTAGTTGCGGAAAAGAAAGCAGCAGCACAACAGTCTAACTTACCTGTCCTACTTTGGGCGAAGATCCACTATGCGATGCAGCGCGAACTCGCAATGACACCGGTCGACGTACTGCTTCGGAGAACGGGAATGCTCCTGTTTGACATAACAGAAGCATTAAAACATAAAGAAGCTGTTCTTGCATATATGGCAAACTATTACGAATGGGACCAAGCAGAACAACAATACCATAAGCAACAACTCGAAAAAGAAATCCAACACGCAACAATTCCAGCAGATTTACAATCAGCAGAACTATTAAATAATATAATGTAACGAAATAGATGGTGTGACATTTGAGTTAGTCACGGTTAAAAAACTGAACTATTACAGCGATTAATAGTTCAGTTTTTTTCTTTGTGATTTCTAAACAGAGACAATATTGAGAAATATGTTGAAATGCAACGGAGGCAAATCGACTCCTGCGGGAAATAGAAGACCCCGCAAAAGCGAGTGTGCGCAGCGCAATGAAACGGACTAATCTTAGGAACATACTCTATTACTATGCTGAAAATCGGGTGTTTTGTTTTTATAATAAAATTATGCCTTTTATTACCGATATACAGCACGGTTGACAAAATGTAAATAATAGGGTATTCTATTACTTGTATGTATTTGAGGCAAGAACGGATTTGAATTATAAAAGTAAAAGATTTTGTGTAAAGTTATGTAGATGCAAACCAACCAGGAACAGTTGAAAAACAGAATAAACACCACTTTAACAATCTTCTCCAAAAATCACATTAAAAATAATCTCTCATATGCGGATTAACCCTTCCAAAAATTATTCTCAGTTAATGTTATTTTTGCCGCCGTTCTAACTGATAGAACCTAAATTCACACTGGCACGGCCTCGGAGCCGTAAGGATGAAAGAGAGGTAGGGCTTTCATTGTTTTAGGCAATGGCACTAATTAGTAGTGCATTCCTTAAATATATGCCAATAAAAGTGCAAGTTTTTACATAGGTCTACTTTCTTCATATAATAATGAACAAAGATCTATTGCAGCACTCACCACTGGGCATCTCCTGAATTAACAGGAGATGCCCTTTTTTCATGTCGAAACTTGTTTTCATAAAATGAGAGCTATGTTATTATTACCTAGTAAATAGATTCGTTTCGCAGTGACTGACGACAATAATGGAATAAACCATATGGGAGCTGTGAAAGGTGTATAGCCGGTCGTCTGGGCAAAAGGTGATAAACCTTTCTAACACAATACCTGGAGGGATATACATGTCTGAGAAAGTTATTTTAGATGGAAATGTAGTAGCAAACACAGTAAAGGAAGAATTGAAAAGCAGAATCGAAGCATTAAAGACAAAAGGCATTACACCTTGTCTTGCAACAATTCTTGTTGGAGAAGATCCATCTTCCGCTACTTATGTACGCATGAAAGGTAATGCGTGTGCTAAGCTTGGTATTGACAGCAGAAAAATCCATTTAGACAAAGAGACAACAACAGAACAGTTGCTTGAAACAATTCAATCGTTAAATGAAGACAGTAACGTACATGGAATTTTGCTTCAGCATCCTGTACCTGACCATATTGATGAAAGAAAGGCATTTGAAACAATTGCGATAGATAAGGACGTTGATGGTGTAACGAGCCTAGGATACGGACAAACAGCTTTAGGCTTCGGAAGATACCCATCCTGTACACCTGCTGCAATACTGAAAATAATGGAGCATTATGGTATTGACGCTAGCGGAAAGCATGCAGTCGTTGTTGGCAGAAGTCCAATTCTTGGTAAGCCAGTATCAGCATTGCTATTAAATGAAGATGCAACGGTAACAACTTGTCATTCTCGCACTAAAAATTTGGCTGAGCATGTCAAACAGGCTGATATTGTTGTTGCTGCAGTTGGTAAGCCGAATTTCATTCAAGGTGACTGGATTAAGCCAGGCGCTGTTATCCTTGATGCAGGCTATAATAAAGGTAATGTCGGGGATGTTGATTACGAAGCATGTCTTGCAAATGCTTCAGCAATTACTCCAGTGCCAGGCGGTGTAGGTCCTGTAACAATCAGCATGCTTTTAAAGCATACAGTGGATTCAGCAGAGGCAAATTAAAAAAGTTAATTGACAAAAGTCGATATTGAAGATATGATGTATATAACGCTTGTAAGTTCGGTATATGTTTTTTAAGGATTGTTGGTCATGGTTGCACATACAGCCTATGTCCGAAAAGGTAGCGATGCTTCACTGATTCCTAAAGATTTATATAAGTTCTTAAAGGTGTAACACAATTTTGGAGGTTTTACAATGAACACAGGTAAAGTAAAATGGTTTAATGCAGAAAAAGGTTTCGGTTTCATCGAGTCTACTGAAGGACAAGACGTATTCGTTCACTTCTCCGCTATCCAATCAGAAGGTTTCAAAACTTTAGAAGAAGGCCAAGAAGTAACTTTCGAAATCGTTGAAGGTAACCGTGGACCTCAAGCTTCTAACGTAAACAAAGCTTAATAATTTTTAGATTAAAGGTGATGCCTTTCCTTAATGCATCACCTTTTTTTAGTGTAGTACGCTATCGCTCCACAATCCCAATCATTTTCATCAGGAATTTAAATCCCCTAATACTTTTTCAAGAATGTTTTGGAACATGAAAAAAAGTGAATGGAAGTGGAGAGTATATATTTATCAATAATTATACAAAGCTCTTGCTCCAATATTTTTCAAGATTAAATTATTTAAATGCCTACCAACTTGGGTAAAATAGGCTAAGGTATCCCAATGGACTACCAGCATTCTTTATAAGTATTTAAGGCAATGAGCACTAACGAAGGAGGAAAAAGTATTGACGACTTTTTCAGATTTTAATTTAAGCAGCAGTTTAGAAAAAGCATTATCCAATATGGGTTTTGAAGAACCAACACCAATTCAAGCACAGGCGATTCCTATTGGTCTTGCTGGTAAAGATATGATCGGACAGGCACAAACAGGAACAGGTAAAACAACAGCATTCGGTGTTCCACTTTTGGAAAAAATCGAAGTTGGTAAAGCTGTTCAAGGCCTTGTTATCGCGCCAACTAGAGAATTGGCTGTACAGGTTGCAGAAGAACTTAACCGTATCGGTGCAGTAAAAGGCATCCGTACATTGCCAATCTATGGTGGACAAGATATTAACCGTCAAATCCGCGGATTAAAGAAAAAGCCAGAGATTATCGCAGCAACTCCTGGTCGTCTTATCGACCATATTGAAAGAAAAACAATTCGTCTGCAAGATACAAAAATGATCGTTTTGGACGAAGCAGATGAAATGCTAAATATGGGCTTCATCGAAGATATCGAAAGAATCTTGAGTGAAACACCAAAAACACGTCAAACTTTACTTTTCTCAGCAACAATGCCAAAAAGAATTCAATCATTGGCAGAGCGCTTCATGGTGGAGCCAGAGCTTGTTAAGGTTAAAGCGAAAGAAATGACTGTTACAAATATTGAACAACACTATATCGAGCTGCAAGAACGCCAAAAGTTTGATGTACTATGCAGTCTTCTTGATATCCAATCACCAGATCTTGCGATTGTTTTCGGAAGAACGAAAAAACGTGTTGATGAAGTAGTTGAAGGTTTAATTAAACGTGGATATTCTGCTGAAGGAATCCATGGTGATATTCCACAAGGGAAAAGGGATCAAGTAATCCGCCGTTTCAAGGAGCAAACAATTGATATCATGGTAGCAACAGATGTAGCTGCTCGCGGATTGGATATTAGCGGTGTAACTCATGTTTACAACTTTGATATTCCACAAGACCCTGAAAGCTATGTTCACCGTATTGGTCGTACTGGCCGTGCAGGTAAAAAAGGTTATGCAGTAACATTAGTATCTCCAAGAGAATTGGATCACCTTCGCATCATTGAAAATGTTACGAAGAAAAAAATGGTGAAAAACCCAATTCCATCAACTACAGATGTATTGGCAGGAAACCAACAGGCAACAATCAACAAAATCCAAAAAACAGTTGAAGAAAACCAATTCGCAGAATATAAGCGTCTTGCGGAAACTTTGCTGGAAGAAACAGATTCTGTTACATTGCTTGCAAGTGCATTAAAGCTTCTAACAAAAGAGCCGGATGCAACGCCAGTTAAATTGACTGCTGTTGAACCGCTTCGTTCTAAAAAGCCGAAAGGTGACCGTTCTGGCGGAGGACGTCGTCGTAGTGGTGACAGAGGCGGACGCGGATATGATCGCAACCGTGGCGGTGGCAACGGCAACGGCGGCGGCGGAGAAAGAAGAAGCAGAAACAGAAATAGAAGCAGAGACTAAAAAAATATTTCTGGATTATGTTTAATTTTTCTTCAAAATGGTTAAAATGTACAAATGAAGGATATAAATGTATATCCTGGTTATTTAAATCTAGGAGGCAATAAAATGGCAACAGGTAAAGTAAAATGGTTTAACTCAGAAAAAGGTTTTGGATTTATCGAAGTAGAAGGTGGAGATGATGTATTCGTACATTTTTCTGCAATTCAAACAGACGGTTTCAAAACATTAGATGAAGGTCAAGAAGTTAACTTTGATATTGAAGATGGCGCACGTGGCCCACAAGCTGTTAACGTAACGAAACTTTAATATGCTTATCTCAAAGAACCCTGTATAAACAGGGTTCTTTTTCGCATTGTTCATTTTTTAGGCTAATGTTTTTTGTGAAATGGACAAAGTCTGTTACAATTAAGGCTGATTAAGAAAGAGGTGCTTATATATGAAGGAATATACTGTTGAATTTCATAAGGAAGACGGTATGGATAATATTAACGTCCAAAAATTAAGCGAAGAGGATTTCAATCGTGTCACAAGCGGTGGAACTAGACAGCTGTTTGAGCTTGATACAAATATCGGCTTTTTCATCTATTTTGATGCAGTAGATGAAAATGGCAAAGAATCTTATTTAGTTCTTCAATATGAAGAGGAGAATGAATCTCCTTCAGCTTGTTATTCATTTGAGTTAAAGGATTTTTATCAATTTATCGCATTGCATTTGAATGATCTGCAAATTGATGAGGATGAAGAGGAAGAGGCGGATGAACAAGAATTTGGTCCAATTCATTACCTTGCACATTTAATGCATCATATTGTAGAAGACGGGAAGTCTGTAGAAGTATAAGATGAGAAAAAGGAGCAGGAATACCCTGCTCCTTTTTATGTAGATTAAGCCTCTTCTGATGCGTAGTGACTGCTGCAAAAGCTGTGGATCTCTTGGAGCTCTTCATCTTCTAATGCAAAGTCTAGGTACTTATCCTGACTGCTGTTATGGAAATGGTAATTTAGTACCTTCATTTCCTTCTCATCAACGAAAAATAATACTTTCAGCTCAACTGCACCGTCCTCAAACAGCTCATCTTCTTCCTCTTCTTCAAGCTGTAAGATAAATTCATAACGGTCTCCAGATAAAATACCTGTAGGATCTTGAAGCTTTTCAACTGTGTATTCTGTTATATTCATTTGTGTTAGCCTCCTATGTTAGTACTTGCTAGTATTTGAAAGTATCGGTGAATTTATTGCACACTCGAAAATAATATCATATTGCTTTCAGGATAGCTAATGCTTTTCATTTGAAATGAAATATGTTACTATGAAATATTAATTATTTGACTTTTTTTATTAATGTGCTATAATTATAAGATAGGTTAAAAGATAGATATGTTTTTTCACTTGTTTTTTAAGATCTAGTCTGTAGATTTCTTACGTTTACAAGTGATTTTTTATTTTTTATCGGCTCGAACGTACTCTGGCATTGTATCCAGAGCCGAAACAAACAAAAGCTTCATGGAGGTGTTTCATTTGGCAATGGGTTTTGGCCGGAAGAATAACGAGGAAGTTGTAAAAGAAGAAGTAGTAATTTGGGATTGTGTATCTGAAACATGTAAGTGTTGGTTAAGAGACAATTTTAAAAGCAGTGAAACACCGAAATGCCCAATTTGCGGCAGTGATATGGCACAAACGACAAGAGAATTACAAGTCGTCAATAATAATAGCATTTATTCAAAATAAAAAACTAAAATCCTTTTGGATTTTAGTTTTTTTTTTAACTCGTTATATTCATCAATAATGGAATGAGAGAGCTACCCCAAATAACCGTAATCCACGCAGCTAATATCATCGCAAGTGTTGAAAAGGTGGCTTCCTGTTCTCCAAATTCCATTGCTTTTGTTGTTCCGACTCCATGTGCACCCATGCCTAATGCTAAGCCTCTGGCTATCGGTGATTTTAGAGACAAAAATTTAATCGCACATGGTCCAATAATTCCACCAATGATTCCTGTCAGAATAACAAATACTGTTGTTAATGGCGGCAGCCCGCCGATTTCCTGTGAAACTTCTATCGCAATTGGAGTCGTAATTGAACGAGGGAGGATACTTATCATAAAATCAGGTCTTAAATGAATGAACATCGAAAAGAAATACGAAGAAACGATGGCAACAACCGTTCCAGTTGTGACGCTTATAAGCATGACACCGAAGTATTTCTTCAGCAAATGCTTATGCTTATAAATTGGCACAGCAAATGCTATTGTTGCAGGACCAAGCAAGTGAGTTAAAAATCGGGAAGCTTCCGTATAGTTTCCTGCAGGTATGTGCAGGCAGCTGATAACAAGTATCAACATTAATGGTGCCAGCAAGAGTGGGTGCAATAATGGATTTTTCCACTTATTATAGCCCCACTTTGTCAGCCTGTAAAAAAAATAAGTTAACGCTGTAAACAGTAAAATATTCATTTATGAAAACTTCTCTTTCTATTATAAATTTTTTCTGCTGTAAAGCCTGTTGCACCCATGACTATAAAGGTACTGACAGCAATGAGAAGTACTGTTTCGATCCCCTTCATGTTAAAAATCTCTTCATAATTAACGATTCCGACTGCAGAAGGAATAAAAAACAGCAGCAGCTCTGCTAACAGCCAGGCAGCTCCTTGCTCCACCCATTTTAATTTAATCCAGCCAAACTGCAATCCTATAAATAAAAAAATGAGACCAATCATGGATGCCGGCAGTGGAACGGACACAACCATTTTTATTCCCATTCCTAGAAAAAGAAAAAGATGTATAAAGGCAATTTGCCCCATTATTATGAGTAGTTTCAATCCAATCACCTTCCTAATGTCAATCAAAAGATTAACTATATGGATATAATACGATGATTGTCGGTATTCGTAAAATACATAATAATTATAATTAATATAACTAAAAGTTATGATGAGTTCGTGAAATAACAAAAGGAGAGGAAGGGAGGGGAAGAAGGGCAGCTATTGCTGAAGAATAAAGTCTATAAACCTTCTTCCCGCGACAGAAAGATAGCGGTCTTTTTTTGTTATGACAGCTAATTGCCAGTTTGTTACTGGATTTAAATCCATAATTCGTACTTGATTATTCGTAGTTTTGCTACATATGGATTCTGGGAGCATGGAGATTCCAAGGTTTGCTGCCACTATTTCAATCATAAAGTCCCATTGTGAGCTTTTAAAAATGATGTTTGGTTCAAATCCTTCATTAATGAAGCCTCTTTTCATCATTTCATACAGAGCAAACTCTTCGCTATAAAAAATGAATTCCTCCTCTTTCAGCTCCTTCATATGGACTTGCTTTCTATCTGCAAGCTTATGCTGTTCATTAACAATTAGTTTGATTTCTTCACTTACAAGATGAAAAACATTAAAGGAAGATTCATCGGTTAGCGGCAATACAGCAATACCAATTTCGAATTCACCTTCTTCCACACTCTTAACAACTTTTGCAGCTCCATATTCTTTTATATTGATGTGAATATTCGGATAAGCTTTATGAAATGCAGCAATTACTTTAGGAAAAAACAAACTGCCAATCATTGGTGGAATGCCGATTGTAATGTTGCCTCTTGCAAGATTAGTCATGTCATGGAGAGTAGTAGCCATCTCATCCATTTGCGCCATAATTTTTTGTGCATATTCGTACACAATCTGGCCAGCATCTGTTAGCTCATGCGTTTTATTGGAGCGATTAATGAGTATAATCCCAATCTCTTCTTCTAAACTTTTGATCCCCTTACTTAATGCAGGCTGTGAAATATGCAGTTTTTCTGATGCTCTTGTCATACTTTTTTGTTTAACCACTTCAACAAAATACATTAGCTGCCTAATATCCATGTTTCTCCTCTATTCTTCGCTTGATTAATGGTTATTATTGTACTCTACTAGGAGAAAAAGGAACAGGTAAATATTATTATTTCAAAAAAAGATCGAACATTAAGGGATGAAGTGTTTATAATCAGCAACATGAGGGTAAAGACACGTTAGAATGAATGAAAAGGGTGTGGATGCTATGAATACGCATGAGCTGAAAACGAAAAGAAAGCATTCTGACTGGAAAAATAATTTAATGGCGCAAAAGAAGTATGAAAAGTTAATTACGAAGAAAACTACTGTGGAATTTATCGCAAATAATGTTAATCGCAATAAGGAACAGCATTAAGCTCTTATATTTTATATAAATCTCAGGCTGTTTAGGCACAGCACGCTAAGCAGCCTGAATATAGTATCTAAAGTGAGCGCTTATTTCAGCGCGGAAGGTTCCATTATATAATCTTCAAAAACTTTTTCTATGATTGCATTTTCTTCTAAATAATTTGGGCTTTCAAAATGTTTGATTCGCACAATATAAACAGATTTAACAAACATATGAAGTGCTTCATCCTCGGTTAAAGCATCAATCTTCTCGATTAATACTTGGTCGGATATATAGTTGACAATTCGACTCAGAAATTCTTTTGGATAATCCTTTGGCAGTTTTCCGGTTTCTTCTGTAAAGATACCCCCTTGACCTTCAATTTCGACATGACGTATAACCTCTGATAATTCTTTAATACTGAATATATCCACTGATTCAACACCTCTTTCCTCTAGTATTATAACAGGGGTTTAAATGCTAGTAAATTAGTGTTTTTTCACATGTTTATTATGTGTACAGCTGCTTGGTCTGAAATGTTGTTATATAAAAGAAAATCGCGTGGTTTTTTTAGGGATTTCAAAAAAAACAGAATGTAAGTCCCATATTGGGAACAATAATGGTAAAATACTCATGGAAGACTATTTATAAAGGGAGTACAGTATGGCAAACGAACAAAATAAAGATTTAAATATTATGTATAATATGGTTAAGGATTTTCATCAGGCATTTGGCCACCAAGTAGGCGAAAGTCCTAAGCCGATTGCGGACAAAACTGCCGTTAACAGAGCTGTTTGGACAGGAGAAGAGCTTGTGGAATTCCTTTACGCTACTGCAGCAGGTGAGGAAGAGAAATTCCAAGAATTATTCCAGCAATTCCTTAAAGGACTTCATAAAGCAGCAGATAAAATCATGACAGAGAAAAAACCTGTTGATGATGTGCTTGTGGCACAAATGGATGCTTTGACAGATGTTGAATATTTCAACCAAGGCAGCTTTGTTATTGCCGGAGTTGAACCGTTTAATTTATTCAATATTGTTCAAGAAGCAAATATGGGCAAGCTGTTTGAAGATGGTAAACCGAGATTCAGGGAAGAAGATGGAAAAATCATCAAGCCGCCAAATTGGGAAAAGGATTTTGCTCCTGAAGGACGTTTAAAAGAAGAAATTGACAAGCAAAAGCACAAAGGATAATGAGCTAACTACATATAGAGCTAGGAGAGTATCTTTAAAAGGATTCCTCCTGGCTCTTTTGCTTGTTCAAATACTTTTTCATATACAAAGGTATGAAACATCATATAAGAAGTATGCAGCTAAAAATTAAGAAGCAAATGAAATGACACGTTGTCATGTTTTTATGTTGACATATGACACAGTGTCACATATAATAAAATTTGTTATCACATATGACACAGTGTCACATGAAGAGAGTAGGGTTATGTTATGCCAAAACAAACTTTTTTTCATTTAGCTCAAGATAAGCAGGATACACTAATACTAGCTGCTAAAGAGGAGTTTTCAAGAGTGCCGCTTCATGAAGCTTCCATTGCAAATATCATTAAAAGCGCAGGTATTCCAAGAGGTAGTTTTTATCAATATTTTGATGATAAAGAGGATTTGTATTTCTATTTATTGAGTGAAACCTCTAAGAAAAATACCGAAAAATTTCTATTAATATTACAGGAAAATAATGGTGACTTGTTTAAAACGTTTATTGAGTCCTTTAGATTTATGGTAAGCAGTCATAAAGACAAAGACCAAGCTAACTTTTTTAAAAATGCTTTCTTGAATATGAATTATAAATTGGAAAATACTTTAGCCAATAATGTATATGAAGAAAAGCAAAAAAGTCATTTTGAAAACATCTCTAAATCGATTGATAAAAGCATGCTGAATATAGAAGATGAAAGTGAATTACATCACATGGTAAGGGTAATGACAGCTGTTACCTTTCATAATTTAGTGCAAATGTTTGTGAAGGATCTTACCGCTAAAGAAGCAGAAAACAGCTATCTGATGCAAATGAAACTGCTAAAAAGAGGTTTTTGTAAGACAGAGGATTAAGATAAACAATCATAAAGTAACTGGGTCTTAAGCAAACTAAAGGTAAATAACATGAGGATTTAACAGTGAGGAGATAAAATAGATGGATTCAAGTTTACAACAAAAAAAACCCCCATATTTGATGATTGCCATACTTTTTGTGGGAGCCTTCGTTTCATTTTTGAATAACTCCCTTTTAAACGTTGCGCTGCCATCCATTATGGTGGATTTAAAAATAGCAGATTATTCAACGGTACAGTGGTTATCAACAGGCTATATGCTTGTTAGTGGTATATTAATTCCTGCTTCGGCATTTCTTTTGACCCGCTTTTCAAACAGAAGCCTATTTATTACATCAATGGCTATCTTTACAGCAGGTACGGCGTTGGCAGCATTCGCGCCTAACTTCGGCACATTGCTTGCTGGACGTATGATTCAAGCTGCAGGATCTTCTGTAATGGGTCCTTTGCTTATGAATATTATGTTAATCAGTTTCTCCCGTGAAAAACGTGGGGCTGCAATGGGGATATTCGGATTAGTTATGATTACTGCTCCAGCAATCGGTCCAACATTATCCGGTTATATCGTAGAGTATTACGATTGGAGACTTCTTTTTGAAATGATTCTTCCACTAGCTGTTATTAGCTTACTGCTTGCGGTATGGAAGCTTAAGAACGTTATGAATCAAAATAAAAATGCAACACTTGATTATATTTCTATTGTGTTATCAACGATTGGATTTGGCGGATTGCTGTATGGCTTTAGTTCCGCAAGCTCTGATGGCTGGACAGATCCAATTGTGCTAACAACATTAATTGCCGGGGCACTAGCTTTAGCTGCATTCATCATCCGTCAATTAAAAATGGAAGAGCCGCTACTTGACTTGCGTGTATATAAATATCCGATGTTTGCGCTTGGCTCAGTCATTGCTATAGTTAATGCTGTTGCCATGTTCTCAGGGATGATATTAACACCAGCCTACGTGCAGAACGTAAGGGGGATTTCACCGCTTGATTCAGGGTTAATGATGCTTCCAGGGGCGATTATTATGGGAATAATGTCTCCAATCACAGGAAGACTGTTTGATAAGTTTGGACCTCGTGTTCTTGCTGTCATCGGCCTTGCTATCACAGGATTATCCACATATATGCTGGCACATGTGCAGCTTGATTCAACACATACGTATATCATACTTGTGTATACACTTCGTATGTTCGGTATGTCGATGGTTATGATGCCAATTATGACAAATGGTTTAAATCAGCTTCCTACACGCTTGAATCCACATGGAACGGCTGTTAATAATACAGCACAGCAGGTATCAGGTTCCATCGGGACAGCAATATTAGTTACAATCATGAATACCGTAACAAAAACGAACGCAGAAAGCATGATGGCAGGTGTTGACCCTGCAACAATCACACAATCCTCTGCAGCGTTGATTACACAAAAAGCTTTGTTAGAAGGTATTCAATATTCCTTCTACGTAACACTTGCAATCAATATTATCGCATTGATTCTTGCCTTCTTTGTTAAACGTGCAGATACAAGCGAAAGTGCAGTGAAGGAGCTTGAAAAACAAGGTAATGCAACAACAAAGCCTGCAACTAATTAAAGAAAAGAAATAAACCAGGCAAATGCCTGGTTTATTTCTTTTTATAGGTCATAAAAAAATACTGAAAAGTATAAGACATTAATGCTCATTCAAATGTTTTGGATAGTTTCCAACAAGATAAATCGCACTGATAATTCGTTTGTTTATCCATTTGCGGTTTTCGTCTGTATTCAATTGCTCAAAAACATGTTCTCTGCCTTTATCTGTAGTAACATAATGGTGTGGCAGATTATTTAGGCTGTATGCAATTATATCCATTTTACATTTTTCACATTTACAAAAAAGCTGGAAATCGGGACTGAGCAATAAATAGGTTACGAGAGACTCGACGATTTCTTCCATGACATTTAAGTATTTTCTATCCATAGCTATTCCCCCACATATTGCACTATATTATTTATATCGGCAAATTCCGGGATTTTTTCACTCAGTTCTAAACATTTGTTTATCGAATCAAGAAAATTATTTTTATTATTTATTCAGCGAAGGAGAAGCTATTTTGATTAACCAGGTGAATGTATTTTTACAAAGCCATTTTAAGGATTTAGTATTAGAGCCACCGTTATTTTACAGCTGGAATTATGGATTAAGATTTGAAATCGCAGATCCAATTAAATGGAATGAAAAGGGTGGCATGAACCAAGCTTATGAACGTTCCACCACATTATTCAATGAGGTGTTTGCAAAAGAGGATAACATTATTTTTGTGACAGATGTCCATACTTTCAAAAGCAACAAGTATCTGCAGAAGCGTCCGCTGAATGTATATTCTAAATTCATAAAAAGTAAACAAAAATTATATCAATTATCGCACCAAACACTCCCTGAATTGGAGGAGGAAGAGGGAGTTACCCATCGGTTTAGTCTTATTTGTAAGAAGGCCGAAATTAGATACGCTTCCTTGCTTAAAGCAATATGCCATGAAGATATGGGTGATTCGCAAACTATTCTAAGAGGGGATAGGCGGATAGGCTATAACATTTACTTGATAAATCACACGAAGCAGATGATTTATCATCTATATGATGATCGTGGCTGTGATATTATTGCGGCAAGTAAACAAAACCTGCATGCTATTTATAGGAATTATAATCATTGGTTATTGGATTATGATCGAGAAAAAATGGCTTCCTTGTTTTCACCAAGCAACAAGTAAAGACAAGTTAAAAAAATGTAAGATGACAAAAATAGCGTGAGCAGTTTGCACATTTTTATTTTTCCTCCACAATTAGGCAAATCACCTAGACAAAATCAGGGCTGGGTGAATATCGTATTAAGGATTACAGGAGGAGGTTATATAGAGATGAATGAGATAGCTGCAAATTATCCAATTAACAGTGCTGATTTAAGAAGACCATTTGGAAGGCCATTTGGCGGCCATTTTGGCTATGGTAGAAGACCGTGGGGTTACCGTCCGTACGGATTTGGAGTTCCTTTCGCTGCGGGACTTCTCGGAGGTCTTGCTGCAGGATCACTTATCGGAGGGCCATATTACGGAGGATACGCATACGGAGGATATCCATACCCATATCCGTACCCATCCTACCCTTACTATCCTTATTAATATATAAGATGCCCATCCAATTGGATGGGCATCTTTCTTTTGTTAGCGTGAATTAGGGAAAATTCTTCTAACAGTTTCGACAAATTCGTCGTATAATCCGCTGATTGGTTTTCCATCTTCGATGTCATTAGCATAATTTGTGAATCGATCAAAAAAATCAGGATTAGAGGATACATACACGTTATCAATGTCCTTATCTGTATCTTTGACACGATCGGCAATTTTATCCTCTAGCTTATTTGTTACACCGTCTTCTTGATTGCCTTCAAGCTGGACAGCAACAAAAGCATTTTCGTCTGTTTTCATCACAACAGCACGCTTAACTTCTTTCATATCCTTTACTTTTTCCGCTGCTTTGTCTGCGACATCTAGGTTGGCTTTTTTGCGTTCATCTGTTTTATAGCCAACACTGTTATCAGTTAAATTGTTTGCAGTATTATTTTTATCATCATTCATGGCTGTGTTATTATTATCGTCATCATTGCCACAGCCTGTAATGATTGTCATTAAGGCAGCAACTGCAAGCATATGCTTCATTTTTTTCATCGTGATTTGCCTCCTTGTATATGGTTCAAATTAAGTTTTCCCGAGAACTTAATTTAATATGTACAAGGTATCACCATAAAGGTAAAAAGCTATTATAACCGCATCCTAATAGTTCCTAAAGTCTTAAGCATTTCCTTTTGTGTCTTTAGCCTGATTGGAAGGCAAAGGCCGTTTTATTTTGTCGGATTATCATCATCTGAATGTCCTAATTGTAAGAAGTTGCTTACCGTTCGCACATGCTCATCTAAAGCATAATTTCGGTACAAACTGCTCGCTGATCTTACCGGGTCGCCAAAGAAAAATCTTTCATACTGTGTTTGTCTTGTGCCAAAAGCACTCATTGTTAAATCCCAGCCTAAACGAAAGATTTTATTGCGCTCTACTGCCTGTTTATTTGCACCCTGCAAATACTGAAGTAAATCCTTTCTAATTTCAGATTGAAAAGCTGTTTGTGTTGGTAATGTAACAAGTCCACTTGCCCCAAGTAATTGAATAATTTCTGTAAATCGAGGATAATTTTTTGAAAAAATATTGCTGGAAACTTGCAGGGGAGTAATATTAGGGACAATGCCGCCCCAATTATCATATATTGCATCATTCTCAGATTTATCTAATAACGCTTTCATCGTTTCAAGTGTAATAATGATTTCTGCCATTTTTTCTTGTATATGAGTGTACTCTCTTATATCAATTGTATCAATGATCAATTCGGCAATTCCTAATAAAAATTCCGTTTTGACGATTTGTCTAATTAAAACCTGATGTAATGCGAAATGGTGGAAGGAGCTGGAGTTTAAAAATTCATTTGCAGCTTCTAAATTGTCATAAAAAAATACGCGGTTCCATGGCACCAATACATCGTTAAATACAAGGATACAATCCATTTCGTCGTAGCGAGAGCTTAATGGATGATCGATTTGAGAATTCTCACCTGCAAATGACTCTCTGCCAATAAACTTAAGTCCAGGCGTATTAGAAGGAATACTGAATGCAAATGCCTCGTTTTTATCAAACTTTGGTGCACCAAACACAAGAACCTCGTCCGTTATTCCACCCTGTGTTGCCAAAAGACGCGCTCCCTTTATAACAAGTCCTTCGGAAGTACGAGCGATGACTTTAGCAGAAATAGGTTCTTTAGCATCCTCTAAAAATGTTTGTGAACGATTCACCTGTGGAGTAATAAAAGTATGCGTAAAAGTCAAATCACGCTCTCTTGCTTCTTCATAGAGCCGTACAATGTTTTCCGGAAAACAATTTTCCTTGCCTGCAAGCAAGCTAGCTGATGAAGCCAAACTCATTACCGCTGTATTTAAATAATCAGGACTTCTGCCCATCATCCCAAAGCTTGCTTTTGCCCAACATTCCATCATTTTACGGCGCTTATATAAATCCTCTTTCGTTTTTGGCTGCAGATAGGATAATCCTATACGTTCGCCTGTATGCGGAGAAGAAAATGTCATTAGCTGCTCCAAGTCTAAGTTTGTCTGCATGTCATATAAGGAAGCTTTTTCCTCCAGTATCCCTTTAAATGCTGGATGTGTTGACAGTTTTTGTGTGACTTTCCTGCCGTCCAGCCATATTTCCGAATTCATGTTATCAATTCTTTGTATAAAAGCTTTTCCATTTATAGCCCCCATAAAAATCCTTCCCTTATATTGATATTAGTTAAAGCTATTTTATTAACGACTGTTGCTTATTGTTCCACGTTTTTCATATATATGAGTAAGGGTGTTAAGAAATTAATCTCATGGATAGGTCAAAAGTTAGATTATTCGAATATTCAATATTAATATTAGTGAGTGAGGGGATAGATTTAATTTTGAAAAAAAGCATGGAAGTACTGTTATTTAACAGTAGCAAGCCCGGTTTGTTTTTTTATGGTCTGTCTTTTTTGATTCAAGTGGAACCTTAGGATTGTTTATTCGCGATGTTCTTGAAGATTCAAACTAAGCACCACCATACATACTGGCAAAAAAGTTTAGAAGTTTTCCAAGGATTTTAACTGATGAAATGATGTATCAATAGAAAAAACAGGACAGTAATGTATTGTCCTGTTTTTTCTATTGGTTTTTATATGCAAGTACACTTTATATTTGAACCACAATGAATGTCATAAACAGAAAAATATGTTGATATGCTATGAAGAAGGTAACTGGAGGTGATGCTCTTGGTAAGACTAAATACGCTGTATCAGGATAAGGGAAGAGGTTGGCAATCCAAGCAGATTATCTTTCAGATAGCACCATCCATTGGCGAAACAATTAAAATTGATAAAAGTTTTTACAAAATCACCAATATCATTCACCATGCAGAGGATGGCAGCTTGGAAGTAATAGCCCAAGCAAATTGAGCTCAACGATTTGGAGGTAGTGGCTTATAGTCAAGACCTCCTTAATCATCTATAATAAGGAACAGGTAAATTGATTAGTCACGAGATGTTGCTTTATACAAAAAAGGGACAAGTTCTGATGAAGATATTAGTAAGATTAAGTGTTCGTTTAGCTATAAGGGAGGTAAATAATATGGAAACAAAAAATAAAGAGAAACTGTTAATGGCAATATGGGTTGTTTCTACAATTGCCACGTTCGGAAGTTTGTTTTTTTCTGAAATTATGAAATTTGAGCCATGTAAACTATGCTGGCTTCAGCGAATATTTATGTATCCATTACCGATTATTGTTGGCTTAGCTATTATAAGAAAAGATTATAATCAGATTTGGAGCTTTTTAACGTTAGCAAGCATAGGCTTTGCTATTTCTGTCCATCACAATTACATTATGTTGTTTCCGCCAGAGCTAGGCTCATGCGGCAGAGTGTCATGCACAACGGATTATTTTCATTTATTAGGATTTATTACCATTCCGCTTATGGCACTTATAGCATTTATCATTATTATTGTTTTATGTATTATCGGCTTAATTATGGACAAAAAGTCAACATTTATCGTTGGTGAAAATCAGGAATAACCATGGGGACTGTGACAAGGAGTTAAGGCTAGAAGGAAGAGCCGAACTATTTTTCGTTTAGCGACTAATAGTTCGGTTTTTTATTAGGAATTTACTTTTTATCCACTAATGAGAAATCTTAGTGTACATTGCCGAGGACACTCGATTACTAAAGGAAATAGAGACGATTAGCCCCGCAATCGCAGAGGAGGAGGCTCTAAAACCTCCTCTGTGAAAAGTGTGCATAGCAGAATGAACAAATTTTAGAGCAAGGAATATTCTGTTTTGTTCATATCAAAAAAAACGGGCAAATGTTTAAATCCCCCTTTAAAAAGGTAAATAACTTCTACACACTTCCTTAACAGCAAAGGAAGCTGCGAATCTATATTTACATAAAAGGGTGAGGAATTAAATGAGAATTAGTGAGGAACCTGCTTTTGTAAAAACATCCGCAGCGAGCTCAAATGAAGGGCAAAAAAAGCAGAAGTTTTCACAAAAAACATATTTAAAATTGATTACAATCATTTCTACATTCGGAGGTCTGTTATACGGTTACGATACGGGTGTAGTAAATGGAGCACTGCCTTATATGTCAAGAGAGGATCAGCTTAACTTATCTCCTTTTACGCAAGGGCTCGTTACAAGTTCCCTTCTGTTTGGGGCAGCATTTGGGGCAATTTTTGGAGGCAGACTGTCTGACAGGAAAGGACGACGCAAAACAATCATAAGTGTTGCATGTATTTTCCTTATCGCAACAATTGGTTGTTCGCTTGCTCCAAATATAGAGATTATGGTTTTAAGCAGATTTATTTTAGGACTTGCAGTCGGAGCAACATCTGTAACAGTACCTGCATTTTTAGCGGAGATGGCTCCTGCAGAAAAAAGGGGTAGACTTGTTACTCAGAATGAATTAATGATTGTCACAGGACAACTGCTCGCATACATATTTAATGCCATTTTAGCGAACTCATTTGGCGATATGGGCAATATTTGGAGATATATGCTAGTTATAGCGACTCTTCCAGCAGTACTATTATGGCTTGGCATGCTGATTGTTCCCGAAAGTCCACGCTGGCTTGCTTCTAAGGGCAACTTAAAAGGAGCTTTACAAGTACTAGAAAAGATTAGGGAACGCATGCAAGCACAAAAAGAACTAAAAGAAATCAAAAATACGATTGTAAATGAAGGAAAAGTGAAAAAAGCAACCTTCAAAGACTTAAAACTTCCTCATGTTCGCAGAATTATACTTATAGGAATAGGAATTGCCATGATCCAGCAGTTAACTGGTGTTAATTCCATTATGTATTATGGAACAGAAATATTGAAGGATGCAGGCTTTTCAACAGAAGCGGCTTTAATCGGTAACATTGCCAATGGTGTTATCTCTGTTGCTGCAACATTCGTTGGTATAGCACTGCTTGACAAGGTCGGCCGAAGACCAATGCTGTTTTTCGGTATGGTTGGGACAAGCACATCACTCCTGCTTATTGGTATTATTTCAATTACAATGGAAGGCTCTTCCGTACTTCCGTATATTATCTTGAGCTTAACTGTTTTATTCTTAGCATTTCAGCAAGGTGCAGTCTCACCAGTAACTTGGTTGATGCAGTCAGAAATTTATCCACTTCATCTTCGCGGTTTAGCAATGGGTATTTCTATTTTCTGCCTGTTTATGATGAATTTTCTTGTAGGTTTGCTATTCCCTGTATTATTTGATGCATTTGGCTTGGCAACTACATTCTTCATCTTCGTTGGACTGGGATTAATAAGTTTATTTTTCATCAAACGATATGTACCGGAAACGAAAGGACGTTCACTAGAGGAGATTGAGCAATCCTTTGCTAAATCACAGAAAAAATATGTACAACAAGGCTAATAGCTAAGAAACGTTCCTAATAAAGGAACGTTTCTTTAGCTATTAGCCTGTTTTTCTATTCCTTGTCGCGAATACCTTTCTCCAATCATTTTATATACAAAGGTTTTTTTTGTGTAAGGAGGAGGAATGGAAAGTTGATACTCCATCGTTGACAAATAAACTTCATTCGTAATAATATAAAATTAGTACCTGATACTAATAGTAGGATATATAAATTGGTTATAAGTATAAAAAGGAGCGAACCGAAATGACTTCAAAAGCAAGGATTTCAGCAATTGGAACATATGTCCCTGAAAAGAGACTGACAAATAACGATCTTGCGAAAATGGTGGATACAAGCGATGAATGGATCGTCCAAAGAACAGGCATTAAGGAAAGACGAATTGCAGGAGAAGAAGAGTTTGCTTCTACCTTGGCAATTAAAGCAATCGAAAACTTAGCTGCAAACAGCAGTACTTCACTGGATGATGTTGACTTTATCATCGTTGCAACTACTACTGCAGATTATGGTTTTCCAAGTGTAGCAACACAAATACAATCACATTTTAAAATCGGGCAGACAGGTGCGATGGATTTAAGTGCTGCATGCGCTGGATTCACATATGGTCTGCATTTAGCGAATAGTATGATCACATCTGGAATGCATAAAAAAATACTTGTTATTGCAACAGAAACTTTGTCAAAGGTGACAGACTATACGGATAGAACAACATGCATCCTGTTTGGTGATGGTGCCGGAGCAGTGCTTGTTGAATATGATGAAGAAAATCCGAGCTTCCTTGCAACCCATCTGGGCACAAATGGAGAAGGCGGCATTCACATATACAGAACCGCATTATCGGAAAAGATGAATGGAGAGCCTTTAAATAACAGTGGGAAAATGGTTCAAAACGGCCGTGAAGTATATAAATGGGCGACAAGAACGATTCCAGCCTCCATGGAAGCATTATTGAAAAAAGCCAATATGAAAAAGGAACAGCTGGACTGGTTCGTTCCCCACAGCGCAAATTTACGGATGATTGAATCGATTTGTGATAAGTCGGGTGTATCGATAGAAAAAACTTTAACAAGCATGGTTCCATATGGAAATACCTCATCAAGCTCGATACCATTGGCAATCCAGACAGGGCTCGATGAACAAAAAATCAAAAATGGAGACAATATACTCCTTTACGGCTTTGGCGGCGGACTTACACATCTTGGGTTAATTATAAAATGGAATTTGGCTTAAAAAGATACAGGAGAGAGCAGGCTGCTCTTTCTTTTTTTTTGTTGCTTTACCAAGTTCTACTGTTGTCCGCGGCCTTGACCGACAATTTATAAAAAAAGGCGTGATTATGGAAAAGGGATAGATAGTTGAAAAGAAATCTTTTTTTACAAAAAAAGTATTAACTTATATTGAAATAAAAGGGATTTTCAAGCATAATAAGTGAAAATGAGAAAAGTAATTTTTTGTTAGTGGTGTTACTTAATGTCGTTATAATGGATCACTTTTAAAAAAGGAGCTTGTCTGATGAATGGTAAAAAAAGACTAATCCAAGCAAAATACAGGGCTAAAAAGAAAGAGATGCAGGAACATAATAAATCGATTGCGGTTTTTTATCTTTTGGCTCTAATTGTGCTCATTATGATGCAAAGTGATTTTGGAAGCAAATCTATATTTCCTTTCGACGGAAATGGCATTTATACTTATTATAGCGAGTAAACAAAAATGAATTGATATACGTAAGTCAGTCCTATACAAAGTGTACAGGGCTTTTTTTATTGAACTTCAATGTGTGCAAATATCTACTACGCAAGAGCTGAAAAAATGTATAAAGAAGATGTTTGAACATACCATTTTAAACCCTTCCTCATAGTATATAAAAGTAGTTAGGAAATGGAGGGCAAATAGCTTGGATAATCTTATTACAGTCCTAATCCCGTTTTACAATCCTGGTAAATATATCATTGATGCTATTAGCAGTATTTACGCACAAAATTATTTCTCCTGGAAAATCGTTTTGGTAGATGACGGCTCGACAGATGAGAGTTCAGAGTTAGCAAAAAAATATCTTGTTGATCCAAGGATAACGTATGTAAGACATGACGAAAACAAGGGGCAATCGGTTAGTTTGAATACTGGACTTGAGCATATTGAAACACCCTTTTTTGTTCAGCTTGATCCTGATGACTGGCTTTATCCAGACACCTTGCAAAGCTTAGCAGATGAAGCATTGAAACAGCCAGAGGATGTTGCGGTCATTAGCGGCAATATTAATATAAGTTTTGAAGATGAATATGGACAAGTGTATTTATCGCGAATAAAAAAAGGCCAGCATTATGATAATCCATATGATTTTTTATTGGCAAATACATCTATTTGGCCAAGATGCTACAGAACCTCTGCAGTACGAGAGGTAGGAGGCTGGCCATTGGATGATCCTTATGGAGGCAGATATGTGGAAGACATTAGAATACTGCTTCTGTTAATAATTTCTTATCGTTTTTATTGGATTGATCAGCTTATGCTTTATCATCGCAGACATGAAAAAAATAACACAAATGAAAAAAATGAAACAGCTTCTTCCCTAAGATTGCTTATTGAAGAAACATTAGTCAATTGGGGAGATGTGTACAAGCCTGTATTTAAATATGAAGATAGCTACATGATACTGGATGGTCTTGAGGATAATACCGATAGTCAAGAGGATAATACAGCAGAAATTATTAGGGAAATACCAGTGTCAGAGTAATCTAAGAGGAATAGAAAAAAGAGGCTGGTACAAAACAAAAGATAACCTTTCTAAACACGAATAATAAAATTACATCCATATTTGAAAAATGAAGCTAGTGACTAAATAGAATATGGAGTTATAATTAGTTCATTTCATTACGCGCTCGTCCTCGCGCTTTCCGCGGGGAAAGCTTGAGTCTCCTCGTCTTCGCCTGCGGGGACTAAAGCGTCCTCTATTTCCCGCAGGAGTCGAGTGGCCTCCGCTCCATTCCACTAAAATTCTTAATTATTGTATTAAAACTAAAAAACAAAAAACCGAACTATCTAATTTATATTAAAATATATAGTTCGGTTTTTATATTGATTCATATACTTATGTCCCAGCCTCTTTTTTCTTTAGATGATTTTTCGAAACAGATTAAAGAGCTTCTTTACCAAAAGACCCTTCAAATAGGGATTCACGTAATGCACGTCTGCTGCTTGGCTTTTCCCGTTCTTGCAGATTATCTGGGAGTGACTCCTTCTCTCCTTGATATCCAATGGCAACCACAGCGTGTAGTTCGTATTGCTCTGGGATGTTTAATACTTGGCGAGCAAGCACATTATCAAACCCTCCCATCGCATGTGTAACCAAGCCTTGATTATGTGCTTCCAGAGCAAGGTGACTCCATGCAGTACCAGCATCAAATGCATGCCACGCATTGGGACCACGTTCTGTTGATGTTTCGGAAAGAATAACCGCTAAAGCAGGTGCATGCTTAGCCCATAGAAGATTTCCAGGTACAATAAAGGAATGAAACTTTTCTAAATCGGCCTGTGTGCGGGCGATAATAAATCTCCAAGGCTGAACATTGGATGCAGAAGGAGCCCATCTTGCTGCTTCAAATATACTTAAAAGAACATCCTCAGGTATAGCCTTCTCCAAAAAAGAACGAGGAGACCAGCGATTGATAAACTGCAGTGAAATATCGAAACTAGAATTACGAAAGTCCTTCATATCAGCCATAAATAATCCTCCTAACTAGTAATATAAGTTAAAATATACCATAATTAACATAGGATAAAAAGCTTGGCAAACAATTGTTAGAAGATAATGATATTTCTAAAAGACACGTAAATTAGGAAATATATGTTAACATATAGATATTGCCATAATGGAGGATAATAATGTCATATATTACTGGTTTTTGGCAAATAATGATTTTTTTATTGTTAGCGTTATTGGTAAGAGGAATATATAACTTTATAAAGGTAAAACGGTAACGAACGGAGCAATATATCTTCACACAGCTGCTAAATAAGGCAGCTATTTTTTAATAGAAAAAACATTTGCAAAAAAACAGGACAGAGTTTAGGTTAAGGAAAGAAATTCTGACCTGTTTCTTGTATAATGGATAGAGAAAAATGAAAAAACATTTAAATTGCTTTAATGAGGGGTTAAATTGAAAAAAAGAAGAAGAAAAATGAGAAAACTGCGTATATTGATCTTCATCGTTATTGTTTTATACGGTGGCTATTTAATTACCGCTAACTCTATTAAACAAACGGCTGAAACAAGATTAGCCAATTATTTGCCAGAGATAAAGGATGAATTGAATAAAAATGAACTGGATGCAGATGAGTTTGCACCTGTTTTGCTTGCCATTATGGATCAAGAAAGCCATGGGAAAGGCAGTGATCCCATGCAGTCATCTGAATCTGCAGGTTTAGCGCGTAATGAAATCAGTGACCCCGCAGAAAGCATCAAACAAGGAGTGTATCATTTTTCCGAAATGTACAAATACGGTGAAGCAAATGATGTAGACCTTGAAACAATTATTCAAAGCTATAATATGGGTCCAGGCTATATCGATTTTGTTGTTAATAGTGATACATTTCATAGTGAGGAAACCGCCAAATCCTATTCCGAGCTTATGGTAGAAAAATCGCCTGATTTGTATACATGCAATAACGATAAATTAAATTTCCGCTATCCTTATTGCTACGGCGATTATAGTTATGCAGGAAAAGTCGCTGCAAAAATTGATGCGATGAATGAGATTGTGAGACAGCATTTATAAAATTCAGTTTTAATTACACAAGGAAAGATAATCAAATATTAAACAGCTTGAAAGGTTTGTCTAAAAGTTCTAAGACCAGTGAAAAATCACTGGTCTTAGAACTTTTAGGTTATTTCTTTCTATACTCATGCTTGTGTCGATTGAAGGGTGTAAAGTAGGAGACGGAATAATCTAAATTAATCATTTCACTATATTCAAACACCTTGCCATTTTCTAATATTCCCCTATTAATAATTTTCATGGCTGCACTTCCTTTTTTACAATTAAGCAGGTCTGCATCCTCTTTAGTAATGTTTATAGCACGGTATGTTGTGATGAAATGGGAAATATTAAGTCCGCATTGCTGTACATAATCATGGACAGATTTTTTTATTTCTTCTTCATTTAGATCAGGAAAATAAGAACAGGGAAGAACAGAGGTTTCAATCTGCATCTTTTGAAAGTCGACAATCCTTATCCGCTTAAACTCCCATAATTTCTTATTTGGAACCATATGTAAATCGAAAATCTTTTCCAGCTCTTGATTTGGCTGAATCTTTTTTAAGTACATTATTTTTGAATGGATATCCTTGAATTTTTTTTCTGTAAGAGAATTATAAATTAAAGGACTTCTATATCTAGTTTCAGACACAAAGATACCAGAGCCTTGAATAACTTTAATACACCCAATATTGACAAGCTTCTTTAACGCTTCTCTTATCGTATACCTTGAAACAGTATACAGATTGGAAAGCTCCCTTTCAGTTGGGAGCTTTTCGCCAGCTTTGTACTTATTCTGATAAATTTTACTGAGAATATCCTCTGCGATAAAATCTCTTTTTTTCATTATTTATACCTCGAAAATTAGTATCTTTCCTCGGTTCATTGTAGCATGCAAAAGTATAGAACGCTTGTTATGGTGTGTGGATGGCACCGTTCGGCAGGCGGGACTCTGTCCACTCGTGTTTACGGTAAATAACAGGATAGGCTGCTGCCATCTCTTCGTCAAAATCTACACCAATGCCGTTTTTTTCAATTGGATAAATATACCCATTCTGTACCTCCACATTTCCAGGAAACATTTTTTTTGTTGTTTCATCTGGTTCTTGAATTTCCTGTATGGCTGCATTGTGCAAATGGATATTTAAGTGTGTATTGACGGCAACGCCAATTGGAGTCATATCAGATGGCCCGTGCCATGCTAGGCGAACACCGAAATTTTCACAAAGTGCTGCAAGCTTTAATGCAGGTGTAATCCCGCCTATTTGTGAGACATGACAGCGAATAAAATCAATTTGACGATTAACAATCAGATTTCTCCATTCTACCGGATTATTAAATAATTCTCCTGTTGCAATCGGGGTACTGCATTGATTTCTTAAGGAAATAAGCCATTCATTTTGGTCTGGTGGCAGGATATCCTCTAAAAAGTATGGTTTAAACGGCTCTATATCCTTCGCTAGCTGCAATGCTTCATTAGGAAATAATCGTTCATGAACATCATGCAGGAAATGGATAGAATACCCATATTTCTCCCTGAGTGCCTGAAACATGGTAATAACATCCTGCCGATAGTTATGTTGATCAAAATATTCGCCGCCAGCGTCCTGTATGGCGCAATGCATGTTAGGGTTTTTCCCGCCGTATTTTCCCATTTGACAGCGAATATGCCGATAACCTTTTGCCAGCAGCCTATCCACATCCCGGAAAAGCTCTTCGATTGTTAATCCATCAGCATGTGTATAAGCAGCAATCGCATTTTTCGATTTGCCGCCAAGTAGTTGATAAAGAGGCATGTCAGCTAATTTTGCTTTTATATCCCATAACGCCATGTCAATGCCAGCAATCGCATTATTGATAACAGGACCGTTTCGCCAATAAGAATTCACCATCATTACTTGCCAAATGTCTTCTATATGGTTCGCATCTCGATTAATAAGCAGTGGTTTTAAATACTCTTCGATCATAGTTTGAACAGCTAATGGTCGCTGTTGAAATGTGGCACATCCGTAACCGTAAATACCCTTATTCGTTTCTACTTTAACAACGACAAGATTATGTCGATGCGGATTTGTTACAAATGATTTTATGTCAGTAATTATTGTCGGTTCCAACTCTTAATCTCCTTTTCTCTCACTTTTTTTGTCAAATCAAAGCCTTATAATGACTCCATTAAAGCATATGGAAAAACAACGAGTCAATTTGGTCAGGGAAGTACTTCTTATTTATTCATTTACCGTACCAATTTATAAGACCATTGCAGGTGAAAGCTTGTTGCAGCAACGGTTTTTCCAATAAAACGGTATTTTTTAACCGCTTTCATTGCAAGCGATGCTATGCTATTATGACCTTGTCAAATCAAGTTTCTATAATTAATGTTAATCTGCATTTACTTGATAATGAGAGGATGCTTTAGGATGAGGGAAAAAGAAGCTGTTAAAAGAATCATCGAATATGTTGGCGGTAAAGATAATATTAAGAAGGCATGGCATTGCATGACAAGATTACGGTTTGATTTAGTCGATCAGACAAAAATTGATCATGAAAAGGTTAAACAAGTTAACGGAGTTATTGGTGAACAGTTGCAGAATGAACAATATCAAGTGATTATTGGCACAAATGTGCAAGTTTTTTATAATGCTTTAATGGAAGAATTAGAGGTAGATGAAAATACAATTACCACAACAGCAGACACTAGCAGTAAAGGAATGTTTGGCAGATTGTTGGATGTAGTTTCTGGAGTGTTTGGACCAATTGTGCCTGCCATTGCAGGGGCGGGAATGATAAAAGGGGTTCTGGCTGGTTTAATAGCTCTAAACATTTTGTCAAAAGAAAGTGAAACAGTTGTTATTTTAGATTTAATTGCTAGTGGGGTCTTTTATTTTCTGCCATTCTTTTTAGCAGCATCTGCTGCAAAAATCTTTAAGACAAATCAATACTTAGCGATAGCAGTAGCAGGAGGGCTGATGTACCCAACGTTGCTCGATGCGGCTAAGCTTGGAGAAATAACCAAGTATCATTTTATAGGCTTGCCGATACCAGTTATTAATTACTCAGGTACTGTTATTCCTATCATTTTATCTGTGTGGGCATTAAGCTATATACATAGATGGGTAGATAAATGGATGCCAAGTGTATTGCGAACGGTATTCACGCCAACATTGACGTTATTTCTGACCATTCCAGTTACACTTATTGTAACAGGGCCCTTAGGCAGCTATGTTGGCAAGGGCTTGGCATTTATGGTTGAATTTTTGTTTAACGTATCTCCGATTTTGGCAGGGGTTGTCATGGGAGGGGCGAGACCAATTGAAATCGTTTTTGGTGTTCATCATGCCATCACACCGATAGCCTTGCAAAATTTTGCGGATAAAGGATACGACATGCTGATGCCAATGATGTTCATGACAAATATGGCGATTGCTGGTGCGACCTTTGCGATGTTTTTTAAAGCGAACAGTAAAACAGAAAAATCAGTGATACTATCTGCAACCATATCAGCCATACTTGGCATAACAGAACCTGCTTTATTTGGTGTTTTGATTAGAAACAAAAAGGCATTTATTGCGTGTACAATCGGCAGTACGATTGCTGCGACATTCTTTGCAGTCATGGGTGTGAGGATATACGGGTATATTCTTTCAAGTATTGTAAGTCTTGTTGCATATGTCGGACCGTATTTTCCGTATGCGATTGCAGGTATCATCATTGCAATTGGAACAGCCTTTTCCATCACGTTTTTAACGGTAAAAAAGAATTCATTCGGGGCGGGGCATAAAGATACTCCTGTTCAGAAAATAAGTGGATAATAGTCAGAGGGGGCCTAACTTTGGGGAGGTCCCCTCTGACTATTACACTAATACTTCTAATGATGATCTCTGATTGATTAATTTCTTTACGATAGATAAGTAGCTTTGCATATCCCCATTTTTAGCCACTGTTTTCGGATAAACTGCCCATATTTCTCGATAGATATAATCGGGGCTTTTAAAGGGCAAAACAATAATATCTCCTGACGCATAATCTTGGTGATTGATAAGGGAAAAATCATCGAGTGCACAGATGGCATGGCCATCCTTAACGACATTTCTTATTAGCGCACTATTATTGGAGGTAACAAAAACAGGGTTGTTTTCCAAGCCTGATTTTTTCACAAGCTCTTTATGTGTGGATGTTTCAAGGACGGCAATACTTTCATTAACTAAATCTTCCTTCGTCAGGAACTTTCTTGTACTTAAGGGAGAGTGTTTACTTACTGCTATACAGACATAGCTTCGATAAAATGGCTCAATATGGATGGAACTGCTATTTTCTAACAGATTTCTGTTCGCAACAATTAAGGATAGATCAAATGAACCATCATTTTTGAGGATTTTTGCGATGATATCCTCATGCATGCCTTCTTGTATTTCAACCTTCAAGTCTTTTTGCTCCTCCTTTAACGACATAAGGGCTAGATAGCCCACATTTCCAAATGTAGGTGTAAAGGCAATCTTTAAAGGCAAGCTTTGATGCCCATTTTCCATTCTATGCACATCGTCATATAGCTCTTTATACTTACACTGCAGCTCGAATGCTCGTTTCAGGACCATTTTCCCTGCAGGTGTTGGAGTAGTCCCTTTGTTGGAGCGCTGAAAAATAGTTACCCCTAAATTTATTTCTATTTGCAGGATGGATTGGCTGATTGCAGAAGGGGTTATATGCAGATTATCTGCTGCTTTCCTGATAGACCTTTCCTTCGCCACTTCCAACAAATAATCAATTTGTTCTATATTCATTTTCATCCTCCTACTTAAAAGAATACTATTGCTGTTACATTAAATGAATCTCCAACTTTATTACTGTTTCTATAGTACATAATATCTGTCTTTTTGTTGTCTCAATAATAGAATAGAGAATTTCAATTTAGAGACAAAAGGGGATAATTCAACTAGCTATTGTTCACATTTTTGACTAATAAGGACTTCATAAGCGAGCATAGCAAGGGTTTTTCGCACAAAGTAGTAGTTTACTTATAAGCTAGATAACCTAAACTTAACACTACGTTCACTTTTATTACATTTACGTTGTTGTTTTTCTATAATAGACTTCCATTAACAAGAATTAGGCCAATGGTTGCGAGTTTCTTTTCTAATTCAGCTGAAATTAGGGTTGTTTGTAGCGTTGAAGGAATGTAATTACGAAAAGTACACTATTAATGCTGTCCAGTTTGGCAAGACAACGAAATGGAGACAAGAGACAGTAAACAAGAGGCTGGTTATTGAAATGAGCAATAAAAAAATTGGAGCACGGATGAAGTGAAATTACTGCAAACCTTAGTAGCCGATTTCTGCGATTGCTAGTAAACTTGGCAGGACTCCAGCAGCAGTGTCCAGTCGGTTGAGGAGACTTGGACTTGGCGCAACTAGGAAGCAGACAGGGATGGTAACAGTACGAGAGTTGGCTTTAGAACTGGGGGAAGCAACTAAAACTGTGTTGCAATGGACTGAAAATGGATTAAAGCATACAAAAAGAATTACCCGATATAAAAAAGAATATCTATTAATTGATTGGAAGGATTTTTGGAGCTGGGCAGAAAGAAACAAAAACATGCTTGATTTACGAAGTTAACAAATAAAAACGCTTCTACATTACCAATATGGGTTAAGGCAGAAATACACACAAGCGCAAATGAACGGAAATATTGGCCTTGGACAACAGGCAAATTAGAAAAGCTGCATGTTTTAATCGTCAAAGGATGAACATATAAACAAATCAGCAAAGTTTTTAAACAGAACAGAATCAAGTATAGAAAAAAGGTATTACAGGCTGATCAAAAAGGCATAAAAAGCAGGTAAACAGACTGCCGATTGGCAGCCTGTTAGCTTCCTTTAAAATATTTTACAAGCTTGATTTCCAGTCCATTCACTTTTTCGCTTTTTAACCGTGGTGCAGTGCCGCCAATATTCGGAGCGTCTACTTCGAGAATTACTGTATCCGTAAATGTATCGCCATCAGGTTCTCCGACAAGAATGGACAGCTTTACTTCATACCAGCCATTGTAACTGTCTTTTCCTGTTTGCTTCTGCATAATGGCAACATCTTCTACCTTCATTGGATTAACAATCATTTCCTTCCCGTATTGGTCATGGACTATTTTGTTTAATTTCGGCTCAAAAATAGAAAACAGAATATCCTCTGTTGTAAAGTAACCATCGACTCTTTCTGCTTTCGTTTTCGTTTTGGCATAAGTATAATGCCCATTTGAGAAAATCATGAACCCCATAAGTAAAACTAGTAGCTTTTTCATTGCGTCATCTACCTTCCTTTAGCGTTTATGTTGTCATTAATTTGAATCATTATTATATGTTGCCACTTTTAATCCTTTCTCTTCGTGCCATTCAGCATAAAGAACATTTTTATAATCTGTTATTTGATGTTGTGATAGCTGTTGCTTCAGCCAGCCTTCATCATATTTAAGTGTTTTAAGATTTTGTTTATTTACTTTACCATCAAGCACTAATGCATATGCTAGCTGTATTTTCTTTTCTGGAATTTGTAGGTCTTCATTAGTAGGAGTTCCATATGAATGCTTTGGTGCAACACTTATATTACCATCTTGTTCCAAAATGACATACTCTGCGTCAAATAAAGAAAAATAACCTTGTTTTCTTAACAGATGCTGAAGCTGACTTAAATCAATATGATTTTTTTTTAAGGTTTTAAAGTCAATTTCTCCCTTATTAATAAGCATGGATGGTTTCCCTTCAAAAAAGCCGCGCAGTAAAAATGATTTTTGTGTCAGTAACTCAACAAGGTAGATAAGTAGACCCCAAAGTAAAATGCTGTATACGATATCAAGCACTCCTGTACGCTCATCAAAGATAGAATCTCCTACGAAATTCCCTAAGACCATTCCTGTTATAAAGTCAAAAGGAGTAATTTGCGAAAATTGAATCTTTCCTAGAATTTTCAGCATAAAAAGAAGGGTAAAAAACCCGACACATAATTCCACTGTGATATCAAAAAACATGTGCTTCACCTATAATCTTTTAATTAATTTGCTTAGAGGAATGCCATACTATACAGAAATTTCATCGATTTATATATTGCGGAAAACTCCCTAAATTATACAAAATAAAGTCGTTTTTTAAAAAAAGTAAAAATATTTATGTTTCATTAATTTGAATTACCGCGAAAGTGTAAGGCTGTGCGAGTAATGAAACGGAATATTTTGCAGGTAGTAGTGAATTTAAATAAGCCAATCCAAAAAACAGTTTAAACCACCGCAAATAGTTCTCGTATAAAATTATAGTTAGAAGTTAGAACTGAATTTTTAGCCGACAATCACACACCAGAGTAAGTAGTAAATCAATTAATCTGTCATATATAAAAAAAAATTTATTGAAAGCGTTGACATGAAATCGTTCTCATGATAAATTAAACCTATCAAATAACAACTTAATAAGTTCCTTGATGGAATGTTACCTTAAGTGGGCATAACCTGAACTGACTAGAACACGCTTTTATAGTGTGATTTAGTGGGCTCAGGTTTTTTATTTGGCAAAAACCAAAAATAGATAAAAGAAGGAAGGGTCAAAAAATGAAATATGAGCAGCTGGCAAAAGACATTATTGCTAATGTGGGTGGAAAAGAAAACGTTTCCAATGTAGTCCATTGTATTACACGCCTTCGCTTTAAGCTAAAGGATGAAGGAAAAGCAAATACAGAGGTATTAAAAAACATGGATGATGTTGTTACAGTCATGAAAAGCGGCGGACAATATCAAGTCGTTATCGGAAACCATGTACCTGATGTATACAAAGCTGTAGTTACAGTTGGTGGTTTTCAAGGTCAGGAGCAAGTGGAGGAAGATGAAGGACCTAAAGGTTCCCTTTTCAGTCGCTTTATTGATATGATTTCAAGCATCTTTACACCAGTCCTTGGCGTGTTAGCCGCATCAGGGATGATCAAAGGCTTTAATGCATTATTTGTCGCACTTGGCTGGCTGGAAAATACATCCGGCACATACCAAATCCTAAATGCAGCCGGTGATGCGCTATTTTATTTCTTGCCAATCTTCTTAGGATATACAGCAATCAAAAAGTTCGGCGGAACACCTTTCATCGGAATGGCAATCGGAGCTGCATTAGTGTACCCGACCCTTTCGACTTTAACAACAGGAGACCCGCTGTACACAGTATTTGCAGGTACGATGTTTGAATCACCAATTTATGTTACATTTTTAGGAATTCCTGTTATTTTAATGTCTTATTCATCATCTGTTATACCAATTATTCTGTCTACATTCTTTGCAGCAAAAGTAGAGAAATGGCTGCGTACCTTTATTCCAGATGTTATTAAAACATTTGTAGTGCCATTATTAACATTATTAATTGTTATTCCAATTACATTTATGGTCATCGGCCCGATTGCAACATGGGCAAGCAGCTTGATTGGTGCAGGTTCATTATTCATTTATAACTTAAGCCCGGTAATTGCAGGGATTTTGCTTGGTGGTCTATGGCAAGTTATCGTTATTTTCGGACTTCACTGGGGCTTGGTGCCAATTGCGATTAACAATGTGGCAACAATGGGCTTCGATACAATCCTGGCAACAGTATTTGCCGCATCATTCGCCCAAATTGGTGCAGTTCTTGCGATCCTAATTAAAACAAGAGATAAAAAGTTGAAATCATTGAGTATCCCAGCATTCATTTCCGGTATCTTCGGTGTAACAGAGCCAGCTATTTACGGAATTACATTACCATTAAAGAAACCGTTTATCATCAGCTGTATCGGTGCAGCAGCAGGTGGAGCTATTTTAGGTCTTGCTAATGTAAAGGGTTACATTATTGGTGGTCTTGGAATTTTTGGAATCCCAACATACATTAGTCCTGATGGGCTTGGCATGGATTTATGGGGTGCATTAATTGCCATTGTGGTAGCATTCATTGTTGCTTTCATCTTAACGTACTTGTTTGGAGGGATTGGCAAAGAAAAAGCAACAACTACTGATTCAGAAGTAAAATCTGCTTCAAATGAAGTTGCTGCAACAGCAGCAGTACAGCAAGAAGTTATCATTAGTCCATTAAATGGCGAAGTGAAAGCATTATCAGAAGTTGAGGATGCAGCATTTTCAACAGGTGCATTAGGTCATGGCCTTGCAATTGAACCATCAGAAGGCAAACTTTATGCTCCAGTTTCTGGTACAGTATCAGCTTTATTCCCGACAAATCACGCAATTGGTATTACGACTGATTCTGGTGCAGATATATTAATTCACATTGGGATGGATACTGTGCAATTTGAAGGAAAATACTTTAAAGCATATACAGTCCAAGGTGAATACGTGGAAAAAGGCCAGTTGCTTATTGAGTTTGACATTGAAGAAATTCGCAAAGCTGGTAAGCTGTTAACAACACCTGTAGTTGTCACAAACTATAAGGATTACAGCATGGAGTTAACGAATAAAAAACAAGTCACTACAGTAGATGAGCTGTTCAAATTAGATGTAAAATAATAGGTAGAGTAGAAGATAAGGAGCATAAGCTCCTTATCTTCTCCAATGAATATAAAGGAGGAAAAGAAAATGGCATTTCAAAAAGGATTTTTATGGGGCGGCGCAATTGCTGCAAACCAAGCAGAAGGTGCATATCTTGCTGATGGAAAGGGCTTGACAACAGTTGATCTTTTGCCAACAGGTCAAAAAAGATGGGACATTATGATGGGGAATCTAACTTCATACGAACCGTTAGAAGGAGAATTCTATCCATCACATGAAGCGATTGATTTTTATAACCGCTATAAAGAGGATATTGCACTATTTGCGGAGATGGGCTTTAAGGCATTGCGTTTATCAATCTCTTGGGCAAGGATTTTTCCAAATGGTGATGATGCAGAGCCAAATGAAGCAGGCTTGAAATTCTATGATGATTTATTTGATGAACTGTTGAAATATGGAATTGAGCCTGTTGTTACTATCGCCCATTTCGATGTGCCAGTTAATCTTGTTAAGAACTATGGAAGCTGGCGAAGCCGCAAGCTTGTTGGATTCTTTGAGAAATATGCGACAACTCTTTTCAACCGCTATAAAGATAAAGTAAAGTACTGGATGACATTTAATGAAATCAACATGCTTCTGCACCTTCCGTTTGTTGGAGCTGGTCTTGTATTTGAAGAAGGGGAAGATAAGAAGCAGGTGAAATACCAGGCAGCACATCACCAGCTTGTGGCAAGTGCATTAGCTGTTAAAGCATGCCATGAAATCAGCCCTGATGCTAAAATTGGCTGTATGCTTGCAGCTGGACAAACCTATGCATATAGCTGTAATCCTGATGATGTTCTCGATGCACTGGAAAAGGATCGCGATTCCTTCTTTTTCATTGATATTCAATCTCGCGGTAAATATCCTGGCTATGCAAAAAAATTCATTAAGGACCATAATATTACAATTGAGATGGAAGCAACGGATGAGGAAATTCTGCTAAATAACACGGTAGATTATATTGGCTTTAGTTATTATGCGAGCAGAACGACAAGTACAGATCCGGAAATCAATAAGACGACATCTGGAAATGTATTTGGCTCGATTGAAAATCCATTTTTAGAAAAGTCAGAGTGGGGCTGGACAATTGATCCTAAAGGATTCCGTATAACAGCAAACCAATTATATGACCGCTACCAAAAACCGCTGTTTGTTGTCGAAAACGGATTGGGTGCCATTGATATCCCATCAGAGGATGGAGCTGTCACAGACGATCATCGCATCGACTACTTAAACAAGCATTTACAGGAGCTGTCTCAAGCAATCGATGAAGGTGTTGAAGTGCTCGGTTACACGAGCTGGGGCCCGATTGACCTTGTGAGTGCATCAACAGGAGAAATGAAAAAGCGTTATGGCTATATTTATGTGGACAAGGATAATGAAGGAAATGGCTCATTAGAACGTTCACGCAAAAAAAGCTTTGATTGGTATAAAGAGGTTATTGCGACAAACGGAGAAAATTTATAAAAGAAAACACTTTTAGGAAAGCGAGTCAGTTGCTTTCCTTCTTTTGAATTTTCGAAAAATAATCCTTTTAGATTCGTATTTTCCATTATATTATAAGTAATAGAACGACAATAAACGAATAGGTGGTTACATGAAAATAGCCAAAGTATTTAATAATAATGTCATTAGTGTAATGGATGACAATCAGGAAGAGCTCATCATCATCGGAAAAGGTCTTGCATGGCAAAAAAAACCAGGCGATATTGTTGACGAAGAGAAAATCGAAAAGATTTTTGAGCTGAAAAACAAAGACATTTCACAGAAATTTAAAACCCTTCTATATGAAGTTCCCCTTGAATATATGGAAGTGACCGAAGAAATCATTAAGCTTGCAAAAAATAGACTTGGCAGAACCTTTACTGACAGCTTTTATATTTCTTTAACAGATCATGTCCACTTTGCTGTGGAAAGAATTCAACAAGGACATATCATTAACAATGCTTTATTATGGGAGATTAAAAGATTTTACAAGGATGAGTTTTCAATCGGCAAAGAGGCATTGCGTTTGCTGAAGGAGAAGTTCGATGTCGATTTACCTGAGGATGAAGCGGGCTTCATTGCGATGCATATTGTTAATGCTGGTCTTAGTGAAGAGATGCCAGATGTTGCGAACATCACGAAGGTCATGCAAGATATTCTTAATATCGTTAAGTATCATTATAAAATGGAATTTGATGAAGAATCCTTGAATTATTTCCGGTTCCTCACACATTTAAAGTTTTTTGGTCAAAGATTATACAGTAAAACGTATTTGCAGGATGACGATCCATTTTTGTATGATGCCTTTAGACAAAAGCATCCAGGAAGCTTTGAATGTACAGAGAAAATCAGTGAATATATTGTGAAGCAATTCGACTATAGCATTACAAATAATGAAAAGCTGTATTTGGCAATCCATGTCCAACGGTTGGTCAGTAGATAATATAGACACGCAAAGTAGGAAGGCGGAAGCCTTCCTACTTTGCGTGTTCAGCATTATTTGCATGAAAACGGAAATGATAGGTTAAGGTGATGAAAAGAACAAGAATACTAAGTACTGTATATATATTGCTGTAGCTAATTCCGTCTTGTGTCAGTAAAAGTGGATTCAAGTGGATGCTAAGGTCTTCTTTCTCAAGGGATGCACTCATCATCGTTGTAAACACTGCCCCAGAAATAAAATTAATCATCATCATTATCCCCATTCCGACACCTACATCAGCCTTTGGCAACGTAACTGAAACAGTGTTTGCCATCGCAATCTGCATAAATGTTTGCCCAATACATGCAAATATAAGGATAAACATCGTTATATATGGTGAATATCCTGCAAAAACGGACAATAAGCTAAAGCCAATAAAGAAACCTAACAAAGCTAAAAAGGTAAGCGTACGATTCCCTTTCCTGTCTGCAAGTCTCCCGCCGCTTATTCCTAATAATGCTGCTGTTAATGCACTTGGGAACATGTATAAGCCACTTAAAAGCGGCGATAATCCATTCACCTCCTGCAGTAATAGCGGCGTCAAATAGGGAATTCCAAAGCCTATTCCTGAACAGATACCAGAGATGGCAATTCCGAATGAAAACTGTTTATTTTTAAACAAAGAAATTGGAATAAATGGATTTTTTCCTTTCTTTATCCTCCAAATGAATAAAACAAAGCTTAAAGCAAATAAAGCAGCATAGCTTAAAGTACTTTGTGTGATTGCCAATAAAAGGGAAGCAAGGGCGACAGCCAAACATGCCGCTCCAAGTATATCCGTTTTCCCGTTTACCTGCTGTTTTTGCTCATTTAAATATTTGCGAAAAAACGGCAAAGTAATAAGAGAGAGCAGGGAAATAACAAAAAGATAATGCCAGTTAAAGACGCTTGTGACAACTCCAGCCACGATTGGGCCAATTGCTGTTCCTAGGGCCATTCCTGCAGATGTTAAACCTAAAACACGTCCTCTTGTTTCCTTAGGGAAGAAGCGGGCAGGAATGATCATTGCAACAGTCGGCATAACAGATGCTCCTGCTGCCTGCAAACATCTGCCTGCAAGCAGCAGGGAAAAGCTGTTCGCAGCAAATCCCAAGACACTTCCAGCAGCAAAGGTGGATAAGCCGATAGTCAGCAAGGTTTTTAGCATATACTTATCGGCTAGCTTCCCATAGAGAACAGATCCAATCGCATAAATGATAATATAAGCAGTTATGATCCAGCCCGCTTCTGTTGGTAACAGGTTGAATTCCTTTGTGATAGAAGGGACTGCCATATTGAACATAGTTGAATTCATCACACTTATTACTAGAGCAAAAGTTAGCACTGCCACTAAACGGTCGTTGCTTTTTTTCTTTGTTTTTAAATTGCCAGCCATTGTCTTCTCCTTTATAAACTTATAGCTTGCTAGTTTTTGCCCACAACCTTTAAATCTAACATCTCCAAGTTTTCGATAATCCTGTCAAAACGTAAGGGCATCGGTTGACTTGGGAACATATAATGCGGATAAGGATCACCTAGAATGCGGAAGAAGGGTTCAAATAAGCCAGATGCAAGCAGACCAACCATCTTCGTATAGTGGGAGTCAAGGCGATAGGAATGAACGGTGCCTGCAGGGACATGCAGAAAATCTCCAGGATGCATGTCGATTTCTTCGCCCATTGCCCACATCGTCATATTGCCTTCGAGACAGAAAAAGGTCTCTGTATGCTGTTCATGATAATGTTCAACTATTCTGTCACCTTTAGGTCCATCTGAAGCTACGATGATAAACTGGCCTTCTGTATTTTTTTGTGATGCGATAATACGGTGAAGCTGGTCACCTGTCAATAAACGGTCACCTTCACCTGAGAGGATAACATAAGGGCTAAGTGTATCTGGCAGCCTCGTTTTATTTGGCATTATCCGTTCAGCAACCGGTTTTGGCGTGCTTAATTGGAAGTCTGTGTTTGCTTCAGCTTCTGCCAGCGAGTCAGCAGAAATGACTTCACTAACATTTGGAGGATATTCAGCATGTGAATAGGGATTACCGATGGTGCGATAAAGGTTTGTCGCGTCACCATTTGAAGTATAAGAGATAAATCTCGTTCTGTGGGCAAGCATTTTGTAGCTATGTACCGTTTTGGCAGGAATATGGGCATAGTCGCCTTCTATAAGCAAGTAGCTCTCATCACCAAGTGAAACTTCCAATTTTCCACTAAGAACTAAAATTCCTTCATGTGTTTTTTCATGAAGATGGGAAGGAAATGAATCGTCTTTTCCGCCTGTAATCAGCACCATCCCGAAAATATTATCTGTGCTTTGTGCATTAGCCATAATTGTTGCTACTTGTCTGCCGAACAGATGGTGTTCTCCATCGCCGCTTCGCAGTAAATAGGGTGTCTTTTCCGTTGGTAGGTAGTCTTTAAACGTATTCATTTTTTTATCGCTCCTTCACATTAACTAGACCGGTCTGTCTAATTATAATAATACAAAGGGATAAAAAATGCTACCCCTTAGATGTTAAAATTTGTGGAATTGTTTCCATAACCGCGATAAGTGGGGCTTTATCCTTACGAGTTATGGACTGCATAATTCCGCCGCCAATCATAGAATTAATAAGCATCCCCATTTTTAATGCATGCTCTTTTTGCTCTCCATTTTGGATTAATTTATCAGCGATAATTTTCTCCCATTTTGAAAATGCTTCCATACAAGCAAGGCGTAATGGTTCACTGATAAGTGCAGTTTCGCTTGCAAGCAAGCCGACAGGAATTCCTTCAATGCTTTCAGGGGAATCAAACTGGCTTGATGTATCCTTTATAAATGCTTGAATTGCTTCAACAGGGTTCGCTATTTCCTCCATTATTGCAAGCAGCTTTCTTTCAATAAAGCTGCTTGTATAATGGACAGCCTCAATTGCGAGAAGCTCTTTGCCTTGCGGGAAATGATGATAAATTGAGCCTTTTGGCAATCCGCTTTCACTTATAATTTGGTTCATACCTGTTGCATGATAGCCCTGCAGCTGAAAAAGACGTGAAGCTGTTTGCAGTATTTTGTCACGAGAATTCAATTTAGTATCCATTGTAAGTTTCCTTTCCTTCAAATGTGAGGATAGTCCTACTTTACTATAGAAAATAGAAAGAATATTGTCAAAGAACTGTTATTGCTTTTTGAAAATATTCTTAATAGCTTTTTAGAAAATCATTTCTTCATATCTTTTTTTTCAAGCAGTCCTTTGCGGTAATCAGCTGGAGTACATTTGTAATATTCTTTAAACTTTTTATAAAAATGATTAAAATTAGTATAGCCAGTTTCATCTGCAATTCGGTTTATCTTCATTTGTGTATTTTCAAGAAGCAGCTTTGCCTGCCTGAGGCGAAGCTCTTGCACCATTTCACTAAAGGTCTTGCCAATATTCTCTTTAAGCAGCCTGCTTAAGTAATTTGGGTGAAAATGAAATTTGGTGGCAACCTCTTTTAAGCTTGTTGTTAAATAATGCTCTTCAATATACTGAAGGATTTCTAAGATTACTAGATTCCAGCTCTCATCCTTAGCAACCACCTGACTTTGTTGTTTTGATATTCTCATAAGCTCTGTAAATAGGAGAACAATATTACAGCTTATCACTTCCTGGGTGGCTAAATCAGGTTTATAAAACTCACATAACCCTTCATTGATATACTGCCGGACTTTTTTATTTCCAGAAGACGGAAAGTAAAGATACCGGCCCTTCATTTTTGGCTTGTAAATGGTGTCAATAACGAACTTCGCTATTAAATCATTTTCTGTTAAACGGGCGAGAATGTCGTGATTAAAGTAAGTTTTTCGTAGGAGGATGTTAATAATAATGGTGTCCTTTTCTGCCTTTTTTATTGTATGCATCACATCTGTATCTAAAATGGTTAAGTCACCCTCCTGCATTTCAACTGTCTCCCCATCTATCCACTGTGTAAAGCTGCCAAAATAAGCATAGCTGATTTCTAAAAAATCATGTTTATGTACTTCAATGTCTACATAACGAGGATGCTTCATAAAGGTTATTTTCTCTTGTTTTTTCATTAACAAGTCGGCTGACAGGACATCCACGCCTGTTACTGGTGAGATCCGATTGATAGTCGATAATATTTCCTTCAGGTTTACTAAACCTGATGACAGAGCTGCTGCTTCAATCTCATTATCTGCAAGCAGCTTTTTTTTCAAGTCCTTTACCAACATAGCCTCACCATACCTTATCTCTAATAGGTTACTAATTGTTATAAAATAACCGTTGATTTGACATAAAAATATAACAGTTATTTATATAAAATGATTATGACACCGCTTACAACTATTAAGCAAGCGTTTTATTTAATAGTCAGTCTTTTTTTGTGAACGGTTTAATGATAAGGGAAAAGGAGTTGGGAAAATGGCGAACAAGGAGCAACCTAGCATTTTACTCAGAGAGAAGCTGGCTTTTGGAGCAGGTGCATTTGGTAAAGACTTTGTTTATATTTTTGTTTCCATGTATTTATTGTACTTTTATACAGATGTATTAGGTATCTCTGCTGCAACAGCAGGATCTATTCTGTTAATCGTGCGGTTTATTGACGCAGCATTTGATTTGCCATTCGGCTTTATGGTTGACAAAACGAATTCTAAATGGGGAAAGCTGCGTCCCTACTTGCTTTTTGGAGCTGTTCCATATGGAGTGACAGCGGCATTTTTATTTTTTGCACCAGAGATAGGAGAAGGAGGAAAGGTTTTTTACGCTTTCAGTCTTTATTTCCTTATCAGTATTCTTTACAGTGTTGTCAGTATCCCGCATGCCGCCCTGAACACAGTTATGACGGAAAATCCGGAAGAAAGGGCTCATTTAACGAAGTATCTGATGCTATTTTCCGGACTTGCCGCAGCACTTGCGGGCAGTATAACAGTTCCTGTTGTTGGTATGTTTCCTTCTGAAAGATTAGGATATTTCTTTATGGGAGCTGTTACTGGTGTTATTGCAATCCTGTTACTGTTCTTGTGTTTTAAAGGAACAAAAGAGCAAGTAACAGCACTGGAAGCTAATGAAAAAATCCCCTTTAAGCTTGCCTGGAAAACTGTGCTCACAAACAAACCGTTTATCATTCTTTCTGCGTCCTTTTTAATGATGCAAATAAGTCTTGGAATTCGTGGTGCGGCTGGCATTTACTATTTTATTTACAATGTTGGCAATGCAAATCTTTTTAGTGCCGTCTCAGCAGCAGGCGGGATAGCCGGATTGATAATCACCTTCATCCTGCCGGCAATTGTCCGCCGCATCGGGATGAAAAAGTTTTATATTGCAGCTGGCCTGCTAACGCTCCTTAACTTTTTGTCCATCTATGTCGCACCAGTCCATATAATTCCGCTTGTATTAGGCTTGAATATTGCAGCTGCTGCGTTAACTTCTGTTGCTTTATTTGCTGCATGGGGTTCACTTCCGGATGCGATCGAATTCTCGCTAAACAAAAATGGTTTGCACATTGAAGGCGTGTATTACGCATTATATAACTTTATCCAAAAGGTAGGCTCGTCGATTGCAGGCGGTCTTGCCGGATTTGTGCTAGCTGCATTTGGTTACAAGTCAGGCATGACACCAACAGCTAGAAGCTTAGAAGGAATTCTCGTTACAGCTGCGATTATTCCAGCAGTATGTGCCTTATTGTTTACGATATTCATGTTTTTTTATCGCACAAAAGACATAAAAAAAGAATCAGTGGAAAAGGGTGTTATCAATGGATAAAAGTATAGTAGTAAAAAATTTAAAGGTGGAAAATCAACACAATCCTCTCGGCATTGATATCCGATCTCCTCGTTTTAGCTGGATGATTGAAACAGAGCAGAATAATGTGCTGCAGTCTGCCTACCATCTTATCGTGACAGAAGAGGATGGCGAGGAGGTTTGGAATACAGGAAAAATAGACAGTGATCAATCTATATGGATTCCATATAAAGGACCAAGTCTTACAGCAAGGAAATGTTATCTCTGGAAAGTGCGAATCTGGGATAATACAGGACAGATTTCTGATTGGGGCAGGGCATCATGGGAAATGGGACTGCTTGATGAAGACGATTGGCATGCTTTTTGGATTGAACCGGAACAGGAGGAAGCAGTCGAAGAGCCTTTTATTACAGTTCAGGAAATGTTTTTAAGGGGGTTAAAGGATAAAAGCTTGGATGAAAAAGCTAAGGACCTCCGGCCACCACAGCTTTTAAGAAAAAAATTCGCGATATCAGGTGACATAAAAAAAGCAAGGTTGTATGTAACAAGCCATGGTGTTTACCAGTTGGAGCTGAATGGCAGTCGGGTTGGGAATAATGAATTCGCCCCAGACTTTACGGCATATAATGTTCGCCTTCAATACCAAACATACGATGTGACAGATTTGCTTGCTTCTGGAAATAATGCAATCGGAGCAGTTATCGCAGATGGCTGGTATATTGGCCGGATTCAGCTGACAGGGCACAGCTGCCAATTCGGGAACAAACTTGGTTTGCTGATGCAGCTGGAGATAGAATATAAGGACGGAACGACAGAACGAATTGTTTCTGATAAGCAGTTTGTTTCAAGCCCAGGTCCATGGCAGTATGCTGATTTATTTATTGGCGAAAAATACGATGCCAACTTAGAACAGTCAGACTGGAGCTGTTTTGACTTTAATGATCAAAATTGGAAGACTGTGAAACAGGTAGACTATTCCCTTGATAATCTCGTTGCACAGTTTGGACCAAATGTGCGCGTTATGGAGGAACTTGTACCGCTATCCATTCATAGTGAAACGGACGGTTCCCAAATTATTGATTTTGGGCAAATCATTGCCGGCCGCATTCGGATTGCCATAGAAGCGAAGAATGGTGACATAATCACACTTCAGCATAGTGAGGTGCTGGATAAAGACGGCAAGTTCTTTATGAACATTATCGGTCGAAATAAGGATCAGACGGATATTTATATTGCCAGAGGAAGCGGTACGGAAACATATGAACCAAAATTTGTATTTCATGGCTTCCGCTATGTAAGAGTAACAGGTCTGATAGCATCTATAAAAAAAGACGCTGTGCGGGCAATCGTTCTATACAGTGATATGGAGACAACCGGCCATTTTGAATGCTCAGATCATCGCTTGAACAAGCTGCAGCATAATATTCAGTGGAGCCAGAAAACAAATATGCTGTCCATTCCGACAGATTGTCCACAAAGAGAAAGGGCAGGCTGGACAGGTGATTTGCAAGTTTTCGCACCAACAGCTGCTTTTAACATGGACGTATATCTATTTTTGGAACGCTGGCTTGGTGATGTTAGAAACGAACAGTTTGCCGATGGTCAAATTGCCAACTTTGTACCGACTGGAAAATATTATGTCAAGGAATGCGCAAGCATGGGGCAGCTTTCCAGCGCAGGCTGGGGAGATGCGATTATTATTGTTCCATGGGTGCTGTATGAGCGCTATGGCGATGTACGTGTGTTAGAACAAAACTATGAGGCAATGGCAAAATGGCTGCAATATGTTCAACATAAAGCAGAAACAGAAATACCGGATTCAATGACAGAAACGGACCCGACTGTATTGGAAAGACAAAAGTACTTGTGGAATACAGGCTTTCACTTTGGCGATTGGCTTATTCCAAGCATAGTCGAAAGTGCGGATGAAAATACAGGACCGATGGACAGTGCAATTCTTACAAAAGAGCTTGTGGCAACTTGTTTTTATGCAAATTCTGCCCTGCTTTTCGCTAAAATAGCTGAACTGCTTGGAGACAAGGAGACTGCTCATACCTACTACACACTAAACAAACGTATTCGCAAAGCCTTTGAGGAGGAGTATGTTGACGTAAATGGCAGAATTAGCGCTCACTTTCAAGGAATTTATATTTTGGCACTGCAAATGGACATGGTCTCAAGCAAAAAACGCCTGCTAGTTGCGGCACAATTAGCACAATTGATTAAAGACAATGACCATAAATTAGATACAGGTTTTTTATCTGTTCCGTATTTAATGGATGTGCTGTGCACCGAAGGCTATGAAGATATTGCATATCGCCTATTGTATCAAACAGATTGTCCTTCATGGCTTTACGAGGTGGATATGGGAGCGACGACTATTTGGGAATCGTGGTCAGCTATAAAAAAAGACGGAACTGTTGGACATATGTCCTTTAACCATTATGCCTTCGGATGTATTGGCGATTGGCTTTACCGAGAGCCAGGGGGAATCAAGCATAGCTCACCAGGCTATAAGCATAGTATAATCGCGCCAAATGTAAATGTTGGAATGAAGAGTGCTAAAGCAGTATTAAAAACAGGATATGGCATCCTGTCCTCCGCTTGGGAAAGAAACAACGACTTCATAAAGCTAGAAGTAAACGTACCGCCAAATACGACCGCAACAGTTATACTAAATGGGGAAAATCGAGTGGAAGTAGGAAGCGGTTTCCATCATTTCCAATATGAAAGTCCTGCTGTTTTAAAGGCAAAAGCATAGGAAAAAGCTGGCTTATGAAGCCAGCTTTTTTTTATGACGTCCCTGGAGGGAATCGAACCCACGACACACAGCTTAGGAGGCTGCCGCTCTATCCTACTGAGCTACAGAGACATTATTCGATACCATAAGAGGATACACCATTGACTTACATCTGTAAAGTAATTAGCTTTGCAGATGCCAATTTTCCCCTTTTGTTGAGGTAGGAAAAACAGCTCCGTATTCTTGTTTGACGTAGAAGCTCACACCTTCAACAAATAATTTTAAAAGAGGCTGGGACAAAACAAAAGATAATCTTTCTATACAAGAATAATAAAATTACATCCATATTTGAATAATGAAGCTTGTGACTAAATAGAATATGGAGTTAAAATTAGTTCGTTTCATTGCGCGCTCGTCCTCGCGCTTTCCGCGGGGAAAGCTTAAGCCTCCTCTATTTCCCGCAGGAGTCGAGTGGCCTCCGCTCCATTCCACTAAAATTTCTAATTATTGTATTTTAAAAAACAAAAACAAAAAAAACGAACTATCTAATCGAAATCAAAATGGATAGTTCAGTTTTTATACTGATTCATATACTTATGTCCCAGCCTCTTTTTGAATACTTGATGGAAGTTGAATGGGCAAATTTAATATAATAGTAGAACAAAATATATTAAATTTGTAATTTTTATGAATGTTTTCTAAATATTAATCGCAAGTCTACTATAATATTGCTTAGGATAACTGCTAGCACATATAATAATCAATATTAGCTAAATAAGCATTACGAAGTAATCTAACTTAAATCAAACGGAGGGATACAGTGCAACCTCTATACATATCCATAAAAGAAAAGATTGAGGCAGATATGCATTCAGGCAAACTAAAGTCAGGGGACCGGTTGCCTTCTGAAATAGTGCTTGCAGCAGAATTTAAGGTCAGCCGAGAAACCGTCCGGTCCGCAATCCGCTTGCTTGAAGAAATGGGCAAGGTTTATGTTAAGCATGGGGTAGGGACATTTGTTGTTAACCCGTTGCCTAAAACACCAAATAGCCTAGAACAGCTTATGAGTGTAACTTCCATGATAAAGTATGCCGGCTTAGAGGACGGAGAAAAACGCGAAAGAATCAAGCTTGATAATCCTACGGAGGAATGGATAAAACTTCTTCAACTGAAAGATGATGAAGAGGTCATCATTCATGAAAGAATCCGAACGGCAAACGAAGAACCTGTTGTGTTTTCTCAGAATGTCATAGCGGAATCACTTAGTAAGAAAAAGATGATCAATCAAGGCCCGATTGGATCTTTATTCGATTACTTAAAACAAGAGTGCAATATTGATATTGCAAGAGCTACAACGGAAATTGTTGTTCCCCTTCATACGGATCGTAATTGTCATAAGCTTCTTATTCATCCAGAAACAACCGTTTTATTACTAAAGCAACTTCATTACGATTATCAAAATCGCCCAGTTTTATATTCATTGGATTATTTTAGAAACGATGTATTTACATTTACTGTGAATAGAACAAGATAAAATTAATAGGCGCAAAAACTGGAAACCCGATCAATTATTTTATTGGTCGGGTTTTTTTGGTTTTTTTATTAGAAGTCTAGACAACTTAACAAATGATAAAAGAAAGTTATGAATATTTACAAGAAAACAACAAATAGAATAAAGATTATTAATAATCGTTTGTTAAATTAAATCTAAGAGGTATAGACTTCTTATTTTTGAAAATCATTATTTGAACAGGAGAGGAGAAGAGATATTGTGGTATTTTAGAACACTTGGTAAGGGGAAAATAGTTGAATTCATTCTACTTGCGATTTTCCTGCTATTCTTTTTTGGGCCTTTATTAAATTTACTGTTACTAGCATTTTCTGGTGAGTGGCAATATCCTGATGTTTTGCCAAAGTCTTGGTCATTGGAATGGTGGAGCTTCGTTTTAGCAGATGAGTCGATCATAAGGTCAATGTGGTTATCTTTTCTTATTGCAGCCATTGTCACCTTGATTTCTCTTATTATTTGTATTCCGGCAGCATACGCGTTTGCACGCATCAGTTTTCCACTAAGAAGGTTTTTTCTATTCTCCTTCTTGCTGACTAATGCTTTTCCGAAAATGGGCTTATATGTGGCAATCGCCGTTTTGTTTTATCAATACAGTCTGATGAATACATTCATTGGGATTATATTAATACATCTAATTAATACGCTTATGCTCATGACATGGATTCCTTCTGCGGCATTTGAAAATGTGCATCGTTCGCAAGAGGAATCTGCTCGCGATGCTGGGGCATCACCATTAAAGGTATTCTGGTACATCACATTGCCAATGGCTAAGCCTGGCATTATCGTGGCGTCTGTTTTTACCTTCTTATCTTCTTTAGATGAAGCACAGGGAACCTTACTTGTAGGAATACCAGATTATAAAACGATGCCAGTTATTATGTATTCGATCATAGCGGACTATCCAAGTACAGCAGGTGCAGTGTTTTCGGTAATATTGACACTTCCAACGATCATTCTGCTCTTTGCCGCTAGAAAATTTGTTGGAGCAGATTCATTTGCAAACGGTATGCGTCTTAAATAATGCTTATATTCCAATGAAGAGAAAGGAAGGTATCATAGCGTGACAATAAGCTTATCCATAACTAATTTAAGCAAGATTTATCCAACAGGGGAAGGTGTTAAAAGTTTTTCCTTGGATATTCAAAATGGGGAAATGGTTACATTACTTGGACCTTCAGGATGCGGTAAATCTACGGTTTTGCGAAGTGTTGGCGGATTCGTTGAGCCTAATGAAGGGGCCATTTTAATCGAGGGGAAACAAGTAAATCATCTTCCTCCTGAAAAGAGGCCAAGTGCGATGGTTTTTCAAAGCTATAATTTATGGCCGCATATGACTGTCTTTAATAATTTAGCATTTAGTTTAAAGCTGAAGAAAATGAAGAAAGCTCATATTATCGATAAAGTGAACTGGGCATTAAATTTAGTACAACTACAAGGCTATGAAAAGAAGTTTCCAAGTGAGTTGTCAGGAGGTCAGCAACAAAGGGTTGCTCTAGCACGGGCATTGCTTCTTGAACCGAAAGTGCTCTTGCTGGATGAACCATTTTCTGCACTTGATGCAAAACTAAGGCATGAGTTACGGGAAGAACTTCGAGAAATTCAAGCAAAACAGCAGCTTACTATGCTCTTTGTGACACATGACCAAGAAGAAGCATTATCCATTTCTGATCGAATTGTTGTTATGAACAAAGGAGAAGTGGAGCAAATTGATTCCCCGCAAAATATTTATAATTATCCTGCATCCTTGTTTGTTGCTCAATTTATTGGAAAGATGAACTTCCTGACAGGTTATGCGGAGGGAAACAAAATTCATATCGGGTCTCTTACCTTTCCTAACATGAATCGCTATAGAAAATCGGTGACTGTTGCTGTCAGACCAGAGGATGTTGTGCTTGCAAGTGAAGTAGAAAAGGGCCTTGAGGCAATGGTTGAAAAAGTGATGATGTTAGGTCATTACGCAGAGGTCAGCTTGAAAACAGAGTTTGGAATACTAAAAATGTTTGTTGATCGCAGTCAAATAAGTCAATACAAAATGCTCCAAAATATCCGCATAACTTTCGCAACAATTCAAACCTTTACAGATAAACAGGACATACATACTAATGGTTATTCCAAAATACCAAATCTAACTAAAGAGGAGATTGAAGTATATGAGAACGTCTAAATCATTAAAAAGATTGCTAACAGGAACATTATTGGCTGTAAGTACCTTTTCATTAGTTGCGTGTAATTCTAGTGAGACAAACAGTGCGGCAAGTGGAAATGACGTAACTAAAATATCGCTGTACAGTTCAGGCTCTCAAAATGTTGAGACTTTCTGGGAAACGGTTATTCCTAAATTTGAAGAAGCCCATAAGGATATTGATGTGAATTTCGTGTTCGTTCCATCTGGGACTGGTGGACAGGCTACAATTGATCGAATCGTTGCAGCTAAAAAGGCAAATAAAGATTCCGAGATTGATATATATGAGGGAGCACTTGCTGATATCCTCCGCAGTGATGACGAAGGTGGACTATTTTATGAGCTTTCAACAGATTCTATTGAGAATCTAGAGAATGTTCAAGCTGAAAATTTAGAGGGTACTCAAAATCTGGCAGTTCCTTATCGTGCATCATCAGTAGTACTTGCCTACAATTCAGACAAAGTAAAGGATGTACCGGACACAGCGGCAGAATTGAATGCTTGGATAGAAAAAAATCCAGGTCGCTTTGCTTACAATGATCCAAATACAGGTGGGGCAGGAAGCTCATTTGTCCTTTCAACTGTTTATAACGAGCTTGATGACAATGCTATGAATGTTCAAGATGAAAGTATTATGGAAAGTTGGGACAAAGGCATTCAAATCCTAAAGGACATGGCACCAAACCTTTATAAATCAGGAGTTTATCCTAAAAAAAATCAAGGGACGATTGACCTGCTTGCTAATGGAGAGGTTGATATGATTCCGGCTTGGTCTGATATGGCTTTAGAACAAATTAATTCAAAATTATTGCCGGATACTACTGAACTAAAACAAATTGATCCAGCATTTACTGGCGGTCCAGCCTATTTAATGGCTGTGGATAATGGTAATGAAGAACGTAAGGAAGCGTCAGAAACATTCCTTGATTATGTACTAACTCAAGATGTGCAGAAATTGGTTATTGACACAATGTACGGCTATCCAGGGATTAAGTGGGAGCTATTACCAGCAGAGGATCAAAAGAAGTTTGAAGCAGTAAGTGGCGGTTACCGTACCTTTAACGGCGGCGATTTAGCGAGTGAATTAATGAAAGTCTGGCAAAAAGAGGTTGCAAGTCAATGAGCAGTGAAGTTGCCTTAAAAGAGAGTTTTGTCATCAAGAAAAAAACAAAATTAGCAGTGTTAGGAATAGGGCTTGTTATGCCCTCTTTCCTAACGTTGCTTGTTTTAGTCATCTATCCAGTTGCCCTTGCAATCATGGAGAGCTTTCAAAATGAAGAGGATGCCTTTTCACTTGAGAACTATCAATATATTTTTACAGAGCCATTAATCTTGCAAAGCATCCAGCATACGCTAGTAATTACGTTCATTTCTTGTTTTCTAACACTAGCAATAAGCTATATATTAGCTATTTATCTTAACTTTAGTAACAGTGTTGTTTCTAAAATAATCAACAAGCTGTATTTCATCCCATTATTTATTCCGGGAGTTATCGCCATCTATGGATTTTTAAACTTTTATCGCGATAATGGCTGGGTTGCAAGAATCATTGGGGAAAACAATATGCCCTCAATTATTTATGACATGAAAGGCTTATTAATGATTAATGTGTGGTTTAATATTCCCTTTACAACCATGCTGTTATTATCTGCTTTACAAGCTATTCCTCGGTCTGTCATTGAAAGTGCAAAAGATACGGGGGCATCAAAGTTTAGGTTGTTTATTCATTTCATACTGCCTCTTTCCTATAAGACCATGCTTGTTGCTTTAACGTTTCTGTTTATGGGTTTAATCGGCAGCTTTACAGCACCATTCCTTATTGATCGGAATGCGCCGCAAATGCTTGGGGTATCCATGCAGCAGCATTTCTCCGTATACAATGAAATTGGCCAATCAAGCGCACTTGCAGTTTTTATGTTTGTACTTTGTTCTATTGTTGGCTATGTATATATCCAAAATAATATGAAAAAGTCAAAGAAGGATCTGTTCTAATATTAAACTAGGGAGATGATTTGGATGACTGTATTAAACCCTGCAAAATTGAAGCATTTAGAACGTATACAATCTAGCTTTATTATTGAGGAAAAAGGATATTATGCGCTTAATCTTCGTGCAAATGCGTCTACCTTTTGGCAGGAAGAAAACAATGAATCAATCATGTTGCGATTGTATGTGAATAAGGTGCATCACCAAGATGTTATTTTATTTTATGGCAGACAGAGCTTCACCTATAAGCGTCTTCTTGGGTTAATGGAGCCTGGAACATATGAAATAGAATGGCTTTGTGAGTCACCTCGAAACAGTGCAGCTTTTGCTCAGCTTGAAAGCTGGAAGATAGAAAAATTAGACTTATCTGAGCGAGAAGCACTTGCCGTTCAATCTGCACCCAAGCTTTACGGCCGAGCAGTGTACAGCCAATTTGATAATTTGTATACAGATACTCCGTTGGAAATGATTTATTTTTTTGATGAATGGGAAAAAGGGACGGTAATTGAGTATCATATGGTTTTTAGTCATGAAGATGAGGGAACACCTGCTGTTCTGTTAATGTCAAAGTGGGGGCGCTTATTAGATATTGAATACATGGCAAGAGTTTATTTGAATGAACAGAATGAAATAAACCATGTTGAATATCAAGGGGCAGAACATCAGATTAAATCCTATAATGTGGATAATAAACAAATTGTACTGCAAACAGCTACATGTAATGGCAACTTTACGGATGAAATTACAAGCTCCTATCATTTCTCCTTTCTTCCAAGCTACGAATGGAAGATAAAAACTGAGGCTCGAGAAACAGTCATGGAGCGTTTTTCTTATATTAATCATGTCATGAAATGGGAAGCTGAGAGACAGTTGAAGAATTCTCCTTTGCCTTATAATAAAATCGAAAATGTGAACCAATTTATTTATATTCAATCCTCCGTATGGGGGATTGAGCTCGGTAGTCCAAGCGTAGACTTCCTTTGCCGTACTAAAGGGGACACTGAGTGGTATTCAAGTTCCTTACATAATAAAAAGCTAGGTGTATTCTCTGCAGCTTATACTGGTCCCTATAATCATTTTGGGACAGCTATTTGTCTGCCAGATGGGATATCAATCGAAGATATAGCAGAAATAAAGATTGCTCTTATCAATGATAAGCTACCTCAAGTCAACGTGAAAAACTTGCAGGTTTTTGCTTACGATGAAAATAACGACTTGAAAAAATATATAGAAAAAGCCTTTGACGAAAATTTAACCAGTTTAGAATCGGAAATGATTATTTGGCGAAAAGTGATGTAAGGATGGTGTAAAGCAACACGATGAGAGAAAAAGAGAATCATATATTATTTGAAATCAATTCAACCATTACGAGTAAAAGTACACAATCTCATATCCGACACAGCTTTTTTGTTCCGGAAAATGCAGATACTATTTATGTGGATTTTTCTTTTGACCCACCCCATCAAACTGATAGCGATGAAAATAAGCGGTTAAGAGAAGAAGCCTCCGCCTATTATGAAGCAAAGCTAGCGCATAATGAGGAAGAAGTAATTAGAAACCTGCTAACATTATCCATTGATGATGAAGATGGTTTTAGAGGGGCACGTCATTATCATTCACCTAGCCAACATCACATGATTAGTGAGTCTAATTCATCTCCAGGATTTCTTAATAAAAAAAACCCTCCAGGCTTGTGGTCTGTTACTGTAAGCATTCATGCATTAGTAACAGAGAGCTGTCAATATAAGCTTCGTATATATAAACAGCACGATTTGGCATCCGAAACGGTGATACCTTGGCGAGATAGACCCTTAAATCAACAAATTAAAGATAATGACTTAAAGATTCCAGCATATCCTCCACTTGAAGGTCCAGTGAAGTGGGTTCCATCTGAATTGCATACACATACATTTCATAGTGACGGGAAACAATCGTTGATGGAAATGGTAGAAGCTGCTGAGGAACTTGGCCTTAAAGCAGTCGTTATGACAGATCATAATACTATCAGCCCTTTTGAGGAAATAGAACTAGCAGAACAAACAGGTCTGCATATTCTGTATGGTTTAGAATGGACGACTTTTTACGGACACCTCCTAACGATAGGATATGATGTGCCAACCTACACGGATTGGCGCGGAATAGGACCATTAGATATTGAAAAGGGGATAAAGGAGATTCGGCGCTATGATGCCTTAGTTGGAATAGCCCACCCGTTTCGTATCGGTAACCCAATCGGAACAGGGTGTCACTGGGAATTCCCTGTCGAATCAATTAATGTAGTTGATTTTATAGAAGTTTGGAATTCCACAAGACCAGGCCGGAAAGCATATAATCAGCGTGCATTTCAATACTGGACAGACTTGTTGAATAAAGGCTATAGAATAACAGCAACTGCAGGCAGGGATTGGCATCATAATGAAGAAATTAATCCTTTACCTGCAATTACTTATGTCAAAATGTCTGAAGGTAATGAAGAGAAAAATGCGTTCAGAGCGGCTTTCTTACAGTCTATCCGTGCAGGAAGAATCACTATTTCATATGGAAAACCACTTGAACTGATCGTGAAGCACGCAGGTATGACTTATTGTGTTGGTGATGTACTTAATAGAGTGGAGAATCAATCCTTTATCGTGCAAGTTTCGACAGAGGAATGGAAATATAATAACCGTATAGATTGTAAGAATGCTGTGTTGGTTGTTGTAACAAATACGGGAGAAATACTACGTGGTGTCAAAGGGCAGTTACAGCTTCAAGCTGAAGCAAATCTAACAGATGTTAGATGGATTCGCTCAGAATTATATGCATCCATTGATAATGGCACACATGAGTTGGTCGCCTTTACTAATCCTATTTATATAAGGTGAAAGGAAGAGTGGATATCTGCATGAAAGAGCCTGGGACAAAACAAAAGATAACCTTTCTAAACACGAATAATAAAATCACATCCATATTTGAATAATGAAGCTTGTTACTAAATAGAATATGGAGTTAAAATGAGTTCGTTTCATTGCGCGCTCGTCCTCGCGCTTTCCGCGGGGAAAGCTTAAGCCTCCTGCTGGGTCTAAAGCGTCCTCTATTTCCCGCAGGAGTCGAGTGGCATCCCCTCCATGCCAATAAAATTCTTAATTATTGTATTAAAACTAAAAAACAAAAAAAAAATTATCTAATTTATATTAGAATATATAGTTCGGTTTTTATATTGATTCATATACTTATGTCCCAGCCTCCTTTTTGTACAGTTTTTTTACAGTATAAGCATTTTTACTTTAGCTGGAGGCTAACACGGGTTTCGATAGTATTTTTTGAGAAAAAAGGTGATTTTGTTGTTTTAAAAGAAGTTAAGAGGAAAGGAAGTGGTATTATATGAGCTATGTAGCTGATTTAAGAAAATTAATAGGCAGCCATCCAATAATTACGGTCGGTGCGACCATCATTATAGTGAATGAGCAGGGAGATATACTATTTCAGCAGCGGTCCGATACACTTGATTGGGGGTTGCCAGAAGGAGCGATGGAACTGACAGAAACACTAGAAGAAGCTGCATGGCGAGAGTTAAAGGAAGAAACAGGTCTGCATGCTGAAGCATTTGCGTTAATTGATGTGTTTTCAGGGCCGGAATATTACTTCCACTATCCAAATGGTGATGAGACATATAGTGTGATTCATTTGTATCACGGAAAAAGGGTGAGTGGTCAGCTTGAAATGACGGATGGAGAAAGCTTAAACCTTCATTACTTCGCTGAGGATAAACTACCAGAAAAAATAGAAAAGCGAGCGCAAGCTTTATTTGATGCGGCAGGTGAAAGGCTTTGGAAGCTTAAGTCTTCTTTTGTAACAACAGGTAGGAAAACTGAATAAGATAAATTTATTACTAAAAAGCATTATTTCTGTATTAGGAGTCTTTATAATCATAAAATCAGATTATAATAGTTTCTTGTATGTGTTTTTTGTTGTTCTAGTGATCGGTTATCTTATCTATGATTCTATTACAAAGAGAAATAGTAATTGAGCAATCTGCCTAATAGTACATTAAAGAGTCTCCCAAAGGCTCTTTTTTTTGGTTCAGCTTGATTAGATGAACAAGCGAATTTAATATATAATAGTAAAAAATAATTTATACATAGCTTAGGAGAAATAATATGAATTGGAAAATAAAAGCATTTAATGAGTTAACAGCAAGTGATGTCTACACTATTTTACAAGAAAGAACGGCTGTATTTGTTGTCGAGCAAAACTGTCCTTATTTAGAGGTGGATGGCAAAGACATCGAGTCCTTTCATCTCATTGCTGAAAAGGATGGGGAAATTGCCGCGTATGCAAGAGTTTTGCCTGCTGGAATTTCTTACGAGGAAGCTTCAATCGGCAGGGTGCTTGTCAAAAAAGACTTTAGAGGACAGGGCCTAGCATATGACTTGCTGAATAATGCCATTGCGTTTATCCGAGATGAATTAAAGGAGCCTGCCATAAAAATTTCAGCACAAAGTCATTTAGAAAAATTTTATGCTTCCTTCGGCTTTCAAGTAACCTCAAGTGAGTACTTGGAGGATGATATTCCTCATATTGATATGCTGCTTTTGTTTGCAGAATAATAGATTCCTGTTGATACGAGGAGGGGGAGAGTATGAATCTCCAGCAGCTTGATGACTTTTTGCGAAGTCTTGATTATATTGAAGAACTGCAAATAAAAACAGGTGAAAATGTCAATGACTTTGACGGACACGAATTGCATTTAGAAAACGGTGATGCCATTCCAAGAATGCGGGAGGAGTATTTTTTCCATACAGGCCCAATATTTATCAATAAGCATCACCGCTTTGCGGATATGCCTGTGCATATGCATTCCTTTATTGAAATCAACTATGTATATGCAGGTACATGCAGACAATTAATCAATGGGGAGGAAATCATGTTAACAAAAGGGCAGGTTTGCCTGCTTGATACGGACGTTCCTCACAGTATCCCATCCTTGGGGGAAGGTGATATTCTCATCAATATCATTATGAAAAAGGAGACCTTCTCGACTGCGTTTTGGTCACAATTTACAGGGAAGGGTGTCGTTTCTGAATTTTTACTGAATGCGATAACAGAAAATCAGCTTCATGACAGGTATATTCTGTTTCATTCAGAGGATCGGGAAGAATTACAATATACAATAAAAAAAATGCTGTGTGAGTTCTTTTTCCCATCTGATTACTCAACAGACATTATTAATGCCTTAGTACCGGTATTATTTATTGAATTAATGCGAATCTATCAGCTTGATAAAAACTTTGAAAGCTATGAAAAAGTTGGCCGCACAAATATGATGGAAATCCTCCATTACATTGAAAATAATTATCATGATTGCACATTAACCTCCCTTGCAGGGGTGTTTAATTTTAATCCCAACTATTTAGGTAATATGCTTAAGACAAAAACCGGTAAAACCTTTATTGAGCTACTGCAGTCACAAAAGATGGTCCGTGCCGCTGTGCTTTTGAAAAATACGTCAAAAAGCATTGCAGACGTCGCCTACGAAATTGGCTATGAGAGCAGCAGCTTCTTTCACCGCAAGTTTAAAGAGCATTTCAACTGTACGCCATACCAATATCGAAAAAAATATAAATAATATTTCCTATCCCACCTGTAAAACGAGCATATTTTATCTGTAAACCGTTTATTGTATCCGTATTCAGAAAGCGTTTTAATAATAGTAAGAACTAGTTCTACTTTTTTGATAACGGGAGGTAATTTAAATGAACGGAGCAGTTGGTGTTTGGCGGCAGCGGATTGGTTATGGTGCTGCAGATTTTTCTTGTAATCTCGTTTGGCAAATGATTGGACTATATTTAATGTTTTATTATACAGATGTGGTCGGCCTTGCTGCCGCGCAAGTGAGCTTGCTGTTTCTACTGACAAGAATAATTGATGGTGTTGCAGATGTTTTGATGGGAATTATCATCGATAAAACGAATACAAAATGGGGCAAATCAAGACCGTATTTTCTTTATGGGGCTATTCCTTTCGCCCTGCTCGGCATTCTAGCATTTTATGTGCCTGATGTGGGTAGCGCCTCAAAACTGCTTTATGCGTATATAACGTATACTGGGCTGTCGATTGCCTATACAATGGTCAATATCCCGCTGGCATCCATTCTTCCAAGCATGACAAGTGATCCGCAGGAACGGACAATGCTCGCAACGGTCCGGATTATTTTTGCACTAATTGGTTCGACTGCTGTTAGTGTTTTGACAATGCCGATGGTAAATAGCCTTGGCAACGGATCACAGGCACAAGGCTTCTTTTGGACGATGGTGATATTTTCTGTAATCGCTTGCTTTTTATTTTTCTTTACATTCCGCAATGTTCGGGAGAGGGTTGTTGTTCAAGTAGAAAAGACAACTGTAAAACAAGCACTATCGACATTAAAGGGCAACAAACCATATTATATTTTTGCAGTTAATATTTTGTTTATGTGGGGAGCCTACTTTTTTCAACAAGGAGCCCTAATCTATTATTTTACTTATAATTTGGATAGAGCGGATCTTGTTGCGCTAGTTGCAGGAATTGGCTCCTTCGTCCCTATTGTCGGCACCATTTTAACACCTGTTATTGCGAAAAGAATGTATAAGCGGACATTATTTCTTCTTTCAAGTGCGGTCAATTTAGCAGGTCTTCTCGTAATGATTGCTGCCGGCGGGAATATTTCCATCCTGCTGACAGGTGCAGTTATTTCTGCGATTGGTCATGGAGCACGCCAAAGCATTTACTTTTCAATGCAGGCAGACCCTGTTGACTATGGGGAATGGAAAACGGGTATTAACGCTGCAGGCATTTTGTCGGCATTGAACGGCTTCTTCGGCAAGGTAACAATGGCAGTTGCTGGAGCTGCTTTTGGACTGATGCTAACATGGGGGAAATATGTGCCTAATACTGCCCAAACAAAGGAAGCACTGCTTGCAATTAAAATGGGCTATCTGATCATTCCAGCAATATGTGTTGTTATATCCATGATTATCATGCGCTTTTACAATCTCGATAAAATATATCCGCAAATTCGTGCCGAGATTGACGCACGAGTGACAAATAACATAAAGGAGGAAATAATATGAACTTCCAAAAAGTCGAAGAGCAAGTAATTATCAGAGATGAAATATTTGCACAAAAGGCAGAGCAGCTTATGCCTCGTCTTTTTGAAAAAGTGGTCAAACCTGTTGCAATCGTGAATGTTAACAGTGATCCCCACGTCATTCATGGCTGGAAAACCGAATTTCAAGCACCTTTTCGTTCTCTTGCGGAAAGAGATTTTGGCAAAAACGATTCGTTTATTCTTGATTTTGGGGACCATCATGTTGGTTATGTTTCGATGTCAGTCCGCCCGGTAGGCAGTCCTCCTGATGCACCATTAGCCTTAAAGCTGACAATTGGTGAGATGCCTGTGGAAATGGCAGTACCTTTTGACAGCTATGATGGCTGGTTAAGCAGCTCTTGGCTGCAGGAAGAAACGATTTATGTTGATGTCCTTCCAGGGGTTATTAAGCTCCCAAGAAGATATAGCTTTCGATATATAAAGGTTGAAATAATGGCAACATCGCCAAAATACCGTGTTCAATTCGATCATATTGAGTGCATGGCTGTTACTTCTGCAGATGAAGCACAGGTTAATAACATAACTCATGAAGATAGACTGCTAGAAAAGCTTGATGAAATTAGCATTAAAACATTGGCAGATTGCATGCACGAAGTGTTTGAGGATGGGCCGAAACGAGACCGCAGACTATGGCTCGGTGATTTGCGCCTGCAAGCTCTCGCAAACTACGAAACATTTAAAACAAATGATTTAGTAAAACGGTGCTTGTATTTATTTGCAGCAGTCCCTGACCAGCATGGCCGTATAGCTGCTAATCTATTTGTTAAACCACAGCTGATTGCAGATGACACTTATTTATTTGATTACTCGCTGTTCTTTTTATCGACTTTACATGATTATTATGTTGTCACAAAAGATGCTGAAACATTAACAGAGCTTTGGCCAACTGCCTACAACCAAGTAGAGCATGCCTTAAACCGGCTCGACGAAAACGATATTCTCAAAGATTCACCTGACTGGTGGTCGTTTATTGATTGGCAGGAAGGCTTAAACAAGCAGACGCCTTCCCAAGGGGTGCTTATATATGTGTTAAAGCAGGCGATTGAACTCGGGAATATCCTTCAGGTTAAGGAAAGAGAATACTTGCAAACACGACTAAAGCAAATAATTGCCGCAACGAAAAAACATCTGTGGGATGAACAAAAACAGTTTTTTATTAGCGGCAATGACCGCCAGATTTCCTGGGCTAGCCAAATATGGATGGTATCGGCAGGTGTGCTGTCAGCGGAGGAAGGTAAACAGCTTCTTAACCGGTTAGTGGAAGAGAAATCGGCTGTCGGCATCGCAACTCCTTACATGTATCATCATCTTGTTGAAGCACTTCTTATTGCAGGTGACAGAGATAAGGCAATCATGGAAATGAAAAACTATTGGGGTGGTATGCTAAGTGACGGCGCTGATACATTTTGGGAGCTTTATGACCCGAATGATAAAACCTTCTCTCCGTACGGAAGTCATTTAATTAACAGCTATTGTCACGCATGGAGCTGTACACCGACATACTTAATCCGAAAATATGATTTATGAGCTTAAAGAGACAATCACTGCCGATTGTCTCTTTTTCTTGGCAAAAGTTAGACAAAGTATTTATTGACTGCTAGTTTTATGGTAATTTAAAATATAGAAAAATATTCAAATAGAGGTGGAAAATGGATTCGGAATGGAAGGCAATCTTCCGGTTTTTAGGCATATCCTTATATGCACTATATTATACCGGCTGTTATATTATCATCAAAGCTTCTCAATCAACCTATAATATTGTCAATATAACAATAATAGTACTCCCTATCCTTATTGTTTTGGTTGTAAGATATTTTCGGAAAAAACGCAAGCAGACAACAATATTAAAATATATGAAATCAGTGCTTCTTTATAGCATCGCTCCAATAATTTGTCTGTACCTGCTTACGGCTAATCAATATAAATCTATTTTCACGACCGAAAAATGGCTCGAGAAGGATTCAGAACGAACCTTTATGATTGATCATTTATTAAAAGAGCATCCTTTAGAGGGCAAACAGAAAAAAGACATAGTTGCTCTGTTAGGACAAGAAACAGAAGAAGCATCTTTTAAAGAAAAGGATAATATGGTTTATCTGCTCGGTGCTGAACGTGGCTTCATTTCAATGGACGCGGAGTGGCTTATTATCCATTTTAATGAAGACAATATTGCAGATAAGGTGGAAGTTGTGTCGTCTTAATCATTTTATTCGCTACTGTTTGATAAATAAAGATGGATTTCGCCATAGGAAGGTACATAGTGTCTTTTCCATATGCTTATGCATTACACCACTTAATAAATAAGGAGTGGATACTATATGTCCATTTGGAGAAAAGACTCCGATTATTATAATCTCGGAGACTTACTAGATTAAGATATTCAGTTAGCAGAAAATCATTTTCAAGTGAAGCTGCCAATCGAGTATATCGAGCTGTTGAAACAACAAAATGGCGGCAGCTTGATTTATAATGCATTGCCGATTGCCTTTAACAGGTATGAGGATGATGATCATCTCGAAATAGACCATTTTCTTGGAATAAAAAAGGATAAAGGCATTCTTGAAACAGATTATTATGTGCAGGAATGGGGAATTAACAGACAGAAGATTATTTTAATAAGCGGGGATGGGCATAGCTGGTTTGCATTGGATTATAACAATAAAGAGGTGCCTTCCGTTATCTATATTGAAACAGATGAAGACAAGATAACGGATATTTATCCGACCTTTCAAGCGATGCTTGACCATTTGTATCTACATGAATGGGACGATGATGGTGAATTTTCATCAATTGAAGAAGGCAGGCGATTAATTCAAAGTAAGGACATAGAGGATATTTATCAAGGAATTTCGATATTTTGTAGTTATTTTTTTGATAATAGTATCCAAGAAGAATTTTATGGTTATTTAAAAAAACTGTTTAAAAGTGAAAATGATGATGTGAAGCATGAGGCAGTTGGAGCATTGTGGAGAACGGTGGAAATGTATGAAGGTAATGTAGAGCATATCAAACTGTTGATAAACGATTTAAAGAATGATAAATCGCCAATAATCCAAGATTTTCTTCAAGACATAATGTTAATGTATGAAATATCAAGACACCAGGAATAAGAGTGTTAAGCATGGTTTAATCATCGACCATGCTTTTTTATTTTGAAAAGTATAAAAGCGCATACATAAAGTGCTGATATTAATTATTTTTTATAAAATAAAGCTCTGAACCCATGATATACTTAATAAAAAGCTGAAAGGAGGCAGATAACCAATTTGCTATGCTGTCAAACAGAGTAACATGTAAAAGCGTACTATTACCACACAAGTCCATACATAAGGTGTAGCATTCACTTGTTTTAACTGAAATGTATTTGCTTTTAAAGTCACCGCATACGTAACACATCTTTTCACTGGCAGGGGGGATATCAATGGCAATAGAACGGGGCCGATTGCTGATTGTAGATGATGAAATATTGATACGGCAGGGGATTAAGCATTACATCAATTGGGAACAGGAAGGTTTTGACATTGTCGGGGAGGCTGCACATGGAAAGGAAGCACTTGAACTTATTGAGGTTGTTAAACCTGATATAATCCTTACAGATATTGTCATGCCAATTATGGATGGCGAAGAGCTGACGAGAATATTGAAGGAGAAATATCCTCAGATTGGCGTGATTGTCTTAAGCAGTTTTGGGGATTTTGATTATGTCCGCTCCACTTTTCAAAATGGTGTGCTCGATTATATTTTAAAGCCAAAGCTTAATTCGGACAGTTTACTGACGGTTTTAAGAAAAATGAAGCAGAAAATAGCTGGGCAAACGCTGCCAGAAAAGAACGAAGGAAATTCTTATATCGAACAGGCAATTCGTAAAATGCTGTCAGGTTATGATGTGGAAAAAAATGACGACCAAATAGCAGCCGTATTTCCATCCGAAAATTACTGGTTAGCTGCCATTCAAACTTCGGGCGAGCAAGCATGGATGGATACTTTTAAGCTAGAAATAATCAGTGGGTTGAAACGACGAGGGTTTACTTGTTTTATTGAAAAGGACATTGCCATTATTAATGGCGAAGATGTACAGCAATTACAAGCTTATTTTGAAAAACTGGCTAACGAGCAGATGGGATTGCGTTTTGTTTTAACAGATCGTTTCGAGGACTTTACATTAATCGGCAAGCAATATAACGAAATATTAGTGAAATTAATAAACTCTCGGTTTTATTTTCCCGAAATTCCTGTTTTAACAGCTCAAGTTCTTTCTGAGGAAACCTCTGAATTAGAAGCATTTCACTTAGATTGGTTCATAAGTGAGTTTAAAAGTAAACGCTTTGATTCTGCTTTATCCTATGTAGAGGAGTATGCTGCAAATATTTCTGGTAGTTTCCATCTTGATGTCTATGAATATAAGTCTTTTTTCAGCAATATTATCTTTAATATGACGATTTTACTTGGAAATATGGAATATGATGTAAAAAAATTGGAGCAGGAAAAATATACGTATTTACGCGGAATTGAGGAAGCGGCAGCTGCTGATCAAGTAGGATTACAGCTGGAGCGGTTTTTAAAAGAAGTGAAACAAATAATTGAAGTTATGCTTGAACAGCCAGATAGTATAAATATAAAAAGAATCATTTCCTATCTGAATGAACATTTTCAAGAACAGCTGACACTAACAAATGTAGCGAATCACTTTCACTTTAATCCATCCTATTTGTCCAGTTACTTTTCCACACATATGAAGGAAGGCTTTAGCGAATATCTTAACAGAATCAGGATCGAAGAGGCGTCTAAGCTTCTTACGGCAGGAACGGAGCCGATTTCGGAAATAAGTGGAATTGTCGGTTATTCCGACCATAGCTATTTCTGTAAAGTATTCAAAAAAATGAAAGGGCTATCACCAAGTCAGTTTCGACGTAAACAATGGGTGGAGAAGTGATGACTTAACGATGAATCTTATACCAGAACGATTTAAACACAGCAATTTATTCATCACAATGTCACTGATTACGGTCATTATCATTATCATCGTTTCTATAACGATAACATGGACAACAATCCGCATGAGTGAACAATTCTTTTTTGAAAAGTTCAGCATAACAAATGCGAAGGTTATGGACCAGGTTAAGGATAGTTATGAGAAATATCACTATTCTGTCGTCATTGCTTCAAATAATTTGCAGCAAAGCATTGCTATAAGAGACATGCTGACAGACAAAAACGAATCCAATATTGAGCGGTTTCAATCCATATACGGACTAAGAGAACTTATTCGACGAATTGAACCTAATTTAGCTGCATATGATGTTGGCATCATTGTTGCAGGGGAAAACGGTTTAAGCTACGCAACAAATGACAGGTCCATTTGGCCAATTACAGATGAAGAGTTGAATAAAAGCAGTCTAGCAAAACAAACAGCTCAGGCTCCTTATAAACTGCAATATCATTATGATTGGCGTCCAAATAATGACACAGGCAGTTATCTTGTTGCTTCTAAGGCACTTGTGAATCGTGCGGGTGAGCAGTACGGGGCAGCATATATATCTATTCGCGAAAGTGATTTCCGTAAGTTTTATGCGACCTATACTTCTCCTGGCAATAATGTCTTTTTAGTCGATAAAGCAGGCGTTATTGTTTCAAGCAGCCTGCCAGAACAAATCGGCAAACACTCAAGTGAGCTGAAGGATTATGAAAAGCAGTTTGGGACAAATGAAAATAATGGTTACGTAATTGGCGATTTTCTGGGAAGAGAACAAATCATTATGATGGAATATATACCTTTTTTTGATATGTATATGTTTAATATTATCGATAAAGATACAGCGTTTGGTAATTTAATTGATAAGAAAAAGATTTTACTCATTTCGATGGGGGTTGTGATTGTTGCACTATTTATAGTTCTGCTTGCTTCAAGACGACTAACTAACTCTTTGTCTAGTCTTGTCAGACAAATTGAAAGTGCATCAGAATACGATTTTGATGAATATGTATCAGTTTCTGGCACATATGAAACGCGAAAAATCGGCATTGCCTTTAACTCGATGCTCGATGAATTACATGAATATGTCGATCAGCTTGTTCTGTCACAGAAACAGCGCCGAAATGCCGAGCTTGAGGCATTGCAGCAGCAAATCAATCCTCACTTTCTTTATAATACTTTAGCATCAATTAAATTTATTGCTAGTCAAGGCAATATCGCGGAAACAGATGCAATGATTAACTCCTTAATCTCATTATTACAAAACACGATTGGAAATGTCAGTGAGACGATCACAGTGGATCAGGAGATGACTAATTTGCGTAACTACGTTTTTATTAATGAAAAACGATACGGAAATAAGATTAAGGTGAATTACTTTATTGCACCAGACTGTGCCGATATTCTTGTACCGAAGCTGATACTGCAGCCGTTCGTTGAAAATGCTTTTTTTCATGGATTTATTGAGAAGCAGGAAGGCTATATCCATATTCTGATTTGGCAGGAGGATGGCAGCTTAATCTGTGAGGTGGTTGATAATGGCGATGGCATGGAGGAGACATACAGCTTAAAACAGCAAACAAAACGAAAGCAGCAGCTTTTCTCTGGCATTGGCATTACAAATGTTCATGAACGCATTAAGCTTATTTATGGTGAGCCGTATGGTGTCGAAATTACAAGCGAGCTTAAAGCAGGAACAAAAATAAGAATTACCCTTCCGATACAAAGAAAATCATAAAATCTAAAAGAAATCCAAATGAAAAGTTGTAAGCGAATTCATTTCCTTGAAATAGTACAAAAACAAAAAAATATCTTCCTAACGATTTTCCCGAACAGGATGCTAACATAATAAGTGTAAGTGATAACGCTTACAAAAAAGAATGATTCTTGGGGGGAAATGGATGAAAAAGCTACTTGCACTGATTCTAGCCAGCATTCTGCTTTTGGCAGCTTGTTCTTCTGGTGGCAATACAGAGGATGCATCTGGAGACGAAAAGGATACAAATAAAATTACGGTATGGGCGTGGGATCCTAACTTTAATATTAAAGCGATGAATTTAGCAGTCGATGCATATGCATCCGAAAATTCAGACCTTGATATTCAAGTAATTGAAAATGCTCAAGATGACATTATTCAAAAGCTTAACACGTCTTTAAGCTCTGGCACGACGAAGGGGCTGCCAAACATTGTTTTGATAGAAGATTATCGTGCGCAAAGCTTCCTTCAAGCATATCCAGATATGTTCTATGAATTGACGGACAGCTTTAAGCAAGACGATTTTGCTCAGTATAAAATCGCTCCTACAAGTGTGGAAGGAAAAAATTACGGGCTGCCATTTGATACTGGAGTTGCAGGCTTGTATGTTAGAACAGATTACTTAGAAGAAGCAGGCTATTCGATTGATGATATTAAGGATGTTGACTGGAATAAATATATTGAAATTGGAAAAAAGGTGAAGGAAGTAACAGGCAAAAACATGATTACACAAGATCCTAATGATCTTGGTTTAATTCGCATGATGATTCAATCTGCAGGTTCTTGGTATACGAAGGAAGATGGCGTGACACCTAACTTAGCTGGAAACGAAGCATTAAAAAAGGCTTTCGAAACATATAAAGCCCTTTTAGATGCAGATATTGTCACACCAGTTTCAGATTGGAGTCAATTTTTGGCAGGTTTTAACAGTGGTGATATTGCGACAGTGCCAACAGGCAACTGGATAACTCCATCTGTTAAAGCGGAAAGCTCCCAGTCAGGAAAATGGGGCGTAGTTTCCTTACCGCGCTTGCCTGATGTGGCAGGTTCTGTTAACTCCTCCAACCTTGGCGGAAGCTCGTGGTATGTTTTGAACGTTCCTGGAAAAGAGAAGGCAGCTGAATTCCTTGGCAAAACATTTGGTTCTAATGTTGATTTCTACCAAACGCTTAATAAAGAAGTAGGTGCAATTGGAACTTATTCTCCTGCTGTTGAAGGGGAGGCTTATCAAGAAGCAGATGATTTCTTTGGCGGACAGCAAGTCACAGCTGATTTTGCGAAATGGACAGAACAAATTCCGCAAATAAACTACGGTTTGCACACATATGCCATTGAAGACCTTCTAGTAGTAGAGGCACAAAACTACTTAAAAGGCAAAGACCTTGATAAAGCCCTTGAGGATGCACAAACACAAGCAGAGGCGCAAATCAAATAAATTAGAGTAGTGATGAAAAAATGCAGCCTAACTTGGATATAAATTTCCGTTTAAGGCTGCATTTTTATCAACTAGATGCAAGGAGTGTTGAGTTGTGATTCCAGCAAAAACCAATCAGGGTCTCCAGCCAGTAAGAACGTCAAGAAGCCTGCGAACAAAAAACACGGCAATAGGCTGGTCCTTTATAACGATTGCATCTGCAATGATTTGCTTGTTTTATTTTTATCCAATGGTTCAAGCATTTATTTTGTCATTGCAATCAGGATCAGGCACAAATTTAACTTTTGTCGGCTTTGATAATTATGCACGCCTACTTAAGGACCCGACGTTTTTGACTACCGTGAAAAATACGGTAATTTATCTTATTATTCAAGTTCCAGTGATGATTTTGCTCGCATTGTTCATCTCGGTTTTATTAAATGATAAAACATTAAAGTTTAAAGGTGTTTTCCGGACAGCCATCTTTCTGCCGTGTGTCACATCATTAGTTGCTTATTCTGTAATTTTCAAGTATTTATTTGGACTTGATGGCATTATTAATCTATTTTTGCTGAAGATCTCTCTTATTTCGGAGCCGATTCAATGGCTGACAGACCCTTTCTGGGCAAAAATCGCTATTATTACGGCGATAACTTGGCGCTGGACTGGCTACAATATGATCTTCTATTTATCTGCATTGCAAAATGTCGACCAATCCATTTACGAAGCAGCAAAAATGGATGGGGCATCAAGTATCCAAACATTTTTCAAAATTACTATTCCGATGCTTAAGCCTATTATTTTATTCACTTCCATTACCTCCACAATTGGTACACTCCAGCTGTTTGATGAGGTCATGAATATAACACAGGGCGGCCCGGGGAATGCCACGATGTCGATTTCCCAGTATATTTATAACCTTTCATTTAAATATACTCCGGACTTTGGTTATGCAGCGACCGTCTCGTATGCCATTGTGATTATGATTGTAATTTTCTCCATCATCCAGTTTAAAGTGGCAGGTGATAAAAATGATTAAGAGAGTATTTAGCTATGGTTTTTTAACGATTGCATCCATTGTTTCTGTGTTCCCTTTTTTATGGATGATTGTCAGTTCCACAAATAAGTCAGTCGATGTCACACAGGGACGTCTGTTGCCAGGCAGTCATTTTATGGAAAATTTGAAAAGTTTGCTTGAAACGGTTGACATCATTCCTGCATTAATTAATTCTGGCAAAATATCCATCATTACAACAGTGCTTTCCCTGCTCATTGCATCGCTGGCAGGGTATGGATTTGAGGTTTATCGAAGCAAGATGAAGGACATGGTCTTTAATATTCTTTTATTGTCGATGATGATTCCGTTTGCAGCATTGATGGTTCCTTTATTCAGAATGTTTGGCATGATTTCACAAACTGCACCATATATAGGAATTGACACTGCTGCGGCTGTTATATTACCGACAGTAACAACAGCATTCTTGATTTTTTTCTTCCGTCAAAGCACAAAGATGTTTCCAAAGGATATTTTGGAGGCTGGCCGAATTGATGGTTTAACAGAATTGGGTTGTTTTTTCCGAATTTATGTACCAACGATGAAAACGACGTATGCGGCGGCTGCGATTATTACATTCATGGCAAGCTGGAACAGTTATTTATGGCCATTGGTCGTATTACAGTCACCAGAAAACCAGACAGTGCCGTTATTGATTTCTGTTCTTGGATCAAGTTACTCTCCAGATTTCGGTGTTATCATGACAGCCATTGTCATTGCAACATTACCAGCAGCATTTATCTTCTTCATTATGCAAAAGCATTTTGTTGCGGGCATGATGGGATCAGTGAAATAGTAAGCAATGAAAGGAGTTTAAAAAATGACAAAAATTATTCCGACAACAGATTGGCTTGAGGATGTCAGTGTATTTGCTGTTAATCGGCTTCCAGCACATTCGGACCATTTATACTATGAAACAAAAGCGGAGGCAATAGCTAAAGAGCCGATGAAGCTCCGCAGCTCTTTAAATGGAGATTGGCAGTTTCATTATGCGGTTAATCCAAGTGTAAGGCCAAGCACATTTTATCAAAAAGATTTTGATTGTTCTGGCTGGGATTATATATCTGTGCCTGGTCATATTCAGCTGCAAGGATATGGGAAGCCTCAATATGTGAATACGATGTACCCTTGGGACGGTCACCAAGATATACGACCACCAGAAATTCCGACAGACCATAATCCAGTTGGCAGCTATGTTAAATATTTTACGGTGCCTGCAAACTTGGAAGGCTCACCACTTTATATTTCGTTTCAAGGGGTAGAATCTGCGTTTTATGTGTGGCTGAATGGGACATTTATCGGCTATAGTGAAGACTCCTTCACACCTGCTGAATTTGAACTGACCCCATATTTAACAGACGGAGAAAATAAGCTTGCCGTAGAGGTATATCAGCGCAGTACAGGAAGCTGGCTGGAGGATCAGGATTTCTGGAGATTTTCAGGGATTTTCCGTGATGTCTACCTTTATTCTGTACCAACTATCCATGTTACAGATATTCACGTTCGTCCTGAATTGAATGACACCTATACATTAGGCAGTTTGGCTGCAAACGTGAAGCTTGAAGGAAAAGCTGTGTCTAAAATAGCTGCAGAGCTTACGGACAAGAATGGAAAAACACTTTCGTCTGCAGCTGGAACCGAGCAAACTAACAATTGGACAATTCAAATGGATGTGGAAAATCCAGAGCTTTGGAGCGCCGAAAATCCTTATTTATACACTTTATATGTCAGTGTCTTTGATGAATCTGGCGAGCTCATTGAGGTTGTTCCGCAGAAACTGGGCTTTAGACATTTTGAGCTGAAAGATAAAGTCATGCGACTGAATGGCGAACGTATTGTATTTAAAGGAGTTAATCGCCACGAGTTTAATCCAAGACATGGCAGAGCCATCTCAAAGGAAGATATGCTATGGGACATCAAAACATTAAAGGAGCATAATATTAATGCAGTCCGCACCTCCCACTATCCAAACCAAAGCTTATGGTATGAATTATGTGATGAATATGGTGTTTATGTTATTGACGAGATGAATTTAGAAACACATGGCTCATGGCAAAAGATGGGGGCAGTTGAACCTTCCTGGAATATTCCAGGGAATAAGCCAGAGTGGCAAGACATTGTAATGGACAGGGCGATTTCCATGGTAGAACGTGATAAAAATCATCCATCGATTCTAATTTGGTCATGCGGAAATGAATCATATGCCGGCGAAGTAATCTTAAATGTTGCCAATTATTTCAGAAGCAAAGATGCAAGCAGGCTTGTCCACTATGAAGGTGTGTTCCATAATCGTCAATACGATGCTGCAAGTGATATGGAAAGCCGCATGTATGCAAAGCCTGAGCATATTGAGAAATACTTGACAGACAATCCAGAAAAGCCCTATATCAGCTGTGAATATATGCATGCAATGGGAAATTCCCTTGGAGGCATGTACAAATACACAGAATTAGAGCAAAAATATCCAATGTACCAAGGCGGGTTTATTTGGGATTATATTGATCAGTCCCTCTATAAAAAGGACCGGTTTGGCAAGGAATATTTGGCTTATGGCGGGGATTTCGATGACCGGCCAACAGACTACGGTTTTTGCACAAATGGCATTGTTTATGCTGATCGTAAAGTATCACCAAAAATGCAGGAAGTGAAATTCCTGTACCAAGATTTCAAACTTGTTCCAGATCAAAATGGAGTCTTGATAAAAAATGAAAGCTTGTTTACGAATACGGAAAACTATCACTTAGTATGTAAGCTGTTTTTGAATGGCTATGAAATAAGTACGAAAAAACTGTCAGCCTCCGTTGAGCCGCAAAGCTCTGCTCATGTTGCGGTTACGTTTCCTGCCAATCTAACAGGAGCGCAAGGTGAATACTGTATTCAGGCTTCATTCGTTTTAAAGGAGAAAACACTGTGGGCTGATGCAGGTTATGAAATCGCGTTCGGTCAATATATTTATGAAACTGGGGAAAAGCAAGTAACAAAACCACTTGGAGAGATAAAAACTGTCCATGGTGATGTTAATATAGGCGTCCATGGCAAGGACTTTACTGTTATTTTTTCCAAGCAATCTGGTAGTCTAGTATCCTTGTCATATGCAGGTAAAGAAATGATTTCCATGCCACCTGCACCATTATTTTGGAGGGCAACAACAGATAATGACAGAGGCTTTTCACAAAGCTATCATTCTGGATTATGGTATGCTGCAAGCCTTGCAAGGCAATGCACAGATATTCAGGTGGAAGAAAGCAGCAGCCAAACTAGTGTTGCCTTCACATATGCTTTTTCTGTCCATGCAGACATAGAAGTGAAGGTGGTTTATACAGTTTTTGCAAATGGAAGCATTCATGTGAAGTCAGTATATAAAGGTGCTGACAAATTGCCGCAGCTGCCGATATTTGCCTTATCCTTCAAGCTTCCAGCCGAATACAGCAAGACCCATTGGTATGCTCTAGGACCTGAAGAAAATTATTCCGATAGAGCAATGGGTGCCAAACTAAGCCGTTTCCACCAAAAGGTTTCTGATAACCTATCAGGCTATGTAATGCCACAGGAATCTGGCAATCGTACTGGAGTCAGACAGGTATCTGTAACGAACGAGCAAGGCCATGGCATTACTATCTCGTACGTAAACAAACCGCTAGAATGTAATTTCTCTCCATATACTGCATTTGAGCTTGAGAACGCTCAGCATGTATATGAGCTTCCAAACATTCATTATACTGTGGCGACGATCGCAGGCAGGCAGATGGGTGTTGGTGGTGACGACAGCTGGGGCGCGCCTGTTCATAGAGAACATTTGCTTCATGCGAGTGAAGACATAGAATTTGAGTTTGTTATGGAGAGAAGATAGTCAAAAGCCTTATTGTCCTTCAAAATGATGGACCATAAGGCTTTTTTTTATGATGATAGGCTGTTTTAATTATTTTAGGCAGTCTATTAAATCAATAAATTAGAGGGTTCAACATCCTGATTCACTTTGTTTTGATTGTCACTGTAAAAACATAGAAACGAACAGCTATTTCTTTAAAAGAGTTTGTAATAATGTATAACTAATTTACCTTGACTTAGAAAAGTCATCTGTCCCATTTTTAGTATGCAGATTTTGTAAAAAATATAAACAACCTCTTTAAGAGATTAAATATGAAAATTCAGTCATCACCGTTTATAATAATAGATAGACAGACAATTTATTTAGGAGAGGATGGAATGTCAATGGAATATCGTTTGGAGAAGGATACAATAGGAGAAATAAGAGTCCCGGCAAATAGTTATTGGGGGGCACAAACACAACGAAGCAAAGAAAATTTCCCTATTGGTGAAGAAAAGATGCCAGTTGAAATCATTCATGCTTTTGCTCTTTTGAAAAAAAGCGCTGCAATTGTTAACAATGAACTTGGGCTTTTATCAACAGAAAAAACGGAAGCGCTTAGCTTTGGTGCAGATCAAATATTGAATGGCAGTCTTAATGAGCACTTTCCACTTGTTGTTTGGCAAACAGGCAGTGGTACACAGTCAAATATGAACGTAAACGAAGTAATTGCATTTGCGGGGAATAAATGGCTTGCTGAAAAAGGATCAGAAACCCGTTTGCATCCGAATGATGATGTAAACAAATCGCAAAGCTCCAATGATACATATCCAACAGCTCTGCATATAGCAGCAGTTGTGCAGCTAGAAGATGTTGTGCTTCCTGCTATTGATAAGCTGAAGCAAACCTTCCGGGAAAAAACAGAGGCATTTTCTGATATTGTTAAAATCGGTCGCACCCATTTACAGGATGCCACACCACTAACACTAGGGCAGGAAATCAGCGGCTGGCACCGAATGCTTGAAAAGTCAGCAAGCATGATAACAGCAAGTTTACCTTTCTTACGCGAGCTCGCTATTGGAGGTACAGCAGTTGGGACCGGCTTAAATGCGCATCCGGAATTTTCTGAGAGAGTCTGTCAGAAATTAACCGAATTCACAAATAAACCATTTTCCTCTGCTGAAAACAAATTCCATGCACTAACAAGTCATGATGAAATAACGTTTGCACACGGAGCGTTGAAGGGATTAGCTGCAGATATGATGAAGATTGCCAATGATGTCCGCTGGCTTGCAAGTGGCCCAAGATGCGGCATCGGTGAAATCAATATTCCTGAAAATGAGCCAGGAAGCTCTATCATGCCTGGAAAGGTAAACCCAACGCAAAGTGAGGCAGTGACAATGGTGGCTGTACAGGTAATGGGGAATGATGCAGCAATTGGGTTTGCTGCAAGTCAGGGGAATTTCGAACTGAATGTATTTAAACCAGTCATTGCATATAATTTCCTGCAATCAGCCCGCCTGCTTGCTGACAGTATTCTATCCTTCAATGATCGCTGTGCAATTGGCATTGAGCCAAATTTAGAAAAAATCGACAAAAATTTAAATGAGTCCTTAATGCTTGTGACTGCCTTAAATCCACAAATAGGCTATGAAAATGCAGCAAAAATAGCTAAAAAAGCATTTGCCGATAACTCTACATTAAAACAGGCAGCTTTAGCATTAGAGCTGTTAACTGAAGAAGAATTCGACAGCTACATCCAGCCGAAAGAGATGACATATCCTAAATAAAATTTCAAGCGGAACCCATTTGCCAATGGGTTCCGTTTTTTTTATGTAAACGACGATTATATTTGTTAACTTCATGATAAAATAGTAGTATAGTCTTATGAATAAAGTCTCAATTGGTTTTTTAATTGTTTTATAGACTTGTTTACTTAACAAGCTAGCTTTATTACTCAGGAGGTCATGTTATTGCTTTTTCAAAACATCATCGATCACTTTCATGCACAATATATGATCTTAATTCCGATAATGTCTGTAATAAGCTGTGCAATAGGGCTGTGGATTAGCAAGAAGATAAGGATGGATGTAAACAACAAAACCGCCATCCTTATCGGCGGTTCGCTGTTGCTAGGCTTTTCTTTTTGGATTACTTTTATTCTTATTTCCTATATGGTGCCACTGAACTATTCGTCAAAGGATTTTCCAATATACTTTATCCTTATTTTTTTGTTTTGCTTTATTGGTTCTTTAGTCATTCTCTCCCTCTCACAATTGAAAACATGTAAGGAAAGCCATTATTTATGGGGAAGTCTATTTTTGGCAGTGTGTTTAATAGCATCAGATACATTTGGTTTTGCGTTGCTATTCAGTCAGCATATTCAATTTAATCTTATTCTTTATTTGACAACCTTTTTACTGACATTAGGTTCGTCCTTCTCTGTTTTCAGGTTTTTAATTCAAATAACCAGTGATGATATATTTCAAGGCGCTTCGAAAAAATGGGAGTATATTGGCGTTGTTCTTGCAGGGGTATCACTGGCGAATATTCCCTATATTGTTTTAGTATCGATTTTAAAATTTAATTTAGGATACATGTATAGTGACTATGAAATTTTCATTCCGTTTATCCTAACAATCGGAGCTAATTTCCTCTTAATGCTGCTGCCATATTTTTTAGGTGACACGATTTTGAGTAAAAAGGCAAATTTTTATACAGCATTATTTGAGCATAATCCTGTGGCAGTTATTGGTATAGATTTGCTCGGAGCAATTAATAGTGTTAATTACGAAGGCACGAAACTCCTTGAATTGGAGGAGAAGGAATTGCTTGGCAGGGATGCTTTTGAGCTCTTCTCCAATATTGACAGAAATAAAATGGATGCTTATTTATCTGGATATAATACAAAAATGGTCCATAAGTTCGAAACAGAAATTACAATGAAAAACAATAGCAAAAAAGATGTTTATATTACCGCTGTGCGGATTATAACGAATGATAAATTTATCGGTGTTTTTGCATTAGTGGAGGATATTACAGAAAAGAAAAAATCAGAAGAGCAAATTAAACATCTTGCCTTTCATGATGATCTTACCCAGCTGTCCAACAGACGGGTTGCCAAAATGACGATGAATGAATATATTGAAAACAATATCCCCTTTACACTAATGCTGCTCGATTTTGATCGTTTCAAAAGCATTAATGATACACTCGGTCATTCCTTTGGTGACAGTTTGCTGCAGAAAATTGCGAGAAGATTAGACAAGTTAGTGCTCGATAAAGGAAAGGTCGCAAGGTTTGGGGGAGATGAATTCCTTATAATCATTCCCGATGATTTGGAAAAAAAGGACTTGTATAAGTTAATCGCTCAATCTATTAACCAAGTATTCAGGCAGCCAATTCTTATTGACGGCTATGAGATTGTTTTGACAGCAAGTGTTGGCATAAGCAGATTTCCCGAGCATACAACAGATGTGGATGATCTCGTGAAATACGCAGATATTGCTATGTATCAGATGAAGGAAGCTGGTGCAAATGGGTACAAGGAATTTAATAACGAAATGTCTCTTCATGCAAATCATAAAGTTGGTTTGGAAAGTGATTTGCGGAAAGCGATGGAATACCAGGAACTGTTTGTTCACTATCAGCCAAAATATCAAATCGAAAGCGGCAATATTATCGGTGCAGAAGCGTTAATTAGGTGGAAGCATAATAAAAAAGGCTTTATTCCACCTAATGAATTCATCCCGTTGGCTGAAGAAAGCGGTCTGATTGTCAAACTTGAAAAATATGTGTTCACAGAAGTATGCAAACACATACATAGGTGGAATAAAGCTGGTAAAAATATTGGACGGATTTCTATTAACATATCGATTGTAACCTTATTAAGAGAGGATTTTATAACGTTTATTGCCGAACATTTGCAAAAGTATAGGATTGCTGGAAGTATCATTGAACTTGAGATAACAGAGCGAATCGTCATGAAAAATGAACTGGTAGTCAACCAAACATTAAAGAAAATAAGTGAATTGGGCATCAGTATCAGCATGGATGATTTTGGTACTGGCTATAGTTCACTATCCTATCTTCATAAGCTCCAAGTCGACTGTATTAAAATTGACAAATCCTTTATTGATCAGATTGAACGGAATATAGAGGTTGTGTCAGCCATCATTTCCATGGCAAAAAATCTAAAGCTAGAAATAATCGCAGAAGGTGTGGAAACAGAAGCACAGGTGAAAAAGCTTATTCAGCTTGGCTGTGATCAGGCACAAGGCTATTATTTTTCCAAGCCCATTTCCATGGCTAAATTTGAGGCAATACTATAACAATACACCCCACTTATTAGACTTTGCTCTAACTTAGTGGAGGTGTTTTTTTTAATATTTACAAATTATATGATTGGTTGATACGATAAAAGAAATATAATCAGTAAATAAGAAGGTGTTTTTTTTATGAGTATAACAGAACAGGAAGTCATGAAATGGATAAAAGATGATGAATGGATGATGGATATACTGCAAATTGTTCAGAAGCTTGACTTGCCTGACTGGTGGATTTGTGCAGGGTTTGTACGCTCAAAAATTTGGGATAAGGTGCATCATTTTTCTGTTAGAACGCCACTACCAGACATTGATGTTATCTACTATGATGCGAATAATATCGAGGAAGAAGAAGAAAAGCAATTGGAGCAAAAGTTAAAGCAGCTTCATTCCCTTTTACCTTGGTCTGTCAAAAACCAAGCTAGAATGCATACGCTTAATGATTTTCCGCCTTATACATCTGCAGTCGATGGGATCGCCCATTTTACTGAAACAGCAACGGCCTTAGGGGTAAAGCTAGATGAAGATGGCAGCCTTGTTTTTGCTGCCCCGTGGGGAATCACAGATACGGTTTCTCTTAAAGTCAGGCCAACTCCACTGTATGAAAAGCCAGATAAGAGAAACATTTATGAGAATAGAGTAATAAAAAAAGCTTGGCAAAATCACTGGACAAGACTGGAGATATTAGGAATAGAGGAGAGTCTACTCTAACAAAAAATCGGCTAGAACTCATATTTAGTTACGAACTTCTAGCCGAATGCTGCTTTTATAATGATTTGGTCATAAACAGGCTGTTTTCGTCCAGTATGTAATCTGCAAAGGGACCGCAATAAGTGAATCCTAATGCTTCATATAATTTTCTTGCTGGCAAAAAGGCCTCCATTGAGCCAGTTTCAAGACTAAGACGTGTATAGCCTCTTGTTTTAGCGGCCTCCAGAATATGAAGCATAATCTGTTGTGCGACGCCTTTGCGCAAATGAGCAGAAGAGGTTTTAACAGACTTCACTTCAGCATGAGTCTGATCCAATTCCTTTACTGCCCCACAGCCTAAAAGCTCGCCATTTTCCCATGCGCTCCAAAACGTTATTTCAGGCTTGCGAAGTCCATCTAAGTCAAGGGCATGAATACTTTCAGGCGGAGAGTGAAGTGTCATACTATATAGATGATCCTCAAGCAGTGCAGCAATTTCAGGACCACGTAAGTCGTCAATCTTGATTATCATTCATTATTCTTCCCTTCTAATTCAATGTGAGTGTGTTTTTCCTATGTCTATAATAATATCATACGGAAAACGAAGTAAAAGATTAATTTAGAATTTTCATACATTAATAAAGAGTGCTTACAAAATAAAAAGCCGAACTAATTACTTGATAAATTAGTTCAGCTTTAATCTAGACTTCCCTAAATATTAAACCTGCAGCTTATTATTAACAGTCGAATCTGTTTTGGTTTTATCCTTCATCCGGCTGAAAATATTAGCAAGAACAGAACCAGATAAATTATGCCAAACACTGAAAATAGCACTAGGAACAGCTGCGAGTGGAGAGAAGTGTGCTGAGGCAATAGCGACACCTAAACCTGAATTTTGCATGCCAACCTCCATGGCAACAGCCTTTTGCTTTGCAAGGTCCATGCCACAAAGCCGTGCAAAGAAAAAGCCGATTAAAAAGCCAAGCACATTATGAAGAATGACGACTCCAAAGATTAATAAACCAGTTTCAGCAAGTCTGTCTGCACTGCCTGCCACAACTGCAGCAACAATTAAAACAATTGCAATAACAGATACGAGAGGCATTGCTTTTGCCCCTGCTTTTGCTTGTTTGCCAAAGAAGCGTTTCACGATGAATCCAAGCACAAGCGGAATAATAACAACTTGTACAATCGAAAGGAATAAAGACCCTACACTGATTTGAATCCATTTGCTAGCAAACAAAAGGATAAGCAGCGGTGTTACAATTGGTGCTAAAACTGTAGAAACAGACGCAATGGCAACAGCTAGTGCAACATTTCCTCTTGCAAGAAAAACCATCACATTTGATGCTGTACCACTCGGACAGCAGCCTACCAAAATGACGCCAACGGCAATTTCGCTTGGCAGGTTTAAGCCGACAGCCAATAAAAATGCAAGAAGCGGCATAATCACAAAGTGACCGATAACTCCTAACGCAACATCCTTAGGACGTGTAAATACTTCTTTAAAATCAGATAATTCAAGGGTAAGGCCCATACCGAACATAACAATTCCTAATAGTGGCACGATATAATCGCCGATCCAAACAAAATGCTCTGGCATAATATACGCAACTGCCGCAAAGACCAAAACCCATAATGTAAATGTTTTTCCTGCAAAGCTGCTAATTTTCTCGATGAATCCCATAAGACGAAACCTCCAAAGAATGATAATTCAGATTTTTTCAAATAAAATCACTTCACTATATTAGATGAAATATTTAGAAAAATCAATATGAGATGATTCCGATATAATGGGTCTAATTTCTTATTTTTATTTAGCTTTTATAAGGGGTTTTGTAGGGAGATGAAGCTGGGAAATATGTCTATTTTTTGAAAACTGGATATTAAACTTGTTTTTCTAGTAAGACTTGATATAAATAAAGAAAGACACTATTTCCCTGTTAATCTTATATTTCGACAATGATAGCATTTGGAAAACTTGTTCTTTTTGCCATACGATTTAGCTGCATTCTTAATACAGGGCTTCTTGGAATAATGATAATTATCCTATCAAAGCCTAACTCCTGATAAAGCCGAAATGAGTTTTCCATATATGGAATCATTTCCTGTGTAAGAACATCCATGTTTTTGCAGTCAATAATTAATTTAAATTGCTTGGCATCAGCAATAGAAAGATAAGCAACTTTGTTCCGGTAATCAGTTACAAATTCTGCAACAGTGGCAGGATCAAAAGTACCTTCTATCAGCATATCAATCGTTTTAGAGGAGCGATTCACCTTTATGTCAAAACATCCTTTTTCTTCCATAATGATTGGATCTCCTTATGCTGTAACTATTCAGTTGAATTTTTTGTAATTATAGCACAGTGTTAAAGAAAATAGGATATTAAATAATGGAATCAGTTGGTTTTGCATAAATCGAGACGGGAATAGTAGAATGAAGCAGTTTTATTCAGCGAAAGCAGGTGGGAAAGTGGAAATAAAATCCTACTCGTATCGGAAAAAAGGTAGTATGGAATTTATTTATGATAAATTTGCCCATTCGAGGGTTATCCTCTATCCAATTAAAAACTATTATTTTATTAAATTTGTAAAATGGAATGCAAAAGATCCATATGTGACAAGACAGGATTTAGAAGAGATGGAAGAACTGGCAAATGAAGAAATGGGGACACTTGAATTTTATATGCAGCGCAAAGGCAGTACATTGGCATAGGATTTGCATAGTCCTATGCTTTTTTATATATGGAGGAAGCAGAATTATGTATAACAAGGAATTATGGATGAGATTGGCGAAATAAAAAAAGCGGAAACGAATATATAGGGGGAATTTTTAATGGAAAGCAAAAAGGAATATTATGCTGTTATTTTCACATCAAAAAGAACAGCTGGTGATAATGGCTATGGAAAAATGGCAGAAAAAATGGAGGAGCTGGCTGGAAAACAGGCTGGCTTTATTGGTGTGGAAAGTGCACGTGATTCAAGCTTAGGAATAACAGTTTCTTATTGGGATTCTCTGGAAGCTATCAAGCGGTGGAAGGAAAATGCTGCACATAAGCTTGCACAAGACAAGGGAAAAGCACAGTGGTATGAAGATTATCATGTCCGTATTTGCAAGGTAGAAAGAGAGTATGGGATGGAAGAATAAAGATTCTCGCGCATGAAAATAATAGTTAGCGGTTAACTTGACATATAACCAAAAGGTGTTATAAAATCAAAAGTATAACCAAAAGGTGTTATATTACTGAATATAAAGGAGCTAACAAAAGCATATGACAATTAATCAGAACAATGGTAAGGTGCAAGACATTATTCAAACTATTACAATTGACGCAAGTGTTGAAAAGGTATGGAACTTTGTTTCCACAGCAGAAGGGATTGCGGCATGGTTTATGCCAAATGATTTTCAGGCAGAGCTTGGCTATGAATTCCATCTTCAATCGCCTTTCGGACCATCTCCTTGTAAGGTTACAGCATTGGAACCACCACATAAACTGTCTTTTGATTGGGATACAGAGGGCTGGTTTGTTACCTTTTCATTGAAAGAGCTTGACGGAAGAACGGAATTTACTGTCATCCACGGCGGCTGGAAAAATACAGAAGACCTAATTGGCAAGGCAAATGAAAAGTCTGCCATTATCCGTGATAGAATGAATCAAGGCTGGAGCGGTATTGTTCAAAGGCTAAAAAAGGTAGTGGAAGCATAATGACAGCTGCGGCTGGAAAATCCGATGTTTTTCAAGCGATTGCTGATCCAACAAGGAGAAAAGTACTAAAGCTGTTATCTGAGAAAGACATGCCGATAACGGAAATCTCAAGTCAGTTTCCAGTTAGCAGAACGGCTATCGTCAAACATCTGCAAGTCCTAACAGACGCAAAACTAGTCTCATCCAGAAAAACTGGTAGAGAAAAGATATATACTTTAAGTCCAGAGCCTCTCGCTGAAGTACAGGAATGGATTTCCTACTATGAACAGTTTTGGTTTAACAGGCTGTCTGTACTTAAACATTTGATGGAAGAAGACAAAAAATAAAGGCGCAATTTATGCGTCTTTTTTATATGAATATATTTATTTAAAATAATTGTGCTAGGAAAATAACTAGAAAATAATGTATGATAGAAGAGAATGGTAGCGGTGACAAAAAGTTAATAAGTACTACAAAATATGTCTCTGAAACAACTGAAGAAAGTAGGGACTTGAGATGGTAACGATTACTTCTAGACATATGATACAGCCTGAGGCGGCTTTGAGTAAAAATACAATCATTACAAAAGGAACACATATCTCCTATGTATACACAGAGATGGATAAATACATAGAAAACGCCCTCTATTTTATCACTGCAGGTATTGAACTGAATCACGAAATCTTGTTTATTGACGATAAAAAGGTGCTCAGCCTTCTTAATGAACGTCTTAAAGAGCAAGGGATTAATGAAGAGCAGTTAGAGAAAATTAACTTTATTAATCATGTGGATTTTTATGAACCGAATATTCCGCTAGATTCTGACAAAATAGTTCGCAAATTTACAGCTATAGTACGCCCTCTTTTGAATACTGGAAAGCCAGTTAGACACTGGGGAAAGGTCATTTGGCTTAACGGGCAAAAAAATTTGCTTGAAAATCTATCTAAATATGAAGCAGCTGCTTCTCAATTTATTAGAAAATCAAACAGCTTTGGTATTTGTGCATTTGATGGTATGCAATTACCAGCTTCTATCCATATGGAAATAATGAAATACAGTCATTATGTTATGTCAGATAATGAACTTGTTGCATCGAGCTTTCAGAATAGTGAAAATTTACATCCTTCCATCAGAAGGGAAGTGAACTACAAGAATGCCCTTTCTACGCTAAAAATTGCGCAATCTCATTATGCTAGAATAATAGAAGAAATGCCAGATGCCGTTTTTATTACGTCAAGGGGAAATATAGCATATACGAATAAATCAGCATTAAAGTTAATGGAGGCAGATTCGGCCCAGCTTCACAATAAAGTGGTATGGGAGATTATTGATCCTGCTTTTCACATGCAAATTAAAGCAAAGGCAGTTGGCGTTTTGAAAAGGGAGCGTTTTGCAACGTGTGAAATTCAGTTAATTGCTTTGACTGGAAAAAAGGTAGATGTCGAGGTATTATCTTTTCCTTTTGTTTTTGAGGACAAAAAAACAATTATTCATATTGCCAGAAACATTAAAGAACGAAAAGAAAATCATGATTTGATGATTCGAAACGAAAAGCTAGAGATTGCCGGTCAGCTTGCCGCAAGCATCGCGCATGAAATAAGAAACCCTCTAACGGCTATAAAGGGGTTTATGAAGCTCGCAGAACAAGGCTCCTTGCATATTAAAGATGTTTATCCGATTCTTGATGCAGAAATAAATCGAATAGAAACGATTGCGAGTGAGTTATTACTACTCGGAAAGCCTGTCTCAACAGAAATAAAGGTGATGGACTTGTCCAAGCTTTTATATGATATATGTACCTTCATGCAATCACAAGCAAACATGGAGAATGTCATCCTTCATTTCAACATACCGAATAAACCACTATCTTGTAAATGTAACGGTGACCAAATAAAGCAGGTCTTTATGAATATTATAAAAAATGCAATTGAAGCAGTTCCTGCAAGCGGACAAATAATTGTTAATGCCAAGGAAATAGCAGATAATGCAGTGTTTGAAATAATTGACAACGGAGTTGGAATTCCAATAGAAATTCAAAACAAGCTGGGTGAACCTTTTTATACAACAAAGGAAAAAGGGACAGGTCTTGGTTTAATGGTTTGCTATAACATTATTGAACAGCATAATGGCTCTATTCATTTTCATTCCGTTGAAGGAGAAGGAACTACTTTCACTGTAAGTATCCCCTTAGTGAAGATACAAGGGGATAAGCTTATAATGAAAAGTGAAAGCAATGTGTATAAATCATGATAATTTCTGTCTATCCTTATAAAAAAAGGAGGGGACAGCTTTGCTTTTTTTGGAATTAATAGCAGGTATTCTTATTGTGCTTGCCTTCATCCATTTTTTCTGGACAAAAAAGCAGGATGAATATAAAGGCAGGTTAATTATGCAGCATCTACATACAAGTCAGGACATGAAAAAAACCCTTGCACTTGGCTTATATCTCCGCTTTCTTCCCGCAGGAAAGCAAGTGGAAAAACATTCCCTTTTGTTAAAGGATGATGTTACATTAGAAGCCTTTATAGCAAGCTTGCTTGAGAAAACTAGGGGAGGAACGGCATGGGTGCTGGCAGATGCAGATAGGTTGGGAATCAATTTGGAACACCAAACGAAGGAAGGTTTGTTTTTAGGGCAAATCGTTAGGAGCGAGAATGAAATTGGTTTTGAACAAATTGCCCTTGTTCATTCAAATATTGTAAAAAAACGTGCAGCTGGAGGATATGTCGTAACAGCAGGCATGTTTTCGGAGGATGCTATTTATTATGCAAAAGGGCTGAATATCGAGTTAATTGATGGTGTTGGCTTAACCGATTTATGGCTTGCCAGTCTTGGAATAGCAGAAAAGGAAATACAAAAGATTCTGCCGCAGTTAACGTAAAAAAATGGAAATTCCTTTTGGGAAAGGAGTTTCTTTTTTTATAGTTACCTGAATTCTGCTAAATGTGAAGAAAACCGTATATGTCTCTCGCAATGTGCTTGGAATAACCGCCAATTGTAAATGAACGTACAGACTGTTTTTAAAATTAGCTGTTATTATTGATGGTACTGTTACATGCTCCATTGTATAATGGAAAAATGAGCAATTTAGATTAATAGTTTTTGCAAGGAGAGGGAATCATAAATGATGAAGGTACTTGGATTTACAATAGATGGCGAGACAAGGTGTAAGCATTATCATAGTAATATTGATGTTATTGCTATTAAATTTTATTGCTGTAATACCTATTATCCTTGCTATAAATGCCATGAAGAGGCTTCAGATCATCAGATTAAAGTATGGCCATCCCAGAAATTTGGCGAAAAAGCGATTTTATGCGGAGTGTGTAAAACGGAGCATTCCATTGCTGCTTATATAGACATGACGTCTTGTTCTAATTGTGGAGCGAAATATAATGACAAATGCTCCTTGCATCATCATCTGTATTTTGCCACGAAGTAACAGATTAGCAATTAGTTTAACAGCTTAGTTATTGCTCTAATTAGTAAGCGTGTTAGCAGGTAGAGTGGCTCTACTAGTTCAATGGCTAGTTCAGCTAACTCGGAACGGTCCTTTTTTTCCTTCTTCTTTTTCAGTTTCATATTTGATCCTGCCCTTCATATTTATTGAAGTTAATTCCGGTATTTATATAAGTAATACGAAGGGAGTCTCCAAAAGTTTCATAATTGGAAAAGTTGGTGGGAACAAAATAAAAAAATAACTTATCTAACTTCGTAACTCTGAAACACTAAAAGTTAGATAAAATTATCTATTAATTCGTGTTTAGAAAGGTTATTTTAGTTTTGTTCCACTTTATTTGTCCCTATCTCAAAGCTCCAAAGGGTAATACTGCATGCACACCTTTAACGCCATTAACAACTTGGGTTATTCTTAGGTCAACCACTGTACTTGATAGGGCAGTTGCTTCTGTTCTGCTTATATTATAGTTCTGTGCCATTAGTGTGATCATTTCATTTAAGGCATCCTTTGCTGCAATATTTAAGTCCTCGTGAAAGCCGAATGTAATCCATCCAGATGGTGTTTTGGCAAGTGGGGCTCGCAATTGCATATCGCTGCGGGCAATTAATGTAATGTCTACAAGCTCCATTGCACATTCAATTGCTGTCCCGGAAATCTCACCGTCTCCTTGAAGGGCATGGCCGTCACCAATGGAAAATAACGCACCTTCTACAGATATTGGTAAAAACAAACTGCTGCCTTTAACTAATTCTTTACAATCAATATTCCCACCACAATAACGTGGAGGTGGGGTAGGGTGGACCCAGACTCCTCTGGAGCTACTCCCATTACTCCCATAAAAGGTTTTAGGGACACAGAAAAAGTTCTATCACCAATAATAGTCGATCCTGTCATTTGATTGGAATCGAGTTTCCAGTCTAGCTGAATTTTTTCTTCCTCGGAAATGCCAAGCGCCATGTTCTGCCAGTTTGGCAAACCGCCGCTCCAATTCCTTCCATACCAGCCTGGCACAATATCATTTATTTTAATTTCCAGCACCATTCCTGGCATGGCATCTTTTACAGCAATTGGTCCAATCATGGGATGACCAAGCTTTTGTTCGGATTGATTGGAGGTGAATTTTTCAAACACTTCTGCTTCTGCTGAAGAATAACCCCACTCAATATCTAATGTTTTCATTGCAATCGAGTCTCCAGATTCAACCGTTAAAACAGGAAGGTAGTCTCTGCTGAACGAGCCATGAAGATTTTCTTGTTTTAATGTTAATACATGCTTCATCATTTAATCACTCCTTTATTATTTTTGTTTATTTCGATGTGCAAACGAAAAAACCCTTTTTCAAATACATGAAAAAGGGCGTGTCAGTAATATTTCTTTTCATCAGGTGTGAGAATTCTTGTCAGAGAATGTACCTTTGTTGAAATTAACTTGGAGCTTAACCGCTGTTTTAATGTTGGAAATACATGACCAACATAGTCATCTATAGAACGGCAGTAAGCTATTTCAGGGAGATGGATATTAAAGGAGCAGGAAACGCGAACATGAATATCACCATCTATATCAAAGGGTTCAGAAACAGAGACTACTTCATAGTTATCTGCGAACTTGTTTTTTATACCATTTATTTTTTTCGACACATGCAGCTTATAGTTGGAAGTTTGTGTCGGCTTAAAGTTAAAGTCTGCTATACCAATTGCATTTATCATTTTTTCCTCCAATAAAAATAAACTATGTATGATTATATCATTTTTATGTTAAAAAATATGAGAATTAAATTCAAATCATGATGGAAAAAGCAGGTATATAATTGAAGTTACACCATATATATAAATGGTATGGCTTAAATGAGAATTATTTTTGTCATTTATTCAACTATTTTCTTTGGCTCTGTGACACCAGATGATTATTTTCTTAAGAATCTACTCTATTGCGTATGTGATTAAACGAAAGTTTGAATGCTTCGTCCAGAGCTTATTCTTTTGAAGGTTGGCAGTCATTCCTAACATCGTAGGGGGAATGGAAAAAATTTTTTTCATAAAGGAGACTATATGAAAACTAAAGCAAAAATCAAAGGTGTAAAGTATAAGCCAGAGTATACCCATCCACGATATAAAGTGAAATTAGAGACACCAGACGGGAAAGAACTGATTATTGAGTTTGATTACAGTGATACAACAGGAAAAAAAGGGTATAAACCACTTGGCGTCCTGCATGATGGTGAAGATATGGGTGTGAAATTATCATGGTATTCCCGGCAAGTAGAAGGGATGACAGTCTCTGAGTTTTTACGCATACTAGCATTTAAGGTTGATAGAAAATATAAGGTTATTTCGTAGTAACATAGACAAAAGCGGCTGACAGTCAGCCGCTTTTGTTGTTTTTTAATGTAATGTTCTTGAAGCAAGCCATTCCATTATAGTCGTATTTTTTCCGTTTATTTTCGATACAGGATCATTGTTGAATACATATATCCATGACCAGTGACCATCGTATTGATAAGTACTTCCGTCCGCATTTTTGTATAACCCTGATGTATCGTGAACGTCATTATATAATGTTAAGTGAACATCGTTGGCTTTTGCAGCAATGAGACGCTCGTATGTTGGCAATGTGTTTAACTCTGGAAGTAATGTTGTATCATTTTTTGCTGTCACAAACCATGTTGGAGTTTTCGCAAGCTGTTTAATATCCTTCTCGGAAATATATTTATCATTTAACCCTTCACAAACAGGGAAGGCACCTGCGAAGTAATCAGGATGGTCACGTGTCATTAATAGTGTCATATAACCGCCATTTGATGCACCGCCGATGTAAATACGGTTTTTATCAATATCACGGTTGCTATTCACGTATTTTTCAATAAGTGACATTAAAGCATCTGAATATTTAGAAGTTCCATCAGCTCTCCCTGTTAGACCATCCATCCAATACGTTGGAGCTTGGGGAGCTAATACATACGCACCGTTAAAAATAGATTGGATATCTTCAGAAGCGAAATTCACTGCTTTATTTGCAGCAATTGGAATAGTTGCATCTGTTCCGCCTTCACCACCGCCATGCAGCCAAATAATCAGCGGATTCTTTTTCTTGTCCTTTGCTGGCTCGAAATCAGCATAGGATAATGTAGTTCCTCCAGCTGAATGCTTACCTAAAGAAAATTCGCCAACAAGTCCATTTTGCGAACCATTGTTCTTTGTAATGATTAAACCTGTTAGCTTAGTTGACTTTGATTTAATGTCTTTTACTTGTTTAATGGTATAGTCAAAATCTACCCAATTATTGAATCCTGTTACAAAGTCATAATTTAAAGCAGCACTGATAGTTAAAGTTGGGCTATTCTCCAGTTCTAATACTACATACTTACCAGATTTAACAGCCTTGCCATTTTTATCGGCAACATATGCATTCGTCACATTATTATAGCCTTCCTCAAGCAATGGGTTAGCAAGCCTGCTGTCTGTTCTTTTAACATATACTTGAAACGTATCCTTAGTGACGCTGTCTTTTGTAATATTTTTGTCAATATTGACAATCAGTTTTGTAACAACCGTTCCCCAATCCTTCACTTCTGTAACTGTTTGATAAGATGTTTTGTCCTTATGATTTTTTGCTGCGCTAACGCCTGTGCTGTAAGAGAAAATCAAGACGAAGCCTAAAACAATCAATAATGCTGATTTTATGTACTTATTCATTCTTTAACTCCTCTCTCCTTGTTTTTTAAGCGCTTACATATACAATGCTATCATGTTATAAAGGTACATATAAGGGAAAAAATGCCTATTTTAGTTGTTTAATACAGTAATATCCTAAAATAATCAGCAGGATTCAAACCTTGACCACTGTTGAAATATTCAAGTAAACTAATAGGTAGAATATGAAAAGTGAGTGATACCAGTGGGTGTAACAATTAAGGATATTGCCAAATTAGCTAATGTTTCCCATACAACCGTTTCAAGGGCTCTTAATGGAAGCCCTCTAATTCGGCCAGATACAAAAAAGAAAATACTGGAGCTGGCTGAACAGCTGCATTATGTGCCAAATTATAGTGCCAAAAGTCTTGTCTTGAAAAAGTCTTATACGATTGGCTTGTTTTTTACAAGCATTTCAAACGGAACTTCCTCTACTTTCCTTGCGAATGTCATCAAAGGAGTAAATGGGGAAATAGATGAGAATTACAATTTATTCGTCAGAGGCATTGACGATTTTAAGGAATTTGCTGCCATCAATGGACAAAGGTTTGATGGAATCGTTTTGATGAGTCAAAGCGATGAGGATGATGCTTTTATCGAGCATGTGAAGCAGCAAAACATCCCGATAGTTGTACTCAATCGGGAAATAGATGATCCGTCCATCACAAACATCCTTTCAAATGATGAAGCTGGTGCGATGGAGGCAACTAATTATTTGGTTAGTCAGGGTCATCAAAGAATTGCTATTATTGAAGGAAAAGAAAGCTTTAAAACAGCATTAAAAAGAAAAAATGGCTATATGCAAGCATTAATGCAAAATAATTTAGCGATAAACAAACGCTATATTGTGAAGGGCAGCTATGACATGGAAAGCGGCTATAAAGCAATGGAGCAGCTATTAGCTTTGAACAACCGTCCAAGTGCTGTATTTTGCTCTAATGATGATATGGCAATCGGCGCAATCAATGCGATTTTCGCAAGCGGTTTGCATGTACCTAACGACATCTCCATTGTCGGTTTTGACAACAGTGCTTTTAGCCAGTATGTTATGCCGAAACTTACAACTGTGCAAAGACCAATTGAACAAATCAGCCAAAAAGGCGCAAAAAAGCTGTTAGAGCTGATAAATGATTCTAATGAGACAGGTGAAAGTGTATTTGTAAAAACAGAACTAATTATTCGTGATTCGGTTATTTCACAACCATAAATTAAATGTTAACGTGAGCATAATCGGATGATTATGCTCATATTTTTAAAGGAAAAGGTTGATAGAATGGAAATAGAACGGTATATTAATGGTGTAGATGTTTTGTTTTGTTCACACCAAAATGTTAACGTGTGCATAAAATTTTAGGAGGCGTTTCACTTTGACTAAAACCATAAAAAGCAGTTGGATGGAAAACAGAAATACTTATCCAGAAAGAATTGTCCAGTTTGGTGAAGGAAACTTTTTGCGAGGCTTTGTCGACTGGCAAGTTGACAGAATGAATAAAAGGGCTGGCTTCAGCAGCAGTGTAGCGATTGTTCAGCCACGTGCAAACGGAAATGTTGGCATGCTGAATGATCAAAATGGGCTTTATACGCTGTTTCTTCAAGGTCTAAAAAATGGTAGCGCTATCAGGGAGCATACTGTGATTGAGGCGGTTTCCAGAGGAATTAATCCGTATACAGAGTATGGAGAATATGTAAAGCTTGCAGAAAATCCTGAGCTTCGTTTTATCGTATCCAACACGACTGAGGCAGGAATTGCTTTTGCACCAGATGATAAATTGACAGATTCCCCGCCAAGCAGTTTTCCAGGCAAGCTGACAGCCTTTCTTTATCATCGCTATCAGTTTTTTAATGGCAGCAAGGAGAAGGGCCTTGTTATTATTCCGTGTGAGCTGATTGACCAAAATGGAGAGGAGCTGAAAAAAATCGTCCTGCAATTTTCCTCCTTATGGAATTTAGAGAAGGGATTTACAAACTGGCTGGAAGAAAACAATGTTTTCTGTTCAAGCTTGGTGGACAGAATTGTTCCTGGCTTTCCAAAGGATTCCATTAGCGAAATAACAGAAGAGTTAGGGTACGAAGATCGCCTTGTTGTTGTTGGTGAGCAATACCATTTATGGGTTATCGAAGGACCAGCTTGGCTGAAAGCAGAGCTTCCTGTCGAAGAAGCCGGGCTTAATACACTAATTGTGGATGATATGACCCCATATCGGACGAGAAAGGTCAGAATCTTGAATGGAGCACATACAGCAATGACGCCAATTTCTTATTTATGCAATAAGGAGACAGTTGGTGAAGCAATGCTAGATGGGCAAATTGGCGAATTCGTAAGAGAGTTGATTACAAACGAAATTATTCCAATACTTGACCTTCCAAAAGCAGAACTGACAGTATATGCAGATGAAATTATTGACCGGTTCTTAAATCCGTACATTACCCATTATGTTATGGATATTTCTTTAAATTCCATCTCAAAATTCAAAACAAGGGATTTGCCGACATTGCTGGAGTTTGTTGACAGAAAAGCAGAGCTTCCGCAGAAGCTAGTATTTTCCTTAAGTGCGCTGCTTTTCTTTTATAAAGGTAAACGAGGTGATGAACAAATAATACTGCGTGATGATGATTCTATTCTTTCCTTCTTTCATAAGCAATGGAGCACGGTGGATGGGTCTCTGGCTTCTATGCAAGCTTTTGTACTGAACGTATTGCAGGAGAAACTGTTATGGGACCAGGATTTAGGCGGGGTAGCAGGCCTTGCTGATACAATTACCAATCATTTAATGAGAATGGAGCATTCAGGCATGAGAAATGCACTTCAAGCATGCTTGGAAAATGCTCGCAACTAACTATTTGTCTTATGTTAAGTTCGGTATGTTTATATTCAAAAGAATAGAAGTTTAATGGAGGGATTACCATGCGTGAATTTATAAAGATTAACCAAAAGGACAATGTAATTGTCGCTTTAAAGAATTTGCAAGCAGGTACGAAGCTTTTGGTTGAGGATAAGGAGCTTGAATTGAAGGAGGATATTGCGAGAGGCCATAAAATCGCCACTACAGCGATTTTGAAAAACAGCGATATTATTAAGTATGGATTTCCTATCGGACATGCGACAACAGATTTACAAGCTGGTGCTTGGGTGCATACACAAAATACGAAAACAAATCTTTCTGGAATCGAGGAATACAGTTATTTACCGCAAGTAAGTTATATCCCTGCTAAAAACGAGAAACGCACATTCAAAGGATACAGAAGAAAAAATGGCAATGTCGGCATTCGAAATGAATTATTTATCGTACCAACAGTCGGCTGTGTGAACGGGATAGCTGATTTAATCGTGAAGGAATTTATTCGTGAGGTCGAAGATATTGCACCATTTGAAAACATTCAAGTTATTAAGCATAACTATGGCTGCTCCCAATTAGGTGACGATCATGAGTATACAAAAACAATCCTTGGAAATGCGGCAACACATCCGAATGCGGGCGGAGTATTAGTGTTAGGCTTAGGCTGTGAGAATAATATAATTGAAGACTTTAAGGAATCACTCGGAAGTATTGATGAAAGCAGGGTGAAGTTTCTATCCTCCCAGTCAGTGTCTAATGAAATAGATGCAGGAGTTATGCTCTTGAAAGAAATTTATACAAATGCAAAAAATGATGTGCGAGAGGACGTTCCTTTATCTGAGTTAAAGGTTGGGTTGAAGTGCGGAGGTTCGGACGGATTTTCGGGCATAACAGCGAACCCTCTGTTAGGACGTTTTTCCGATTTTCTGATTGCACAGGGCGGGACGACTGTGTTGACAGAAGTACCTGAAATGTTTGGCGCAGAAAAAATTTTAATGGAGCGTGCAGAAACAGAAGAGGTATTTCATAAGACAGTAGCATTAATCAACGACTTTAAAGAATACTTCCTGCGCTATAACCAGCCTGTTTATGAGAACCCTTCTCCTGGTAACAAGCTTGGCGGAATAACTACACTTGAAGATAAGTCACTTGGCTGCACACAAAAAGCAGGCAGTGCTGCTGTTGTGGATGTCTTGAAATATGGGGAAAAACTCGCCAAAGGTGGCTTGAATCTTTTAAGTGCACCAGGCAACGATCTTGTGGCAACATCTGCATTAGGCGCTGCAGGCTGCCAGCTTGTTTTATTTACAACAGGAAGAGGCACTCCGTTTGGCAGCTTTGTGCCAACAATTAAAGTATCAACCAACACACCGCTCTATCAAGAAAAATCCCACTGGATTGATTTCAATGCAGGCAGCCTTCTTGAGAATGTAGAGGAAGAAGCTGTCTTGCAAGAATTTATTCATTACATCATTACTGTTGCGAGCGGTCAGCTTGTTAATCATGAGAAGAATGAGTTTAGAGAGATTGCTATCTTTAAAGATGGTGTTACCCTATAGGCAGGAGGGTGTGAGTATGTTCACACCCTTTAAAATATTTTGTGACAATAATTTGAAAACGATTGCTCAATCCTGAGCAATCTACTATAATGGTTTTATTGTTAACGTTAACATAAAGTGTAACATCCAATAAGAAGAAAGAATCTTTAGTTCATGTTAGGAGAGAGGGAATTATGGCTAGAAAAATAGGTTTGACACATCAACTTGCATATGGAAGCGGCAATTTATTAGGAAGTGGGGCATTAGCGATCAGCGGCGCCTGGCTGATGTACTTTTTAACAACCTTTTGTGGGTTGTCTGCTGTTCAAGCTGCTTCTATCTTTTCGATTGCAAGTATTGTGGATGCGATAAGCAACCCTATTATGGGATTTATTACAGATAACTTCCACAAAACAAAATTAGGCAGAAAATTTGGCAGGAGAAGATTTTTTATTTTACTCGGTATCCCCCTTATGCTTGTCTATCCAATGATTTGGGTTGAAGGACCTGGTTACTGGTATTATCTATCAACCTATATTTTATTTGAACTGATTTATACTGGAATCATGGTTCCTTATGAAACGATAGCGACCGAGATGACAGACAGTTTCAGTATGCGGACAAAGCTGACAGGATACAAGGCTATTTTTGGTAAAATTGCAGGATTCTTGGCTGCATTTATTCCTGGCCGATTTATTGCTGAATACGGACAAGATGTTGCCACACCATTTCTGTACACAGGAATAGTGTATGGAGTCATCATGATGCTAGCCATGATAGCGCTATATCTCTTCTCATGGGAAAGACCGATTGAAAGTATTAAGAATGAGGAAAGCGGAGGCAATCTTTTTGAATCCTTGAAAAAGCTTGTGGTTGATATGCTGTCTACATTCAAAATAAGAACATTTCGTCATCATTTAGGCATGTACTTGTTTGGATTTGGAGCTGAGTGGCTGTTCGCTTCCATGTTCACCTATTTTATTATTTTTGGTTTAGGTCACAGCTCAGAAGTCGTATCAAATCTCAACAGCATGAATTCCATTCTCCAATTGATTTCCACTGCCATCTTTATTGGAATATGCTTAAAGTTTGGATTTGCCAAGCCTTACAGAATGGCATTAACGGTTGTTATCATGACGGTCATTGGCTATGCAGCATTATATTTCACTGGATCATCCAATTTAATGATATTAATAATCGTCATAACCGCTATATTTGGATTTGGAACAGGCGGGGTTTACTATATTCCATGGACAGTTTATACCTTCCTCGCAGATGTAGATGAGCTTGTTACAGGGAGAAGACGAGAAGGAATTTATGCCGGAACAATGACGTTTGCAGGAAAGCTTGTACGTGCAGTTATCGTTTTCCTGATAGGGTGGATTTTAGAACAGTTCGGTTTTGTGTCTGGTAAAGCAGTTCAGCCTGAATCGGCTGTAAATGCAATAGTCTGGGTTTTAGCAGTCGGCGTAATTGGTTTGGCGTTAATTGCTATCTTTGTAACCTATAAGATGAAGCTCGACAGCAAAACACATGCGATGATAATTAAAGAAATTGAACGTATTAACAATGGTGGCTCGAAACTGGAAGTTGACAAGGAAACGAAGGAAGTTGTGGAATATCTTACAGGCTTTAAGTATGAAGAGTGTTTTGGCAATAATACGCTCGGATACCAAGCGCGCAAAACAGTTTAGCTAAAATTAAAGGAATAGTGAGTTTATTCTTGAAAAACTGGTTGTAAACCCTTACACTTATTAATATAAATGTTAACGTGAACATTTTAATCGATGTATAAATAATCTTTCGAGGTGATAAAATTGGAAAAAGTGTTTGACAAGAAGCAGACGTATAACAACTGGGGAGCAAAAGCTGCCAAAAGTCTGATGGAGCGAAAGCCGAATATCAATCCGAGGATGAGATGGGAATATGAGGATGGCGTTGTGCTTGAAGGTATGTACCTATTATGGAAGCAGTCTGGTGACAGGGAGTATTTGGACTATATTAAACAAAATCTAGATTTATTCGTTGACGGAGTTGGCAATATCCCGAAGTATAGCCTCCAGGAATTTAATATTGATCATGTGAATAACGGCAAAATTTTAATTGACCTGTATAACGAAACAAAGGATGAAAGATATAAAAAGGCTGCTGATCTGTTGAGGGAACAGCTGCGACGTCACCCTCGCACAAAGGAAGGATCGTTTTGGCATAAACAAATTTATCCATACCAAGTATGGCTTGACGGTTTGTATATGGGGTCTGTGTTTTACGGTAAGTACATCCATACCTTTAGCGAAGAGGAGAATTGGGATGACGTAATCAATCAATTTCTGCTGTGTGAAAAGAATACTAGGGATGATAAAACGGGTTTATTACATCATGCCTATGATGAAACGAGAGAGCAGCCATGGGCTGACAAGGAAACAGGACTTTCCCAGCATTTTTGGGGACGCTCCGTTGGTTGGTTTGCGATGGCACTTGTTGATGTTCTCGACTATTTGGATGGAAACGACCAGAAACAAAGATTAATTGTTATGCTAAAGGATGTTCTTGATGCAGTTATGAAATTCCAGGATAAAGAGACGGCACTATGGTATCAAATTCTTGACCAAGGTACGAGAAAAGGAAATTATCTTGAATCTTCCTGTAGCTGCATGTTTCTCTATGCCATTGCCAAAGGCGTGCGCAAAGGCTATTTAGACGAAGAATGGTATGAGATTGCTGAAAAAATATACGAAGGCGTCCTTGATGAATTCATTACAGAGACAAAGGAAGGCTATATCAATGTTAATAAAATCTGCTATGTCGGCGGACTTGGCGGTGCAAATAAGCGGGATGGCTCCTTCTCTTATTATATCAGTGAGCCAATTGTAACAAATGACCATAAGGGCTTTGGACCATTTATTTTGGCAAGTGCAGAAATGGAAGGGCTTAATAAAGGAAGAAGGTAGGGAAAAACATGAAGCGATTTATGGATGAAGAAACGTTTCTGTTAAACAATGAAACTGCTAAACTGCTTTATCATGACTATGCAAGCAATCTTCCCATTATAGATTATCACTGCCATTTGGACCCGCAAGCAATCGCTGAAGATAAAGGCTTTGAGAGTATAACAGAAATTTGGCTTGGTGGTGACCATTACAAATGGCGGGCAATGCGTACTTTCGGAATAAAAGAAGAATTGATAACAGGAAATAGCACAGATGAAGAAAAGTTCCAAGCATGGGCGAAGACACTTCCATATACAATTGGTAATCCGCTGCTCCATTGGTCTGCGATGGAACTGAAAAAATACTTTGGTGTGGAACAACAGCTTTCAAGTGACAATTGGCTGGACATTTATGATGCTTGTAACAGTCAACTCAAAAGCGAAGGCTTCCATGTTAAAAAGCTCATAACGGATTCAAATGTAGAGTGGATTTGTACAACAGATGACCCAACAGATGCATTGCAACATCATCAAGCTATTGCTGGCAGTTCTTTTTCTACATCTGTTACCCCAACGTTTAGGCCGGATCGGTTGTTAAAAATCGACAAAGAAGACTTCCTCGACTATATGCAGCATTTAGGGAAAGCAGTGGGCTTTTCGGTTGACAGCTTTCCGCTGCTAGTCGATGCAATAATGAAGCGGATGGATTATTTTCATGCAAACGGCTGCTTTATTTCTGATCATGCCTTTACAAGCATTCCCTTTGCAAGAGCAACAGACAAAGAGCTGTCTGCCATATTTACAAAAAGACTTGCAAATATTATGCTGTCAGACCATGAAGTGGAGCAATATCAGACAGAGCTGCTGCTTTTACTTGGAAGGAAATATGCAGAGCTAGGCTGGACAATGCAGCTCCATATAGGTGCGGCAAGAGATCCTAATACAAAAATGCAGCAAAAACTCGGATCAGATTCTGGCTTTGACTTTATTGGTGACTGGAACTATGGAGAGAAGCTTGCCTTGTTTATGAATGTGCTGGAATATGAGGATATGCTTCCAAGAACAATTTTTTATAATTTAAATGCAGTACATAATGATGTGCTGGCAACATTGGCAGGTTCTTTTCAGAAGGAAGGAATCAAAGGGAAGGTTCAGTTTGGAACTGCCTGGTGGTTTAATGATCAGAAGGACGGTATGGAGAAACAGCTTAGCTCCCTTTCTAATTTTGGGCTGCTTAGCACATTCGTCGGTATGCTGACAGATTCCCGCTCCTTCCTGTCCTACCCAAGACACGAATATTTCAGGCGTATTTTATGTAATCTTATCGGCACATGGGTGGAAGCAGGGGAAGCACCTAATGATATTAAGCTGCTCGGAAAAATAGTGCAAGATATTTCTTATAACAATGCATTCGAATACTTTAGGCTAGGCGAGAGAAAATAGCGGCAATAGGAAACGAAAGCTCTTGCTAATAGCAGCAAGAGCTTTCGTTTTTTGTATTGCTTCCTTATAAGGAAGCAATAATATCTTTTTTTATCTTTGCTTGGCAGCTTTGAACAGCTTTAATCACCTTTTGCTCAAACTCCTCGGATACTCTGTATTTTGGTGTACTGACACTAATGGCACCATAGTTTTTTTCATTGATTGATATGGAGGCACCGATACAAAATACTTCCTCTTCATGTTCACAATTGTCACTGGCATAACCAAGGCTTCTGATGCTGGCAATTTCCTTGCGAAAGCCGGCTTTTGTTGTAATAGTGTTTTCTGTCATTTTAACCAATTCATTATTATCGAGGTATGATTCGACTTCGTCATCGCCTCGTTCAGCAAGGACCGCTTTTCCCATTGCAGAACAATAAATCGGAATGCTTTTGCCTACTTTTGAATAAAGACAAATCGGGTTTTTACTTTCTATTTTGGCAATATACACGATATTTGTTTTATCCTGGATGCCAAGGTGAACGGTTTCGCCTGTTTCTGCTTGTAATGCTTCCAGATGAGGCTGGGCAATCTCTTTTATATCAAGATGCTGAATGGCTCTATTGGCATATTTAATTATTGTCGGACCAAGCGAGAATTTTTTTAATTCTGTGTCTTTTTGAACGTAGCCAATGTAATTAAGTGTTTCCAGTATCTTTAACGCGGTAGAATTCGTTAATTCTGTTTCTTTCGCGATTGTGTACAATGCTTGCGGCTCTTGGCAGTCTGCCAAATAGGCTAATATTCTGTCTGCTTTCAGCAAAACAGTTCCATAAAGTTGTTTTTCCATTGTCTTCCTTCCTTTTTCATGCTGAAAGGGAAAAATTCACTCCCTCCCATCAGCTTTAGTTGATACTATTGTACACGTTTCTTATGAAATCCGCACTTTCCTTTATATGAGGGTCTGTGGTCGATTCCATCAAATAGTACATAAAAGGTTTCTTTTTCTTGAAGCATGCAAACAGCTTTTCATAGTCAAGCTGTCCTTTTCCTACAGGAACCGTCATTATTTTGTTGTCTTCAATCATAAAATCTTTTAAGTGGACAATGGCAATTCTGTTGCCAAACAGCTCGGCAGATTCCTGAAAGAGTTTTTCTTGGTCCTGATAGTTATCAAGTGTGATGAAGTTAACAGGATCATAGATAACTTGCAGGTTATTAGAATTAATATTATCCAGTAATCTCTTCATATGAAAGGGTGTATGGATAGGGTGGTTAATGCCACCTTCAATTCCGACTGTAACACCGAACTTTTCAGCTTCAGCAACAAGCTCTTTAACACTGACTAAAACCTTTCGGAACGCTTCTTCGGTGAAGTTCTCCTCCGTGTATTCCATCACTTCACGGATGTTGCCAGTTTCAGTCCCGACAATACTACAATGGAAATCGCGTGCATATCTTACATGCTCTTTAAATCTTGCTAATTCTTGCTGCTGAATTTCAGGATTAGGATGAATCATATTAATATAGCAGCCAAGCACCGCAATTTGTATGCCAGCTTGATTGAAAGCTCCACTAACGAGTGAGGCGAGTCCTGTTGAAAGGCTGCCGTTTCGTATACTCATAGCAGGGAATGATTTTGCGAGTGCTAATTGGACAGCAGAAAATCCTTTATTGGCAGCTTCATTTGCCAATTCCTCTAGTGAGTGGCTAGTTAAATCATGCGGTCTTATACCTAAATTAATCATTTTCCTTTTCCTCCCTTAAATGGCTAAATTAATTTTACTTAGCAAAAATTTGTTTTTTCTTGAATTCGTTTTCAATAGAAGCTATAATGAACTTGTGTTTCCAAATAATAAATCAGATTTCCTTATAAGAAATTATATAACGTTATTTTCGGAGGTGCAATATGAATAAAGCAAATACTTTGAAAAAAGTGACAGATTGTGGGGTTGTTGCGGTAATCCGGGCAAACACACCGGAAGAAGCCGTTAAAACATCCCAAGCATGTATTGAAGGGGGAATTACCGGAATTGAAGTAACCTTCACCGTAAAGAATGCAGAAAAGGCTATTAAAGAGCTAGTTGAAAGCTATGAAAACACAAATGAGGCTGTCATTGGAGCAGGAACAGTATTGGATGCTCATACAGCAAGACTTGCTATTGCGGCAGGTGCCCAGTTTATTGTCAGTCCATGTTTTGACAAGGAAACTGCTAAACTATGTAACTTGTATCAAATACCGTATATGCCAGGATGTATGACGGTGACAGAAATGAAGCAGGCGCTTGAATATGGTGCTGATATAATCAAGCTCTTTCCTGGCAGCGCCTTTGGACCAGATTTTGTAAAAGCTGTGAAAGCGCCACTTCCACATGTGAACATAATGCCAACTGGTGGTGTTAGCTTGGAAAATATTCATGAATGGATTGGGAACGGCTGTGCAGCTGTTGGTGTAGGCGGCAACTTGGTAGCACCAGCTAGTGTGGGCAATTTTGAGCAAGTTACCGCCTATGCGAGGCAGTATGTAGAAAAAGTAAAGGAAGCTAGAGGGAAATCTTCATGAAAAAGGTTGTCACCTTTGGAGAGATTATGCTGAGACTGTCTACTAATGACGGTGAGCGTCTCAGTTCTGCAAACACTCTTCATATGCATTATGGAGGCGGAGAAGCAAATGTCGCCATTGCCCTTGCAGGATACGGGTTTCATACATATTTTGTCAGCAAAGTACCCGATAATCCGCTAGGAAAAGGTGTATATCGGCATCTTCACGGAAATGGAGTATCAACAGACTTTCTGCTCTCAGGCGGTCAACGCTTAGGAACCTATTATTTGGAAACTGGCAGTGGAGAGCGCAGTCCGCATGTGACGTATGACAGAAAATACTCTAGTTTTTCTGAGATCACAGGTGATGAGTTGAATTTGGAAACAATTTTGGCAGAGGCTGCTATATTCCATGTTTCCGGCATAACACTAGCATTATCAGAAAGTTTAAGAGAATTGGTCCTAGAGGCTGTTAAAACGGCGAAAAGACTTGGGGTCCAAACAAGCTTTGATTTTAACTACAGAGCAACACTATGGAGTCAAGAAGAGGCTGCAGCAGCAATTAAGCCGATCTTGCCATATGTAGATATTTGTTCATGCGGCGAACTGGATGCTATTCATCTCCTTGGTATCCCAAAAGCAAAAAATGAGTGGGATAAACAGGAAAGGCTTGTCTATTATTACGAGAAGATTAATGAGTTGTATCCCAATATTGCTGTAATGGCTTCCACATTCCGAACAGTGCATTCAGCTTCCCGTAATGAGCTGCAAGGCAACTTGTTTATGAACGGGAAACTCTATCAATCGAAAGTGCATGATATTCAGCCGATAGTCGATCGGGTTGGTGGAGGGGATGCATTTGCGTCAGGAATTTTATGTGGACTTTTAGAAGAACAAGCACCAGACGAAATCGTTGCATTCGCAACAGCAGCATCTGCCTTAAAGCACACGATTTACGGAGATTGCAGCCAATTCACCCAAAAAGAAATCACTAGATTTATAGAAGCAGGATCAGGGCGGATCTCCCGCTGACAATCATATAAAAATAAAGGAGCGATTTAAAATGACAGAATTAGCAACTCGTTATGCCATCCATCCTGAGGACATGAAAAAATATACGACAGATGAACTGAGAGAACATTTCCTTGTGGAAACAATTTTTGAACCAGGCTATGTCCACCTTACTTATACACATAATGATCGCATGATTTTTGGTGGAGTAACACCAGCGCAAAACGAACTGACAATTACCTTAAATAAGGAATTAGGTGTTGAATATTTCTTAGAACGGCGAGAACTGGGAATTATCAATATTGGCGGAGATGGTTCTGTCATTTTAGATGGCGAAGTATATGACATGCAAAAAAGAGATGGTTTATATGTCGGAAAAGGAACAAAGGAAGTAATATTCCGTTCAGAAAATCCAGAAAACCCGGCGAAGTTTTATATCAACTCAACACCTGCCCATCATCAGTATCCGACCGTAAAAATTGACATTAATAAAATTGAGCCACTTCAAGCTGGTGAGCCTGGTACGCTTAATGAACGAAGAATTTATCAATATGTTCATCCGAATGTGTGTGAAAGCTGTCAGCTGCAAATGGGCTTAACGATGCTGTCACCTGGTAGCGTTTGGAATACGATGCCATGCCATACACATGAAAGACGCATGGAAGTATATCTGTATTTTGATATGGAACCAGAAACTCGCGTGTTCCATTTTATGGGGCAGCCGGCGGAAACAAGACATTTAGTAATGAGCAATGAGCAAGCGGCCATTTCACCAAGCTGGTCAATCCATACAGGGACTGCGACAAATAATTATACTTTCATTTGGGGCATGTGCGGGGAAAATATTACGTATACAGATATGGATCATGTAAAAATGGAAGATTTGCGCTGATAATACGAATCTAGTAAAAAAAGGAGGAAATAATAATGACTACACAATTTGATCAATTTTCTTTAGATTACTTTAAAGTGGATGGACAGGTCGCTATCGTAACAGGCGGTAATTCAGGGTTAGGACAAGGGTATGCGGTGGCACTTGCTAAAGCGGGTGCAGATATCTTTATTATCACGCATGATGATAATTGGCATGAAACGAAAGAGTTGATTGAAAAGGAAGGCAGAACAGCAATTTTTCATCAAGCTGATTTGACTGACAGAAGCCAAGCGAAAGCAGCTATTACAGCCTGTCAGGAAGCATTTGGGAAAATCGATATCCTAGTTAATAATGCAGGAACAATTAGACGTGCCCCATTACTTGAGTATAAAGAGGAAGATTGGGATGCTGTCATGGATATTAATTTGAATGCTGTTTATTTTTTAAGCCAAGCTGTAGCGAGAATTATGAAGGAACAAGGCAGCGGTAAAATCATTAATGTTGCCTCCATGCTTGCATTTCAAGGCGGCAAATTTGTTCCGCCATACACAGCGAGCAAGCATGGTGTTGCCGGGATAACGAAGGCATTCGCTAATGAACTGGCAGAATATAATATTCAGATTAATGCAATTGCCCCAGGCTATATTAAAACAGCAAACACAGCACCAATTCGTGCCGATGAAAAGCGCAATGCGGAAATACTTTCCCGTATCCCCGCAAATCGTTGGGCAGATCCAGCTGATTTAATGGGAGTTATCGTATTTTTAGCAAGTAAAGCATCCGACTATATGAACGGTCATGTTTTAGCAGTTGATGGTGGCTGGTTAGCAAGATAAAAAAGATAAATTATCCGCTATTCACTTAAAATTAGTGAATAGCGTTTTTTTATTTATATCTATCTATTTAAAAGGAATTTGTAAGCGCCTTAAAGAATATTTGTAAGGATATCTTTTCCTCGTAAAACTTAATAATAAAAAGAAAAGAGGCTAAATCTTGGCTATAAAAGGCATTAATCATTTTTTGTTTTCTGTTTCCGATTTAGACAGATCTGTTGCATTTTATCAAAGTATTTTCGATGCAAAACTGCTTGTTAAAGGCCGTAGTACAGCATACCTAGATTTAAATGGGATGTGGCTTGCACTCAATGAGGAAAAGGAAATACCACGTAATGAAATCGCTTTATCTTATACGCATATTGCCTTCACAGTAGATGAAGATGAAATGGAAACACTGTATAAAAAGCTTGAGGAGTTGAATGTAACCATACTCTCTGGAAGACCTCGTGATGAAAGGGACAAGCAATCGCTTTATTTTACAGATCCTGATGGCCATAAATTTGAATTTCATTCAGGCAATTTACAGGACAGGCTAACGTATTATAAAGAAGCGAAAAAGCATATGCTGTTGTTTGATTAAAACGGTAATAATTTAGAAGAAGGAAGGACGATAAATATGAAAAAATGGGCTTTTGTATCTGACTTTGATGGCACCATTTCCAAGAAGGACTTTTATTGGATTGTGATTGAACGCTATTTTCCAGAAGGAAAGGAGCTGTATAAAGAGTGGAAAAACGGGAGCATCAAGGATATTGATTTTTTAAGTACAGTATTTGGGGCTATTCATCAGGAGGAGGAGCAAATAATTCAGGATGTGCATGGAATTCCGATTGATGAATATGTGCCTGCCTTCATTAAAGCTGTCCAGCAAAGTGGTGGCGACTTCTACATTTTAAGTGCGGGAACAGATTATTACATAAAGCATATTATAGAAAAGTACAAGCTGGAAAATGTTGTCGTGCTTTCCAATGAAGGTGTGTTTAAAGACAAAAATATTCAGTTAAATATAAACAAGGAAGACTGGAAGTATTCGGAGCGGTATGGCATTGACAAGGCAATTGTCATTCAAAAGCTAAAGGAGGACTATGAGAAAGTCTACTTTGCTGGAGACAGTGAACCGGATTCTCACCCAGCAGCATTTGCGGACAGAACCTATGCAAGGGATGTGTTAAAGGAATTGCTGGCAGAAAGAAATATCGACTTTATCCCGTTTGAATCCTTCTGCGAAATAGAAGCACATCTTATAAAAACTGGGCAAATCTCCGAAAAATAATACATGAAAGTTAAGGTAATGTAAAGATATTGTTAATATCATGTATTTATGATGTAAATGCAATATGATGGAATTAGCAACGTATAGGGGGTGAGCATTTGTTTAAAAAAATCATTCGTAAAGTGCAGGAACTTACAGGAAGCCACAGCGATCGTCACAGGCATAGAAAGTACAGCAGCAGTCGCCGCAGTCGCAAGTATTATGGCAGCAGCAGTTCTGGCAAAAGAAAAAATGACAGATACGGTGGCAGCCATCGTTATAAACGAAAAAGCTACAGCAGCAGCTGACAAAAAAACTCTTGCTTAATTCAGTAGCAAGAGTTTTTTTATAGCATTATCAACATCATGACGAATACTTTCGATTTCTTGATAGCCCTTATCAATACCAAGCAGTTTCTTGATAATATTTGTTGTTGCATCATTTAGTTCTAGCTCCGTAAGCCAGCTGCCCTTCCTTTTTCTTTTACCTGTATAGGTGGAATACAGCAAATAGAGGAGACATTCACCGATATCGAAAAAATCATCCTGTTTAAGCACTTCTGCTTCCTTTGATTTGACAGCGAGCTTGGCGAGTCCAAAATCAATTAAATAAAGATTATTTTCCTTTATAAGAATATTTGGCGGTCGGATATCATGATGATAAATATGCTTATCATGCAAATAAGCAAGTGCATCTAAAAGCTTTTGAATCAGTTTTAAAGCATCTGTTTCAGTGAAAGTCTGTTTTTCGTAAAAAAGCAAATCCTCGATATTTAACCCGTCAATATACTCCATTACGTAAAAGACCTCTTTATCTGATTCAATTGTTTCAATTAGCTTTGGAATTTGATGATGATTTAACGAGGCAATTAACTTAATTTCTTGCAGGAAACGCTGTTTTTCCTTTTTTTTTAAAGCCTTACTTGGACGCAGCTGCTTTGCAACATATAGTTTGTTTGTATGAATATGGCTGCATCTGTAAATCAAGCCGTAACCACCCATGCCCACACATTTTTCAATTTTATAATCATTTCCAAGAAGTTCGTCCTTTTGCAAGGGTCGATCATATATCCACTTAAGAAGAAATTTCCAATTCATGCATCCACATCCTAAATTAACTTCTGCCCATATTGTAGCAAATAATCATGCAGTTTAGGTACTACGATGTACATATAAAAATAGAGGAATAGGTAGCTATGGGCGTTAATATGATACATAAAAGGGGAAATGAAGGTGATAAATTGGACAGTCATTTCATATTTACTCAATTTCTTTTTTATGGGATCCTCTTTGCAGCATTATTTTTCGCTTGGAAAATCGGCAAGTACATTCTGAAAAGCAAAGGAATTGTGTTTGCTGCAGTTGGATCCATCCTATCAAGCATTTGTTTTCTCATGATATGTGGAGCTGTTTGGTATCAAGCTGTACCCGATCTATTTACCAAAGGTATTCTCCTTCTCATTTATATTCTGATGCTTGCAGCAGGGAATGGATTAGTTATCCGTTTATTGCTGTACAAAAGATCCAAGTAAATTGGCAGGGACAAAAGTGTTTGAGTCTAGGTGAAAACCGAACTATTCTTATGAATTGTTCGGTTTTTTGTGATTTATTTATTAAAATAATTAAATATCTGAGTGAAATGGAGCCAACTCGACTACGGAGGGAAATAGAAGACGCTATTGATTTACCAGCGGAAGGCGTTAGGAGAGCAAGCAATGAACCGAACTATTTTAACTATACAGATATTTTAATCATAAAAAACATTGTTTCAAAGTGTATTCTGATTTGTCCTATATTAAGATGTTTTAGAATCGGTTTTTTTGGAAGAAAAAAGCCATGTGCAACAGAAAAAATATATGCTATAATTTTTCTTTTATGTATAATAGAAAATGTGGGAAAATTCTAAAAAAGCAGTACAACATACATGATTAGCGCAATTTTTTATGGTCATGTAAAAACAATCATGCTAATAAAAATAGTAGAGTAGTGATTGATTGCTAACATCTTAGAAAGAGAGTGTGAAGAATAATCATGCAAGAGCAAAAGTTAGCGAGAGGATTAAAGAACAGACATGTTCAGCTGATCGCAATTGGTGGTGCGATCGGAACAGGATTATTTCTTGGTTCAGGGAAATCGATTCATCTTGCAGGTCCATCGATATTATTTGCCTATTTGTTTACAGGCATCATTTGTTTTTTAATCATGCGAGCATTAGGAGAATTGCTTCTTTCCAATATGCAATACCATTCCTTTGTGGACTTTGTCCAAGATTATCTTGGTAATATGGCTGCCTTTGTAACAGGCTGGACGTACTGGTTTTGCTGGATAACAATCGCTATGGCTGATTTAACGGCTGTCGGGTTGTATACACAGTACTGGTTGCCAAATGTACCCCAATGGGTGCCAGGGCTGATTTTACTAGTTATCCTATTATGTATGAACCTTGCAACAGTTAAGCTTTTCGGAGAGATGGAGTTTTGGTTTGCACTAATTAAAGTCATTGCTATTCTAGCTTTAATTGTAGTAGGTTTGTTCATGATATTTAAAGGGATTACAACAGATGCAGGAACAGCGAGTTTTTCTAATCTGTGGAGCCATGGGGGCATGTTCCCGAACGGTATGAACGGATTTATTCTTTCCTTCCAAATGGTCGTGTTTGCCTTTGTTGGAATTGAACTAGTCGGTCTGACTGCAGGCGAAACCGAAAAACCTGAGGTTGTACTGCCAAAAGCAATCAACAGCATCCCGATCAGAATCTTAATATTCTATATCGGTGCGTTAGTTGTTATCATGGGAATTTATCCTTGGAATGCCATTAACCCTGCAGAAAGTCCATTTGTACAAGTATTCTTGACAGTTGGTATTCTTGCAGCAGCAGGTGTAGTCAATTTTGTTGTGTTAACATCTGCAGCATCTGCGTGTAACAGTGCGATTTTTAGTACAAGCAGAATGGTGTTTTCATTGGCGAAAAATGACAATGCACCAGCACCAATGACAAAATTGACAAAAAGACGTGTCCCTGCAAATGCGCTGTATTTCTCACTAGTGGTTATATTAGTAGCAGTTGTGTTGAATTATATTATGCCAGAGGATGTATTTACACTCATTACAAGTATTTCGACTGTATGCTTCCTATTCATATGGGCAATCATCGTTATTTGTCATTTGCGATATAAAAAACAAAAACCAGAATTGGCAAAAAACAACCCATTCAAAATGCCGCTTTACCCGGCTGCCAACTATATCATTTTAGCGTTTTTGGCATTCATCCTAGTTGTGTTAGGATTTGCAGAGGATACTAGAGTTGCATTGTTTGTAACACCAGTTTGGTTCATCTTGCTAATTGCAATCTATCAATTCCGTAAAAAAGTCGTTAGATAAGAACTGGAAAAGACAGCTGGCAGGCTGTCTTTTCCTTTATTTACGAAACCTTAACAAACAAAAAAAAATCTTGACGCTAAGACAAGCATCCGTTATTATAAGTACATCAAGTAAGACAATTTTGTAAGAATATATTACATAAATTGATCCGATAGTTCAGCGGGAGAATACATCCTTGACAGGGATGGGGTCGGGGGTTCGAATCCCTCTCGGATCATCAAGAAAAGGTCACTTTCCAAGAGAAAGTGGTTTTTTTTTATGCCTTGCTATTCCTTATTTGCAAATCTTACAAAAAAGTCAGATGAGGCTTAAACGTAAAATGCAAAGAGCCATGATAAACATGGCTCTTAATTCGTTATGTGACAGTTAGTTAAAATATTTACTTAATGTATAAGCAATTCCGTCTTCTTCATTGGAGCGAGTCACTTCATCCGCGACAGCTTTTAAGTCGTCTACCGCATTAGCCATAGCTACACCGATACCAGCATAATCGACCATAGTAGCGTCATTATGCCCATCCCCAAAAGCAATCATTTCTTCCTTTTTGTAGCCTCTTGGAATAAGAACGGTATCTAACGCCTTTGCTTTATCGATTCCTTGAGCGGTAAATTCAAAGTAAAATGGGGCCGTAAACACACAATTTAACGTATCTTTAAAAGGCTCCATCATGTCTTTATAATGCTGCTGAAGATAATCAGGAGAACCGGCAGTTAGGATTTTATTAAGTGGATAGTCAGCAAAAGCAGCCAAATCTGCTACTTCACATAAGTTGAATTTACCACCGCGAGACTCATATTTTACGATATTCATAGAATTCCCATTATAATCTATTTCATTGTTAAACACGTCATTGACATACATATAGTTATCTTTATCAATCATCGGAATAACTTTAAATTTCTTCATATGTTCAAGCACTGCTTGACCTTGTTCCACTGTCATCGTTTCATTAAACAATACTTCATTTGTTTCACAATCCACCACTTTAGAGCCATTAAAAGAAACTAAAAGGCCATGATGCTTTTCCATTTCTAGTTCTTTGGCAAAATCCAATAATCCTGAAGTGGGCCTGCCTGAGGCTAGAACCAAGATTGCCCCAGCTTTTTGCGCTTTCACTAAGATTTCTTTTGTTTTTGCAGGTATTACCTTGTCATTATTAGTTAATGTCCCATCTACATCCATTATAATTACTTTAATTTCATTCACACGGAGATCCCCCTTATTTTCACAGTAAGTGACTGTAGTTTTCTAAATATCGTATACGCTTTTCTGTTGAATTTCTTTCCTAATCCTAATTTTATAACAATCAATCTAGCATTATCATCAAAATTGGGTTTAATATTTTCAAAATCGTATAATTTAGGAGGGTAACAATGAATTCCGCATTAGAGATTTTTTCAGATTCATCAGAACGAGTAAACTACAATGTACCAGGTTTTCCGTTATATGTTCGAAAAGGCAGACTACTACATTTTGATAAATATGTAGCCACAAATCATTGGCATTAAGATTTAGAGTTTATCGTTGTGCTTGAGGGTTCGATTGAAAGTTTTTCTATTCATAACGGAAATTTATACTTAATGCCAAAAGTAGTTATTCCCCTAAGAAGCATTTCTGTTAAGTACTCCTTTTACTTCCTTTCGAGAGAAAACGAAGGAGATGAAAAAAGCAATAAAACAAGCTGCAGCTAGAAAGATAAACGCAAACTTCATCGAAAATTGTTCATAAATACTGCCACTGATTATTGGAAAAGTGGTCATCCCGAGTGCGTAGACAGCCTGAAAGAAGCCCATCGCAGTAGAACGCTTTTGCTTCGGTATCGATTGGAGTGCCTGAGACGTTATGAGCGAAAATAATATACCTGTACCTAGCCCAGGAATTAATTGTAGAACACAAACAATCACAATGGAACTTGTTTGAGGAACTAAAAGACAGTAGATGCCAAGTAATAGAAAACTAGTATAGATCCACTGTTTTTTTGAAAGCAGTTTAAGAAATTTTGTTGAAGCAAGCTTGGCAAACAAAACGGCAGAAAGCATATAGATGATAGACGAAAACCCAATTTCCATATTTGTAGCACCAAGATCCTTAATGATTTGATTTGTAAAGGACATGGTTGTTGACATTTGCACACCTTGCTGTATTAATGCTAAACACGAGTAAAGCAAGAGGTTTTTATCCTTCATTACTTGCAATAACTCGCTGACACGTAATTTAGGTTGATCGTCAGATGTTGTTGTGTGAAGGAACAGAGAAAGGAGACAGGCGATAAGTCCAGCGCCTAAACTGAAAGCGCAAATCACCATCATGCCGACAATATCATACAGGAAGGTGCTAGTAACAAAACCGAGTAACATACCTGCGTTATTAGCCATAATAATTTTGCTGGTTGCATGAGTTTGGTCTTCATTCTTAAAAAAGCTCATATACAATATCATAAAGGAAATCCAGGTGGCACTTGCTGTCCCTGACAATATATTTGCCATTAAGAAGCCAATTTCATCAGGTGACAAAATACGCACAAAAGAAGCAGCGCCAGCTAAAAAGGTACCTAAAAGAATAAACAGCTTATGATTGCTGCTAAGATCAGCAAGTATCCCCACAGGCAACCGAAGCAGAAGCTGGGAAATGCCATATGCACCGATAATAGCACCAACTAAATTACTAGAAACATGTGCTAACAGCAGATAGGTAGTTTGATATGGGACGTATACATATTGAGCAAACCAAAAAAACGCGACAATCCATAAAATCAGTGAAGCTTGTCTTTTTTGTACAGTTTGCATTTGTTATTAGCTCCTTTCAGTAAAATTTATTATGTAAGTAGGTAGTTTCATTCTAAAGTAGACGATTTCGGCTTTTGATTAAATAATACGAAAATCGTTTCCTTTTGTGGGTTTTGAGCCAGTGTTAAGTAAGTGTTTCCATATATAAGGGTAGACGAAAAAGAATGAATGTTCAATCATTTTTACTCTTATGCAGTATAATATTCTAAGTTGGAAATTAGTACATATTAAATTTTTCAGTTAGGAATTCTGCATAGTAATGTCAGTATTCTAAATAACACGAAGTAAATTGGGAATTTGAAAGATTCATATGGTTATTTCTGAGTTAGCTTGTGTTTTTTTGTATCCTAGGGAGATTGATTAACCGATTAATTTTGCGGAGAGAAGCTCAAAATATCATTGAAATATGATGTTTCGAGCCTGTTTTTATAATTCGAATGACTTTACTAAAAGCTTTTACTAGACTGAAATTAAGATATTATAAGTGTTAACTTCGCAATCCAAAGCATTATAAGTGTATTACTGAGCTCCATTAAAATATGGCAACTGGTTTTCAAGATTAACCTTCTTATAGTTCCTTCCCCATACATGCATTGCTTCTAGTATTGGCATAACACTTTCTCCGATTTCAGTAAGTGAATACTCTACTTTAGGAGGAACAACTGGATAAACTTCCCGATGAATTATAGAAGCTTCTTCTAATTCTCTTAATTGATTAACAAGCATTCGATGAGTTATAGCAGGAAATGATTTTTTTAGCTCGCCGAACCGTTTTGTCCCATGCTTTCCTAAGTGCCATAGAATTGGTATTTTCCATTTCCCGCTAATGATGGATAGGGTAAGTTCCTTTTCACAATTAAACTTCTTTTCACGCAGATGAATCATTTTTCCCTCCTAATGAAAGCTTCTTGTCTTAAGTATAGTAGTCTCATAAAAAAAAGAATTGTAAAAAAACAACATAACGTTCGCTTACCCTAAAAAAAACCGTCCATTTTAGACGCTAAAAAGGTCTGATAAGGAGGAATTTCTTTATGATCATGTCATGTTAAACATCTGTAAAAATCTTTTTATACTGTTTAGGTGTTAACTGGATAAATTTTTTAAAACCTTTAATAAAGTGTGCTTGGTCGTAGTAGCCATTCTCATAGATAATATTCAGCAAGTTTTCCTCGCGGCTATGTAAATACATATCGAGTGTATTTTGGAAGCGAACGATTTGGGAAAATTGCTTAGGAGAAAAGCCAATATACGCTTCAAACTTCCTGCGTATATGCTGTTCCGAATAGCCAATCCCGTTTGCTAAGTCTTGAATATTAACGGTGCCACGAGATAAATAAATTTGATCAATTGCATAACGAACCATGCTTTGCTCTTTTGTTAATTCCAGCTGACTTTGTTGTAGATATTCCTCAAATAATTTAATTCTTTCGCTAAAGGTTTTACCAGTCATGATTAATTCTATTAATGGCTCAACATCATTCATAACGTCAGTTAACGGAATTTGTTGGGCAAGCAGGAGAATCATTGCTTCATTTAAACTGAAAATACTTTGCTCCGGGAAAAACCGAATGCCGAAGTACTGGCAATTCTTTCGGAATTCTGGTTGCGTTTTTCGATAAAAGGGGCTAGTCCACAGGAACACTGAGGGATTGACAGAATCACAGCAAAATAAAAAATCGAAACATCCATCTGGTATAAGTGATAGAAACGTAGAGGTATTTGCATTTGTAGTGAATTGATAAAACAGGGCAATGTTTTGGCTATACCAACCACCAGCAGGTTTAAGCTCTTGATAAAGATGCGTATTTTGTTTAATTTCTGGCTGAGAAGGAAAATACACATGATTTAATAATGCTTCCAAATTTAGGACTCCTTTCTTAATGGAAAATGAATAGGATTTGACATTACTACGGTTAGTTAATTGAATAGTTTGAATATACGGAAAATAATAACAGCATAATCATGTTAAATACAGTTTCTTGTTAGAAGACCTAACATACAAAAATAATCAGGTTCGTTTTTTACAATAAATTCATAAAAAAACTAGCTATTCTAAACATGTAGTTAAGTTAAAAACAACAACATTCATTAAAATTTTAGCGAATATCGGAGGTAATCTAATGAAAGCATCTGAAGTGAAAGTAAAGGCAGCAACACATCCTTTAGAGCCGTTAACAGCAGAGGAAATTACAAAGGCAGTAGCTATATTGCGAGAAACAAATAATTTAACCAAATCTGTACGGTTTGCTCAAGTGGTTTTACATGAACCTGAAAAAGATTTGGTGTTGCGATTCCAAGAGGGGGAGTTGTTTGAAAGGGAAGTTTTCATTATTTTACTTGAGCCAGACATAAACGAAACGTACGAAGCTATCGTTTCCTTGACAAAGGAGCAAGTAATTTCCTATGAGCATATTCCTGATGTTCGACCAGGTTTTATTCTTGATGAATTTGAAGCAGTCGAAGAATTAGTAAGAAATGATTCGGAGTACCAAGCAGCACTTTTAAAACGCGGCATCACTGATTCAAGCTTAGTAATGATTGATCCATGGTCTTCTGGTTACTTTAATATCCCAGAAGATGAAGGGAAGCGTCTTGTTCGAGCGTTAGCATGGGTAAGGCAGGCTGAAGGAGAGAATGGCTATGCTTTTCCGATAACAGGTCTTATTCCTGTCGTTGATGTGAATAAAATGGAAATTATTCGCATTGAGGATTACGGAGTAAAACCAATTTCACCAACAGATGGTGCTTATACTCCTGAAGAGGCTAAGAGTTATGCTATTAATACTCGTCAAGACGTTAAAGCATTAGATATCATTCAGCCTGATGGGCCAAGCTTTGCTATTGATGGACATCATATTAAGTGGCAAAAATGGAATATTCGATTCGGATTTACACCTAGAGAAGGGCTTGTCCTTCATACTGTCGGATATGAGGATAAAGGGAAGGTTCGTCCCATCCTTTTCCGGGCAGCTTTATCTGAAATGGTCGTACCTTACAGTGATACCAACCCAGCCCACAATTGGCAAAACGCATTTGATGCAGGGGAATATGGCATTGGACAGCTCGCCAATTCATTAGAGCTTGGCTGTGACTGTGTCGGCTTTATAAAATATTTTGATGCAGTAATGTCAAATAGCAAAGGCGAACCATTTATCGTAAAAAATGCCGTTTGTTTGCATGAAGAGGATTATGGGGTCGCCTGGAAGCATACGGATTGGCGAACAAACAGTGTAGAGGTGAGGCGTTCTCGTCGCTTAGTTCTGTCGTTCTTTGCAACAGTTGCGAATTATGATTACGGATTTTTCTGGTCCTTCTATCCTGATGGCACGATTGAGTGTGAAGTGAAACTGACTGGAATATTAAATGTCGGTGCATTAGATGTTGGTGAGGTTCCTAAATATGGAACAGAGGTTGCGCCACAGGTGAATGCTCCGTATCATCAGCATTTCTTTAATTTCCGAATTGATCCAATTTTGGATGGTGTGAAAAACTCTCTCGTTGAATCGTACACAGTCGCAGAAAAGGCAGGTCCAGAAAATCCTAATAATAATGCTTTTTATACGATAGCAAAAGCCTTCAAATCAGAATCAGAATCCGTAAGCAATATTGATTTGGCCACCCAAAAAACGTGGAAAATCGTCAATCCGAATTCGAAAAACTATTTAGGCCAGCAAGTTGGTTATAAGCTTGTCACTGGTGAAAATTGTTTTCCATTCGCGACAGATGATGCAAGTGTCATAAAAAGGGCAGGCTTTATAAAAAATCATCTTCATGTTACAAAATACGATCGTGATCAAATGTATGCATCTGGAAAATATCCGAACCAATCAAAGGGGGGAGATAGCTTAGAGCATTATGTGAAGGCTGACCGTAACATTGAGAACGAGGACATTGTTGTCTGGTATACAATGGGACATCACCATATAACTAGACCAGAGGACTGGCCAGTAATGCCAACTGCGTATCAGAGCTTTCAATTAAAACCAAACGGATTTTTTGACCGTAACCCAGCCCTTGATTTGCCACGTCCAAAAGCAAAAGCTTCCTGCAGTTCAAATAATGATTCTACTTGCCATTAACAAGGAAACGGGAGCTTGGCTTTTTAACCAACTCCCGCATTATATTAAATGAGGTGAAGACATGTTAATTATGATTAGCTCCGCATTAATCGTTGCTTACACGATACTTTTTAGTATATACACGGCCTCGAAAAAACATCTTGTCAGTGCCTCGACAGGCAAGTGTATTTCCATGGGCTTAGGAATGGTTAGCAGTACGATGATTGGTCTCATGCTTTCATTATTCATTCCAGGTGAATTAGCCTATACCACTATCTTATCCATCTTCTTCAGCGGTGTTTGTACCTATTTTACAGGAAAGCATTTTGGTGTTAATGGAATGATAGAAACATTGTCTGCCAGCTTTATGGGAGCGATGATGGGCGCGATGCTTGGAGATATGACCCCGGCAAACAGGCAAACCTTTCTCATTGTAGCAATGGACATCATCTATTTATTATCGATATTATCCTTACTATTTACCATTAATAAAGAGGCTGTTAAACAGGATGCGCTGATAAAAACGAAATTAACTCCCATTTTTGTTAGTGTAATTCTCTCTATTTCAGTTGTAGGTATTGCTGTAATAATGGAAACAAATGCAAAGGCAGCAGATGATACCACGGAAATGAATCATCAACATCAGCATTAATACTAATGAATCAAAGGAGGAATTGATGTTGGCAAAAAAATTATTTGTCATGCTGCTTTTCTTACTTATTCCTGTGCCAATAAATACATTAGCAGCAACAACAGAAACGGTAATCGATTCAGGTGATACAACTTGGATGCTGGTTGCAACAGCCATTGTTATCTTTATGCATGTTCCAGGTTTAGCACTTTTCTATGGAGGATTAGTGAGTGATCGCAATGTTGTTTCCACAATGATGCACAGTTTTGTTAGCTTGTTAGTTATCACACTCGTATGGGTGTTATGGGGATATACCTTAAGCTTCGGAACAGATAATGGCGGACTTATCGGGAGCTTGGAATACTTAGGCTTTAATGGGGTTGGTGGAGAAGCTGCGTTTGGCACTTATACGATTCCGCATTATACGTTTGCTATCTTCCAATGTGCGTTTGCAGCTATAACTGTTGCAATTATTTCTGGGGGGATTGCCGGACGCATTTCTTTCCCGGCATGGATTCTCTTCAGTGTTTTATGGATTACTTTCATTTACGCACCGATGGCTCATTGGGTTTGGGGAGGCGGCTGGTTAGCACAACTTGGAGAGCTTGACTTTGCTGGCGGCACTGTTGTTCATATTCTATCTGGAGTTAGTGCTCTTACTGCCGCTGTCATTATAGGACCAAGATATGAACATTTGCAGAAAAAGAACAATCCACATAATATTGTACTATTTTTAATTGGTGCAGCAACACTATGGTTTGGCTGGTTCGGCTTTAATGCAGGCAGTGCACTTGGTGCTAATGATGTAACGGCACTTGCTTTTGCTAATACCCAAGTTGCGGCTGCTGCTGGTGGTTTGAGTTGGCTGCTGATCGAATGGAAAGTGCGCAAGCGGCCAACATTGGTTGGCACAGCCACAGGAGCCATTGCTGGTCTTGTTGGAATCACACCAGCAGCAGGGTTTGTTACAGTTCTATCTGCCATTGTTATCGGTTTACTTGCTGCACCAGTTAGCTATTATGGCATTAACTTTATAAAAGAAAAATTCCGATATGATGATACATTAGATGCATTTGGTGTTCACGGTTTAGCCGGAATTTGGGGCTCCATTGCAACAGGTATTTTCGCGACAACAAGTGTAAACCCTGCCGGGAATGACGGCTTGCTGTACGGAAATCCCAGCCTGATTCTACATCAAGTTACAGGTGTGGCAACAGCATTAGTGCTTGGTGTTGTCGGGACATTTCTTATCCTAAAAATAGTGAAATTATTTGTGCCTTTACGTGTAACGGAAGAAGAGGAGATAATGGGCCTAGACATTAGTCTTCACGAAGAAAGAGCCTATAACTCAACTACTGAGACGATAGGTGTGAATGACACACATGTATCGTAAGTGAAGTAATACAATATCTGTGGAGGCTGGGACATAAGTATATGAATCAGTATAAAAAACGAACTATCCATTCGAATTTCAATTGGATAGTTCGTTTTTTTTGTTTGTTCTTTTAAAATACAAAAATTATATTGATGTAATTTTATTACTCGTGTTTAGAAAGGTTATCTTTTGTTTTGTTCCAGCCTCTTTTTCTTTTTTTTAAAAGAAATGTAGCTTCCTATTTAGTGTTATTGTTAGGATTACCCAGTAATAACTATCTATTGAACCAAGAATATAATTCTATGTGCAAATAAGAAAAGACCAAATTCCAGAAGAGGTGCTGCACCCCAAAAGTTAGAGTTGAAATCTAACTTTTGGGGGGTTTTTTTATGGCTAAATATAGTGGGAATTTCAAACTAAAAATTGTTCAAGAGTATTTGAAAAGTGCTTTAAGTTATGACCGATTGGCGCAAAAATACAGTATTCCATCTTCTTCACCAATTAAGAATTGGGTAAGTGCTTATAAAGCTTTTGGCGAAAAAGGGTTACAACGGAAAATAGCTAATGAGGAATACCCTGTTCAATTCAAATTGGATGTATTACACTTTAGGAAACAAACAGGTGCTTCTTTTCAAGAGACAGCGATTCAATTTAGGATAAATAATCCGAGTTTAATCGCCAAATGGAACAGTAAATTAGAAAAAGAAGGAATAGAGGGCCTGCAACAAAAAGCAAAGGGGCGCCCGTCTATGTCTAAAAAACCAAAAACAACAGCGAATAAACAGAATAAACCAATGTCACGTGAGGAACAGTTAGAACGTGAAAATGAAATGCTTCGATTAGAGGTTGCCTATTTAAAAAAGTTGAAGGCTTTTCGAGAGAATCCGGATGCCTTCCTCGAAAAGCACAAGCAGCCATCGCCTTCGAACTTAAAGAAGAAGGATTCCGATTAAAAGATGTCTTAACACAAGTGGAAATTCCAGAGGCAACGTATCATTATCAAATCAAACAGATGAAACAAAAGGATCCAAATGAAACGTGGGAAACGTTGATTTTAGAGACGTTTGAGAAGCATAAAGGCAGATATGGTTACCGTCGTATTCATGCGGAATTGAAAATGCAAGGTTACCCCGTTAACCATAAGAAAGTACAACGTATCATGAAGAAGCTAGGTTTGAAATGCGAAAAATTCGTGCGTAAATCACGCTACAAATCGTATAAAGGTACGGTTGGGAAAGTGGCGAAAAATCGTTTGAACCGTCGTTTCCACACACCACATACCCTTCAAAAAGTTGTGACCGACGTAACGGAATTCAAATGTACAAATGATGAGAAGTTGTATTTAAGCCCTATCATGGATTTATATAACGGGGAAATTATTGGGTTTAGTATGTCTAAAAGTCCAACGCTGGAATTTGTGATGGATTCATTAAAACAGGTGCTTCCTATTATTCAAGAGCGTGCCAAATATCGAACAACCATTCACTCCGATCAAGGCTGGCACTATCAGCACTACAAATGGGTACAAACATTGAAAGAAAATAAGATGTACCAAAGCATGTCTCGCAAAGCAACATGTGCAGACAATGCAGCAATGGAGAACTTCTTTGGCTTACTGAAGCAGGAAATGTATTACGGAGAACAATTAATTTCTTACGAAACATTGAATATGAAGATTGAGAAGTACATCCATTACTATAACAACGATCGAATTAAACAAAAACTGGCCGGCATGAGTCCGGTAAAATTCCGAACTCATGCCAGCCAATTAGCTGCATAATAAAAACTCTAACTTTAAGGGGTCACTACCAGAGAGTGGTCTTTTCTTATTTTTAGTTAGTGAACAATAACTTACTTTAAGAATTGTAAACAACTTTACATTATTCCTTTTTTACGTCATATAAGCCCAATGCTTTCAAAACACGATGATAGGGGCATTTCATTGGGATAGTCTCATCATCACGGAGAAAGTATTGCTTCCATTCTTGATTATCTAATTCTCCGTAACTGTGTAAGGCAGGGTGAATGTCAATCGAGTCATAGTTTCCAAGTCTTTTCCGAATTTTAGTTTTAATTCGCCCAGCTACTGTTGGCTTTTTATTAAATTCCTGCAGCACCCATCTTGGGGTTATGGCAAGCATCATATTGTGTGAATTCCTGCTTTGCCGATTTATATGTGCAGGTGTCGCACAATACATGAAGTATTGTTCACCAAAAAAACAAAACTCCCATAAAGAATGGTCAGGATCCCTAGGGATATGGTGTGGCCATTCCATATCGTCAAGGCTTGCTAGTTTCCCTAGCTGCTCCCAAAAAATCTCTTCATATTGTTCGACACTTATATCCTGCAAGTCAGCAGGGGTTTCATAAAAGACAATAAGGGAAGTGTATTTTCCAAAGGACCGAGAAGCATCTGTGTAGGTCTTCAACAAATCTGCGAACTTAACGCTGCTGTTATCTTCACGAGGATCACCGAGAAATCCGTATCTTAATTCATTTGTACTAAATCCAATCACCGCAGGTATGCATGGAAAAGGTTTTTCTTTATCTGTCATTTTTATTTTAAACGCATCAAAGGCTGCCTTCTGCCATCCATCAGAACTGTTTTGTTCTAATGTTTCTTTATCAAACAGACTATTAATTATTCTCACCTCACTGTATGTACTAATACTGTATTCATTCCAAATCAAAAGGGAAGATGTCCATACTTTTTGGTTGAAGATGAGCAAGGAAAATCAACAAAGGGAGAGGGTTTTCAGACTTTGTCAAGAATAGATATTTAATCCTTAAAAAATAGCTAATTTCTTTGAAATGCAGAAAAAGATTTTGATTGGAAGTAGAGAATGGAGTGAAGAACTTGTACAAGAGACGGTTAATTCAAACAGTAATGATCGTATTTTTAGCTTTTTTCTGCTTATTTGGTGTATATAAATTAATGAACTCACGTACCTTTCAATTGGTTGGTACAATTGTAGATCATGTGGAAACAAAGGAAAAGCTAGTAGCTTTGACATTTGATGACGGACCGACAGGAAATGTGGATGAACTGCTTCCACTGTTGGACAAATATAATGCCAAGGCGACCTTTTTTCTTATAGGAAGAGAATTGAAAGAAAATATACCAGCAGCAGAAAACATAGTATCCGCAGGGCATCAAATCGGCAACCACACCTATTCTCATAATCGTATGGTTTTTAAGTCTATTAGCTTTATGAAAGAAGAAATAGAAAGTACAGATGCATTAATACGAGAAGCAGGCTTTGATGGAGAAATTGATTTTCGTCCACCTAACGGAAAAAAATTAGTAGGTTTACCTTATTATTTAAACAAACATGATAGGGAAACAATCACCTGGAATCTTGAGCCTGACAGTTATTATCAACATCCAAAAGACAAAGTGAAGTATGTTAAGGAAAATATAAGCCCAGGATCGATTATATTACTTCACCCAATGTATGATATGACAGGGAATGAATATAAAACAGCAGAAGGAATATTAACAACTTTAACGGATATGGGTTACAGGTTCGTTACCATAAATGAACTTCAAGCAGCGGAAACTAAATAAAAACCACAATAAACAACCCTTAAACACTTTTATTGAATTGGATTAATTTACATAGGATATAATCATTGCTATCCGGTTTCATCGCTCATATAATAAATCATATACAGTACTAAAGAACTAGTTAATACAGAAATAGAAAGGGTTAATCTTATGGACTTTACTCAGCACCTTTCATTTTTGAAGCATCATGAGGGCGAGCTTCGCCTGCTTATTGATATGATTGAGGAATTTATTGTCTTAAAGGACGGTTCAGGCAAATGGATTTTGGCGAATAAAAAAGTCATTGATACATATTGTTTAGCTTCTATTTCGTATCAAGGCAAAACAGATCTGGAGCTTGCGGAATTGATTCCAGAATTGGAAGAAAAGTTTATTAATAACTATCAGACAGACGAAGAAGCTTGGAATAACGGCAGTGCTTTTAAGATGGAAAAAACCTTATTTGATCAGCATGGTGTCGAACATACTTGGGAGGTAATTAAAACCCCTGTATTTGATGATGAAGGAAACAGAAGTCATTTGATTATCGTGTCGCGCAATATAACGGACCGTAAAAGATCGGAGAACTTACTATATCAACGTGAACGGAAATTTAGAGTCATTACAGAAAATATGAAGGATATTATCCTGCTTGTTAATAGGGATGGTTTCATTCAATATGCTTCGCCATCCTATGAAAAAATAATGGGCATAAACAGCGATTTGCTTAAACGAGAAAATATCATAACACAAGTACATCCAAATGATGTAATTGACATACAAGAACGGCTTGATAAAGTGTCAAACAAGGAAACACTTGAACATAAATTTGAATTAAGACTCATTGATGAATACAAACAATATCGATGGTTTGAAGCAAACTGCTCTTGTGTGAAAAAGCAATCTGGAGAAATAGAGTATATCATTTTAGCTGCAAGAGAAATCTCAGAGCGTAAACAGTATGAACACAGGCTGGAAAAAATGGCATATCAGGATTATTTAACAAAAATACCTAATAGACGGTCTTTTATGGAAAGTCTGCCTAATTTAATAAAGGATGCAGAAGAAACCGGAAAATTGTTAGCACTTGCATACCTTGATCTTGATTTTTTTAAGCAAATTAATGACACTTACGGTCATGAAATCGGTGATAAACTGCTGGCACTGTATGTGAAAAGGATTGAAAATAATTTACGTGAAACCGATAAAATTGCCAGAGTAGGTGGAGATGAATTTATCATCACGATAGAAGGACTTAACAGTAAAGAAGAAGCGGTAAAAATCATATCCAGATTATGTGAGAATCTGAAAGAGCCATGGAAGTTAGATAATGAGTATATGCTGAGAACAACTTCTTCAATGGGTGTTTCCTTGTACCCAATGGACGATATCGCTATTGAAGCATTATTGAATAAGGCAGATATGGCCTTGTATGCTGCAAAAAATAATGGCAGGGGTCAGTACCAATTTTATTCAGAAGCAAGCTGTCATATTGTGAATAGTAATACAAAAACAACTTCTTAAAAAATCTAAGAAGTTGTTTTAATTAGAGCAAGTGCTTTCCTTCCATTGTAATAGTAACGGGACACACTACCTTAATTCCCCATTTGTAATAGTAACGGGACACACTACCTTAATTCCCCATTTGTAATAGTAACGGGACACACTACCTTAATTCCCCATTATTCTAGCAGCAATTGTTGCCTGCCCGTAAAAATCCACTTCCTCTGCTGGTTTGAAACTGCTTATTTTATAATCTGCAGGATTATCCACTAATTGCAGCAGAAAAGCAGGTTCAGATAGATTTAACTCATTCACAATTCGCTGCATCTCGACTTCAGTTAAAATATCTGCATTTTAGTATATCTGCTACAATGTTACCTCCATAGTGTTTTATGTTGCAGTAAAGTCGGTAACGTTTTCAACCTAATATTCTCCATTATATATAATTGCTTGCTGTAGCTTATTACGTTCTCGCAAACAAGTAAATGAACTTGCGTTCCAAAGGTAGAATTAAGCCATTTTTCAGAGTATTTATATTGGATATAAAATAGTTATTTATACCTATTAGATGTTAATGAAGGGATATATCTTAACTGGAAATCATATGGTATTCTTAGTTTGACATAGGATAAAAGTTGGGGTGGGGGAAATGATATTTACAAAAAAGAGAGAAAAACAGGGCATTGATGCCCGGATTACCTTAAAGGATGTAGAGTTGAAAGTTGATGCACATAGTGAGGTTTATAAACAAGTTCAAATGATAGGTTTAACACCAGAGGATCTAATTCAAATAAAAAGAATGCATCCTTTTGTGCTGCAGCATATAGATGCAATTGTAGATAGATTCTATAAAAACCTAGAAAATGAACCGTCTCTGCTAGGGATTATTAATGATAACAGTTCGATTGAACGCTTGAAAAAAACATTACGCACACATATATGTGAAATGTTTGCAGGTGAAGTGAATTCACAGTTTATGGAAAAGCGTATTCGCATTGCACATGTTCACGTCAGAATCGGCTTGCAGACGAAATGGTATATGTGTGCATTTCAGGATTTGCTTTTGTCACTTCTAGCGATAATAGAGGAACACTTTCCAAATAAAGAGTCACATATGCCGATGATTAAGGCTGTATCGAAAATACTAAATTTAGAACAACAGCTCGTACTAGAGGCATATGATGCCGAATCAGCACGGATTAAGCAAGCAGCGGAAAAGGAGAAAATTATAATCCGTCACAGTGTTACAGAAGCTTCGCAAAACCTGGCGTCTATTTCGGAAGAAACGAATCAATCGTTTCAAAGTCTTATTAATCAGTCAAATGATATTATTGTCTTCGCCAGAAAAGGGGCTGACCTTGCGAGCCTTGCAGAAGGCAAGGCAATACATGGAAAAGAACAGATTAACAGCCAAGCAGACAATATGGTATACATCAATCAAAAGGTAAACGACATTTCAAAGGATGTCCATGCTTTGCTTTCTATCACAAACGAAATGGCTGAAATTATCAATATTGTCAAAGGAATTGCCGACCAAACGAATCTGTTATCCTTAAATGCTGCAATTGAAGCAGCGAAAGCAGGGGAGCATGGTTTAGGATTTTCCGTTGTTGCCGGTGAGGTGAGGAAGCTTTCTGATGACACGAAAAAATCAGTCGCAAATGTGGCAGCACTCATTCAAAATACAAATGGCCAAACGGAAAAACTAACTGCTTCCCTTGATCAAATCATGGATGAGATTACGAAAGGTAATGAAAATATGCAGGAAACTGCTGAGCACTTCCAGCATATTTTTGAGGCAATGCGTGAAACAAAAGTGCAAAATAACCGAATAGATGAGGAGCTTGCTTCGTTCCTGCATGTAATAAATGAAATGGGCATCGATTTCAAAGAGGTGGCTGTTTCTGCGGATAAATTAACCTTAATAGCCAATGATATGGAATAACACAAAAAAAGCTGGCAGCGCCAGCTTCTTTTAGTGGTTTGTTCTTACATGTTGGTCAGAAGTTCGTTCCTTCGGAGACATAAATAACATACCGATATTAATTAATCCCGCAATACCAACTACACCGTAAACAATTCTAGATAATGCTGCATCTTGTCCGCCGAAAATTGCTGCAACTAAATCCCATTGAAAGAATCCGATTAACCCCCAGTTAATTGCTCCGATAATAGTAAGAACTAATGCTGTTTTCTGTAATGCTGTCATGATTATTCCTCCTTTAAGTGTATTTTGTTCTTAGTTTGTATTTACACTGTTTAAACGGATGTGAAACATGTTGCGAAAAGGTAAATGTATCCAGTAATAAGGAGCAAACAAAAAAAACACAAATAATAGATTATTTTATTTAACTTTGAAAGACTGGAGCTTGGGATACAGATGGTACATGCATAAAGGAATTATGATTGAAATATCTTGAATAGAAAAAAACAAAACCACACATAATGTTAAAGGAGCATTTGACCATTTTTGGAACCAAATGGACCTTTTGTTCATAAAATTAGCTAAGCAGGCAATCTCTGATGAAGAAAGTAGGTGGAAAAAGTGGACATCAATAGAGCGAAACAGATCTTATCTTCTCCTGCAGAAATCGAAGTCCAATACAACGGAGTATCCATCTGGATTGATGAGATTAAAGAGGAAGATCAGACGGCCATTGTGCATTTAGTGGGCGGTATTGAAGAAAGAACAGAAGTAGATATTGCAAGCTTAAAAGAAATGTAAAGGCTTTAGTATAATAATTAATAGAGGAAAAGCCCATGAAGGAGAACTGCACCCTAAAAGTTAGAATTGAAAGCTAACTTTAAGGAGTCACTACCCGGTTGCTGGGCTTTTTTTGTATGAAAAAAACCCGCTTGTTCTAAATAATCTGTGCCTCGCATACATTTTGAAAAAGATTTGTGCTTATAGGAGGAGTTTATGAAAACAGAGGTCTATTTAATTAACGGTTTTTTAGGCAGCGGAAAGACCAGCACCTTGTTGAAATGCATGCAATATTTTAAGACGATGAACAAAAAGTACGCGATCATCCTAAATGAATTAGGGAATGCCAATTTAGAAAAGCATTTATTTGAAGATGAGTCATTGTTTGAGCTGTTAAACGGCTGTGTTTGCTGCTCTGTTAAGGATGATTTGCGGACAACTTTAGACGAGGTTGCCAAATTAGCGGATAATCAACAAATTGATGTTGTGCTGCTTGAAGGAACAGGTGTTGCTAATCCATCGGAAATAATTGACACCTTTCAAGAGGAGCGGTTTAAGGAACATTATCGGTTGAGGGAAAGTATATGTGTGGTGGATGGTCTTCGTGTCGGCGAATATACAAGCATCTTTTCAAGTTCGAAGGAAGTAAGACAGCTTCAGAAAGAGCAGATTGAAAGAGGAAGCTTACTTATTTTAAATAAAATGGATCAACTAACGGAAAAAGCAGCGATTGAAAAAGCAGAGAAAATAATCCGGAAGTACAATAAACAAGCACCAATTATTCATACAGCATATGGAGATGGCATTACTCTTTATTTAGACGGAAATGATACCACCTTACCTTCACCGCAAGAGGAAGAGAGAGGGCGTCATCACCATCATCACCATATTAAAGCAGTCAAGCTTCATTTTAACAAAGTGGCATCAAAGCAGGATATTATAACAATGCTAGAACAGTATGAAGATAAGCTGTTAAGAGCAAAGGGTATTGTGAAAATTAAAGAAGACAAAGAATGGTATCATTTTCAGTATGCTTCTGGGCTAATGGAATGGCAAAAGCTAGACAAAAGCCCACATTATCCAGGTGAAATTGTGCTTATAGGTGACAACTTACAAAAAGGAGAGTTACATATATAAAATTGGCTAGTCTGCAGGAATAATTCTGCAGACTTTTTTTATTAGCAGTAAAGGTAGACATAATGAAAGACTATTTCGCATAGAGTAAAAGATAGAGAGACATGATGTGAACTATTATTAAAAGGAGATAGATATGTCCATACCTACTAGTATAAAAGATGTTATCGTATTTGCATTATTCCTATTCTTGATGTATTTATTTTTCTTCGGAGATGTATCAGCCCTGCCATTTATGGAGCAATTGCTGTCAGAGGATGTTCAATCTATTTTTATCGTGTTCCTGGCGATTTTTCTTGAGGCCCTGCCTTTTCTTTTGCTTGGAGCCATTGCTTCGTCTGTTATTAATATTTATGTCTCAGAAGCAATGATTGCTAGAGTTATTCCGAAGAATCCAATCGCCGCGATTTTTGTTGGCGTTCTTGTTGCTGTTATCACGCCTGTGTGTGAATGTGCAATTATTCCTGTGGTCCGCAGGCTCATTCAAAAAGGGGTTCCTGTTCATGTCGGAGTCGTATTGCTGATGTGTGCACCAATTTTAAATTTTATTGTATTCGGCAGCACTTATTACGCATTCCGATTAAATATGCCGATTGTATATGGTAGATTTATCATTTGTGTTTTGGCTGCTGTTATTGTCGGTTTTATCATGCATAAATATTTCTCCAAAAAGAATGTTTTAAAAATGCATAAAGAAGATTTAGTCGGCAATGTTCCTATAAATGAAAATAAAGGTGATTCCAAATGGAAAGGAATACTTCACCATACTAGCTTTGAATTTTTTGCAGTTGCTAAGTATTTCATTATTGGCGCACTTTTTGCGGCAGTTGCTCAAGTCTACTTTCAGGATGCCTTATATGGACTTGCAGGGGAGAATCCGTTTAAGGGCACGGCTGTTATGATGGCTTTAGCTTATATTCTGTCATTATGCTCTGAAGCAGATGCATTTGTGGCAGTTTCTTTCGCAAAAACCTTCCAGCCAGAAGCAATTTTAGGCTTCCTTGTTTTTGGACCGATTCTGGATTTCAAAAACACGCTTGTTATGCTCGCATCCTTTCGATTTAAATTTGTACTTGTGTTTATTATCGTTGTCTCGGCGATCGTCTTTACCTTGTCGATTATCGCAGGGTATTTCCTTTAAGAGAGTACTGAATATACAACTGTTATAAAGGGAGATGCTAATTAAGTAGACTGTCATAAAGGAGGAAAGATAAATGAGGTTGCGGTGGAGTCCGTTGTGGCAGCTTTCGAATGAAATGCAAGGAATTATTATGATCGGTTTTAGTCTTTTGATTTTTAAGCTTTATGCGAAAAATATGATTACTGCCTTTGTTGCGCCAAAGATGGAGCCATACTTGCTTATTTCAATGGGAGTATTGTTTTTGCTCGGTTTCTTTCGGCTGTTGAACAGCAATTTAAAAGGCGCTGATTGTGACTGTGATGTTTGTGATGAAAATGTTCCCCCGTGGAAGCTGGCGCTAACCTATTGCTTCTTTTTAACACCGCTTGTGCTGTTTTTTTCGATAAATGATTACTCTCTTCATGATGAAGCGTTGTCCAAGCTAACTGCTCATGATGGCAAAACAACAGAGCTTGCAAATAGTCCGCAAACAGACGGGGAGGTTCAAGCTGTCATTAATGATAATAAGCAAATAGAGGTAGCAGATGATAATTATTTCCAAGTAATGGACGTACTAAACAATAAGCTTGATGAGGTGGAAGGATCATCAATCGTAATAAAGGGGTTTATCTATAGAGAGGACGGTTTCTCCGAAAACGAGGCTGTTATTGCAAGATATGTTATGACACATTGTATTGTGGATTTATCTGTATACGGCTATATGCTTAATGGGGACTTGCAGTCGGCCAAAACAAATGGCTGGTATGAAATTAAAGGCACCGTCATTAAACAAGAAATGGATGGACAAGTAATGCCCGCAATCCAAGTGGACAGCGTGAAGACAGCAGATCCGCCGAAGGACGAGTATTTATATATGTTCTAGTCTAGCAATCTTGCAAATTCGATTTCTTTCTTATAAGATAATAGTAATTAAATATTTTTTCGGGAGCTTGTGGAATCAGGCTGAGAGGGTGGCTAGAGTCATCGACCGTATGAACCTGTTGGGTAATGCCAGCGTAGGGAGGTGTACATATTATATCGACACTTTGCTTAGGCGAAAGTGTTTTTTCTTTTTTAAGCCTTGTTTGCTAAAAACCTCCTTAAGGTTAGACGACTGTATGGGAGGATTTTTCTAAACATAGGCTTTTTTTATTGGATTTTAATACAATGGAAAGCAGGGACTAAACATGACAAACGTAAATAACCGAAAAGATGTGGCAGGACTTCTTACAGAAATGAGACAAAAAGCTCCGCTCATTCACAATATCACAAATGTTGTGGTTACGAATTTTACAGCAAATGGTCTGCTTGCAATTGGAGCATCGCCTGTGATGGCTTATGCAAAAGAAGAGGTTGGAGAAATGGCGACAGTAGCTGATGCGCTTGTCTTAAATATCGGCACATTAACGGCTGAAAATGTAGAAAGCATGATTATTGCAGGAAAAGCAGCAAATGCAGCCAATACACCTGTAATCCTTGACCCTGTTGGTGCTGGCGCTACAAGCTTTCGCACAGAAAGTATTCAGCACATCCTTAATGAAGTGAAAATAAGTCTATTAAGGGGAAATGCGGCAGAAGTGGCAAATGTGGCAGGAATGGAAGCAGAAATCAAAGGCGTTGATTCTGTTTCTTCCTTAGAAGATCATGCAGTCATCGCTGTTCATGCTGCCAAAAAAATTGGGGTGCCAGTGTGTATTACAGGGGAAAGAGATGTAGTGACAGACGGGCAGGAGCTTTATTATGTTGGAAATGGCCACCCTATCATGACAAAGGTGACAGGAGCAGGCTGTCTGTTGTCGTCGTGCTTAGCTGCATTTATTGCCGTGGAAGACGATGTTGTGCGCGCAAGCGTTGCAGGTCTTGCGGCCTATGGCATTGCTGCTGAAAAAGTAGTCAACAGTAAACCTGCTATTGGACCGGGAAGTTTTCAAGCTGCCTTCTTGGACGAGCTTAACAGCATAAGTGAAGAGGATATAAACCATTACAAAAAAATCGAAGGACCTCTTGGTGAATGATATGAAACGTAATGTAGCATTGACGATAGCAGGCTCTGACAGCGGTGGCGGTGCTGGGATACAGGCAGATTTGAAAACATTTCAGGAGCTTGGTATATACGGCATGTCGGCAATAACAGCCGTGACAGCCCAAAATACGCTTGGAGTCGAGGCGGTTTATCCTATTCCACTTGAAGCAATTGAAAAACAGATTGATGCTGTTGCAACAGATATTGGCACAGATGCAGTAAAAACTGGGATGCTCTTTGACAGTAATATTATTGAGCTTGTTGCTGCGAAAATAATTGCGTATAAATGGAAAAATGTCGTTGTGGACCCTGTCATGATTGCGAAAGGAGGCGCAAGTTTGTTGCAAAGGGAAGCTGTCGCTGCACTAAAACAGCATCTTATCCCTTTAGCAACAGTCATTACGCCGAATATTCCAGAGGCTGAGGAGCTGACAGGCTTCTCCATTCATACAATGGAGGACAAAAAGGAAGCAGCAAGAACACTGCACAGTCTTGGCGTTAAGTACGTGATTATGAAGGGTGGTCATGGTGAGGGTGATGATTTAGTCGATATGCTCTATGATGGAGATACCTTTTTTACACTTGAATCGAAAAGAATAAATACAAAAAACACCCACGGAACTGGCTGTACCTTTGCAGCTGCAATGGCAGCATCATTAGCAAGTGGTATGCCTGTCCATAAGTCATTTGAAGTCGCCAAAAGATTTGTGTATTTGGCAATAAAGCATGATTTACATCTTGGCAAAGGGCATGGACCGACAAATCATTGGGCTTATGCCGAATATGGAAAATCGAAGGAATAAGCGGAGGTAAGTCAATTGGAGAGATACACAGCAGAGAAAATCAAACAATTATTAAAGCTTTATTTTATTATGGGCAGAAATAACAGCAAGCTTTCTCCTGAAGAAGTACTGTCAGAGGCATTAAAGGGCGGTATTACTATTTTTCAATACAGGGAAAAAGGCGAGAATGCTTTAAACGGTAAAGAAAAAAGGGAGCTCGGCAAAAGGCTTCAGCAGCTTTGTAAAGAGTTTAATGTTCCGTTTATTGTTAATGATGATATTGATTTAGCGCTTGAACTCGATGCAGATGGTGTTCATATCGGTCAGGATGATGAGTCTGCAGAAGCAGTCCGTGCAAAAATCGGAGCGAAAATACTGGGTGTTTCCGCTCACAGCCTTGAAGAGGTAGAAGTGGCAATCCGTGCCGGTGCTGATTATATAGGGATTGGACCGATTTATCACACAGATACAAAAAAAGATGCGAAGGAAGTCAGAGGCACTGTTTTAATATCAGATGTTAGGAGCCAAGGCAATGCTATTCCAATTGTTGGTATCGGAGGAATAACAGCCACTAATGCAGCACCAGTATTTCATGCAGGTGGAGATGGTGTTGCCGTTATTTCCGAAATAAGTGGTTCAGATCAGCCGTTTGCTAATACGCAACGCCTTCTTGATGCCATAAATACAGAAGCTTAAAAATTTGGGTTTTTAGCAAAAAAATAAGGCAAACACCCAACCATTTAGCCCGATTGAGCATATGATGATTTTGTAAAAGCAGCAAAGTAAAAAAAAATAGCTGCAAATACGATATCAGAAAGGGAGATGTTCTATGTACGGTTACGGATATGGTCATGGTGGATATGGATACGGCGGCGGATGTGGCGGCGGATATGGTGGCGGCTTCGCATTGATCGTTGTATTGTTCATACTATTAATAATTGTTGGTGCAACATTTATTTGCTAATAGTAATAAGAAAAAGCTGGCCAAAACGTGGTCAGCTTTTTTTATGTTAGATTTGTTAACGTTTACTTAATTTTTCGGCAGTCGAACTTGTTGTTTAACTTTAAAATCTAAAACAATTGAATAAGAAATCACCTATATACATATTGTTAAGAAATCGCTATTTATAAAGGAAAATAGCGGATGTTATCAAATAATTTAAGTTTTTTGAAAATTAAATTTATAAATCATATTGACAGAATTTTTTATACAGGTAAAATAAGGTTTATCAAGTGTTAGATTATATGACACTTAGTGTTAGTAATACTACACAAAAGGGGGAAATGGCTAAATGGATAACTTAGAGTTTTTAATGAACAGCTTGTGGACGATGATTGGTGCAATTTTAGTTATTTTTATGCTTGGCGGATTTATCTTATTGGAAGCAGGGTCCACAAGAATGAAAAACGCTGGTCACATTGCTGGTAAAACGATCTTTACATTCGGAATTTCATCACTCGTTTTCTGGGCTGTCGGCTATGGCTTTATTTTTGGGGGAGATGCTAACTTCTTCGTTGGTATGTCAGACTTCTTCTATTCAGGTGCTCAAATTCCAGATGCGGCAGTACAAACAACTGTATTTTTCGTCTTCCAGCTTGCGTTTGCAGGGATTTCGTTAACAATCGCACTTGGCGGGTTTGCAGAAAGAGCTAAATTATCAGTTTACTTGATTTTCTCTGTTATATTCTCTGCAATCGTATATCCGGTAATTGCCCATTGGATCTGGGGCGGCGGCTGGCTTGCTGAGCATGGAAAGCAGGATTTCGCAGGATCAACGGTCGTACATTTAACTGGTGCGATGGCAGCATTTGCTGCAACGATTTTACTTAAGCCTCGTATCGGAAAATACAATGCTGACGGATCTGCTAATCCAATCTTCGGTCATAACCAAGTGTATACAGCATTGAGTGTTCTTATTCTTTGGGTCGGCTGGTTTGGATTCAACGCAGGAAGCACAGTTTCTGTTGCAGATGGCTTCTTCGGTTTCGTTGCATTGAACACTAACTTAGCTGCTGCAGCAGGTGCAGTTTCAGCTCTATTAATCTCATGGGTTGTTCTAGGAAAATCAGATATTACCACAATGCTAAATGGTGCCTTAGCTGGACTTGTTGCGATTACAGCATCATGTGCGTTCGTTGATACTTGGGGAGCAGTAGTAATCGGCTTAGTTGCTGGAATTCTTGTATTCTACAGTGTGCGCTTCTTTGAAAACAGAAGAATTGATGATCCGATTTTCGCTTTATCTGTTCACGGTACTGCAGGTGTTTGGGGAACTTTGTCTAACGGTTTGTTCGCAACTAAAGAATTGGCTACTGTTGGTCAGCCAGGTTTATTCTACGGCGGAGGATTCCACCAATTGGGTGTTCAGGCGTTAGGTGTTGTAACATGTGCATTGTTCGCATTCGTTGTCAGCTTCGTTATTCTTTATGTCATTAAAAAGGTAAGTGGCCTTCGCGTGACAGAAGAAGAAGAAATCATGGGTCTTGACATCAGTGAGCATGGAACATACGGATATCCAGAAGTGTTCTTGCCGAAGGATGAAACAAAAAGCGTGTAAACAAAGATGGTAATGGAAGCCTCACTTTTTATAAGTGAGGCTTCTGCCTTCTATAAAGAAGAATATGATAATATATAAATAACTATATATGTGCAAGGAAGTGCGTGAATGTGCTCATATAATGGAAAATTATTAGAGTTGAAAACAGAAAAAGAAAATTATAGTCAAGTACACGATTTAACAAATGAATCTTTAAACGACAAGCATGACTTTATTATGAAGCAAGTATTTTCTGTCGTATTTGATGAGTTTACACAAAAACATGGCGACCCACCATGTAAGTTCGTCTGGTTCGTGACAGGAAGTGCTGGCAGAAAAGAGCAGGGAATTATAAGTGATCAAGATCATGGGGTGATCTTTGAAAACGATGATCCTATTGTTCAAGAATACTTTCTTGCACTTGGGTCTGTTGTAAGTGATGGCTTGAACAGTGTTGGTTATCCTTATTGTGAAGGCAATGTAATGAGCAGTAACTCAGTATGGTGTAAATCCTCTATTGGCTGGAAAGGGCAAATAGAAAAATGGATGGAACGAGAAAATTGGGAATCTATTCGTTATTTGCAGATTTTTTATGACAGCAGAGGCCTTATCGGCAATGAGGAGTTCGTTCATGAGCTCAGAGATTTAATTCATCAATATCGACACAATTATCCGTCTTTATTAACCCGTTTTTTGAATAATATCATGCGCATAAAAAAGGGTGTTGGCATTTTTGGGCAGTTTTTTGTGGAGCGCACAGGCGCGCATAGAGGCTCACTTCATTTTAAAAACACGATGTATTTGCCTTATGTTAATTCGATAAGACTCCTTTCTATAAAGGAAGGAATTACTGCAACCTCAACATTAGAAAGGATTGCAATGTTAAGGAAGCTTGAGAAATATGAGGGTCTTATGAAGGAATATGACAGCTGTTTCCGGCGTATCCTTTGTATTCGAATGTCCTCCTTTAAGGATGCTGCTGATTATAGTGATGTCCACTTCCTAAATATTAATAAGCTAACAAAAGAGGAAAGAATGGAAGTAAAGTATTTGCTCAGAAAAGGCATAAAGTTGTACCAGCAAGTGAAAAGGCTAATTGAAAAAGGGTGTTAATGTGGGAGTAGAGTCTTTTTTTCAATATATGAGAGATTTATATGGCAAAATGAATGCAAATGTCCTTAATCAAGGAACAGGATTAATGAACTCACAGCAGCTTGCGTTTATGAGACAGCTGCAGAAAGATGTCAAGGTTGAGCTTGCGTCTCAGCTAACCCTTGAGAATATCGAAACAGTAGTTTTTGATATTGAAACGACTGGTTTTTTTCCAGATAAGGGAGATCAAATTATCTCGATAGGTGCAGTCAAGGTAAGGGGATGTGTGATTACAGATGAAGAATTTTACACATTGGTGCAGCATAATGGACCTATTTCAGAAGAAATCTCTGCATTAACAGGAATATATAAAGAAGATACAGAACAAGCGCCGTTGTTATCTGAGGCACTTATTCGCTTTTTTGAGTTTGCGAAAAATGATACGCTTGTTGCCCATCATTCCTCCCATGAAAAGAACTTTATGCAATCCGCCTGCTGGAAGCAATTTAAAACACCGTTCAAGCATCGTATTGTTGATACAGCCTTTCTTTTCAAAATTGTCGAGCCGCACAAAACAATCGTCAGCTTGGAGGATTGGTGCGCCACAAACGATATACCTGCAGAAAATCGACATCATGCCCTTGGAGATGCAAGGCTGACTGCTTTGCTTTGGACGCGGTACTTAGAAAAAGCACAGAAGCTTGGTTGCGTTACATTGCAGGATATTTATGAAAGGCTCGCAAGAAGATAAGCGGGCAAACTAATTTTAGAAAAGAGTGGAAAGCAATGCTAAAAAGCGACAGATTGCTGTTAAGAAGCTGGAGTTTGGAGGATGCTGACGATCTTTTTGATTATGCCAGTAAGGAGGAAGTCGGTCCAAACGCAGGCTGGATGCCCCATAAAACCGTAGAAGAAAGCAAGAAAATTATCCAGATGTTTTTAATGAAAAAGGAAGTATATGCAATTTATCTGCTTGGTGAGAATAAGGTGATTGGCAGTATTGGTCTTCATCGGCATAAATCAGATTACAGCAAAAATTCCTTCAAAAAAGAGCTGGAAATTGGCTTTGCGCTGCATCCGTCCTATTGGGGACAGGGGATTACTCCAGAAGCAGTCCAGCTTATTTTAGAACATGCTTTTCTAAATTTGGAGGCAGATATCATTTGGTGCGGTCATTTCGATTTTAACGAAAGATCAAAACGAGTTCAGGAAAAATGCGGCTTTTCATATAAGCTTACAAAGCAAGAAAAGCTGGAGGTTTTTGGTGGAATGGATGTTACAAGTCTATATTATGCTATAACGAAGGAAGAGTATATAAATAATAACGGGACAGAGCTTGTTTAGAAAAACATCTGTCCCGTTTTTGTTTTTTAAAAATAAAAAAGCCGCTTCCTTTGAAGCGGTAAGTAATTAAATATTGAGAAGGATTATTACAATATATAGATGTGTTGTTAAAACAACCATCTATATATTGTTTTTTATACTATCATAATCGTTTCTATCATGCAATTATTTGTTAATAAAATACAAAGACAAGCATTTATTTATGAAAACAGAAGCACAATATAAAAGGCAAATATGAGTAGGAGTGCAATCGTTATCAGTTTGTTAACCCAGGATTTTGGGAATTTTCGTCGCTCCTTCTTAAGGCCAAAGCCGACTGAAGCGATTATATTCACATATAAAACTAGTGTGATAATCGAAAAACCAATAAATTGGGCGATGAAAAGTAACAGCAAGTAGCTTTTGCCTTGGAACATCGACGCATCGGGAAAAGATGTTCCGCTAATCAACTGAATAATTACATCATTTATTGTCCCAAATAAAGCAAAAAGAATGACGATTGTTGCAAGGATTTTTATAAATTCTAAATAATAATAAGAAAGTTTGTTCATACATTGGTCCTTTTTTAAGAAATTTGTTGAATTCTGTTATTAATTATAGGAGAAAATGTCGAGTGACGCAATCTGCATTACGCATTTCGACACACTTCGATGAATTAGGCGAAAAAATTAAAATTTTTATAAAGTTAGTAAAACATTCAAAAACTATCAATATATGATTTTTTTTGAATGTTTTTGAAAGAAAATGCTTGAAATCTGAAATCGGTTACAGTATTATTAACCTATAGACAACAAACCCAAGTTATGAATAGAAAGGTTGTGGGAAGTTGTTAACACCTGAAAGACATTCACTAATTTTGCACTTATTAAAACAACAAAACATTGTTAAAATACAGGATTTAGTTGATGCGACGGAAACTTCCGAAAGCACAATCAGAAGAGACTTGACCCAATTGGAGCAAGAGGGATTCCTTAAAAGAGTTCACGGGGGAGCAGCCCGGCTTCAAGGGAAAATGAATGAACCAAGCATGGATGAAAAATCAGCCAAAAACCTTCATGAGAAGAAAACAATCGCTGCCTTCGCTGCGAATCTTGTCGAAGAAGGGGAGAGCATCTATTTGGATGCCGGCTCTACTGTTACGGAAATGATACCGTTCTTAAAAGATAAAAACATTGTCGTCGTTACAAATGGTCTGATGCATATGAAGGAGCTTATTGCTTCCAATATTCAAACATACTTGATAGGCGGATATGTTAAGGAAAGAACGAATGCACTTGTTGGAAGAGGTGCCCTTCTGAGTCTAAGTCATTACCGTTTTGATAAATGCTTCATGGGCGCGAACGGAGTTCACCCTGAATTTGGGTATACGACTCCTGACCAGGAAGAAGCAATGGTCAAAAGTAAGGCAATTGATCTTTCGAGGGAAGCCTTTTTTCTGGCTGATGACAGTAAGTTTTCTGAAGTATATTTTTCAAAGATTGCTGATATTCACGAAGCCTCCATTATTACAAATGAAAATGATGGAGAAACTTTAAGTATGTACAGCAAAAAAACTAGTATAAAGGTTGTGACATCATGATTTATACGTTGACATTGAACCCATCTGTTGACTATATCATAGAACTTAGTGTAGTGAATTTAGGAGAATTGAACAGAACCGAGCATACAAGCAAGTTTGCAGGCGGAAAAGGCATTAATGTTTCCAAGGTTCTGCAAAGGATGGGTGTGGAAAGCAAGGCACTTGGTTTTGTCGGTGGATTCACTGGCGATTATATCAAGGATCAGTTGAAGCAAGAAGCAATCCATACGGATTTCGTTGAAGTAGAAGAAGATACAAGAATTAATGTTAAGGTAAAAGCTGCAGATGAAACAGAGCTGAATGCAGCAGGTCCAGTTATCTCTGCAGAGAAATTAGCAGAGCTGCAAGAGAAAATCAGCAAGCTGAATTCAGAAGATCTCTTAGTGCTAGCAGGAAGTATTCCATCAACACTGCCAGCTAACACATATGAAGAGCTTGTGAAAATTTGTTCAGAAAATAAGGTTTCCTTTGTGGTTGATGCTGAAGGCGAGCTTTTGCAAAAGGTTCTTCCCTACAGTCCGTTTTTAATTAAGCCAAATCACCATGAGCTTGGAGATTTATTTAATACAACGATTACAAGTGCGGAAGATGTAATTCCATATGGGAAGAAACTGCTTGAGCTTGGTGCCCAAAACGTGATTGTTTCCCTTGCAGGTGATGGTGCTGTGTTTATTAATCAGCATGAAACAATCATTAGCACTGTTCCAAAAGGAGAAGTGAAAAGCTCTGTCGGAGCAGGGGACAGCATGGTAGCTGGTTTCCTCGCAAAATATAATGAAACACAAGACTTGAAGGAAGCATTTAGATACAGCATTGCATCTGGCAGTGCCACAGCATTCTCGATCGGCCTTTGCACGAAAGAGAAAGTGGAAAGCCTGCTCCCGCAGGTTGTATTGAAGTAACAACAAACCCGGGTGCTTATGTAACAATAATGGAGCATAAGCACCGCCATTAAAAAAATTAGAAAAAGGGGCGTTACAGATGAGAATCACAGAATTGCTGACGCGCGATACAATCCTTTTGAATATAGAAGGAACACAGAAAATCGAAGCGATTGATCAATTAGTAGCAAAATTGGATGCAGCAGGAAAACTTGCTAACAAAGAGGAATATAAAGCAGCAATCTTAAAAAGAGAAGAGCAAAGCACAACAGGAATTGGTGAAGGAATTGCGATTCCTCATGCGAAAACTAGTGCAGTTAAAAACCCAGCTATCGCATTTGGCCGGTCTGTAGATGGACTCGACTATGAATCACTTGACGGTCAGCCAGCTCATTTATTCTTTATGATCGCAGCTCCAGATGGTGCAAATAATACACATCTTGAGGCATTATCAAGACTTTCCACAATCCTGTTGAAGGAAGAAGTGAGAGCAAAACTACTTGCTGCAGCGACAGAACAGGATGTTGTTAACATCATTGACAGCTACGACGAGGAAGAGGAAGAAGAAGAGCAAAACATTGCAGATAAAAAGAATTTCATTGTTGCTGTAACAGCATGTCCGACAGGAATTGCTCATACGTATATGGCAGCAGATTCATTAAAATCTAAAGCAGCAGAACTAGGTGTCGACATTAAAGTAGAAACAAATGGTTCAGGCGGAGCGAAAAACGTATTAACAGCTGAGGAAATTGAAAACGCTACAGCCGTTATTGTTGCAGCAGATACAAAAGTTCAAATGGAGCGCTTTAAAGGAAAGCATGTCATTGAAACACCAGTTGCTGACGGAATTAGAAGACCAGCTGAGCTGATTGACAAAGCTCTTAAGCAAGAAGCACCTGTATACCAAGGCGGAAATGGTGCCAATGCTGATGAAGAAAGCAGCAAAAAAGGCGGAGCAGGCATTTATAAGCACCTAATGAACGGTGTTTCTAACATGCTCCCATTTGTTGTCGGCGGTGGTATCTTAATTGCTATCAGCTTCATGTTCGGGTATAATTCATCCAATCCAGATGATCCAAGTTATAATGCTTTTGCAGCAGTCTTGAAGCTAATCGGTGGAGACAACGCATTCAGCTTACTAGTACCAGTTCTTGCTGGATTCATCGCAATGAGCATTGCCGATCGTCCAGGATTTGCACCAGGTATGGTTGCAGGTCTTATGGCAGCAAATGGCGGAGCAGGCTTCTTAGGTGGCTTGATCGCAGGTTTCCTTGCAGGTTACGTTGTTATTGGGATTAAAAAAGCACTTTCAGGTTTACCAAGATCATTAGAAGGTATTAAAACTATTCTGCTATTCCCGTTACTAGGTATTTTAGTTACAGGTTTAATCATGAATTATGTTGTAATTGGTCCAGTCGGGGCGCTTAATACAGGTATAACAAACTGGTTATCAGGTCTTGGCACAGCTAACGCAGTACTGCTTGGAATTATCCTTGGTGCCATGATGGCAATTGACATGGGTGGTCCAATTAATAAATCTGCTTATGTTTTCGGTACAGGTTTAATCGCTAACGGTGTATTTGAGCCGATGGCAGCAATCATGGCAGGTGGTATGGTTCCACCGCTTGCAATCGCATTAGCAACAACACTATTCAGAAATAAATTTACAAAGCAAGAAAAAGATGCTGGAACAACAAACTACATTATGGGTCTTTCCTTTATTACAGAAGGTGCGATTCCATTTGCAGCAGCTGATCCACTTCGTGTTATTCCATCTGTTGCAATCGGAGCAGCAATTACAGGCGGATTGTCTATGTTCTTCCATATCGGTTTAAGAGCACCACACGGCGGTATTTTCGTATTCGGTCTTGTGGATGGCAACTGGTTGCTTTACTTGCTTGCAGTAGTAATCGGTGCAGTTGTAGCAGCATTTTTACTAGGTATTTTGAAAAAACCTGTTACAGAAAAGAAATAATGATAGAAGAAAAGAGGGTCTGCTAACATGATGCAGATCCTCTTTTTTGTTATCGTAACACTATTAAAGCAAAAGGAGTGCCGGTATTAATGGGCATTTCCTTTTGCTTTTATACGAAAAAGTACAGCTAATGCTGCAATGGCTGCAACAGCTGCCAAAATATAAAATTGCATGCTTGGAATTTCCTTGCTTAACACGGCCATTATTGGCGGTCCTGCTGCAACACCAATGAACCTCATCGAGCTGTAAAGACTTGTTATGGTCCCTCGTTCTTCCTTTTCAATTCCCTCGGTTATTAAAGCATCCAATGGTGGCAGACTTGCTCCAATCCCAATCCCAGATATGGTTAATACCCCAATGATATACCAAAGATTATCATTAAAGCTCAGAGCAATAGTTCCGATTATGATAAATACAATCCCAGTAAAGGTAATCCATTTCATCAAATTTTGATCCTTTTTAATCTTTTTACCTGTTATAAAGGAAGTCAGGCATAAGGCTCCAAGTGGAATAGCCAAGTACATCCCTTTTTTTAAGTTTTTTATATGATATTTTTTTTCTAATATGTCTGATAGGTAAAACTGCTCTGCAAAAAGGACAAACATGATAATGACACCAATGAAAAAAATAGCATACAGCCATTTTTTGTCTTTTTTCATCACTTTTTTTGTATGTTGAATAAATACCCTGAATGGAGGAGGTTCGCTAGGTCCACCAGGCACCTTAACAAAGATTATAATAAGAAGAATGGAAATCAGACAAAAAACTGGAATTGCCCAAAACGGCATGAACCAAACAATCCCGGCAATAACCGCCCCAAGAACAGGGCTGAGCACCTTACCAAGCGTGTTGGCCGTTTCAATAATACCTAATGTACTGCTGATTTCTTCTTCTTTTTTGAACATATCCCCAACTAAAGGCAATACAATTGGAAATGCGCCTGCTGCCCCTATCCCTTGCAAGGCCCTGCCTGCAAGGATAATCCAATAAGAGTTCTGTATTTTCCATGCAGCAAATCCACATATCACACCACCAATTCCGGCGATGATTAAGCTTGGGATTATGACTTTTTTTCTGCCGATATGGTCTGACAGATATCCAGCTACAGGTATCAGCAATATCGCCAAAATACTGTATACGGTAATGATCATACTCACCTTAAAGGATGATATGCCAAGCTGACGCTCAATGTTCGGCAAAACAGGTATCAGCATACTATTGCCAAGTGTCATCACTAAGGGGATAGAAGAAATAGACAAAATAGACATTTTTGTTACCTTTATTTTGTTGCTTTTATCGGCAGTGCCTTTTTTTGTTTTCTCCTTTTTATCCTGTTCATCACTAAAACTGAAAAAGCCTTTTTCCTCATTTATGTGATCCATTTAAATTCTCCTTGATTTAAATAGTGCTGACTAGTAATAATATGTACGTGAACATTAGCAATTACACTGAGATTTTTAGGAAATAAGCAGAAATTAATCCTATTCGCTAAGTAATAAATAACGGTATAATAAAAGGATAAAAAAGTATAAAGGAGGACAACATGAAGGGAGACATTATCACATTAAGTGTTGGCAAGCCGAAAACCTTTGATTGGAATGGGAAGCAAGTTTCCTCAAGCATCGGTAAAACAATTGTAGACCAATGTTATTTAACATTTGACAGTTTTGCAGGGGATGGTGTCGCAAATGAAGATTTTCATGGCGGCAGAGAAAGGGCAGTATGCTTTTACCCTTATGAGCATTATGCGAATTGGGAAAAGCAATTCAACGTAAAGCTGGAACCACCAGTGTTTGGCGAAAATATTTGTGGTACTGGCTGGCTTGAAAAAGATACATATATTGGCGATGTTTTTTCGATTGGAGATGCCATTGTGCAAGTTACGCAAGGAAGAATTCCGTGCAATACAATCTCTAAATACAATAGTGTCCCTACATTCTTGGCTCGTATTGTTGAGACTTGCTATACTGGTTATTTCATGAAGGTGTTAAAGGAAGGGAAGATTGAGTCTTCGTCCCAGATTGTTCTGCTTGAGCGCAAACAAGAGGATATTTCTGTTTGGGATGCAACAAGAGTAATGCTGCTGGACCGCAAGAATAAGCCAGAGGTCGAAAGAATGCTTAAGCTTGAGGATTTAGCAGAGGATTGGTCAAGCCGCTTTCAAAAAGCATTGCAAAAATAGAAATTCTTTCTTGACAATCTAATTCATGTCTTTTATGATAAGTATAACATAAATACAAGCGATGACGAAGAGTAGTAACTATTGATGGGAACTTAAGAGAGCTGATGGTTGGTGTGAATCAGTGTTACATAATAGTGAATGGACTTCAGAGCTTCTAAACCGAAACCTAAATTGGAAGTAGGCTTTAGCGAAATGTCTCAACGTTATAAGAGACCGAAATATGCGCCAACGATTTTTGAGTGCATTATTTCTTAGAGTGAGCTTATTAACTAAGCTAATGAAGGTGGCACCACGGGTTTCTCGTCCTTTTTTATAGGAGAGAAGCCCTTTTTGTGTCTTTTTTTATAAACATTTTTCATAATAAAATCAATGATTAAGAGTAGTAAGCTAATATGTCTGGTGTAGAGAGTCGGTGGCTGGTGAAAACCGATCCAGAGAATTAGCTGAATGGACTTATGAGTGCTGGTCTGAAACTTTAGTAGGGCTCGCCGGTTTCCACCGTTAAAAGGATAGAATATTATTGTATTCGAAAAGAGAGAGTGTTTACACTCTAACTGAGGTGGTACCGCGGTTTTATTAATCGTCCTCTACTATGCATTGCTTAAGTTGCAATTCATAGTAGGGGACTTTTTTATTGCAAATAAACGCTTTGATATGGAGGAGACGAAATGAAAACGACAGGGAGCCAAATGGTGATTATTGAAAAATTGGAAGGGGATACGCTAACCCCAATCAGCATTTACCAAAAGTTAACAGGGGCAAAGAAATTTCTTCTCGAAAGCTCATTGAAACACGAAGCCTCAGGTAGATATTCTATTATAGGCTGTGACCCTGTTTTTGAGTTGATCGGCAATGGAGCGAAAACAACGCTTCTAAAAGCAGGCAGTACAGAGGTTTATGAGGAAAAAGCGTTAGAGCTTGTGAAGAAACTGCTTCCAATGCATGATGTCAATTTACCATTTGGACTTCCGATAAATGCTGGAGCGGTTGGTTATGTTGGCTATGATAATATCAGGCAATACGAAAATATCGGACCAGTTGCGAAGGATGAGCTAAAGCTGCCTGACGTGCATTTAATGTTTTTTGAAGATTTTGTGATTTTTGACCATTTGGAACAATCTGTCTTCTTGGTTGCTTCCCCGCTCTGTGAGACAACAACAGAAGCAAGTCTTAAAGCAAGGCTTGAAAAAAGGAAGCAGGAAATTGAGGCATCCTACACAGAAGTACCTGAAGATGTTCAGTTATCGGCCTTTAAGGCTTCTGTTACAAAAGAGGAATTCGTCGAAAAGGTCAAAAAGGCTAAGGAATATATTACAGAAGGGGACATATTCCAAGTCGTGCCATCCCAACGGATGTCAGCAGACATAAAAGGCTCAAGCTTTTCCTACTACAGAAAGCTGCGTGTGAAAAACCAGTCACCATATATGTATTATCTTGATTTTGTTGATTACGCGATTGTCGGCAGTTCACCAGAAAGCTTAATTAAAGCGACTGACGGAACGGTTATCACAAATCCGATTGCCGGAACAAGACCCCGCGGAAAAACCGTTGAAGAGGATCAAGCACTTGAAGCAGACTTGCTTCAAGATGAGAAGGAATTAGCTGAACATAAAATGCTTGTTGACCTTGCCAGGAATGATGTTGGAAAGGTCAGCCAGTTTGGAAGCATTGCTATTGATAAATACATGAAGGTCGAAAAATACAAGCATGTCATGCATATCGTGTCAGAGGTTAGCGGGCAAATCAAGGATGGACAGTCAAGTGTTGATGCCCTTGTATCCTGTCTTCCTGCAGGAACTGTCTCAGGTGCTCCGAAAATAAGGGCAATGCAAATCATCTATGAGCTTGAAGGCGTCAAACGTGGAATTTATTCGGGAGCAGTCGGTTATTTCTCCCAAAATGGCAATATGGATTTTGCATTAGCTATCAGGACGATGGTTATTAAAGACAATAAAGCCTATATACAAGCAGGTGCAGGTATCGTGCATGATTCAGTGCCTGAAAAAGAATATGAAGAAACCATTCATAAACTAAAAGTATTCTTGGAGGGACTATCATGATTTTATTAATTGATAATTATGATTCATTTACGTATAACCTGTATCAATATTTAGGAGAATTAGGCGAAGAAGTAAAAGTTGTTCGCAATGATGAAGTAACAATTGAAGACATAAGGAAATTAAATCCAAGGAGTATCGTTCTTTCTCCAGGGCCTGGCCGTCCAGAAAACGCAGGCATCCTAATTGACGTAATTAAGAATTTGTATCAAGAATTTCCAATCTTAGGAATTTGCCTTGGCCATCAAGGAATTGGCTATGCATTTGGGGCAGAGGTGAATAAAGCAGCCAATATCATGCATGGAAAAACTTCTTACCTAAATAGTGTTCATACTAACACCATTTTTACGGATATTGCTAAGCCAATTGAAGTGATGCGATATCACTCCCTTGTAATAAATAAAGATACACTGCCAAGTGATTTTGAAGTATTAGCTGTGTCTAATGATGATCAAGAAATAATGGCAATCAAGCATAAAAACCATCCACTTTACGGATTTCAGTTTCACCCCGAATCTATCGGTACAGAAACAGGAAAGCAGCTACTAGCGAACTTTATTAAAGAAACAAGAAAGGGTGTATTAAAATGAAGCATTATTTGCAAAAGGTAATGAATCGAGAGTCGTTGACAGAAGCAGAAATGCTGGAAGTATCCAGAACATTTTTCACAAGTAGTGTTTCAGACAGTGAGCTTTCAGCCTTTATAACAGCATTAAAGCTAAAAGGAGAAAGTGTGGACGAAATTGTCGGCTTAGTGAAAGCTGTAAGGGAACAAACACTGAAATTTAGTCATATTGCTGGCTGTATAGATAATTGCGGTACTGGAGGAGACGGCTCTCACAGCTTTAACATCAGCTCCACATCTGCTTTCGTGTTAGCAGGAGCAGGCATTCCTGTTGCGAAGCATGGTAACAGAAGTGTTTCGAGTAAAACGGGAAGTGCAGATGTCCTCGAACACTTAGGAATCCATTTAAATGTTACACCTGAGCAAAATGAACAGCAGCTGAGAGACATCGGGATTACCTTCTTGTTTGCCCAGCATGTTCAGCCGAAAATGGGCAGAATCATGAAGGTAAGGAGAGAGCTTGGCATACCAACGATTTTTAACTTAATTGGTCCACTAACAAATCCGATTGAATTAGAAACACAGGTGCTTGGTATTTATAGACGAGACTTTACAGAGCTGTTCGCTGAAAGCTTAAAGCGATTAGGACGAAAAAGAGCGGTTGTTTTAAATGGTGCTGGCAGCATGGATGAAGCTTCCCTTCAAGGAGACAATGAACTGGTCATTTTAGAAGACGGCAAAATCAGAAAAATGAATCTTCATCCAAAAGAAGTTAACCTGTCCGTTTACAGCAATGAAGCGATCCGCGGCGGCGATGCAAAAGAAAACGCAGATATCTTATTGAGAGTGTTAAAGGGAGAAAAAGGCGCCTATAAAGATACAGTGTTATTAAATGCAGGTATCGGCATTTATGCAGCAGGAAAAGCAGCCAATTTGGAAGATGGTATAGAGCTTGCCAGAAACAGCATTGATAGTGGCGCAGCTTTATCTAAACTAGAGCAGTTAGTAGCGAACAGTTCATTGTACGAGAAAGCAGGGATATAAGATGGAAACTATTTTAGATAAAATCATTGCAAAAAAAGCAGATGTAGTAGAAGAATTAAAAAAACACAAAGCAGTGCTGCAAAACAGTCCTGAATTTCCAAAAAAATCATTTATCGAAAAGTTAGCAAATGCAGAGCAACTGGCTATTATTGCTGAATTCAAACGAGCCTCACCTTCCAAAGGGGATATTAATATCGGACTTGATCCAAAAGACCAAGGCTTAAAATATGCCCGGTACGGGGCGGACGGGATGTCTGTTTTGACAGATGGACCTTTCTTTAAGGGCAGCTATGACGATTTAGCAAGAGTCAGCAGCGCAGTATCAATTCCCGTTTTGTGTAAAGATTTCATCATAGACGAAATCCAAATTGACTTTGCAAAGCACCATGGCGCAAGTCTAGTGCTGTTAATTGTGGCAGCCCTTGATGATAAGAAACTCCAATCGCTGTATGAATATGCTGTAGGAAAGGACTTAGAGGTACTGATGGAAGTCCATAATGAAGAGGAGCTTGAGAGAGCTCTGCAAACAGACTGCAGCTTAATCGGCGTCAATAACAGAGACTTAAAGACATTTAACGTTTCCTTAGAAGTGACAGAACGACTTGCGCCAGCTATAAAAGGAGCAGGCAAGTATTTAGTCAGCGAAAGCGGAATTGCGACACAAGCAGATATTGACAGAGTGGTTGCAGCAGGGGCGAATGCCATTCTTGTTGGCGAAACGTTTATGAAAGCATCTAATCTTCGCGAAACATTAACTAGTATGAAAGTTAAGCTGTAAGGAAGTGAAAACATGAATGTTAAAATATGCGGAATAAGAGGAGCAGAAGAAGCGCTTTGCGCAGTACAAAACGGTGCTAAGGCAATTGGATTTGTGTTTGCAGACAGCAAGCGGAAAATTGAGCCTGAAGATGCACGAGTTATTATCGATAAGCTTCCTGAAGATGTATGGAAGGTTGGTGTGTTTGTAAATGAAACGAAGGAAAGAATTGAAGAAATCGTCCGAATTTCAGGCATCAATGTCATCCAGCTCCATGGAGATGAATCAAGTAAATTCGCGAAAGCCTTCCAATTACCAGTGATTAAGGCGTTTAGCATAAAAGGGGCAGAAGACTTAGCGGCAATCGCAGATTTCCAGTCCGATTATATTCTATTAGATAGTGCGCGCGAACGCTACTTTGGCGGAAACGGCAAAGTGTTTGACTGGAATATCGTGAAGGATTATGACTTTAAGGGAAAAAAAGTCATTCTTGCAGGCGGCTTGAACACAGAAAATGTTCGTTCAGCAAGCAATATGGTTAACCCATTTATGCTTGATGTATCAAGTGGTGTTGAAACAGACGGGAAAAAGGATTTACAGAAGATCGAGTTATTTTTAGGAGAAGCAATTCCTACATACTAAATAAGGAGGCAGCAAATCATGACAGTAAACTATTCATTTCCAGACAAAACAGGACATTTCGGGATCTACGGGGGCAGATATGTTCCAGAAACATTAATGACAGCAGTTGTTGAGCTAGAAAATGCGTATATGGAGGCAAAAAAGGACCCAGCCTTTCAAGAGGAATTAGATTATTTATTGAAGGACTATGTTGGCAGAGAAACACCGCTTTATTATGCAGAAAGACTGACAAAGCATTTAAACGGTGCGAAAATTTACTTAAAAAGAGAAGATTTAAACCACACAGGTGCACATAAAATTAACAATGCAATTGGTCAGGCACTGCTGGCAAAAAGAATGGACAAAACAAAGGTAGTTGCCGAAACAGGAGCTGGTCAGCATGGCGTTGCCACAGCGACAGCTTGTGCTCTGCTTGGATTAGAATGCACGATTTTTATGGGTGAAGAGGATATAAGAAGACAAAAGCTGAACGTATTCCGCATGGAGATGCTTGGTGCGAAGGTCGAAAGTGTTACATCAGGAAGTGCTACATTGAAGGATGCTTGTAATGAGGCATTACGCTACTGGGTGACAAACGTGATGGATACACACTATATTCTTGGCTCTGTTATGGGACCACATCCATTTCCAATGATGGTTCGCGATTTCCAAAGTGTAATCGGTACAGAGACGAAAGCACAGTTCCTTGAAAAGGAAGGAAGATTACCAGAAGCAGTCATTGCTTGTATCGGTGGCGGCAGCAATGCAATGGGAATGTTCTATCCATTTATTAAGGACGAGGAAGTGACCCTTTATGGGGTGGAAGCGTCAGGACACGGACTGCATACAGATAAGCATGCTGCATCATTAACGAAAGGGAAACCAGGTGTATTGCATGGCTCCTATATGTACCTATTACAGGATGAGGACGGACAAATTCAAGAGGCACACAGCATCTCCGCTGGACTTGATTATCCTGGAGTCGGTCCAGAGCACAGCTATTTAAACGATATTGGCAGAGTGAACTACGAGTCAGTTACAGACGAAGAAGCTTTCGAAGCATTGCAGCTGCTTTGCCGCCTTGAAGGAATTATTCCAGCATTAGAAAGCTCTCATGCAATTGCTTATTGCTTGAAGCATGCTCCAAAAATGAAGGAGTCAGAAGCGATTGTTGTTTGCTTATCAGGCAGAGGAGACAAGGATGTTAATACAGTAATGGATAGAATGGGAGTGACAGAATAATGACGACAATTGCTGAACGTTTTAACGAAGTTAAAAGAAATGGCGACAAAGCCTTTGTTCCGTATATTATGGCAGGCGACGGTGGCTTGGAAACATTAGAGGGAAAAATCAAATTTCTTGAAAATGCCGGAGCAACAGCAATCGAGCTTGGCATCCCGTTTTCCGACCCCGTTGCAGATGGACCAATCATTCAGGCTGCTGGAATTCGTGCACTTCAAGCTGGAACAACATTGAAAAAAGTATTTGATACTTTAGCGTCCTTTCGGGAGACGACGACAATTCCGATTGTCTTTATGACCTATTTAAACCCAATTCTGGCGTATGGTGTCGAGGCATTTTTTGCAGCATGTGAACAATCTGGCGTTAACGGATTAATCGTCCCTGATATGCCAATTGAGGAAGAAGGAATTCTGCTTTCCTCTGCAGAAAGTCACCAAGTCGAAATTATCCGCCTCGTAACATTGACTAGTTCAATCGACAGAATTGCGCAGATTGCCAAAAAAGGAAACGGTTTTCTATATGCAGTTACTGTAACCGGAATAACTGGTTCTCGTACAGTATTCCAAACACAATTAGGTGAACATTTGCTAAAAGTGAAGGAGGTAAGTCCAATTCCTGTGTTGGCAGGCTTTGGCATCTCAACACCTGAACACGTTAAGGAAATGACCCAGCATTGTGATGGCGTTATTGTCGGCAGCAAAATTGTCGAGTTGTTTCATAAGAATGAATTAGATGAAATCAAAAGCTTAATTGCCGCAAGCAAGAAGGTATCTGTTTAGGAATATCTGCGTGTAGCAAAAAAACTGGTGGATAAAACTGTCTGCCAGTTTTATTTGCGGTTTAGCAATTTATTGCTCGAATGTGTGAAACCCTTGCTAACAACCGCATAGTTGTAAGCAGAGTTTTCACTTTTTAAGTAAGCACAATTTATAAGCGGAAGCCTCCAGAAACATCTAAAATCTGGCCAGTTATCCACCGGCTGTCAGACGATGCCAGAAAGGCAGCAGCATCTGCAACATCTTCAACCTGACCTAATCTGTTAAACACAGAGGATTCGGTGGCAAATTTTCTTATCTCCAGATCATCCAGCAGCTTGATATTAATATCTGTTTTTGTATATCCTGGCATAATGGTATTAACTGTTATATCCCTTGGGCCAAGATGTTTGGCCAATGGAAGCGTCATTGTATTAAGCGCTCCTTTACTTAAGCCATAGCAAATCGAACCTGTTAAACCAATGCGGACTTCTGCAGAAGAAATATTAATGATTCGCCCCTTTTCTCTGAGTCTTGGGAATGCTTGCTGGATAAGAAAAAAGGGTGCTTTTAAATTTATATCGATGATTTCGTCAAAAATATTCTCTGTTGTGTCTTCAATCGTTCCTTGTGTGCCGATACCGGCATTATTTACTAAAATATCAAATGCTGCTGCACCAGTTCTATTGTGCAGATCTTCATCTAATTGTGCTATTAGCTTATGGACGCCATCTAATGAATGTAAATTAGCTTGTATAGCGAATGCATTTCCACCAGCAGACACAATCTCCTTAACCGTAATATTCGCAGCATCCTTATTGCTGCCATAATGGACAGCAACTAATGCACCTTCCTCAGCTAATCTTTTTGCAATAGCAGAACCGATGCCACGACTTGCTCCGGTTACTAAAGCGATCTTGCCAGTTAAATTCTTCATTTTCTAACCACGTCCTGATCTGTTTTTTTTTGAATTAAAAAGCATACATTCATTTTATTTTAATTCTAAGAAAACTGAATATATAATAATAAAAAGATCAGGCACTTTACTTATGATTTTAAAGGCAAATGGTTGTCTTTACTTTAAATAATAAGATAGGGGGAAAGTTCCATGAAAAATGCAGTCAAACTCGATGAAATTGATTATAAAATCATGAATGTATTATCTGAAAATGCGAGAATACCTGTTTCTGAAATAGGCAGAATCATCTCCATGACACAGCCTGCAGTTAAGGAAAGGATGAATAAGCTGGAGGAACAGGGGGTTATAGCCAGTTATAAAACAAAGTTCGCACCTTCTGCCATTAATAAAAGCATCTTAACGTTCGTTATGTTTAAAACAAGCAAGTGTGCCAATTTCGTTCAATACTGTAAGGAAGCACCTGAAGTAGTGGATTTATATCGGGTAAGCGGCGAATCAAATTATTTACTAAAAGTAATGACAGATTCAACAGCTACGCTTTCGGCGTTGTTGGAATCCTTAATGAAATTCGGATTATCACACCCGATAATCGTCATGAAAACAGAATTTGAAGAGAAAATCTCATTTGACGAATAATTAAAGTCGTTCCAATAGCAATAAAACCGACAGTGGGAATTGAAGAATAAGTAAATATAAATAAACTATGATGGAGGTAAAACATGATTGCGATTGTCCTTCTTACATTAGTTATTCTATTGATTCCATTTTTGTTTTTTTCCAAAAATCTAAAAAAACGAAGAAGCCTGCTCTTTTTAGGCTATATCATTTGTGCTGCACCGATGGTTTATGTGGTTATAGACGATATGTTAAATCAATACGAAGATGCAAACATTGGGTTAGGACTGGGGATATTTTTGACATGGGGCCTTACAGCCTGTATTTATTTAGGATGGGGCATTTTTTCTGTGATAAAAGCAATTCGTAAAGCTAATAAATAGATTTTGATTCTATTGTTAAACGAGTATATTGTGAATTGCGTCAATTAGCGAGAAGTATATAAGATGGATGTATATGGTTAGTTTTACTCAAAGCAAGTGACTACAAAACGTTCCTTAGGCATAAGTATTTAAATTAGCGTATCTTTTTGTTTTAAAACAATAGGAATCTTAGTGAAATGGAGCGGAGGCCACTCGACTTCGAATGAAAATAGAGGACGCTTTAGACCCCGCAGGCGCAGACGAGGACCCACTCGCTTTTCCCGGGGAAAGCAAGTGGGTGCAGCGCAATGAAACGAACTAATCTTAAAGCAAAGAATGTTGTCTGTAAAAAGTTAGGGAAAACATTTGTAAAAACTAATGACATTAGTTAAAATGTTAATTAGATTAGTTTTGATATTGAGAGGAGCAATATGATGAAAATAACGAAAATTGGCAATGTTTATCAACTTGCCTTCATGCCCAGGTTTTTTCCTGTTAATTGTTATTTTGTTGAAGAAAAGGACGGCTTGACCTTGATTGATTGTGCACTACCTTACAGCAGCAAACATATCCTTGCTGCGGCTGAGAAATTGAATAAACCGATTACTCGGATTGTATTGACACATGCTCATGATGATCATATTGGATCATTGGATGCTCTTAAGGAAGCACTGCCACATGCGCCTGTCTATATTTCGAGAAGAGATTCACGCCTTTTAAGAGGTGATAAAGGACTTGAGTCAGGTGAGCCTGACACACCTATTCGCGGAGGAGTACCGAAAAAGATAATGACGCAGCCAGATATATTGTTAGAGGACGGTGATGAAATAGGCGACTTACTGACAATCTCAACTCCTGGACACACTCCAGGTTCCCTATCCTTTTTTGATAAAAACACAAGAGCGATCATAACAGGTGATGCCTTACAAACAAGAGGTGGAGTCGCTGTTGCCGGTCAACTTAATCCACTGTTCCCATTTCCAGCGTTTGCGACCTGGAATAAGGAGCTTGCTTTAAGCAGTGCAAAATTATTGCTTGAATTATCTCCTCAAGTTCTCGCTGTCGGCCATGGTAAGATGATAACAGAGCCAACTGACCTAATGAAAAAGGCAATAGAACGCAGTCAAAAATAAAGAGAAGTTTGAAAGGAAGTTCCAACATGTCGCCAAGACCCGGACTCGATTTACAACTGATTTTAGAAACCGCCACAAAACTCGCCGATACACACGGGCTTGAAGCAGTTACGTTAGCTACATTAGCTAAAACGCTGCACGTTAAATCTCCGTCCCTTTATAATCATGTTAAAGGATTACAAGTTCTAAGAGTCGAAATGGCAAAATACGGCTATAAGCAGCTGAATGACCAGTTGGCTGAAGCTGCCATTGGCCGCACTCAAGATGCCGCTGTTCATCATCTCGGTAAAACGTATGTTAGCTTTGTCAGAAGGCACCCTGGACTATATGAAGCAATGCTTCGTACACCTCGTGCCGCTGACGAGGAGCTTGCAGCAATTCAAAGCAGAAGTATTCAGATCGTACTTCAGGTGATGAACGAATACAAGCTTGGCGAGGAAGAAACCCTGCATGCTGTTAGGGGATTAAGAAGTATTCTGCATGGTTTCGCTTCCCTCGAACAGAACGGGGAATTTGGTTTGCCATTAAAGCTTGACGTAAGCTTAGAGATGACCTTAAATGCTTATCTTGCTGGTATTAAAGTAAATGAATTGTCATAGGTAATGGTTGTTTGGCTTAATGTGTTATACATATATGAGAACTGGTTAGGTATGTATTTGTTAAGTCAAACGCCATAGGTTTGTTTTATGTATGACTAGATATACATGCTGTGAAAAAACCAAAAATTTGACAGAAACAACCGATTATACTAAATTAATAGTGAATTAACAATTCAATATTGGGAGGTGTTCTGTATCCAAGCAAAAAAGGAAGAAGTAAAAAACCAAATAGAAGCTGCCGCATTAACAGTATTTTTTGAAAAAGGTTTTATAAAGGCTAAAATGAGTGATATTGCAGAAGAGATTAACATTTCAGTCGGCAATATTTATACGTATTTTAAAAACAAAAATGAGTTATTTTACACAGTAGTTCCACCTTCTTTAGTTGATTATTTGCAAAAGATATTAGTGGAAAGCATACATATCGTGAATCAGAAGTTTTTTGACGGTACGAATGACAAAGAAGCCGCGATTTATCAAGAACAAATCCATTTATTAACGGAGTATCATAGGCAAATTGTTATTATTTTTGAAAAAAGTCACGGTACTGTTTACAGCAATGCAAAGAATGAGCTGATAGAGTTAATGATCGAAACAAAAAAGCCGTACATGAAGAACACCTACAAAAAACACGATATTACCAAGGACGAGAATACAATTTTATTAACGATTCTTGCTAATAGTTTCGTCGATATGATATTGGATTTATTGAAACGAGAAATGAGCGCAGAAAGCAGAAAACGAATTTTTGAGATGCTAAGCATTTACCGACTGCACGGAATTAATAGCTTAAATGAATAGTAGTGATTCACCGATATACGTACATATTTGTATAAAGGTGCTATCACTTTTTTTAACAATCAATAATGAATGATTAATTCATTATTGCGATTTAGGAGGACGATATTTCATGAAGACAGGTTATGCATTAAAGAATTGCCAGGTGATATATGGGGATATGGAAAAAACACCTGATACCAATAGGACGATTTTAATTAACGAACAAGGACTGATTCAACATATCGGAAAATCAAACGATCTTTCTATCCCAAGTGAATATGAAACAGTTGATATGTCAGGGAAATATGTAATGCCCGGTCTCATCAATGCCCATGTCCATCTGTTTGCAGACGGTAAACCATTTTCACTGTCTGTTAGTGAAGGCATGCTGGATTTTGCGTATCACCATATATTGGATACGAAATTTGGCAGAAATATATTAAAAAAACGAATGAAAAAAAACGCCATAACCGCACTTCACGCTGGTGTAACTACTATGCGCAGTGTTGGTGAATTTTTCTATCAGGATGTCCGATTAAGGAAGGAAATAAAGGCAAACGAGTTTGTTGGACCCAATTTGCTAGTATCCGGATATTTTCTGAGTGTCACAGGCGGACACGGAGCACCATATTTGGCATTGGTCGGTGATTCTCCTTGGGAAGCGAGAAGAAATGTCAGAATAAATGTCAAAAACGGAGTAGATTTAATCAAAATCTGTGTAACAGGCGGAGTTACTGATGCAAAAATGGTTGGTGAAGCTGGTCGCCTGCAAATGACAGAGGAAGAGGTTGCTGCCATTTGTGAGGAAGCACATAAACTCGGCATGCTTGTTGCAGCACATGTTGAAAGCACAGAGGGAGTAAGGATTGCGCTTCGAGGTGGAGTCGATACAATTGAACATGGTGCAGAGATGGATGAAGAAATTATCACCTTATATAAAAACAATCCTAAGGCATTAAAAGGCTACACGGCATTAATACCTACCCTGCAGGCAGGTTATCCTAGTGCGAAATTAGACAGAAGTCTTACAAAGGTGAGCGAAACAGTAAAGGAAAACTCGCGTCTAGTGTATGATTCTATGCTAAAAGGGGTACAGCAGGCGGTAAAATATAATATTAAAATGGGAATCGGCACAGATGCAGCCATGCCATTTGTGACCCACTATGATATGTGGCGTGAACTAGACCATCTAATGAGACAAACAAATCTGAACACAATCCAGTTGATTGACAAAGTTACAAAAACAAATGCAGAAATATTAGGAATCGATGACCTGACAGGAACAATAGAGCTTGGAAAACAAGCAGATTTAATCGTGCTCGACCAAAACCCATTAGACAATATCACAGCATTGGCCGATGTTTCCATGGTTATGGTTAAAGGCAATCTTATTAAAGCGCCGAGTGTTAACAGAATGAAGGAAGTGGATGAACTGCTTGATTTAGTTTGGAAATTGGAAGATTAAAAGAGTAATGGAAAGTAGTAAATAATGAAAAACACTCGCCAATTCCATAGCAAGAGTGTGTTTCATTATTTACGCTGAATAAAATATGGTCCACATTCCCTTTCGTGTGTCATGATAAAAGTCCATTTGTTATTCCAATCCATTACATACATGTCATTATAGTCCATATGATCCTCTATATAAGGTAAGTCCGTTATTGTAAGGGTGTCTGCATGCTCAAAAAGGTAAGCGTCATCTATAAATTGATAAAATATAGTACATTTATGCTTTGTTTGTTGAAGGAATGCTCTTATTGCACCGTCCTGCTGAAGACATGTTACCTTTTCCCAAGAACATAAGTGCCAGAGAAAGTTATCCATGCAAATCGCCTGTTGTTCTTCTACGGTAAGATGGCTTGCAAAACATTCACGCCATCTGCCACGCAAGTAGGTTCCCCACTTCGGAATTTCCAGCCGCTTTAATTGTTTATTTTTCATAATAGAAAGCTTCCTTTCTAGCTGAATTAATTGAAATGCATGCCCACCAAGCAAATTTAGCATGCTGTTATCCTATACATTGGGAAAAATTTCTATATAATAGATTGTGTGAAAACTTAATGATTAAGAACTAAGTATTTTATTCCTTTCTCAAAATGAAAAGTAGTACAAACTAAATATCTTTATTCTAGGTGATGTTATGAGTGAAAAATTAAAGAAAAAAGAGCTAAGTCAATTAGTTCAAGCAAATCTTATGAAGAGAAATTCACTTCAATCGGAAGTTCTACCTTTCTTTTATAAAATGATTGGAGAAGTTTGTAAAGAAAAATATCCCAATACGATAAAGCAGATGCTGCAGTTATCATTGCGAAATCCTTTCCCATATCAGGATTTGTCTAAAATTCAACAAGATTTTAAAAAGCAATTTTCTAAAGAAGACTGCTTAAACGGGGAGCTAAATACATATTGGATGATGATTTCAAGTAGTTTAAACTTCCTTCTAAAAGGAAAATCTATTAGCATTGCACCTAAATCTATAGCGTGGTTAAAAATGTCCTTCTTTGATATTTTTCCACAATATCAATTTTTGGAGCCTCATCTTGAAAAATACCCTTATCTCTATAAAGAATATGTTCATTTCAATAACGCACGCTTTTTTATATTATTTTACATATATCTTCAATCTTCCACGATTCAAAACAAGAATTATTAGAGATAGAAGGAATTATAAGCCCTTCTGTTGAATTGGTATATTGATAAGGTAAGCAATAGACTGTTTTGCTAAATATTCTACTAGGAGCTGAAATAATGTTCAATCAAAACAAAATGATTCCCACACAAGGAACAGAAGTAGAAGTAGATAATATTTATACCATTTTACCCTCACCCGGAACCATTATTGGAGAGGCAACAGAAGAAGAAATGGAAAAAGCAGCAGAGCTAGAAATTAAACATATGGCGTTCGTTCGCTTGCAAGACATGAACATACAATTTGATGGTACAACCTATAAAGAGCTATTAAAGGATTTTCAAGCATTTGAAGCAGAAACAACTGCTTTTTGGAGGACTATTGCAAGAAGGTTAGCTGTTCCGTATGAATGGCCAATCAGAATTGACCATGCGAATGGACCAATTTATCTTGGTGAGCATGATTTTTATATGGAAGAGGAAGAAGAAACAGAAGATTGATTACTATCATAGTATTAGCATCTATAAATCAAGTCAGCTGCATAACAGGCTGGCTTTTTTTTTGCGCAATTGGTGATGACTACTTCAATTAGTCCATATTTATTTCTATTGTGTTATGCATAAAAGAAAAAATGTGAATTTCTTGTATTTATTTCCAATATAATGTAAGGTATATATAACATTTGTAATATATATATTACTTTGGCGGTGATGCTGTGAAGAATCATGTTAAAATTTTGAGAATTAAAAGCTCGATGACGCAAGAACAATTAGCAAGAAATGTTGGGGTTACAAGGCAAACGATTGGATTAATCGAAAAGGGGATGTATAACCCCAGTCTTAATCTTTGTATTGCAATTGCTAAACAGCTTAACAAAACATTAGATGAATTATTTTGGGAGGTAGACGAGTAATGAAATCCTGGCTAACGTATTTTTTGCCTAACGATGAATATAAAGAGAAACAAATGTTGGTTTTTATTGCAGAAGGAGCGATACTCCAAATCTTTATAGTAATATTGATGCTAATCGCAAGTAATTTTCTCACCTTTATACAAGCTGACACGATTTTACTTGTTTCAAGTATGATATTTCTTTTATATGTTACTGCTAGATTTATACTTTCTGGGATGGAGTATGCAGATATCACAACAGAGAGGGCTTATAAAAAAGAACTAAGAGCCATTCTTATAAAAACTAGTGTTTTTGTGAGCTTCACCTTATTTATATTGGGGTTGATAACTATTTTTAATGTCTCAGTATTGTTAACTAATGACCAAAATTGGTTTGCCTTTTTAGTGTTAATAATCTGCACAAGCTTTTTCATGTGTAGTGCGAATTATATTTCGTTAAAACGCTCCTTTAGAAAAAACAAAGAATTACTATAATACTGGTATAGTAAAAATTGGTATTTTAAGGAAAAATTCAGAAATTGATTCTATTTAAAGGAGCGACACCATGGAAATTAAAGTGCTTGAAAAAAATGATGCAAATAGCTATAAAGGATTGAGATTAGAAGCTTTGAAATTAAGTCCAGAAGCATTTGCTTCAAGCTATGAAGAGGAAAAAGACTTCACCCTAGAAACATTCGCGAACAGGGTGAGCAATTCAAGTTCATATACACTTGGTGCATTTGAAAACGGAGTGCTTGCTGGTGTTGTGACATTACAGTTAGAGCAAAAAGCAAAATTAAAACATAGGATAAATATTTTTGCGATGTATGTTGCAGTTGAAAAACGGGGAAAAGGTATTGCGAAGAAATTAATGCAGGAAGCCATCACAAAATCTAAGCAAATGGATGAAATTGAAGCAATCTATTTAACGGTTGGTGCTGCTAATTTGCCTGCAAAAAACCTTTATCAATCGTTAGGCTTTGAAGCATATGGAATAGATAAAAATGCTTTGAAAATAGATAATATCTATTTCGATGAGGAATTAATGGTTTTATATTTTTAGCAGGTTACTATTATTGGTATGCTGTATGTAAAATAATGAATGTGTCAGGAGAGTATGATGGCAGTATATTTAGTTCAGTTAGAAGCAATACCTAATAAAGATAATCCGGAGAAGGCAGAATGTATTGGTGCATACGTTAATTGCTGGGTGAAAGCTGACAATATGAATATAGCATTTCAAACGGCAACAAAGTACGTAAACACGCAAGGATGGGATGTAATGATTGTAGAGGATCAATTTGAAGTACAGCGAGAAATGTATGTTGGAGAAGATGGAGAAGTGGAAGAGGAGTACCATGACAGTCTTCAATCCTTTGATGATGCATGGAGAGAAGGAGTATCTGCCATTTATTATACTTATTCTACGGAAGATGAAGTTCAAAAGATGGAGACAGACTGTTTGCATTAGACTATTCCTGAAATACAAAAGCTGAATGATAGGGTGAGTATGGATATACCAATATGTATTTACAAAAAAAAACTCCACATGGGCAACCATGGGAGCTAATCTTTAGCTTGCGGGCGGAATAACTTTTGCGATTAATAGAATAAGGATAATTAGTCCAATTACTGTGTAACCGATCGCTACCCAAAGCGGTAAATTTATTCTATAAGCAAAGGGTTTTGTCTCTTGAATAATGCCTGTTTGTGCAGATACTTGACTGTCAGAAACCCTCGACCAAGCTCCACCAGAACTATTGAACGAGAATAGAAGTCCGACAAAAGCTAAACCTATAAAAAACATTGGTTCAATAAAGCGGATGTGAAAAAAAAGTGAGGCAAAATAATTAATAGCTACCATTAAAACCAGCGTTATTACAGGGGTAATAAGATTTCCCTTCATGCTTGTCACTCCTTATGATGTTTTTAGTATATTTCTTACTGTATCAAATTTTACCATAAAATTAAACTTATTTAGGAATATTTTCCTTTTTGAATAATTTCTGTATTTGTTAATGGAGCATTAACTGATGGATGTTAAAAAGTCGAACTGCTGATGGAATGAATTAAGCTACTAATAGATATATTTTACGCATCCAATTAGTTTCATAAAAGGATTGCTACAAAAGACAGGCAGCTATCTGTAGTAAACAGCTCTATTTCTATTCACGATGGAATAATGTTGAAATGGAAACAAAAATTCTACTATAATATTGGTAATGCACCAACTGGTAGGAGGTTAGCACATGAACAAAGAGGAACAGATTTTATCAGGGTTTAGGGATATATTAAACAAGATAGTAGCGCTTAATAAGCCGAAAATGGAAGAAAGCTTACATGGTCATAAGTCATCTGAAGTACATTGTATTGAATTTATCGGCAAAAACGCCGATTCCAATGTCACAAAACTAGCAGAGTCCTTTTTTATGACTAGAAGCGCTATTAGTAAAATAACGAAAAAACTCCTCGATAAAGGCCTTATTGAAAGCTATCAAAAGCCGGAAAACAAAAAAGAAATCTATTTTAGGCTGACAGAGGAAGGACAGGCAATAAATAAGGTTCATGATGATTTGCATCAAGCGTTTAGAGAGCGGGATAAAGCAGTATTTGAACAGGTGACTGTGGAGCAGTTTGAAAGTATTCTTAGCTTTGTAGAAAAGTATAATAAGCATTTGGATGCAGAAATAAAAAAGCAAGAAGGAACTATCAAGCCTGAATAATAATGAAAAATACACCGTAACAACAAATGCAGTTCAATTCTATTAAGAGTTGAGCTGTATTTTTTGTCTTAATTTTTGTTGACTAGGAAACAATAAAATGGTACATTATTTTTGTTTCTTAGGAAACTAAAAAGTTAGTGAGGAGTATGTACATGTTCAAATTTAAATCACACAAACATCAAAATACAGGACAGACAGTTGATAAAAAGGCGTTACTATTTGGTTTAATGTCTGTATTTCTATGTGGAATAGGTTTCACAATCATAGCACCAGTCGTTCCATATTTAGTTCATCCGTATGTTCACAATCAAGAAAATCAGGCAATCATTGTGACAATGCTGACCGCTGTTTATGCAGCCTGTGTTTTTATGGCGGCACCCGGACTTGGAGCTTTAAGTGATAGATATGGTCGTCGTCCGATCCTCTTAATATGCTTGTTTGGGTCTAGTGTCGGGTACGTGATTTTTGGGATTGGAGGAGCTTTATGGGTACTGTTTGTTGGAAGGATAATGGAAGGTGTAACAGGCGGGAGTATAAGCACCATCTTTGCTTATTTTGCAGACATTATCCCGAAAGAACAGCGAACAAAATACTTTGGGTGGGTAAGTGCTGTTACAGGTGTCGGCATCGCTGTTGGACCTGTAATAGGTGGACTGCTGACAAAGTTTGGCTATTCTGTACCGATGTATGCAGGAGCATTTATAACTTTATTAAATTTTGCATTCGGTCTTCTTTATATGCCAGAAAGTCTTAACAAGTACAACAGGCTGAAAAAAATTACGTTACTAAGATTAAATCCATTCTCACAATTGTTTAGCATTCTTTCTATGAAAAATCTAAAATGGCTGCTTATCTCTGCGTTTTTACTATGGATTCCTAACGGATCTTTACAGGCCGTTTTTTCACAGTTTACAATAGATACTTTCAACTGGGAGCCAGCGCTAATCGGACTGATGTTTTCCATAATGGGTATTCAAGACATCGTTTCACAAGGGTTTATCATGCCAAAGCTGTTACTGAAATACAGTGATGTGCAAATAGGGATAATCGGAATGATTTCAGAGATTATTGGCTACAGCTTTATCGCAATGTCGGCGTTATTCTCTCTATATCCGCTTTTTATCGCCGGAATGTTCGTGTTTGGATTTGGTGATTCCATCATCGGACCTTCATTCAATGGAATGCTTTCCAAGTCTGCCCCTGCTAGTGAACAAGGCAGGATTCAAGGAGGCAGCCAATCTATTCAAGCATTAGCAAGAATAATAGGACCAATTATAGGCGGACAAATCTATGTATCCCTTGGTCATGCTGCCCCCGCTTTTATGGGAATGATTTTAATTGCTGCGGCAGCTTTCGTATTATATAAGCGTAAAGATGTGATGAGTTAAGGTACTAATGTATTTAAGTGAATTCATTTGGAGTACTGGGTACTATTGGTGTAAGTAGTCCGAATTAGTAGAGGAACATAACCAGTCCTAACAATAGATATTAGCGTTTTTAATAGTCACCATATTTGGCGACTATTTATTTACAAAAAATACCCAATACATATACTTGGCAAATGAAACTTTATTAATCATTAGACGTATATAATTACAATATTTAACAAAAGAGGTGTTAACATGCCAAATGACTTTTACTTTGGAGACTCTATGTTCCAATTTGGTCCGATTTTTATCGGAATTGTGTTTGTCTTCGTTATTGGTAGTATTTTATTTGCCATTTTTAAAGGAATTGGCGAGTGGCATAAAAATGAGCAGTCGCCCAGGCTAAGTGTGCCAGCAGTGATTAAAGCAAAACGTACAGATGTCAGAAGAAGTTCAAATCATGATAATCATCATTCTTCGAGTACTATATATTATGTCACCTTTGAGTTTGAAAGTGGCGACAGAACAGAGTTTCATGTTTCAGGTAAAGAATATGGGCTGCTTTCTGAAAATGACACAGGAATTTTAAACTTTCAAGGCACTAGGTTTTTAGGATTTGATAGAAAAAGTATGAATCAAGAAAATTTGTAAGCAATAAACATCCGGACTTATTAAGATTATTGAAATTATTGTATGCCATAATGAAGAGCCTAGGAATCTTCCTAGGCTCTGTTTAATTCTCTCGAAAAGGTAACAGGACGCTTGCGTAGCTTTGAATAATACTTTGTGAGTTCCGTAATTTGTTACTCAGCAACCACTGAGAACTGCTTTACAGTTGGGATAATGGCTGCTAGCTCTTTATCAGGGTATTTTTTCTCAAGCTCATGAATATCTTTAAACTCTGTGCTTCTTACCCACTGCAAATAATCTTCCTTAGTCTCCCATTCCATATGGACGGTGATTTCTCCTTTGTGTTTGTCTGTTTGCAGGAGGAGAAAACGGATAAAACCGGGATTTTTATCTACTAATCGTGAGCGGTTTTTGTATATTTCAATCACTTCATCTGCTTTATCTGCTGGTACTGGAAAAGTTGAATGGACGATAAACATTGGCTAGACTCCTCTAACATTGATTTTCTTTATCGTACCATAAATCTTGTTTGACGAAAATTGATGTACCAGAAGGAATGCGTTGTGGCAATATGGAATTTATTATGTAGGCTAGTTTGCAATTTGCGATAACGTTTTTCCTAAACCGGTTTTACGTGTGGACATCATAGAGGGGTGGTTGTTTTGCAGGTAAGAGTATTAAAACCAAAGGATGCTAAGGAATATTGGGGTTTGCGGTTGATTACATTAAATCAGCATCCAGATGCATTCCTACTAACATTGGAAGAGGAGCAAAAACGGCTTTATCCTATCAAGCGCATTTCCGCATTATTGAAGGACCCGACAAGAATTACCATTGGGGCGTTTATAGACGAGCGCCTTGTTGGCACTATCACACTTCAAAAGGAAACCTATAAGAAAATCAAGCATAAGGCAAGTGTTCTGTCGTTTTTTATTGAAGATGCATACCGCAACAAAGGGATTGGGAGAAGGCTTTTGACAGAGGTGATTACCTTATCAAGAAGACTGGAGATTGAACAATTGCTGTTGGCGGTTGTATCAACAAATGCTGGAGCTATTGCTTTATACGAATCGATGGGGTTCACTGTTTTTGGCTTGGAAAAAAAGGCCTTAAAGGTGAATGGCCAATATTTTGATGAACAACATATGATTTTTTATTTATAATACATAAACAAAATCAATAAAAAGAAGGAGAGGGCGAAGTGGAAACGAGAAGTGTTGGCATTTTACTGTTTGATGACGTAGAAGTATTGGATTTTGCAGGTCCCTTTGAAGTGCTGTCTATTACATCTTTTAAGGATCGGGATGATGTTAAGCCATTCAAAGTCGAAACAGTGTCTGAGACTGGGAAAAGCATTTCAGCAAGAAACAGGCTGCAAGTCGTACCAGACTATTCCTTTGATACAGCACCACCTTTTGATATTCTGGTTGTGCCTGGAGGTTCTGGTGCTAGATTAACGGAATTACATAATGACAGGCTGATAGACTGGATTAAAGAGCAGGACAAAACGACAGAAATGACGACATCTGTTTGCACTGGCGCTTTATTGCTGGCACAGGCTGGATTACTTGATGGCAAAAGAGCGACTACACATTGGGCTTCCTATGATTTGTTTGCAGATCTTTTTCCGAACGTGGAGGTCGTTAGAGAAGTTAAATTTGTCGATGAAGGCAGAATTGTAACATCAGGCGGTATTTCGGCAGGGATTGTAATGGCTTTTCATCTTGTCGAAGTATTAGTTGGCTTAGAAGAAAAATGGAATGCAGCCAAACGAATGGAGTATGATTTGCCAGAAAGAAAATAAAGAAAGAAGGCTTCTTGTTTGAAGCCTTCTTTTCATCGTTTACTTATAAGAAATCGCTTCAAGTGTGTGCGTATTTTTTGTTTGCAAATATTGAGTGAAAAGCTCAACAGATAGAGGATGAATCCCGGTTTTAGATAGCACGTAAGAAAAATGGCGGTTAATCTGTTCATTTTTAAGGCGAATTGGATGGATTGTTTTCATATGCAGCTCTTTTTGGATTGAATATTTAGAAACTATCGAAATGCCTATTCCTGCTTCCACCGACTCTTTAATTATTTGCGTGCTCCCAAATGACCGTAAAATCAGCGGAGAAAAAGCGTGTTCTTTAAAGAGCTTGTCAATGACCTCTCTTGTACCAGAGCCCTCTTCTCGTAATATCCATGTTTCACCATAAAGGCTTTCTAAATCAATTGTTCGAAAGCTGGATAAAGGATGATCAGCGCTAACGATTATTACTAGTTCATCTTGTTCAAAAGGGGTTATGTGGAGCTGGGGATGACTTTTGATTTCACCATCGATAATTCCGACATCAAGACTGCCCTCAAGCACTTGATTCATTATCTTGCTCGAATTCTGAATGGTAACTTTCGGTTCAATTAGTTGATGTACCTTCATAAAGTCAGATATAAATCTCGGCAGCAAATATTCACCAAAAGTGTAGCTAGATCCAATTAAGAGCGGACCACTCACTACTTTTGTCATATCATGAATAAGGCTTTCGACCTGTTCGTATTCATTTAATATTCTCTTCGCATGATAATATAATATTTCACCAGCCCTGGTAAGCCGAACATATTTATTTGTTCTGTCGAAAAACTTCACTTCATATTTCTTTTCCAATGCCTTAATGGAAAGTGTTACTGCAGATTGTGTAATATGCAGCTCTTCGGCAGCTCTTGTAAAATTCTTTTTTTCCGCTACTGTGACAAATGTCAATAAATGATAATCCAATCCCTTCACACTCTCCTTATGCCAGATTTAGCAATACCCATTTGAAGTATATGTTTTAGTTCGCTGTTAATAGTAAATAACCCTTTAACTATTCTAAAAATACTGAAAATTTACTATTTTCAAACAAAAAACACAAATAAAAAAAGTCATAAATTTATGCTACTATTTCGAATACGAAAATAATTTTCTTGTATAAACAGGGAGAAGCCTCTATAATTAATAATGATTCTCATTTAAACTGACAAAAAATAAAGGAGCATATAATGATAAAGCGTTTTTTCACTTATTATTTACCGCATAAAAAGCTATTCATTCTTGATTTTTCAAGTGCTGTCATTGTGGCGATCCTAGAACTTGCCTTCCCGATGGCTGTAACTTGGTTCATTGACAAACTCCTTCCTGAAGGAAATTGGAGTACCATTGTCTCTGTTAGCTGCGGCTTATTGGCATTATACTTAGTAAGCACTTATTTACAATATATTGTAAACTATTGGGGCCATAAGCTTGGCATCAATATAGAAACAGATATGAGAGCACAGCTTTTCAACCATGTTCAAAGACAAAGCTTTAAATTCTTTGACAACACTAAAACAGGTCATGTGATGAGCAGAATTACGAATGATTTATTTGATATCGGAGAGCTTGCCCATCACGGTCCAGAGGATTTATTTATTGCGATTATGACGTTTGTCGGCGCATTCTGGATTATGCTGACAATTAATGTAAAGCTTGCGTTAATCGTCATATTTATCGTGCCAGTTCTAGTTTGGCTAATTACATACTGCAATAAGAGCATGAATAAAGCTTGGAAGCATATGTACGGTGATATTGCCGATGTTAATGCCCGTGTTGAAGACAGTGTGTCTGGTGTACGTGTTGTTCAATCCTTTACAAACGAAGAATTCGAAATGGAGCGTTTCTCTGTTAATAACAAACGCTTCAGAAAAGCAAAAATCGTTGCATATAAAGTGATGTCCTTAACATCATCCTCTGTTTACATGTTAATGCGCTTTTTCACGTTAGTGGTATTAGTTTATGGCGCATGGCTGACATTCAATGGTGAACTGACAAACGGTCAGCTTGTTGCATTTATTCTTTATGTGAATATCTTGCAAAAGCCAATTGATAAAATCAGTACATTGCTTGAGCTTTATCCAAAAGGTATGGCTGGTTTCAGACGTTTCTTAGATTTGCTTGATTCGGAGCCTGAAATTCAGGATCGCCGGGATGCAGTTGAAATGCCTGCATTACGCGGGGACATTCAATTTAATGATGTAACATTTGGCTATGATAACCGCACTGTATTGGATAAAATTAGTCTTAACATAAAAGCAGGCGAAACAGTTGCATTCGTTGGTCCTTCTGGTGCAGGAAAAACAACAATTTGTTCCCTTGTACCAAGATTTTATGATGTAAACAGCGGTGCCATTAAAATCGATGGCATGGATATTCGCGACATGACGAAGCATTCATTGCGTTCACAAATCGGGATTGTCCAGCAGGATGTTTTCTTGTTCACAGGTACGCTTAAGGAAAATATCGCGTACGGAAAATTGGATGCAACTGATGAAGAAATTCATGCAGCTGTAAAAAGAGCTCATTTAGAGGACTTAATCCGCAAGCTACCAGATGGTTATGAAACACAAATCGGAGAGCGGGGCTTGAAGCTTTCCGGCGGACAGAAGCAAAGACTTGCGATTGCGAGAATGTTTTTGAAAAATCCTCCAATTTTAATATTGGATGAAGCTACTTCTGCATTAGACACAGAAACAGAGCAAATCATTCAAGCATCGCTAAATGAACTTGCGAAAAACCGTACGACACTTGTTATTGCCCACAGATTGGCAACAATCCGTAATGCTGACCGCATTGTAGTCGTAACAGAAAATGGGATTGAAGAAGAAGGCGGACATGATGAATTGATTGAAAAAGGCGGTATTTTTGCCAACCTTCATCGTGTTCAATATCAGCGTTAATCCAAAAAGATGCCTGAACAAGGGCATCTTTTTTTTTGGAAAATATCGATTGATATTATTAACCAATATGCGATATATTGGTTATAAGTTAAAATTCGACTAGTATGGAGGTTTGTTATATGCGCCCGATTTTGTTAGGAATCGCCTCAGCCTTTTTTTTCGCTTTCACCTTTGTGTTAAATAAAGCGATGGAGATGAATGGTGGGAGTTGGGTTTGGAGTGCGTCACTGCGGTATTTTTTTATGGTACCATTTTTACTTATACTTGTTCTTGTTAGGGGTAATTTAAAACCTATTTTAGTGGAGCTACGAGAAAATACAGGTAAATGGGTATTATGGAGCTCTGTTGGCTTTGGGATTTTTTATGCCTTTATTTGTTTTGCCTCAGCCTATGGACCTGGCTGGCTCGTTGCGGGAACATGGCAGCTGACAATCATCTCTGGAACATTACTTGCACCGCTGTTTATGGAGAAGAAGTATACAAAAGGCGGAGAAGCAATTATGGTGCGCAAGAAAATTCCATTTAAAAGCTTAACCTTTTCGGTCTTAATTATTATCGGCATTGCCTTCATGCAGCTAGAATTTGCGATGAAGCTCTCGTTTGGCACGGCAATGCTTTGCCTTTTGCCGATCCTTGTAGCTTCATTCGCTTATCCTTTAGGTAATCGCAAAATGATGGAGATCTCAAACGGACGTTTTGATGTTTTCCAGCGGGTGCTTGGCATGACAATTGCAAGCCTGCCTTTTTGGATAATATTATCTATATACGGCTTCCTGACAGCAGGACCTCCGTCTAGTTCACAAGTATATCAATCAGGTATTGTTGCCTTGTTTTCTGGTGTTATTGCGACAATTCTCTTTTTCGCAGCGACAGACTCTGCCAAGGATAATATGCAAACACTTGGTGCTGTTGAGGCGACACAGTCATTTGAAGTACTGTTTGCTTTAATTGGTGAAATGGTGTTTTTATCTGTTGGGCTGCCAAGTGCGATGTCTCTTATCGGCATTGCCATCGTTATAGGAGGAATGGTGCTGCATAGTATATTTTCAAGAAATATAAAAAAACTAAAATTAGCGCAAACTGCTTAAAGAGCATTTATTAAGGTTTTGTTAATTATGCTGGTTTTTTTACTTAAGCTGCAGGTAAATGTATACTTATATAGGGAATAAGTATACGAAGTGTAAGAACAGACATGACAGTCATGATTTTGGCTATCTAAGAATCTAAATTTGGAGGACCACAAAAATGACCAACGAAGCACGAGAGATTAAACTGATTGCCCTCGATATGGACGGCACATTATTAAATGGAGATGGAGAAATTCCAGAAGAAAACCGCAAAGCAATTAAAGAGGCCCAAGATGAAGGCATTCATGTAGTGCTTAGTACAGGCAGATCTATTGCAACATGCAAGGAGCATTCAGAAAGTTTATTTTTAAAAACCTTCCTTGTTACGGTGAATGGCAGTGAAATCTGGGATTGGCAAGGAAATCTTATTGAACGGAATTTGGTTGAAGTCGAGCAAATGCGCTGGCTTTGGGAGCTTGCACAAAAGCATGGAGCAAAAACATGGGCAATTAGCTGTGGTAAAACATGGAAGGATGAAATGCCTGAGGACCTTGATAAGCTAGAGTGGTTGAAATTCGGTTATCAAATTGAAGACGACACAATCCGCAATAATGTCTTAAAGGAACTTCAAGCAAGAGGAGTTTTTGAAATAAGCAATTCCTCCCTTGTAAATATTGAAGTAAATGCATTTGGCATCAATAAAGCACGAGGCTTAAAAACCGTTTGCGAGCGCCTTGGTGTTACAATGGATGAAGTGATGGCATGCGGAGACAGCTTGAATGATATCAGCATGATAAAAGAAGCAGGTATTGGTGTTGCTATGGGCAATGCACAGGATATCGTCAAGGAAACAGCAGATGTGACGACAAAAACGAATGACGAAAATGGTGTCGCATACGCAATTCGTACTTGGGCGTTGAAAAAGGCGAAAGAGCCAGCCTTAAAAAAATAATGTTGAAACAAAAAAAATAACTGCTATAATAAATAAAAAAAGAAGAACCGAACGAAGAGAAAGAACTAGTATGCGATAACCATTCGTAAAAGAGAGTGGAGCTTATAAGCTGAAAGGCTCCATGACGACATGCCGCAGAACCTGCCTTTCGAGTCCTATAAAAATAGGCGTTTAATCTGGCGTTATCAGACAAAGTGGGGTAATGAGACTAGTTTCTCTTATCCAATTAAGGTGGTACCACGGAAAGCTCTTTTCGTCCTTTTTACAGGATGAAAAGAGCTTTTTTTTATTGATTGTGAGCAATTGATAGGTGAGAATTGTGAAGGGTTGGAGGAAATCGACGTGGATAGGAAAAGGATCGTAATAAAAATCGGCAGCAGCTCGCTGACAAATTCAAAAGGGGAGATTGACCAGGACAAACTGAAGGATCATATAGCAAGCATCGCAGCCTTAAAGGAAAAAGGCAAAGAAGTGATACTCGTTTCTTCTGGTGCAGTTGCAGCAGGTTTCAAACAGCTTGGCTACCCGTCACGCCCTGTCACATTAAAAGGCAAACAGGCAGCAGCAGCAGTTGGGCAGGGACTTCTTATACAAAGCTATACAGAGCGTTTTCGAGAGTACGGCATTGTTCCAGCGCAAATACTGCTAACTAGAAACGACTTCAGTAAAAAGGAGCGCTACCGCAACGCATATTCCACTTTATCAGAGCTTTTGGAACGAGGAATTCTCCCAATCATCAATGAAAATGACACTGTATCTGTTGAGGAGCTGACATTTGGGGACAATGATATGCTGTCAGCATTAGTTAGCGGTCTTATTCACGCAGAACAGCTGATTATCCTTACAGACATCAACGGGCTATATGACAGTAATCCAAATGAAAATCCACTTGCGAAACGATATGACTTTATTGAAAAAGTAACAGCTGAATTTCTTGAAGGTGCGAAAGGGAGCGGCTCGAAGGTAGGTACAGGTGGTATGAAGTCGAAGCTGATTGCTGCAGAAACCGCGTTAAGCCTTGGAGTACCAGTGTTCATCGGCAATGGCAGTGGAGCAGATAAGCTCATTTCCATCATAGAAGGAAAAGGTGATGGTACTTATATCGGTTCAGATGGATTAAGTGCGATAACCAGCAATAGACAGTGGATTGCTCTGCATTCAACGGTGGAAGGTAAAGTGTTTGTCGATGAAGGGGCAGAACTTGCCTTACTGCAAAAAGGCAGCAGCTTACTTCCCGCAGGCGTTTATAAAATTGAAGGAATTTTCGAAAAAGGAAATGTTGTCGAAGTTTTTGGGACATCAGGCCTTATTGGAAAAGGTGAGGTTCAATATGGCTCAAATGAGCTTCATAAACTTCTCGGTGCAAAAGAAAGAAAACAAGCAGGCGAACAATTGCAGGAAGTCATTCATCGCAATAGCTGGGTGAAAATTTAAGGGGGGTTCTTTATATGGGAGAGGTTCAAGTAAAAGGTAAATTGGCACAAGACGCAAGCAGACAATTATGGAAACTGACGACAGCGGATAAAAATAACGCACTGGCATTGATCGCAGACCAGCTACTTCTAGACCAAGCCATTATTATTGAACAAAATAAACTAGATTTAGTTCATGGCGAAAAAGCAGGCTTGTCAGCTTCTGTTTTAGACAGAATCATGCTTAATGAAAAAAGAATCGCAGACATGGCGATGGCGATAAGACAGCTAATTGAACTGAAAGACCCAATTGGTGCTACGTTAGAAGAAATCAAAAAAGAAAATGGCCTGCTTATCTTAAAAAAGACCGTGCCAATCGGTGTGATGGGCATGATTTATGAGGCACGCCCAAATGTGACAATCGATGCGGCCACATTATCCATTAAGACAGGAAATGCCATTATCTTAAGAGGCAGTTCTTCTGCGGCAAGCTCCAATATGGCTCTTGTCCGTTCCATTCATGAAGCATTAAAAAAATCAGCTCTGCCTGTTGATGCAGTTCAGCTGATTGAAGATACAAGCAGGGAAACGGCAAAAGAGCTGTTTCACCTGACAGAGTATTTGGACGTTCTTATTCCACGAGGCGGCAAAAACTTGATTGATACAGTTGTCAAAGAAGCTTCTGTACCAGTTATTGAGACAGGTGCTGGGAACTGCCACCTATTTATAGATGAAAGTGCTGATAAAGAAATGGCACTTAATATCAGTCTTAATGGTAAAACACAGCGCCCATCTGTCTGCAATGCACTGGAAACTATCTTAATTCATAGAAGCTGGTACGAGAAATTCGGCCAAGAGCTCCTGCAAGCACTAGCAGCGCACGGGGTGGAAATTTACGGAGACGAAGCAGTCATAACTGATTACGCAATGGCTCATGCTGCAACTGAAGAGGATTGGTATACAGAATACTCTGCCTTAAAGATTAGTGTTAAAGTCGTAGAAGATATAAACGAAGCAATCACACATATAAATAAGTATGGCACAAGGCACTCAGAAGCAATTCTTACAGAGGTAACGGAAAATGCAGAAGCATTTTTATTAAGTGTCGATGCTGCCGCTGTTTACCATAATGCCAGTACCCGTTTCACGGACGGCTTTGAGTTCGGCTACGGTGCCGAAATCGGCATAAGCACCCAAAAGCTCCATGCACGCGGACCGATGGGGTTAAATGCTCTGACATCGTCCAAATACTATATTTATGGAAATGGCCAAGTCAGAAAATAAGCTGCAAAGTTTTGATTGATTGTAATTTAATAGATAGGAAGCGAAAAAAATGCAGTTTGTTACGGTACTATTACCGATATTCTTTATATTTGCTGTCGGATTTGTTGGTGAGAAGGTTCTTCATATCAATACAAAGGCGATAACGACAATGACCGTTTACTTAATGACACCATTATTGTCCTTTAGTGTTTTCTATGAAACTACTTTTGACCTGGATTATTTAATGATGGCAATATATGCGTTAGCCCTTGTCTTCGGTATTATTGGAATTATTTATATTGTGGCTATCATTAGAGGATATGACGTTAAGAAAACATGCGGAATGATTTTGTCATCTGCCTTTATGAATAATGGCAACTACGGAACACCACTTGTTTTATTTGCCTTCGGACAGCCAGCCCTTCATTATGCCGTTATCCTGATGGTTATCCAACAGCTGATAATGGCAACAATTGGTGTCTATTATGCAGCCAAAGGATCTGCAGACGGTGAATCAGCAAACGAAACCTGGAAGAAGGTATTGAAGGTTCCCATCATGTATGGTGCCATGCTTGGGATGCTCTTTCACTTTTTGCATATCCCATTGTCCAATACAATGCTTGATGCAATTAAAATGGTCGGAGATGCTGCCATTCCAACCGTCATGCTCGTTTTAGGGATGACATTAGCGAAAATATCCGTCAAACGAATTCAAGTAAAACCATTATCCTTTGCATTAACCTTAAGACTGATCATCTCCCCGCTGATCGCATGGGGAATGACCTTCATACTGCCTGTCGATGACATGCTGAAACAAGTGATGATCGTACTTGCAGCAATGCCTTCTGCCGCCAATACGACCATGTATGCCCTGCAATACGGAACAGAACCAGACTTTGTTTCCACTGCGACACTATTTAGTACATTGGCGAGTATTATTACATTGCCGATTGTGTTGTTTATTGTGTGAGACGGTGTATTGGCAGTATGGAGATAAGTTTAATTCTGAAACCCTAATCGGCAGTAGATTCGATTAGGGTTATTTTTTAAAGTATTGAACTATGTAAATTAATTTACAAAAAAGTTGATTATTAGTTAATGAATTTAGGATATACGTGTTAAGCTATCTATGTAATATATGATTCTAAAAAAATTATTTATCCTAGAAATTTTGTTACAAAAAGGAGTTAATTATGGAGCTTATCCTAGCAACTATTTTCTCAGCCCTCATCATCGTGATGACCGTCTTTTTCTTGTTGAAGGTTTTTTATATCGCTTACAAAAGAAAAGACATTTCCTTTCGAAAGTGTTTTCTGTATGCTGCTGTTACTATTGGAATAAGTTGTTTTTTAATAGCTGCTTTGCCTTTCGTATTTCAAAGTATTTTAGAAATTGTATATTGAATGCCGGGTTTTAGGCAAAAAAAACAGCCTAAGTCATCAGCTTAGACTGTTGTTGAAAATGTTGTTGAAACACCAAAAACCACTCTCTCAATGAATCGCATGCTTAAATTTCCCGCCATGTGCCTCTTGTGTGTCCATAATCGTAATAAACGCATTGGGATCAATCTCCAAAACGATGCTTTTGAACTTGGCAATTTCGAGCCGGGTGAACACGACATAAAGCACTTCTTTTTCCTGATCAAGATAACCACCTTTGCCTTTTAGCTTTGTGACACCTCTGCCAAGGCGGTCTGATAATGCTTCGGCGATTTCTTCGTATTCGTTTGTGATAACCATGGCTGCTTTTGTATCATCAAATCCTTGCATGACAGCGTCAATTGCTTTGCTTGCGATATAGTAGGTGAGAATGGAGAACATCGCTTGTTCCCATTCGAGTACAAACCCTGCCCAAGTGAACACAAAAACGTTCAGAAACATCACGAATTCCCCGACGGAAAAGGGGATTTTTTTTGATAACAGGATGCCAAGTATTTCTGTTCCGTCCAAGGCTCCCGAATTGCGGATAACAAGACCAACACCAGCACCAAGCAGCAATCCTCCAAAAACAGTTGCAAGAAGCGGCTGCCTTGTAAATGGATCAACATGATGCAAGGAAGATTCAACAACAGCAAGCATGATAATCGCAAATAAAGAGGAGATGCAGAAATTTTTGCCGATGTATTTATAGCCTGCAAACAAAAAAGGGATGTTGATAATCAGCACTAAAATTCCAAAACTGAAATCGGTCATATAGTTAATGATCAAGGAAATGCCAATAATGCCTCCATCTATAATTGTATTTGGCACAAGAAATAATTCAATCGCTACAGCAGCGAGACTTGCGCCAATCATCAGCATGATATAGCGGATAATGAAATGGATTTTGGCTTCCTTTTTATGCTTTTTTCCCATCTTACACACCCTTCCTAAAACGATGGAATACTTCGCTTTAAATGAACATGGTTTATGATGCCAACAAAACAGAAAAATATTCCAGCATAAGATAATTCTTTTCTAACACGACTGTTTTTACATATTTTTAACATGAAATCCGTTGCAACTTAACAAGGAAAGAGATAGAATATCAGTACTATATAATTCTAGGTAGGTGAAAATATGTTTAATCGGGAGCTTGTTAAGGGGAGTACTTCTTTAATTCTATTGCAGCTATTAGCCGAAAAAGAAATGTACGGCTATGAACTAGTGAAGGAGATGGAAAGCCGCAGCGACTATTCTCTGCAGGTGAAAGAAGGCACATTATATCCAGCACTACATAAATTAGAAAAGCAAGAATATGTGGAATCATTTTGGAAGGATTCTGAAAAAGGTCCTGCACGTAAATATTATCGTATAACCGCAACAGGTCTTGAGATACTCGAGCAAAAAACAAAGGAATGGAAAAGCTTTGTTCAAACGATTGATAAGGTGATTGGGAGAAAAGGAATATGATTTCTTCTAAACAAGAGTATTTGGATATCCTCCGTACATGTTTGAAAAATCACGATCGGGTTGAGGGTATTATACTGGAATATGAACACCATTTGACAGATTTGTTAGCTGAGGTAAACTGTACGAGCATGACCGAAAAAGCCGCAATGGGTATAGTTATACAAAGACTTGGCACACCTGCAGAAATGGCCGCATTGTACGAAGAAGAGCGGACGGTTACACCTGCCCGGACAAAGTGGATTTTCTTTTGCGGCAACTTTTTCTTTTTTGCAGCAGGAATAATGCTAACAGTTTTTTATCACTCTTTATCAAGCCCGACAGTAAAGCAGCTGTGGTTTTTTCTAACTAGTATTCCGTTTTTTCTGATTTTTCTGTATCTGTTTTATTGGCTGTTGCTTGGTTATGAGGTTGGCAAGGAGTTTGGACTTGGCGGAAAAAAGCTGTTGAAAAGAACCTTTTACATCGCACTTGCACCAAACCTGTTCTTAATGGTAATGGTCGTTTTTCGGATTATTCCTGCGTCCGTTTTTGCGCCGCTGTTAACGGACGAGTTTACGGTAATCTGCATTATTAGCACAATTTTTTTATATCCGATTTCCGTCTTAGGATTTCGGTATGGCACAACGAAATCGATTTAATTGTATGCCAAAAAAACTCTGTACTCCTTAAGGGATGCAGAGTTTTTTTGGCGAACAAACACTGTATCTATTTTGTCCATTTTTACATTCTGTTTCTGTCAGTCTTCTATCCATTCATAATATTTTTCAGAAAGGGGGCGAATTCGCTCCTCATCCAATGCGATCACTTCACAGCCACGGTCATCATACACAAAAAATATAATGTCCTTTGTGATGTTCACAAAGAATACATCAGGATAACCAGCGGAATACCCTCCCAGCTTTGGATATAACGGAAAATCTTCATTGCTGGCTGCTTTCAGTAATTCCTTAACACGCACATCTTCAAGCTTGCACAATAAGGAAAATTGTTGCATTTCGAATTCATTTGCTTCCTCTATTTCAAAGGGATAAGCAGAAGTTTGTACGTGAATTTTATGTAATAGCGCTTTTCTTTTTAGAAATTGCTTGTATACCTTTAATTTTTTGGTTTTTTTCTCATATGTTTTATGTTTATAAACATTTGTGACAAGGAACAAGTCATCGCTTTCGTCAAACAATTCATCAAACATCAGAGAAACTTGTTTATATACAAGCTCAAATCTTTCGCAATTAAGTTTATCATCATCTGTAAATTGATAAATATTATTCCCGAGAGTAAAGTGGATGCCAATATTCCATTGATAATAAATACTTGGAATCAATGTGACAGCAGGAAACCTTTCCTGTAAATAATCGATTAACTTCATAAAAAATTTTCACTTCCTGTTAACAATTCAGCAGAGAATACTATGCTTGTATTCTCCAGCCATTTAAATAACTGCTGCTATTTTAGCATGAAGAGAAGTACAGCTGTATAATAAATAGTAAAAGAATTTTTTTTGCCCCGTATCTTTTTTGCTGGCTGAAACGTTCTAAGTAGGAAAACCAAAAGCAAAGGGAGGGATAAAGTTGAGCAAACAGCCGTTAGAAAATGACAACAGTCTGCATAAGCATTACGAAAGCTTGAGTAAATACTGTCAATATCTCGCGATGACTAAATGGGAAAAGGAAGATATCATTCATGACACCTTCTTAAAGGCAATGGAATCGTATCAAGACAGTGAAATAACGGTCTCACTATTAAAGAAAATGGTTCATAACCGCTGGGTTGATACAATACGCAAAGATAAGCAGGAAAAAGCACATCTATCTGCAACAGAAGCTGTGCAGGCTGATCGTGCTGCTGATTGGATGATTGTAGCAGAGCATTTGGCTGAGTCGCTGACAAAAAAGCAAGCAGCCGTCTTCTTGTTGGTTGAAGGCTTTGGCTATCGTATTAAAGAAGCGGCTGAAGCATTGGAAATGACGGAAACAGGAATAAAGGCAATTCTGTTTCGAGCGAGAAATCAACTGCATAAACAGCATAACGATACAAAAGACAATGCCGGCACAAGTGATGCAAGCAGACTATACTATAAAACGCTTAAGCAGCAAAATCCAGCACTGTTGATCAATGAAATACTGTCTGTGCAAGTTCTTTATCCAGCTAATGGAAGCAGAACAGAGCTTAAGCGGCAAAGCACGGGACCAATTATGCAGCTAGCAGCATAGATAAAAGGGGGCAAAAAAATGGGTGCTATTCCATATGTAATTGAACAATCGAGCGGGGGCGAACGTTCCTACGATATTTATTCAAGGCTGTTAAAGGACCGGATTATCATGCTTGGTGAAGAAATTAATGATCATGTTGCCAACAATATTGTTGCACAGTTATTATTTTTAGCGGCAGACGACCCTGATAAAGATATTTCCATTTATATAAATTGTCCGGGTGGCTCCACAACAGCCGGATTTGCAATATTTGATACGATGCAGTATATAAAGCCTGATGTACGTACGATATGCACAGGCATGGCAGCATCCTTTGGAGCATTGCTGCTGCTTGCAGGCACGAAAGGAAAAAGGTATGCATTGCCTAACAGTGAAATTATGATCCACCAACCACTTGGCGGTGCAAGAGGGCAAGCGACGGAAATTGAGATAACAGCGAAACGAATTCTAAAGCTGCGTGAACAAATCAACCAGATTATGGCGGAAAGAACAGGGCAAGCTGTCGAAAAAATCGCTGTTGACACAGATAGGGATTATTTCATGACAGCAGAAGAAGCAAAAGACTACGGAATCATTGATGAGATTATTGTTTCGAAATAAAAGCTTAGCAGCTGCACTTAATTTTGTGCAGCTGTTTTTTTGTGATTCGTTTTTTCTGCACCGATACGCTATAATAGGACAAGAAAATGATTATTTGCAGGAAGAAAAAAGGTGAAATAATGACAGGTAAGCAAGTTACGATAGATGAAGCATTTGAGAAAAGTATTCGAAACGGCAGTCCGTTGCTGTATAAAGATTCCCTTGTAGGAATAAAAGGATTAAATGAAGGTCAAATCATTGATGTGAAAAATAAAGCCGGAAAATTTATCGGCAGAGGATATTATGCCCTTCAAAATAAAGGGATTGGCTGGCTGTTGACGACAAATCAGCAGGAAGCGATTGATTTTGCTTTTTTCGCTAAAAAAATAAAAACGGCAAATGACAAAAGAGCAGCATTATATCATGATAATGAAACGACAGCATTTCGCCTCTTTAACGGGGAAGGAGATGGCATTGGTGGCTTTACTGTAGATAGATATGATCAGTACTTGTTAATTCAATGGTACAGTAAAGGAATTTACGAATACAAAGAGTGGATCATTGAGTCTTTGGAGAGTCATGTAGACTTCAAAGGGATTTATGAAAAGAAGCGGTTTGATACGAATGGTACATATGTCGAAGGTGACGATTTTGCGTATGGAGAACAAGGGCAATTTCCAATGATGGTAAAGGAAAACGGCATAAAATATGCAGTAGACCTTAATGAAGGGGCAATGACGGGGATATTCCTTGATCAGCGTGAAGTGCGCAAAACAATCCGCGACAAATATGCAAAAGGGAAAAACGTGCTGAACACCTTCTCCTATACTGGTGCATTTTCTGTGGCAGCGGCAGTTGGCGGCAGCAAAACCACGACAAGTGTTGATTTAGCAAACAGAAGCAGGGCGAAAACTGCCATGAACTTTGAATACAATGACATCGAGCTTGCATATCAGAAAATAGTTGTCGAGGATGTTTTCCACTACTTTAAATATGCGGTGAAAAAGCAGCTGGAGTTTGATATGGTCATTCTTGATCCACCAAGCTTTGCGCGCAGTAAAAAGCATACCTTCAGTGCGGCTAAGGACTATTCCAAACTGTTAAAAGAGGCCATCAGCATCACGAAGCAATCAGGGGTTATTGTTGCATCAACAAACTGCAGCACGTTCGATATGAAAAAGTTCAAGCAATTTATTCATGACGCATTTAACAAGCAAACGAACAGCTACGAAATTCTCGAGGAGTTTGGCCTTCCAGAGGACTTTGCAAACATCCGTAACTTAAAGGAAAGCAATTACTTAAAAGTCGTTTTTATAAAAAAACTTAAATAGTTTTTTACGATAATATTTTTAAGAACGAGTTCATTTAGAGAATAAAAACGCTGTTTACTTACATGCCTTTACCTAGTAATCTAATATTTAGCAATGTTACTAGTACATATAGAATGGGGATTGAATAGTGAAAGCGATATTGTTTGATTTAGATGATACACTCCTTTGGGATAAACGAAGTGTCAAAGAAGCATTTGAAAAAACATGCAAGCTTGCTGAGGACAAATACGGAATTTCTGCATCAAGCTTTGAAGAAGCTGTCAGAAAGGAAGCACAAACCTTATATCAAGCATATGAAACGTATGCTTTTACACAAATGATCGGGATTAATCCGTTTGAAGGTCTGTGGGGAGAGTTCGCTGATCAGCATGAATCGTTCCAAAAAATGAAAGCAATTGTTCCGATATACCGCAAGGATGCTTGGACTAACGGTCTTTTGGCAATGGGAATTGAGGATAAGGCGTTCGGTGAATATTTAGCAGAGCAATTCCCTGCTTTTCGTAAAGAATCTCCTTTTGTATACGAGGAGACATTTGCACTTCTAGATGAACTGAAAGGGAAGTACAAGCTGCTTCTCCTTACAAATGGTTCGCCAGGCTTGCAAAATACGAAATTGACAATAACGCCTGAAATTGCTCCATATTTTGACGAAATTGTTATCTCAGGAGATTTTGGTAAAGGGAAACCAGATCCTGCTATTTTTGAGCATGCGGTTTCCTTGCTTGACTTAAGTGTGGATGACTGTCTAATGGTCGGTGACAATCTGATGACAGATATTCTCGGAGCATCAAGAGTGGGGATGAAGTCGGTCTGGATTAACAGAGAAGGAAAAACACCTGAAAATGTGCAGCCGACATATGAAATCAACGATTTGCTTGAGCTGCTTCCACTTTTAAAGGAAATTAGCTAATTAAGAATAAGAAGCTCAGAGGAAGTTTGCCTCTGAGCTTCTTTTATTATTATTCCTCATTCTTTGGCATAAGATGCCTGAATGGCACAGGTGATGCAAGCACAACAGAGGTATTGATTGTGCCAAAGGGAATTAACCGATCGACTAGTTGCCGCATTCCGTCAATTCCTGAAACGGCAGCCTTTATAGTATAGCTGATCGGCCCTGTTACACGGTGACACTCCAAAATATCCTGCTCATGCTTAATGAATTCCTCAAATGCATGGGGTTCTTCCTTCAATTCACTTATTTGAATAAACAGAAGTGTTTCCCTGCCTAGCTTTGCTGGGGAAACCCTTGCGCTGAATTCAAGAATAATTCCTCGTTCTTGCAGCCGCAGCAGTCGTTCAGATACACTTGGCCGACTTAAGGAAAGCTGCTTGGAAAGGTCACTCACCGTTATTCTTCCATCCTCCTGCAGTAATTTTAACAATTGCACATCTACCTTATCCATTTTTTGCTCCTTTACAAAATGAAATCAAAATCTATAAAATACATTCAGTTTTTAGGTTATATTTGTTCATTCTATTCTTTTTGATATGTAAAAATGCTTAAGTTTATTCTATCATTAAATATATACCAAAACCACCAAATTTACCTAAGAAACTCAGCGATATGCCATCCTCGCTCATAACCCAACTTTAAATTTTATCATATTAGGAGTGTTTTGTTTGAAAAAAATATTAATCATGATTGTCGGCTGTTTTTTCACCTCAATAGGCCTGTATGTACTAAAAAGTGCAACGCTTGTTACTGGCGGCACGGCCGGTTTAAGCTTAAGCTCGTCGTATTTATTTCCGATTTCATTCGGAGTGTTGTTTACGATCATTAACATCCCATTTTATATTTTGTCTTATAAAAAGATGGGGAAACAGTTCACGATATCTACAATACTTGCAGTAACAACTGTTACCATTCTTTCCTCCCTTATAACGGCGTATTTACCACCGCTTGCTTTTCCTCCCCTTGTGGGATCGATTGTTGGCGGAGTCATTATCGGAGCTGGTATAGTCGTACTGTTTATGAATGGTTCGTCACTTGGAGGTGCCCAAATCCTGTCGATTATCCTTCAGAAACAGTTTAACTGGAATATGGGAAAAACGAATTTTATTTTTGATACAATTGTGATTCTTATCGGTATGTATAGTATTGGCGTGCTAAGAGGCTTCTATAGTATTCTGTCAGTACTGATTGTTTCTACAATGCTTAGCCGTTTTAAAGAACAAATTGCTAAACGAAACACGAAACCAGTGAAAGTAACAAACAAAGAGCCTCTGCTCGAAACAAGCTCGATGTAATAAAGGTTTGTTAGATATAAAAAGTACCCTATAGAGTAGACATTTAAAAGTCTTCTATCTATAGGGTACTTTTTTTTGTTGTAAGATGTTGATTTCACTTAGAGCTAATAATTTAGATTAGCCTTAAATATTACTGGTTTTTAAAGTTTGCGTTTCCTTTTCTAAATAATAGATGCCAACCCGAATATTTTGCTTATGGTTTCCAAACTGCTCCCCGAACAGAGTCAGTCCGCCAACTTTCTCCGAGCCTTCTTCCACTGCAATCTTCAGTGTTAAAAATGGGGATTGATCTAATTGGATGTCATCAATGGTTACACTTGAGAATGGCTCCCCGTCAATTCCTGTATCTATTTTATTAATTCGAATTGTTTTCAAAAGGCCGTATTGACTAAATTTATCATTCCACCAGCTCGGCGTATAGCGCCCGCGCACGTCAGAAAAGTTTCCAGGTACTGTATATGTACCAAGCTTAACACCATTTAAATAAAAGGTAATATCACTTGGCCACACATTGTTAGATAAGGGGAATTCAGAAGCTAACTCCATACTGATTTCTATCATTTCCGGTATTTGGTTTGGCCCTAAAAGATTAGGAATTTTATATTCTACAAAGCCTTCTGACAACCACAAGAGCTGTGTATCAACTCTTTTAGAATCCATAAAGTATTTCGGGTCATCGGGCTTGCCGATTACTTCTGTTTCTGATGCAATTCCGCAGGTTGGTTTTGCTTGGAAATCTGTATAATGGCCAATTTTTAAATCGGTTAAATGCAGAGCGTATTCTTGAAAGATTTTCTTTGGGAAATGAATTTCAATATTATCGATGGCGAGTTCCACTATTTTTTGGAGCCCTGATTTACCAGGAGTTCTTACTGATTTAACTATTCCCGCTTCTTCTAGCTTCTGCACATGGCGAGTTACAATAGCAGGGCTTATATGTAATTGTTTCGCTAAATCGGAAATATTTGTAGAAGCTTTAGCTAACAGTTCAATGATCTCGATCCGTGTTTCACTAGCTAGTGCTTGATAAACATAGAAGTAATCCTTAGAAACCTGAATTTGCATAATGGCTCATCTCCTTAACCTAAAGATTAAATAGTAGCTTGTACTTTGATTGTAACATTATACTTGTTTAACCTCAATAGAAAACACTATAATTGTTGATAAAATAACGTTGACAACGCTTTCTTTTGTTGTTAAATTAAAAATGTAAAACAAACATATCAATATATTTAACTAAATAGTTAAATGTATGAGTTGAATGAAATGGGGAGGAAATTCGATGGGTACTTCAAAAAAACGGTGGAAGCTTTTGGGTGTGTTAGGGTTGGCTATTGGACTTATGGCGGGATGTAGTAGTTCAGGTGCAAGTAGTAGCGCTAAAAACGAAATCACCTTTTGGAATCCATTTACAGGACCTGATGGGAAAAACATGCAAGCAATGGTAGATCAATACAACAAGACAAATCCTGATTACAAAATTAAGAATATCTCTCTCAAAGAAACAGATATGTATACGAAAATTCCAACGATTGTGAACTCCAAAAAGAATATACCTGATTTAACAATTGTTCATGCTGAGCGTATTAAGCAGTTTAAAGATAATGATATGTTAACGTCTTATAATGATTTGTTAACAGATTACTCAGATATTAAGGCGGAAAATTATGTAGCAGAAGCCTGGAATATTGGGGAGATTGAATCCGAACGATATAGTATACCGCTAGATATACATACGTTTGGACTTTACTATAATAAAGATTTAGTAGCTAAGTATTTACCAACAGCGTTAGACGATAATATCGTAACGTTCGATGAGATAAAGCAAGCAGGCGAAGTTTCGAAAAAAGATAAGATTGCCTCTATTGGAGTCTCTTGGTTAAAACCGAACTTTTTATCACTTTATGCACAAAATGGCGGCGTGCTTTCAGAGGATGGAATCCAGCCGACACTTGATAATCAAGCAGCAAAGGATACATTTAATTTGTGGAAGGATTTAGTGAAAACAGGATACACAACTAAAGACGGGGAAGATCCAACACAAATGTTCTTAACAGGAAAAGTAGTGTTTTTGCCAGAAGGAATTTGGATGCAAAACCAAGTGAAGCAAAGCAAGATAAATTGGGGATTAACAAATGCCCCGCAAGTTTCTGATGACTTGTCTAAAGCAGTTAACTGGTCTTCCTCCCATCAATTTGTCATGTTTAAGGATGAAAAACGGACAGATGAAAAGGCAAAAGCTGTGATGGATTTCTTGAATTGGGTGCGAGACAACTCAATGGAATGGGCTAAGTCTGGACAAAACCCTGCTACGTTGTCCCTATTAGAAGACGAAGAATACAAAAAAATGCCACAAGCATTTTTCTTATCAACACCAGAGCAGCAAGCAACGTTAAAAATCTTTGATTATAAATACAACGGTTACGTTTCAGAAGCGCTTGATACGCAAGCAGGAGATGTAGTTTTTGGAAAGCTGGAAGTAGATAAAGCGCTTACTCAAATGCAAAAAGAAGTTTCTGCGAAGGTTGAAAAAGATAACTCAAATAAATAATGTAAAGCAATTAGCAGGTAAAAAAGCTTACCTCTTGTTTACTCAGAAGGTAAGCTTTTGAAATTTTTATTTAAAAGTTAATAAATAGAAAAAGAAATGGGAGTGGAGTGATGGAAACTGTTCCTGCTACAAACCAAGTAAAGCAAGTCAAACATAAACGGTCCAAAAAATATTCGTTTACACCATGGGTTTTCTTAGCACCACATTTGCTGATATTCGCTGTATTTTTCTTAATTCCTGTTTTCTTTGGTATTTATATTTCTTTTACAGAATGGGATTTAATTAGCTCTCCTACATTTATTGGCCTTGAAAATTATAAAGAAATATTACTGCAATCTGACTCGATTTTTTATGAACAGCTACATACAGGCTTGAAGAATACGTTTTTATTCGTGCTGTTTGTTGTACCGTTTTGTATCATTGTGCCATTATGTCTCGCGGCAGCTCTAAATACTAAACCTGTTTTATGGAAATTCTTTCAATCTCTGTTCTATTTACCATCATTATTTGCGATTTCAGCAGTCGTAATCATTTGGACATTGATGTTCAACGTCACATATGGACCAATCAATAATATTTTCAATTTAGAAACGGTCTGGACTGGAACACAGCCTTATGCATGGATAGCGTTAATGATTGTAACGGTTTGGTGGTCTATCGGCGGAAATATGATTATTTATCAAGCAGCCTTAAATGGGATTCCAAAAGACCTTTATGAAGCAGCAGATATTGACGGGGCATCTCCATTTCAGAAGTTCATTAAGATTACGCTGCCAAGTATTAGAGGCCAAATTCTTTATACGGTCGTTATTACCACGATTGCACATTTCAATGTATATGGACAGCCGCTAATGCTTACTGGTGGGGGACCAACTGATTCGACTAGAGTTCTCTTAATGGATATTCAACAAAATGCCTTTGGCTCTGGACAATCGATCGCAGGGATTTCATCAGCGATGGCCGTTATTCTTGGTGTGTGCATCATGATTGTTGCATCCTTACAGTTCTTTTTCTTAAGAGAACGAAAAAATTAAATAGGAGGGATTGGAATGAGTGGAAAAAGAGTTAATCCATTTCCAAAAATCATTGCATTTGTCTTTTTACTCGCAATGTCCGTTATTTGGGTTATTCCGTTAGTATGGGGAATTGTAACTTCTTTTAAATCAGAAATAGAACTGCAATCTGTTGGTTTTAAATTTCTGCCAATCGAATGGGTGCTTTCCAATTACACCTCTCTGTTAGTGGATAATGCAAGTACACCGTTAGTGCGTTGGTTTACGAATTCCTTGTTTATTTCTGTATCGCATACTTTATTAGTTTTACTTGTTGTGACACTTTCTGCCTTTGCATTTAGTAGATTAAGTTTCAGAGGGAAGAATGGGTTGTTTGCCTTTTTGATGGCGACAATGATGTTTCCTGCAGTTGTTAACTTAATTCCTCTTTATAAGATTATAGACATATTAGGATGGGTAAATTCACCAATCGCGATGATTGTTCCTGGTGCTGCAGGTGTTTTTAATATCTTCCTAGTAAGACAGTTTATGAATAATATTCCAACAGAGTTTGATGAAGCAGCAAGGATGGATGGTGCCAATGATTTTCAAATATTGCAAAGGGTGATACTGCCTTTAATTAAACCAGTGCTTTTGGTCGTTTCTTTATTCTCCTTTACTGGTTCTTGGAATGATTTCCTCTGGCCGTCAATCGTGTTCAATGATGTGGAAAAAATGCCAATAACACCAGGTCTGCAATTGCTGCAAGGGATGTATCAAGCTCAGCCTACATTATTGATGGCAGGAGCGCTTGTTGCGATAGTTCCGACATTCATTCTGTATTTATTTGCACAAAAGTATTTCTTGGATTCTATGTCATTATCAGCTGGAGTGAAAGGTTGATGAATAGAAGATTGGAAAGAAACTTAGTGATCATAGCCGGGATTTGGCAAATAATTGATGGCTTATTAACGATTTTGGTGTATGGGACTTTGAAAAAAATAGAAGGTGCAAGTCTGATAGAAAACACGAGCTTCGCCTATATGAAAGCGATGGAATCAGTCGTTGGAAGCATCTATATATTTATCGGAATATTTGGCTCCATTCTAATCGGACTTGGCCTGTTTAACTTGGTTTGTGCGAAAAAATATATAAAAGATGATCATGTCCATGTAAAAGTGGCGTTATGGTTATTAGTATGTGGAGTTATGAGTTACTTCATTATGGATATTATCAGTGTAGTCTTATACATGTCAGCGGGCATGATCATGCTGGCTAAAAATAAGAGTATAAAAAAGCTAATGATGAGAAGTAATCAACAAATTGGAGGTATAAGCTGATGAAAGAATTGCATCCTAACCCGCAATTGAGACGAGAAAAATGGTATTCCTTAGATGGAAAATGGGATTTTGCGATTGATGATGAAAATAAAGGTGAAAAACATAACTGGTACGAACAGTTTCCAAAGGGAACGGTGATAGAAGTTCCTTTCACCTATGAAACGAAGGCAAGCGGCATTCATCAGCAAGAGCATCATGAAATAGTATGGTATGAACGAACCCTGAATATCGATAATCTAGAGAAACATCCTATTGTTCATTTTGAGGGAATCGATTATGAGGCGTTTATATATGTTAATGGGCAGCTTGCGGCACAGCATCAAGGTGGTTATCATGCCTTTTCAGTTGATTTAAAGGATAAAGTTCATATTGGCGAAAATAAATTGACGGTGAAGGTGTTAGATTCAAAAGATTGCTCACAGCCAAGAGGGAAGCAAAGATGGCAAGATGAGAACTTTGGGTGCTGGTATGTGCAAACAACAGGGATCTGGAAATCAGTTTGGCTTGAATATGTTTCTCCTGTATATGTAGAACATGCAAAAATTACGCCTTTATTTGATGAACAAGAAATTCTAATAGAATTAGATGCAAACAACATTCCAATTGGGGCAGATGAATATAGAGCAGAAGCGAAGATTCTTTTTGATGGAAAGCTCATCAATTCCTTAACAGCAACCATTATAGATGGTTCTGCAGCACTGCAAGGAAGTGTGCTTGAAAGAAAGGACCCGTGGACAATGAAGGGTTGGAGTCCGGAAAACCCACATTTGTATGATCTTCAGCTTAATTTATATAAAGGGAACGAATTACTTGATACCGTATATTCCTATTTTGGAATGAGAAAGATTTCAATCGAAGGAAATAAGATCCTGCTTAATAATAGAGAGTTGTATCAACGCCTTATCTTAGATCAAGGCTATTGGCAGGATTCCGATTTGACGCCGCCAAGCATAGAAGCTTTAGAGGTAGATATTCAAAAAGTGCTAGAGCTTGGATATAACGGGGTCAGGAAGCATCAAAAAGTAGAGGATGCTCGCTTTTTGTATTTGGCAGATAAATACGGGCTGCTTGTATGGGTAGAGGTTGGCTCAACCTATGCATTTAATGATCGGGCAGTGAAGAATTTTTCACAAGAATGGATGGAAATTGTGAAGCAAAGCTATAATCATCCAAGTGTTATTACGTGGGTTCCTTTTAATGAATCTTGGGGAGTTCACGACATTCATGTGAATAAGAAGCAACAAGCGTTTACGGAAAGCATTTATTATATGACGAAAACATATGATCAAATGCGCCCTGTCATAACAAATGACGGCTGGGAGCATACCATTTCCGATGTCATTACACTGCATGATTATGAAGAATTCGGCAAAGTGCTGGCTAAACGCTACGAAAACAAGGATGATCTGTTGTCAAATAAAATGCAGTTTAATAAAGACTTCTATCCATTTGCTGAAAACTATCGCTATGAAGGACAGCCGATCATTATTTCGGAATTCGGCGGAATTGCTTTCCAAACGGAAGAAGGCTGGGGTTATGGTAATCAAGTGCCGGATGAGGAAGCGTTCTTCAAACGATTTGAAGAGATTCATTATGCCGTACAAGATTTAGACTATGTGGTGGGCTATTGTTATACACAGCTTACAGATGTCCAGCAGGAACTTAACGGACTGCTTACTATTGATCGCAAGCCGAAGGTATCTGTTAACAGAGTAAGAGAAGTAAATACAAGAAGAGTGAAACCATAGGAGGGAATATGAGTAGACTAGAATATCCAAGACCTCAATTTGTACGATCTGAATGGCTGAATTTAAACGGTACATGGCAATTCGAGTTTGATGATGAAAATGAAGGCTGGCAGGAGAAATATGCTAATCAAGAGAAACTATCTCGTGAAATAACCGTTCCTTTTGTTTACCAATCAGAGTTGAGCGGCATAAATGACCGCAGAATTCATGAGTATATATGGTATAAAAAGGAAATAGAGCTAGACAATCCTGCTGATAAGTTAACATTATTACACTTTGGTGCAGTTGATTACTATTGTAAAGTGTATGTGAACAGGCAATTTGTTGGCGAGCACGAAGGGGGCCATACTTCCTTTCATTTTGATATATCTGATAAGCTCGTAAAGGGAAACCAAACCATCACCGTCTTTGTACATGATCCTTTTGATGATGAAACGATTCCGCGCGGGAAGCAGTTTTGGGAACAAGAATCACGGGGAATTTGGTATACCAATTCAACGGGAATATGGCAAACGGTTTGGATAGAACAGATTGAAAAAGAACATATAAAAACTGTGAAATTCACGTCTGATTTAGATAATGGAAACGTATGGTTAGATTTGCATTTGAGTGACTTTATTAATAGTAAAGAAGATAGATTCATAGACTACTCTATCAGCTTTAAAGACATCGTAATTGCAGAGGATCGCATGAAGTTAACTGGTCAAAATGTGAAAAGAGCAATTGATCTTATGCAAAATAAAATTTTCCGATCTAATTTCCATGATGCCGGATTTGCGTGGACACCTGAGAATCCAAACCTTTTTGATGTCAAATTAGAATTGGTTCATGGCGATGGCCATGTACTGGACACGATAACATCTTATTTTGGATATCGGAAAGTACATACGGAAAGCGGGATGGTATTTCTAAATAATAGACCATACTATCAAAAGCTTGTATTAGACCAAGGCTACTGGCCGGAAGGATTATTGACAGCCCCTTTAGCGAGTGATTTTAAAAAAGATATTGAACTCGCGAAAGAGATGGGTTATAACGGTTGTCGTAAGCATCAAAAAACAGAAGATCCCTTGTTTTTATATTATGCTGATACATTAGGGTTTTTAGTTTGGGGGGAGTGTGCTTCTGCCCCTGTGTATACAGAAAAAGCTGCCACAAGATTAATGAAGGAATGGATGGAAATTGTCGAACGAGATTATAATCATCCGTCCATTGTAACTTGGGTGCCGTTAAATGAAAGTTGGGGAGTACCTGACATCCACGCAGACAAAAAGCAGCAGCAATTCTCCAAAACAATGTATCATATGCTGCATGCAATTGATGGCACTAGACCTGTCATCTCGAATGATGGCTGGGAAGCGACGACAACGGATATATGTGCTATTCACAATTATAATCATGGAAATCATGAGGAAAAGGAGAAGTATAGTTATTTTAAAGAAACATTAGCTTCTGTCGAAAATCTTCTTTCGCATGCACACGGCAAATGGCAGGTGTATGCAGATGGCTACACTCACCAAGGTGAACCGATTCTGCTGACAGAGTTTGGAGGAATAGGCTTTAAAGTAGATGATCAAAAGGGGTGGGGCTATACTTCTGTCGAGACGGAAGAAGAATATGTCCGCGATTTCCGCCGTATCATGGATGCCATCTACCAATCGAAAGGGTTATGGGGTTATTGTTATACACAGTTAACAGATGTAGAACAGGAAATAAACGGGTTACTCACCTATAACCGTAAACCTAAATGCGACCTTTCTCTTTTAAAAGAAATTAATAATCAATTTTATCCTGCTAGACTTCCTATCGTAAAGACCGATTAATGGTTAACTATAAATTATTCTGCTTTTAGGAAATAAGTATTTAAAGTCCAAGTAACTGAACTATTTTAGCGGTTAGCGTTTAATAGTTCAGTTTTTTTGTGTTTTCAGTGTAAATACAATAATGAACCGAACTAAGCTTAACTATTTTTTCTCACAGTTCATTCTTCCTTCTATATATAAGCACTCATTTTCATGTTTGTTATTTAAGAGCCGACTTATCAAGGTCAGGATTATTTTCTACAAATGAATTGACATTGATAATCATTTTCATTTACAATATGAATAACCAATAAACAGACAATAAAGAAGCTAGGAAGGTGTAATTATATGCAAAATCAATTCTTGGTAGTGAAGCCGTTTCAATATATGGTGGAATGTACATGTCCTAGACCCGATCATACATTTTTTCTTGATTTACATAAAGGGGATATTATTACTGTTACAGAAGAGAAGAAATATGTTGACTCTTTAGGTTGGCTAATGCTAGTAATGATCAATGATTATAGTGTATATATGTTTGTACAGGAGCTTGAGGATTTCATTGATGAGGAGAAAATCGTTTCTGTGCTTGATATGGAGCTAAAACGCAACTATCTGCAATTTAAAGTGAATGAATCCTTAGATACATTAGATAAAGAAGGCTTTGAGCAATATGCGAAGGAATTAACTATCGTAAAAGAAATGGTTGAAATCGGCGCATTATCATAATAGAAGAAACAGGACTGGCAGGAGCTAGTCCTGTTTTTGTATACAAAAAGCGCAGCCAGTACCGATTGTTTGCAAACAATCTTATAGAGGAATACAATAGAGACGAACAAAAATCAACAAAATTTGGAGGAAGTACAATGAATGTTAAAGTAAATCGCCATGCAGCTAAAGTTATGAAACAAATGCTTAGCAAAGCAAATGAAGGAGAAATGCTGCGTGTATACATAACAGAGCATCACGGTAACCATGCCCATTACGATCTTAAGCTGGACAAGCAAACAGAAAATGATGAAGTGGTTGAGTCAGATAAAGAAGTGGCTGTCCTTTTAGATAAGAACGACAGTGAGTTTTTAGACGGAATTTGGATTCAGTACTTCCATGTGCCAGAACCAGGCTTTGTTATTTACAACCCAAATAAAGAAAGCCACAGTCATTAAAAAAAACGGGGTGCAATCCCCGCTTTTTTTATTTCTTTTCAAGAGCAGTCAAACTTTCGATCAAATCAGTTTTAATAATCGTCCACCAGTCTTTATTGTTGATAAATTGCTCAACCATTGCTTTAATAAAGGATTTAAATGCAGCATCATATTCTGGAGAGTCTTTAGCTGGCACATCCTTTTTAAGAACATCAACTTCCTTTTGAATAAGTTCTGCTCGTGGTCCCCATTTGCCGATTACCTCATCGTTTTCGTTAAGGAAAATAATGATGGGAATTGAACGGGCAGTTCCATTCGTCAAAAATTGGTCCATTAATTCAAGGTTTTCATCCCTGATTAAGAATCTTGTTTCTATTAATGCTTCATTAGCTAAGCGTAAAAAGATAGGGACGTTGACCATTGCATCCCCACACCAATCAGCACTTAATATCAATGCTTTAAACCCTTTTGTCTGCAGCACCTTTAAGCTGTCGATGTCTTTTGCGGGAACAGAAAACTCATTATAAACCTTTAAAAGATTGTCCTTGTTTACTTGCATGCTCGATATGTACGTATGTGATGACATTCCTTTGTCAAACCAGCTTTTAAGATTGCTCATCGATAACACTTCCTATTCTTCATTTAATAGTACTCATCGTTTATTCTACTAAAAATAGCGGACTAAGAGTAATTTTATGCTTTTGTTGTGTAAATTCGGATAAGCATCTATTATTTTTGTACAGTCATGTTATAATTAGTCAAAATTTAAATAACCTTTCCAAGATTGGAAAAGTGGTATAAGACAAATTGATGTGCAAATAATGTAAGGAAAGGTATAATAAAATAAAGTCCTTATGAAAACGGTTAATTTAGTAATTATTCCCTGTTTTCAGCTTATTTATACAAAAAATAGATTAATTTCACGAAACTGATCTTTTCTATCTATTAATCAGCGCGATTTCTTGATGTATTTTCTGACGAATAGTGATAGGATTATAGGTATCGAATAGATAAAAATTACTTAGATTAAGGGATGGTAATCTAATGACAACACGATTAAAAGTTAATGAGAACAGCACGTCCTTGCGCAGAGATGTTAAGCGATTGGGGAAAATACTTGGTGAAGTACTTGTTCACCATGGCGGACAAGAACTTTTAGAAAAAGTCGAAACAATCCGTAAATTAGCAAAAGAATTGCGCAATAATTACAATGAAGATACATATCAAACATTGAAAAACGAAATGGAAAACTTGGAAAGACCGATGAGAAGACAGGTTATTCGTGCCTTCTCGAAATATTTTCATCTTGTTAACGTGGCTGAGCTTAATCACCGCATAAGAAGAAGAAGAGAATATCAGCTTATGGAGAACAACCTTGTTCAGCCTGCGTCAATTGACAGTGCCATTCAGGCTTTTAAGAGCAAAAACCTTTCAGAGGATGCGATTCAAAATGTTCTTAATACATTATCGTTGGAGCTGATTATTACAGCACATCCGACTGAATCGACAAAACGCTCTATTTTGGAAATTCAAAAGCGGATTGCAGGTCTTTTAAAGCAGCATGATAATCCGATGTTGACAAGAAAAGAGCGTAAGTTAATTGATCAAGAGCTGTTTGAAGAAATCACGATCATGTGGCAAACAGATGAGCTTCGTCTAACAAGACCGACTGTAATGGATGAAGTACGAAATGGTTTGTACTATTTCGATCAAACATTGTTTGACGTTTTGCCTGATATTCATCAAGAGGTCCAAGAAGCTTTACATGAAAACTATCCAACTTATAATTGGAATGTTCCGAACTTCCTGACATTTGGCTCATGGATAGGTGGAGATCGCGACGGTAATCCGAACGTGACGCCTGAAGTAACATGGCAAACTCTTCATAAGCAAAACAAGCTTGTGCTTAAGAAATATACAGATGCTGTGGTTTCTTTAATGAAGCGTTTCAGCCATTCGACAAACAGAATTAAAGCAAGTTCAAAACTAATCCAGTCTATCGTAGAAGAAGAGCAGCTTTATTTAACTGCTGACAGCAAGTGGGCAGTTGAAACAGAAGTGTATCGCAGAAAGTTTGCTGTTATTGTAGAAAGACTTAAAGCAACTGGTAAAACAGAAAAAGGCTATACGGATTCAGAAGAGCTACTTAAGGATCTGCAGTTAATCCAAGAAAGCTTTGCGATCCATCAGCCAAAGGATCATGAGCAAAAGGATTTGCAAAAGCTAATCCGTCAAGTCCGTTTGTTCGGTTTCCACCTTGCTACATTGGACATCCGTAACCATAGTGGGGAGCATGAAGCAGCTATTTCAGAAATTATGAAAAAAGTTGGCATTGCAGACGATTACAGCAGCCTTGATGAAGACAACAAAATGAAAATTCTTGAATCTGTCTTGAAGGATCCTCGACCAATTCTGTTGTTGAATGAGGATTATTCTGCACAAACACAGGAAATGATTAAAACATTCCAAATGATCCGCGATGCTCATAAAAAATTCGGTAAACGTGCTATTACGGTTTATCTTATCAGTATGACACAGTCTGCAAGTGATTTGCTTGAAGTGCTTGTCCTTGCGAAGGAAGCAGGCATTTATCGTCTTCATGCAGATGGAACAGTGGAGAGTCATTTAAATGTGGCTCCATTACTGGAAACTATTGACGATTTAGTAGCAGGACCAGATATTATGCAAACATTATTTGAGCTACCAGTTTATAAAAACCATCTTATCCAGCATGGAAATCAGCAGGAAATCATGCTTGGCTATTCTGATGGAAGTAAAGATGGCGGAACGCTAACAGCCAACTGGAAGCTGTACAGAGCTCAAAGAGAAATTCATGAAATGGCAAGCCGTTATGAAATCGGCCTGAAATTCTTCCATGGACGCGGTGGTTCACTTGGAAGAGGGGGCGGTCCACTTAATAAGAGTATTCTTTCACAGCCAGCTGAAACGCTTGGTGATGGTGTGAAAATTACAGAGCAGGGCGAAGTTTTGTCTTCTCGTTACTTATTGGAGGATATTGCGTTCCGCAGCTTGGAGCAGGCAATTTCTACATTGTTAAAGGCGTTTGCTCACATTTCAAATAACGAGCTTGATCAAAGTCAAAAAGACAAGTGGGAAACAGCAATGGAGGATATTTCTGCAGTATCATTGAAGAAATATCAATCATTAGTATTCTTTGACGATGACTTTATGACATACTTTAAAGAAGCAACACCTCTTAACGAGATTGGAAACTTGAAAATTGGTTCCAGACCGATGAGCAGAAAAAGCAAGCAGACGTTTGAAGACTTGCGAGCTATTCCTTGGGTGTTCGCATGGACACAAAGCCGCCAGCTGTTACCAGCATGGTATGCAGCAGGAACTGGTCTAACTGCATTTGCAGATAAGGACAGTAAAAACATTAATATCTTAAAGGAAATGTATGAAAAATGGCCATTCTTCCGCTCGACTATCGACAACCTGCAAATGGCGTTAATGAAGGCAGATTTGACGACAGCGAGAGAATATTCTGCTTTAGTGGAAGATGAAGCAATTGGTACACGAATTTATAACAATATTAAAGAGGAATACAACAAAACAAAAGCGATTCTCCTTGAGATATCCGGAGAAGCAGAGCTTTTAGATCATACACCAACAATTCAGGAGTCTGTGTACAGAAGAAATCCTTATGTAGATCCGTTGAACTTCTTCCAGGTAGAGCTGATTAAACAGCTGCGCGACCAGGAAACACCAGATCCGGAACTATTGAATCAAGTATTGCTGACAATAAATGGAATTGCTGCAGGCTTACGTAACACAGGCTGATGCATAAAAAAAAGAAACAGCGTTTTAAACGCAGTTTCTTTTTTTATGTTTATTTGTTAAACGGAGCCAAAAATTCCTCGACTTGCTCAGGTGTTTTAGCATTAGCACTGTGCAAATGTCCGATTTTTTCGCCATCTTTAAATACAAGCAGACTCGGAATGCCCATAACATCAAATTTTTCTGCTAGCTCAGGAAGTTCGTCCTTGTTTAAGCTAAACCATTTTTTATCCGCGTTTTCTTCGATAATTTCACCGATAAACATATCCATTCTTGTGCAGTCAGGACACCAAGTCGTGAAAAACTTAATGATATTAGTTTCTCCATTGTTAATAATTTCATTAAATGATTCTGTTGTGCTGATTTGATTCATATTACACCTCTTAACATTATTTGAAATAGCTCAACAACTAGCTATTATCGTCATTATACACGTAATTCGCTAAAAATTCCTGTAAGATGCTTCCAAGTTATTTTAGAAAATGAGCAAATAAATACCATAAGTAATTTGCGTACAAACAGAGAAAATAATTAAAGAAAAAACTGCAAAGGAGCAATTTTAATGAAATTTAAACCCGTTAGAACAGTACTATGTATGAGCTTAGCTGCAGGTATGTTAACTGCATGTAATAATAATGACAATCCAATGGACACAGATAATGATATAATGGAAACAGGTCAAATTTCCAATGTAAAAACAGACACAAACAGTAATCGCTACCCACATACACAAGCAATCAAAATTCAGGATGCGAAATATGAATTTAAAATTGTTAATCGTGGCGCTGTGCCAAATGGAAATGCAAACGGATATACCAATGCAAATACAAACAATGGAACGGCAAAACAGACACAGCGTCCCACAACGAATAACATTCAGCAATCTCAGTCTGCACCAGCCCAACCAGCGCCTGCAGCCCAGCCTTCACCTAAAAAAGCTGCTGAAATTGCCAGTGAAAACAAAGGCTCAAGTGAGTATGTGGATGCCGTTATCAGCTTGACTAATAAAGAAAGACAAAAAGCTGGTTTAACTACACTTAAGGCATATCCTGAGTTAAACAATGTAGCAAATGTGAAGGCACAGGACATGAATGAAAAAGGCTATTTTTCGCATACAAGCCCAACATATGGATCACCATTCGACATGATGAGAGATTTTGGCATCACGTATAAGTCAGCTGGTGAAAATATTGCCCAAGGACAAAGAACACCTGAAGAGGTTGTTAATGCGTGGATGAATAGTGAAGGGCACCGCGCTAATATTCTCAGCAAGGATTTCTCTCATATAGGCGTTGGCTTTGAAGAAAATGGATATGAATGGGTGCAAATGTTTGTAAAAAAATAAGCGGTAGACAAAAAAGGACATCTTCCTTAAACAGAAGATGTCCTTTATAATCGCACTTTTTGGTGTGTTCTACTTGAACTTAACGTGTCAGCTATAATATTATATAAAAATATGACCTGACTACAAATTTTTTTTGTCATAGAAAATGCCTCTCTGTTATAAACTAGAAAGTATGTGTAAATGGCATTTTGTCAGTTGATTGTAAAGAGGAGGATACAAATGGCTGCTACGAAAATAAATCTTGCACCAGTAGAGAACAAATACATAAAACTTATCATGTCTGTTGAGGATATGGATAAAGAAAAGCTAGTAGATTTGGGAGATTCCTTTTTGCTGAAAATGAACAAAAAGAGTAAAAGCGGAAACGAGTTGTATTTTTCTGTGTTATTCGCCAAGAAAATGATGAATAAGCCGTCAAGAACCTCGAATCCATCTATTGCCATTACGAAAACCAAAAACTTAATTACGGTTAATCTCACGATTATGCTGGAGCTTGATTCCATCAAGGAAAGTGAAGGCTTTTATTGGATTAAAACAGAAAATGCAGCATCACCTGCGTTTGAATTTTCTTATAAAATGAATGAAAGCTATTACGATAAAAAAGTGACCCAAGTGTTGGCTGAAACAGCGCAAACAGAGAGTACGGACTAAAAATAGGCGATGCAAAGCTTTTGCATCGCTTATTTTTGTTACTATTCTTTAATAAGCCCAAGTGACTTTAAGCCGTTATAAATGCCTGAGTCAGTTACAGAGGTAGTTTTGTGCTTGGCATAAGCAAACAGCTTCTCATGAGCATTTCCCATTGCAAAACCAACGCCGACAACCGAAAGCATTTCTTTATCATTCATTCCATCACCAAAAGCAATCGCATTGTTTGTTTCGATGTTCAGCCTTGTTAATATCTCGCCGATAGCCATCCCTTTGTTCACTTTATCACTAATAACATCGTAGGCATGGCGGAATCCTTCAATATTAACTTGCGAAAGATGAATATCAGGAAAACTCTCATAAAGGGGAATATCCACTTCCTTTAAGTTAACGACGGTAATGCCTAATATGTTGGCATGCTCATCTTCTGTATACTGCTTATTGCTTCTTAAGTGGAATTTTTTACAAAACAGCTTCGTCATTTCATTATCCGGATGTGAGAGCAGATTATGGCTGCTCGTATAAAGGATAAGCTCATTGCCTTTTTCATGAGCAGTTTTTATGTATAAGTCCACTAAATCAGGGCTCATCGGGCTTTTCACAATATTTTGCCCCTTATAAATGGCAAGAGCGCCATTATAGCCAATAAATGAATCAATCTTTAATACTTCGCCGATATCTGCAATCTCATGAAGGGGTCTTCCCGTTGCAAGGAATACTTCTAGTCCTTGCTCCTTCATTTGTTTGACAGCCAACCTTGTAGAGTCTTGCATCGTGTCGTCTGGCTGCAAAATCGTGCCGTCAATATCTAGAAACAGTGCTTGGTAATTTGCCATTACATCCTCCAGTGTCCCATTCTTTTAAAAATCTTCCTACGAACACATTTTAACATAAAGGCAGTGACATAAAAAAGACCAGGGGTTGCCTGATCTAATTGAAAACATATCAAGTTATTTATGCCAGATTTTCCACCATGTTTTTTTCGGAGGCTCTGCAACAGCCGTTTGGCGAAATGACTGAACAAGCTCTTGGAAGCTTTTTTCCCGGTCTTTAATTTCCTTATTCATTTGTTCACGTTCAGTGTGCAGGGCTTCCATTAAAATTCGGTCATTTTTATGTAGCTGCTCAACTGTTTTATTTATTTCCGTATTTGATTTAGATAAATGCTCCATCATCGTCTTAATTTCTTTCGTAGATGTCGTAGAAGCTGTCCATTGCTTCGAATATGTTTTCCTTTCGGCTTTTGATAAATCGGACAGCTTTTTAATATTATGCTTGATTGCCGTATAGTCCTCGGTTGTTTTTTGATTGCTTGTATGTACTAACTCAGAAATCTGCTCGATGTCTTCCTTTGCTGCTTCCTGATGCTCAGAAAATGCAGTAGACAGCTTTTCAATTGTTTCCGATTTCCCAGCTTGTATTTCTGTTGTAATGCTTTCTAATACCTCTTGTTTAATTCCGTTGCGGATTTCTTGTTTTACCTCATGCAGGAAGTCCTGCTTATATGCTTCTAGGGATGACATTAAGGCTTGCAGCTGTCTGCCATCTTCTGCAATTCGGTCGATTTTTTTTACTAATTCGTCTGGCTCAATAACTTGGATTTCATTAGCAGCAGTCTCAAGCTCTTGTTTACTGTCTGCTTGCTCGACTTGTTTTTCTGCTTTAATTTCCTTTGGCTGTAGTATCATGCTTAATGTTTTTTTAACCTCTGTAGTGTTTTTCTTTTCTTTATATAAATTTTTCACCTCAAGCAGCAAGGAGAGCTCCTTGTCTGTATAAAAACGCGCGCCGTTTTTTGTTCTTGGAATAATTAATATTTCTTTGAATTTATTTTCCCATTGCTTTAATGTTTTGGGACTTGTCGTCAATTTTTGGGATGCCTCGTGTATAGAATAAATGTTCATGTATTACACTCCTTTAGAATGATAAATTATATTTAAAAAAAGAATTTATAAATGACTATGCTTACAAATTACATAAAAAAGGTCTATTTTCCTGCAAGAAGACAAAAGCTATCAAAACTTCTTAATAGTTGACATATTTCAGCAAGCTTATTGAAAAGGAGGGTAGGTTTTGGCATTTTGGAGAAGAATAAGGGCATTACCCCATGCTTGGGAGCTCCGAGGTGAAGAACTCGTGAAAATACGATACATATTGTTAGCACTGCTGTTCCTGTTTTTTTCAAATGAAATAGCAGAAGCAGATGAATTACATAATCCAACAAAAGCTAAACTGAAAATTTTAGAAACGACAGATATTCATGCGAATATTTTAGATTACGATTATAAAAAACAGAAACGCACCATTGATTTTGGTTTAAGCAGAACGGCAGCGCTTATTCAAAAAATCAGGTCACAATCTGATAATACGCTTTTATTCGATGTTGGCGATGTAATAAAGGGAAATGCACTGGCAGAATTTATTGCCAAAAGCAATCTTCTTTATCTTACAGATATCCACCCTGCATATAAGACGATGAATTTATTGGAGTATGATGCAGCGACTGTTGGAAATCACGAATTTAATTATGGAATCGGTTTTCTGATGAAAAGCTTAACTGGCGCTGATTTCCCTATTGTAAATGCAAATATATATGTGGATGATCATAATAACATGGAGGAAGATGATCTGCATTTTTTTAATCCGTATGTCATTTTGCCGCAAACGATTAAAACAGAGGACGGTAAAGAGGAGACATTAAATGTTGGTGTTATTGGCTTGCTGACGCCGATTGCAGCACAATGGGACAAGGAATACTTCAAAGGTAATCTTATTATGAAGAATATGAGTGAAACAGCAGCTGAGCTAGTACCGAAAATGAAAAAGGAGGGTGCTGATCTTATCATTGCCCTTGTTCATGCAGGACTGCAAACAGATGGTGCTCTTGAAGAAAAACAGGGAAATAATGTAGTTGATGTGAGTATGGTGGAAGGTATTGATGTTCTATTATTTGGACATTCTCATGGGCTGTTTCCGAAAAATGGTGAAAAGAATACTGATGTTATTAACCATCAGGCCGGAACGATAAATGGGAAGCCAACCGTTCAAGCAGGCTTTTGGGGAAATCATCTTGGAATCATTGATTTAACGTTGGAGAAAAGAGCAGGTACGTGGAAGATAACAGCATCCAAATCACAGGCAAAACCTATTATCCGAATCATTAATGAGAAGAAGGTGCCAGTCGTTTCCCCATACCAGCCGATTGAGTACTTAATGAAGCCCTATCATGAGCAAACATTGGAGTATATGAAAAGCGTAAAGGAATAGCTGTAAGCAGGATAATTGCTTCTTGGACTGTAATCATTCTATAGTAATATAGAGAACAAAAGGAGGTCAGAAAAATGTCGAAAACAATAAAAGATGCTAAGTTTTCTGTCCTTGATTTATCACCAATTACAGAGGGAAGTACTGCTGCTGCTGCTTTTAAAAATTCATTAGATTTAGCACAGCATGCAGAAAAATGGGGATATAATCGATATTGGGTTGCAGAACATCACAGCATGCCAGGCATTGCCAGCAGTGCTACGTCTGTGCTGATTGGATATATTGCAGGAGGAACGAGCAAAATCCGTGTCGGGTCAGGCGGAATCATGCTGCCAAACCATGCACCATTGGTTATTGCCGAACAGTTTGGGACATTAGAGTCATTATATCCAAACAGAATTGATTTAGGGCTTGGACGTGCTCCGGGAAGCGATCAGTTAACTGCGAATGCATTGCGCAGAGGCGGAAAAAGGGACGGAAGTGACTTTCCGGAAATGCTTGAGGACTTACGCCAATTTTTAAGGCCTTATGAGCAAACAGGCTTGCCTGTCCGTGCTATTCCTGGAGAAGGCTTAAACATTCCAATATGGCTGTTAGGCTCAAGTGGATTCAGTGCAAAGCTGGCAGCAGAGCTTGGTTTGCCATTTGCCTTTGCAAGTCACTTTTCATCAGATTACACTATCCCAGCATTACAAATTTACCATCAGAATTTCAAACCATCCACAGTGCTTGAAAAGCCTTATGTTATGGTTGGGGCCAACGTTATCATTTCTGAGACAGAGGAAAAAGCTAAATATTTGGCTACATCCTCACAACAGCAATTTTTAAGCTTAATAAGAGGCAGACCAACACAAATGATGCCGCCTGTTGAAAACATGGATGAAATTTGGAGTCCGTATGAGCGATCTGTAGTTCAGCAACAGCTTAAATCTTCTATTATTGGTACACAGGACATAGTTGCCGCAAAGCTTGAAGAATTTTTGAAGGAGACACAAGCGGATGAAGTTATTGTTAACACAGCTTTATATAGCCATCAAGAAAGACTTGAATCCTTTAAGCTTCTCAAGGAAATTGTGATGTAGCTTTTCTTTTTCTCAGGTTATCGCTTGACTATATGCCCAAATATGATTTATCTTTCTTACATGTGCTATACATGGAGGTTTTTTTTTGAAAACGACAATGATCTTAAAAAATGCTGATAAAATCAATCAATTATTAACAGATATAGTAAAAGAGTCTTTTGAAGAAATCAGAGGAGAAGAAGTATTGCTTTGTATGGAATGCTGTGATGTTGATTTATTTGTGACAGTTGATTCACATGAAGAGCTTACTTGCGCCATTAAGGAAAACTTTGAGCTAGATGAATTTGGCGAAGTGCTTGATAAAGAAGCATACATTCAATTATTGAAAGAGCTAGATGAATACTATGTAGAGCTCCATATTCAATCAGGCTTTTACGATTACTTCCCAGCAGGAACCTATACTGTTAACGGTAAGGAAGAAGAAACGGAAACAGATATATTAGCGCCGAAAGGAATTTTTTACGCACCTTTTGAAGAAGCGGTTAAAGAATAATGTGCAAAAGAGGAAAGGGGCTGCCTTTCCTCTTTTTTACGGTGTTTTTATCTCATTACTTGGCTCTTTCCACTTTAAAATGCCATCGTCCTTGTCATATTCAATAATGACGTCGGAAACACCTTTTTCCTCCAAAATTTGATCCTCAATGCGATGTCTAATAAGATCGGCTTGTGCGACAGTTAGCTTACTGTCTAATTCAATACTCAATTCAACATGGAAGTTCTCGCCTTCTTTGTAGACAGAAATGTCCTGAATATCACGCACATCTGGGTCTGCCATCGCAATAATGCCGATTCTTCCTTCCATTTCCGCATCACTTTCACCGATAGCACCAGCAGCGTTATCCAAAAATACTCTGCCAACAACAAAAAACATAAATATACCAATGATTATCGAAGCAAGACCCTCGGCTTGATGGAAGGGAGTATACTGTGCAATGATGACAGCGAGCATTGCGAGCAGACCACCGCCAGTTGCAACAATGTCCTCCAGAAAGACTAACTTTGTGGCGGGATTTGCTTTTTTTAAATATAGGAAGCTGTCTTTAAAAAGGCTTAAACCTCGAGACGGGACACCCTGATCTTTCACGATTTCCTTCATCGCTTTCATTAGTACAAAGAATTCTAGTATGACAGCAAGGGCAAGTACTGCAATGTTTAAATAAAACCCAGTTGATTCAGTCGGATGAAATAAGTGGTCAATGCCTTCACGGATTGTCTCATAGGACATAATACCAACAATAAGCACAGCAAATAACAAAACTAGATTAACAAGTCTGCCAAAGCCGCCAGGAAATCGTTTTGTAGGTGCTTTTTTGCTTAAAGCAGAACCGATAAAGACAAAAAATTGATTTGCTGCATCACCAAGTGAATGCATTGTTTCAGCAAACATCGCGACATTCCCCGTTATCCCAAAAGCGGTCCCTTTTATTGCGGCAATCAGCGTGTTAACAACCGTTGCGTAAAGTGCCGATTTATTTCCATTCTTTAGCAACGCAAAAAAATCTTTCATCCTTAAACCTTCTTCCTATTGTAAATAACCAACGCTCATTTTAAAAGGATATAAATTACATCATTCCCATTTATTAAAATTACATGCAAAGGAGGCATGAATGGACATAAAACTAAAAAGAAGTCTGTCAAATTACGACAGACTAATCAGACTATGTAAGTTAATTCTTGGAAGCTTTGAGATTTCTGTTTTAAGAACATTAAACAAAAACAAAAACTGGCACATTAGTTCGCTTTTTCAACTGCAGCATTCCAGTCGGGAAAATAATGAAGAGCATGCCTCATTAAATCAGGGTGGTTTGTTTTAATTTTCTTTTTGTTTAATTGTTCTCCCTTAGAACGCAAACCTTGGATTGCAGCGATAACTTGATCTGCACTCATTGTTACTTCCATTAACTTACCTCCTTAAGTAGATTATCACCATTATTGCCAGTTTTGATTTCTTTAAACATGACTATCGTTATTTCCTCGGAAACCGCAAAATGCACGAGAATAGAGCAGCATTTGACAAAACTGGGACGAATCTTGGCCTAGCAATAAAAACGGTCTTTTTGTTTGTCGCAGCGTATAGCAAACTATATAATAGAAAATAAGTGCAAATTAGCACAACGGAGTATTCGTACTAAGGGAGTGTATGGACTAATATGAGGTTAAAGTTTTTATCTGGTGTGTTTCTAGTAATAATGCTGTTATTCACCATAAATATTTCGAATGCTTCTGCACATGCATATATCGTCAATTCGACTCCGAGTGAAAATGAAAGCTTGGATGATTCACCAACAAAAGCGACGATTGAGTATAACGAGAAGATTCAATCAGGGTTTGCCGTTTTAAATGTAACGAATTCCGCTGGTGAAAAGGTGGATAAAGGCAATGTGACAGTGGAGGATAAAACAATCTCCGTTGATTTGAAAGATGACTTGAAAAATGATGTTTATACAATGGAATGGCGTGTTGTCTCCGCTGACGGGCATTCGATAACAGGACTTGTTCCATTTAGTATTGGAGAGCTGCCAGAGGGTGTTGTGCTTCCGCAAAAGCAATATACGGCAGACAAAAGCAGTATGGTGAGTGTTTCACTAAATAAAGTACTATTATACAGTGGTTTTTCTCTGTATATGGGACTTGTTTTATTTTATCTCGTTTGGTTTAGACCAAATCGACTCGAGTCTAAGATTACAGGAAGAACGAAAAGGTATGCTGTTGTTGCTTTAAGCTTAATAGGATTAGGATTACTATCCTTTATCGTTATCCAAACACAAGTTAATGCAGGCGTGTCCTTTTTCCAGGCATTGAAACCTTCCTTGCTTCTTGAAACGCTGAAAAGCACAAAAGAAGGGACAATTTGGTCCATTCAAATGGTATTATTCCTTGTTTTAGTGCTGACGCAAGTACTTGTTTTCAAAAAAGGAGCACTTTTAAAGAAAAGAATGTGGATATTGCCGCTCATCAGCTTTGTTGGCATTCTCCTTTGTAAAGCCTTCATTGGTCATCCGTCAAGTTCACCATATGAAAATATAGCAATCATCATGAACTTTTTCCATTTGACGGCAGCTTCCATTTGGCTTGGAGGCATTATTGTGATCATCTTCCTTCTAAAGGAAGGGGTTTTTGCAAAAGAGGGAGAGCAGCATGATATTTACTGGAACACACTGCAGGCTTATTCTATGTGGGCACTGTTTACAGTTGCAGTCCTTGCGATTTCTGGTGCTGTTAATGGTTCCTTGCTTATCCCGGATTTCCATTCGTTAGTTAGCACCGCTTATGGAATTACCTTACTTGTGAAAGTCGGTATTTTTGCGTTAATGGTTGGGTTTGGCGCCTATCATCTTGTAAGCAGAACAATGCTATCAAGGCAAAAATTCTATAAAAAGACGATTAAGATAGAAATGGTACTTGGCGTGCTTCTGCTTATTGTTACAAGCGTCTTTACACAGCTGCAAACACCGACCTTGCCGATTGATAAGCCCTTTTACAGTGAAGCAGAGATTGCTTATAATGAGAATTTGAGTCTTGCTGTTTCACCGAAGAAAACCGGTATCCAAAACCAGTATGAAGTTAATTTATTTGATAATGACAGAGATCCTTTAAAGGATCCTGAACAAATCACGATTGAATTAAAGCAGGGAGAACAGCAAACCTCCTTTACCCTTGAAAAAGCAGGGGAAGGAAAATATACCGCTGAGAATCTCCAGCTCAATAGCCCAGGTAAATGGGAAGTAACTGTTCATCTATTATTTAAAGACCTCGACAGTTACGATATCCCCTTTGAATTTAACGTAAGATAAACATGGGGAATGATTATTTCTTGGGAAACCGCAAGAAATGACAAGTTTTTTGATAAAAAGTCGTTTTTAAAGATAACATGTCGAATAACGACAAAGGCCGTGCATTTATGCATGGCTTTTGTTGTGCTTTATATTCTTAAGCTGCTTTTTTTGAAATAAGAGTTATTTAATCTGTTTGCAAGCACACCAGCAAAGGCTGTGAAAATAAGATCCTTCACTAATGGAAGCATCATCCAGCCCCAAACAATTGGATAGGAGAAGCTTTCAGGCGCTTGTGCCCATAGCTTATAGGAAAAATACATCCAGTTAGTACCGATTACATAATTAATCGCCAATCCAACATAACTGCTAAAAATAAATGCAGGCAAGGAGCTGTTTCGTTCACGAATAGCTCCTACTGTATAAGCAAGTAAAATATAGCTGAGAATAAAACCGAATGTTGGGCTTATCAGGATTCTTAAACCACCGCTTAGTCCGGAGAAAATAGGGAAGCCAGCAAGTCCGATTAACATATAGGAAATCATCGCAATCATGCCGAGCCTTTTGCCTAACAACAGACCAGCCATAATGGCGAAAAAGGTTTGCAGAGTTATTGGTACACCTGCAATTATTAAGAAGTTTGTTACATTAGCGCCGATTGTCATTAACGCTACAAATAAGGCTACCATCGTAATATCAATTGCTCTCCATTTTTTCATGTCAACTTATCCATCCTTTATAAATATGTATTATAACTAAAATTTACTATATAAGGAGTTGGAATATATGTCAACCACATTTTATTTTTAGTTAACTTATTTATTTGAAATGATTTACATAAAAAAACATAGATTGCGAAGAATAGAAGGAAACAGCAGTAGAAAGGAGAGTTAAGATGCGAAAGTCAGTACTAAGTATAGTAAGCATCACTTTACTCAGCTTTTTGTTTGCAATGAACACGTCAGCTGCGCCAAGTGGTGATAAAGGACTGCCATCCTATGTTAAATGGGGGCAAATAGCAGTGACGAAAACGAAGGAAAAATATCCAAACAGTGAGATTGTTGACTATAAGCATATCGGCAAGGACGAGGAAAAAAACACTTCCACTGAAAAGTTCAAGCTTATAGTGAAGGAAAAGGACAAAGAAGTGGGCGTTATGGTTAATCTTACGTTTGATACGAGAACAGAAAGACTGTTGAATATTGATTGGAAAGAATCCACCCCATGACGTTCAGTAAAAAAACTCCGCTAAAATAATAGCGGAGTTTTTCTATTTGAGGTTAAACAAGTGAACCTTCTTTATATTCTTTTTTCAATGTTGGCCAAAAATCTTTATTTGCTGCAATTAAATCATCTAAGACAGCTTTAGCTACTTTGGCAGATGGTAGTGTTTTGTTCAGTGTAAAGGCTTGGAGCGCTTTTTCATAAGAACCTTCAATGATCGCCTCGACAAGAATCTTTTCAGAAGCAAGCTGCTGTTCAATCATAGCTTTGTAGAAGTAAGGAATGTCGCCGACAAATTCTGGTTTAGGTCCGTCTGCTGTTATGAATGCAGGTACTTCAATCATTGCGTCTGCAGGCAGGTTTGGAATCGTCCCATTATTTTCTGTCATCACTACATAGCGTTTGCCGAGATTTTGAGCAATCGATACTGTAACATCGACAATGAAGGTTCCGTGAACACCAACAGCGAAGGAATCTTCTAATATACCAGTCTCTTCAAACTTTTCAACCGTTTCAAACAGAGTTTTTTCTCTGCCATCCATTACTTCATTTGCGCGTGTATAGTCTTTGTTGGAAGTTTCTACAATATGATCTGGGAACAGATAATATTGTAGATATGGATTTGGCAAGTATTCAGGGAAATGATCCATAATCAGCTTAATGTTCTTAAATGTTTTGATCCAAGAAGAATCGGCATGGCGATAGTCAATTTTGGAAACATCCTCTGTCAGCAAACCGTGTTGATAAACATGCTCTCTTACATTAGCAAGTCGGTCAATCCCATCGACCTCAATCCGTGTGAACCAGCCAAAATGGTTAAGACCAAAATAGTTAACGACAAGTTCGTCTCTTTCAACACCCAGAATTGCGGCTATATTACGCATTGTTGCAACAGGCATGTCACAAATATTGAGCACCCTTGCTTTTGGACGGAGCTTACGCACACCTTCTGCGACAATTGACGCTGGATTAGAATAGTTGACAATCCAAGCTGTTTCCTTAGCGTATTGCTCCACATAATCAATCAGTTCAATCATCGGAGCGATCGTTCTAAGACCATATGCCAATCCGCCAGGACCGCATGTTTCTTGGCCGACAACATTGTGAGAAAGGGGGATTTTCTCATCAAGCTCGCGCAATGCATATTTTCCTACCCTCATTTGGGCAAAGACAAAGTCTGCATCTTCAAATGCCGTTTGTGGATCTGTCGTGTCTGTTACAACAATAGAATCCGTATACTCAGCGATAACGGCTTTTGCTGCAACAACAACCTTTGCTTGTCTTGCACCATCAATATCATAGAAACGAATTTCAGAGAGCGGCAAATCTTCCAGTCTATCCATTAAGCTTCTAATAATCCCTGGTGTATAAGTGCTGCCTCCGCCTGCAACTGCTAAAATATATTTTTTCATGTTATATTCCTCCTAATTGTTGGTCTACTTGGTCGCGTACACTTTTCACATTTAATCCATAAACAACTTGCACATTGTTTCCTGATTTAATAATGCCTTTTGAGCCTGTTTCCTTTAATACCTGTTCATTCACTGCATTTGGATCCTTCAAAATTAATCGTAATCGTGTGTAGCAATTGTCTACATTTTCAATATTGTCACTGCCTCCAAGTGCTCCAATTATAGTGGCACCTAATTCAGCAGGAGGGGCATTCGGAATGGCTTGCTGCGGTGCAGCGTTTTCTTGTAAGGTTTGTGGTGCAGCTTCGTCACTTTCTCGACCAGGTGTTTTTAAGTTCAGTTTCAAGATCAAGAAGCGGAAGATAATGAAATACAATGCTGCCATCAGTAAACCGACGACAATGAACATTGGCCAGTTTGACTTCGTTGTCCCAAGTGGGAGATTGTACAGCAGGAAGTCAATAAAGCCGTTAGCGCCGATTGCATGGACACCGAATATGCTCAGCAGCATCATTCCAGTACCTGTCAGAATCGCATGAACAACAAACAGTAATGGTGCTGTGAATAAAAAGGCAAATTCTAGAGGTTCTGTAACACCTAATAAAAAGGAAGTGAAGGCGGCAGGGAAAAGAATAGCCTTTGCCATTTTCTTTTTCTTTTTGTCTGCTGTCACATACATCGCAAGGGCAGCGCCCATTAAGCCGAACATTTTACTCAAACCTCGGGCATCCCAGTTAACTGTATCACTTAATACTTTGATTGCAGGATCAGCCATTTCCGCAAAGTAAATGTTCCTTGCACCGTAAATGATTTCAGAGCCGATATGGGCAACACCGCCAAGCTCAGTATAAAGAAACGGTGTGTAAACAAGATGATGAAGTCCTGTCGGAATCAGAATTCTTTCTAAAAAGCCATAGACTAGCAGGCCAAATACACCAAGATTTTTGATGCCTGTTGCCAAGGCAGTGATTCCATTTTGAGCAATTGGCCAAAATTCTGCCGCTAACGCTCCTAAAATCATCGCGCTTGGGATTGCAAGAATGGCAACAAAACGATGACCAGAGTAGATGGCGAAAACGCCTTTAAATTCGATATCACAAAATTTGTTATGCAAAATACCAACAAGGGCACCAAGCATGATCCCAGAGAAAACACCCATTTCAAGGACTTGCACATTAAGGACCATTGCTTGTCCTGAAAGCTGCATTGCCTCAGCAGGAACAATCCGGCCCGTAAGCTCCAGCACCTGATGCATCGCATTGATAAAGATAACGAAGGTGACAAGCCCTGTTAAAGCTGCATAGCCCTTATCCTTTTTGGCGAGGCCGATTGGAATTCCAACAGCAAAAATTAACGCCAGGTTCTGCAGGATGGAAACAGCAGATGCAGAAATGAACTTTCCTGTATTTTGAATGATGGGTATTTCGAGAAACGGTACGTATTGAGCTAAATTTCCGTTTCCGAAAACATTGCCAAATGCGATAAAAAGTCCGATGATCGGCAATAGTAATATTGGTGCGAACAATGATTTTCCAAAGGCTTGGAGACCATTAACCACTTTTTTCATATATGATCCTCCTTTTTGTGCGAAAGCGTTAACAATTTATAGTTAAAGTATAATGGCGAATTCTCTCCATTGAAAGGGGATTCACGCCATCTGTACTTTGTCTTTCAAACATGTAACATGTTACATCAAAATTATTTAGTATTCTGTTATGATTCCTTTTTTGACGGCCAAAGTTAAAAGTAAATCGATAAGCATAAACATATTCGATTCATAAGACGTTACTTCAAATTCATGCTGCGATTCTATCGTAGGATCAAGCACAGTGAACACCATGTCTGCAACCTCTGCTGTCGCACTTTTACTGTTTCCGGTAAACAGAATGGTCGTCAAGCCTCTGTCATTTGCTAGTTGTACCTTTTCCAAAACCTTCTGCGTATTTCCAGAGCGGGAAAAGACGATAAGCAGCCTGTATTTTTCAATATTATTTAAGAATATTGCTCTGCTGTCACTGGTTGAAGAGTTTGATACATAATAGCCGAATAGCTCGAATTTCTTCGATAGGTAGTTTGCAAATAACGTCGAAAAACCGGCGCCATAAAAATAAATCATATTATTCTCTTTTATTTCCTGTAAAAAACGCTCGATGCTTTGTTCATTTAATGAATCAAACGTTTGTTCAAAATGGTGTTTAAATGTTTCGACAGCCTCGCTCAAAGGCTGATGGATGTCTTCTATGTATTCAGCATCACCCTCAACAAGCTTCGATGCCTTTAAGTTTAAATGATAAATAAATTCACTATAGCCGCTGAATCCGAGCTTTTTGCAAAGGCGGATGATGGTTGTAGTGGATACAAACAGTTCATTTGCCGCAAGCCGGATACTTAATGTTTTGTTCTCCAGTTTTTTTCTGATAAGAAACAACAGGATTTCTTTCTCAGCGGTTGTTAAATGCCGTTCATTGGCATAGTCGAAAAAAAGGTGATCGATGCTTTTCACGAATTAATCATTCCTCATTTATGTTTTTTACATTTATCTTATCAATTGGGGAACATATTAAATAGAGCTATTTAGATAAAGACTTGGTAGTACATTAATTATCGTTCGCAAAATGCCACCTTCTTATGAAATCACCTCACTAACAAGTGGAAGTTCGATTTTTTTTCCGTAATAAAAATATCTTTAAGTCAAAATAGTTGAATTCGTGATATAATACTGTTTATAAAGGATAGAAAATAATTTGCGATTAAAAGTGAAATTTGGAGGCTTTATCATGGAAATAGGAATTAGTACATTTGTGGAAACTACACCTGATGTTAATACAGGCAAAACGGCTCCACATTCTCAGAGAATAAGAGAAGTTGTTGAAGAGATTGTGTTAGCAGATAAGGTAGGTCTTGACATTTTCGGTGTTGGTGAGCATCACAGAAAAGATTATGCTGCATCATCACCAGCTGTTATCCTTGCAGCAGCAGCTTCACAGACACATAGAATCAGACTGACAAGCGCTGTAACCGTGTTGTCTTCAGCAGACCCTGTCAGAGTATACCAGGATTTCGCCACACTTGATGGTATTTCAAACGGAAGAGCGGAAATAATGGCTGGCAGAGGTTCATTTATTGAGTCCTTCCCGTTGTTTGGCAATGATTTGCAAGATTATGATGAGCTTTTTGACGAAAAGCTTGATTTGCTGTTAAAGCTGCAGGCTTCCGAAATGGTGACATGGAGCGGAAAGCATCGTCCTTCTATTAATAACAGAGGGATTTATCCTCGCCCTGTTCAAGATCCACTTCCAATCTGGATAGGAAGCGGCGGTAACGCTGAATCAGCTGTGCGAGCAGGAATTCTTGGACTTCCGCTTTGTTTAGCGATTATTGGCGGAAATCCTGTCCAATTTGCCCCACTTGTACAGCTATATAAAAGAGCAGCAGCTCAAGCTGGTCACGACCCTGCCAAGCTTGCTGTAGCATCCCATTCACATGGGTTTGTAGCTGAAACAACTGAGACTGCGGCAGACAAGTTCTTCCCTTCCACACAACAAGCTATGAATGTTCTCGGCAAAGAAAGAGGCTGGGGCCACTATAGCAGAGCTAGCTTTGATGCAGCAAGAAGCTTTGAAGGTGCACTTTATGTTGGAGATGCTCGTACTGTTGCAGACAAAATCATTCACCTTCGCAAGCATGTTGGTGTTACAAGATTTATGCTGCATGTACCTGTCGGCAGTATGCCACATGAAGATGTGATGAAAGCAATTGAATTGCTCGGTAAGGAAGTAGCACCTATCGTGCGCAGCGAAGTCGCAGACTGGGAAAAAACACTATAAGAAATGTTTAACCTGCAAACAAACTGTTTGCAGGTTTTTTTATCTCTAAATGAGGCTGGCACATAAGTAAATGAATCAGTATAAAAACCGAACCATACATTCTGATTTCGATTAGATTGTATGGTTCGGTTTTTTGTTTTTGTTTTTTAAAATACAATAATTAGAAATTTTAGTGGAATGGAGCGGAGGCCACTCGACTCCTGCGGGAAATAGAGGACGCAGGAAATCATTGAAAACAAACAAAAATAAAGTTATCCAAAAATAAATACAAATAAATATACAGAAAAACAAATAAAAACAGATGAAAAAACAAAATATTGGTAGTATAATAGAAAAAGAATAAAGAAAAGGCTTACAAGAAGAGGTTTTTTTAGGAGGTAATTATGAAAGTCTCATTATTTATAACTTGTTTAGCAGATATGTTTTATGCCAATGTTGGCAAAAGTTCTGTAGAGCTATTGGAAAGATTAGGCTGTGAGGTTGATTTTCCAGAGCAGCAAACATGCTGTGGCCAAGTTTCCTATAACAGCGGTTATCATAAAGAAACAAAAGAGGTAGCCAAGCATATGATTAAGACATTTGAGCAATCAGATTATGTGGTCGCGCCTTCTGGCTCCTGTGTTGCGATGCTCCATGAGTATCCCCAGCTTTTTAAGGAAGATAGGGAGTGGCAGGAAAAGGCCGAAAAGCTTGCAGCTAAATCGTATGAACTGACCCAGTTTATTGTTGACGTGTTAAAGGTCGAGGATGTGCAGGCAAGCTTGCCGGCGTGTGCAACCTATCATCGCTCCTGCCATATGACAAGGCTGCTTGGAGTGAAGGACGCACCTTTAAAGCTGCTTTCACATGTGGATGGATTACAGGTTAACAGCTTGCCAAACAGTGAAAATTGCTGTGGGTTCGGAGGAACGTTCTCTGTTAAGATGGGGCCGATTTCCGAGCAGATGGTTCAAGAAAAAGTCGACTCCATTGAAGCTGCGAATGCAGATGTTCTCATCGGGGCCGATTGCGGCTGCTTGATGAATATTGGCGGCTATATTGATAGACAAAACAAACCAATTAAAGTGATGCATATTGCAGAAGTATTAAATAGTGAGGTGAAAAAGCATGCCGATGAAAATAGGTGATCAGCCTTTTTTTGAAAGAGTTCACGATGGATTAGAAGATAACTTTATGAGATCTGCGGTTACATCCGCACAAGAGCGGATGCAAGGAAAGCGACTGGCTGCTGTTGAGGAGTTAGGTGATTGGGAAGAGTGGCGAAAGCTTGGTGAGGAAATTCGCACACATACACTTGATAATCTTGATTATTATTTACAACAGCTCAGTGAAAACACGGCGAAACGAGGAGGCCATGTGTTTTTCGCAAAAACGAAAGAGGAAGCCACAGAGTACATCAAAAATGTTGTCGAAAAAAAACATGCCAAAAAAATCGTCAAGTCAAAGTCCATGGTGACAGAGGAAATTAACTTAAATGAAACACTTGAATCAGCAGGGTGTGAAGTGATTGAAACAGACTTAGGCGAATATATTCTTCAGCTTGATGATCATGATCCACCATCCCATATTGTTGTGCCTGCCCTTCATAAAAACAAAGAACAAATCCGCGACACTTTTAAAGAAAAGAAAGGCTATCAAAAAACAGAGGTGCCAGAAGAATTAGCTCTGTTTGCAAGAGAACAGCTCAGACAGGAATTCCTTTCCGCTGATATAGGCATAACAGGCTGCAATTTTGCGGTAGCAGATGCGGGAACAGTTTGTCTTGTCACAAACGAAGGAAATGCAGGCTTAGTAACGGCACTTCCAAAAACACAAATTACGGTTATGGGGATGGAACGAATCGTGCCTACGTGGGAGGAACTCGATGTCCTTGTCAGTCTGCTGTGCCGCAGTTCTGTCGGGCAAAAGCTCACAAGCTATATCACTGGGTTAACTGGTCCAAAAGAGGCGTTGGATGTGGATGGTCCAGAGGAATTTCATTTGGTAATTGTCGATAATGGAAGATCCAATATTCTCGGAACAGAGTTTCAAAGTGCCCTTCATTGTATAAGATGTGCCGCATGCATTAATGTTTGTCCGGTTTACCGTCATATTGGCGGACATTCCTATGGTTCGATTTATCCAGGTCCGATAGGTGCAGTGCTGACACCATTGCTAGGCGGATATGATGACTATAAAGAGCTGCCGTATGCCTCTTCCCTTTGTGCTGCATGTACAGATGCCTGCCCTGTCAAAATCCCGCTCCATGAATTGCTGATCAAGCATCGCCGGAAAATCGTCGAGGATGAGAAGAAAGCACCAATGGCTGAAAAGCTGGCAATGAAAGGGTATGAATTTGCCGTTAAGCATCCAACTGTTTATAAGGCAGGCACAAAGTCAGCACCAACAGTCTTAAAGCCAATTACAAAGGATAACAGTATTAAAAGTGGTCCAGGACCTGTTAAACTTTGGACAGATACACGTGATTTGCCAGCACCAAGCAAACAAAGATTCAGAGATTGGTATAAACAAAAACAGCAGGAGGAGCAGTGAAATGGCCGGTAATATCATGAACAGCGATTCCTTTTTGGACCATGTCGCCCATAAGCTGCAGCGGACGAGAAAGACTGCAGCCACAAAACCTGTTTGGAAGCATAAACCTCAGTGGAATGTTTTAAAGGACGCAAATCAACATGAGTTGGCTGCTGTTTTGAAAAAACAATGTGAGGTTATTCATACGCAATTTTTAGAAGTACAAGCAAACGAGGTAGCAGAAACAATTGCCAAAATCCTGAAAAGTGAGCAGTTGAAAACAGTCATTACATATGATGACTCCCGCTTTTTAGAGTATGGCTTTAATGCGGAAGTGCGCAATAAATGGGAAGCGGCTGGAGTCAGCAGCTATATTTGGGATCATACAAAAACGGCAGAAAATATAAAAGCAGCAGAACAGGCTGATGTCGGTATTACAATCAGTGATATGACCTTGGCTGAATCTGGTACTGTGCTGCTTTTTAGTAATCGCAACAAAGGCAGATCTGTTAGCTTGCTTCCGAAAACATTTATTGCGATTGTACCACAAAGCACGATAGTGCCACGAATGACACAGGCAGCAACCGCTATTTCTAAGCTTGTTTCAGAGGGAAGTGAGCTTGCAAGCTGCATTGATTTCATAACAGGACCAAGCAATAGTGCCGATATAGAGCTTAATCTTATTGTCGGTGTCCACGGACCAATCAAAGCCACATATATCCTTGTAAAAGACAAATAAATAAAAATAAAACAAAAATATATACAAAATAAACAAACATAAGTTATAATAAAACCAGATAAAACAAACACAATTGAAGATAAACGGAGGAAAACAAAAATGGTGAAAAGTTTATGGCAGGAAGAACAGGCAGCAAAAATAGCAAACGGCTTGGATGAGTTAGTATACCGTTCTAATTTAATCGGCACAGATCGTGCTGTCTGTAACTGGGGCGGCGGAAACACTTCTATGAAGACGACAGTCAAGGATTTTAGAGGACGTGATGTTGAAGTGATGTGGGTGAAGGGGAGCGGTTCAGATCTTGCAACAATGAAAGCGCATAACTTCACGGGCTTGAATATGGATGACATTCGTCCACTCATTGAAAAAGAGGAAATGCCTGATGAGGAAATGGTGGAATATTTGTCTCATTGCATGATTGACAGCAAGCACCCTCGTGCATCAATTGAAACATTATTACATGCATTCCTGCCATTTAAACATGTCGATCATACACATCCTGATGCGATTATAAGCCTGTGCTGCGCTGATAATGGCAAGCAAATCGCAGAAGAGATTTATGGCAACCGTTTTGTGTGGGTACCGTACATTCGCCCTGGCTTTACATTATCTAAAATGATCGCAGAAGGCGTAAAAAATAATCCTAATGCAGAATTAGTGTTGATGGAGAAGCATGGTCTCGTTGTTTGGGGAGATACGGCAAGGGAAAGCTATGAAAAAACAATTGCGATTATTAATGAAGCAGAGTCCTATATTAATAGGAGGATAGAAACGAATCAAGTATTCGGGGGCACTAAATATGCGGCATTAAGCAATGCTGATGCAGAAGATGTTCTATCAGCAATTATGCCAGTTATTCGCGGTGCTGTCAGTGAAGAGAAAAAGATGCTTTTGACTTACGACAGAGCGGAAGATGTCCTTGAGTTTGTGAACAGTCACGATGCAAAAAGCTTATCACAAGTGGGAGCAGCATGTCCTGATCACTTAGTGCATACGAAGATGGTTCCGCTGTATGTAGAATGGGACCCAGCAACAAAGGATATTGCGCTGTTAAAAGAAGAAGTAAAAAAAAGGATAGCTGCATTTAAGCAAGCCTATATTGCTTATTTTGACCGAAATAAAAACGAAGGTGACCAAATATTCGAAACAGCACCGCGTGTTATCTTAATTCCCGGAATCGGCATGATTAATACAGGCAAAAATGTGGCCATGTCCAAAGTGAGCGGAGCCCTTTACCACCGTGCGATTGCGGTAATGAAAGGCGCAACAGCATTAGGAGAATTTGTTTCTTTAAATGAAAATGAATCTTTTAATGTGGAATATTGGCCATTAGAGCTGTACAAATTGTCACTTGCTCCGAAAGAAGCAGAGTTTTCAAGAAAAGTAGCCTTTGTAACGGGTGGAGCAGGCGGAATTGGCAGCGAAACATGCAGACTGTTAGCATCAGAAGGTGCACATGTTGTGTTAGCAGACTTAAATTTAGAAGGCGCTGAAAAAATTGCTGCCGAAATAAATGAACTGTATGGGGAAGAGCGTGCGCTTGCAGTTAAGATGGACGTTACAAATGAACAAGCCGTTCAAGAAGCATACAAAAAAACAGCTCTTGCCTTTGGCGGTGTCGACATCATTGTCAACAATGCAGGGTTAGCGACATCAAGTCCGTTTGACGAAACAACCTTACAAGAGTGGAATTTAAACATGAATGTGCTTGGAACAGGCTATTTCCTTGTCGCAAGAGAAGCATTCAAGCAGATGAAGGAACAGGCACTTGGCGGAAGCATGGTGTTCATCGGCTCGAAAAACTCTGTTTATGCAGGCAAAAATGCGGCAGCATACAGTGCAGTTAAAGCGATGGAAACACATCTTGCCCGCTGTATTGCAGCAGAAGGCGGAGAATTCGGAATCCGCGTTAACTCTGTCCTGCCAGATGCAGTGCTGCAAGGGTCAGCCATTTGGGGATCAAGATGGCGCGAAGAGAGAGCAGCAGCATACGGCATAGAACCAGACCAATTAGACGAGCATTACCGCAAACGCACAACATTGCTTGTCAACATCTATCCAAAAGACATAGCAGAAGCAATCAGTTACTTCGCTTCCTCAAAAGCAGAGAAAACAACAGGCTGTATGATTACAGTCGACGGCGGAGTACCAGCAGCATTTACTAGATAAGTCGTTTAAGGAGGACATAAACATGTCCTCCTCTTTTGTTTGTATGTTGAATGTTAAGCGGCAGAGTCATAGGGCACCTTATTGATTTAAGAAATTATAAGCTAATTTATTGTATATTAAGCCGTTTATGTGCGGAATTCCGATCTGGCGTAATGGGAATATGATTCAATGCTTTTCCTAAGCCATAGTGAGGCATATTTGCATAAATAGCTTCATAATTCCCTTTACTTATTTGATACGTTTCATGATAAATTCCTACTGCATCATTGTTACCTACTTTTTGGTTGAAAGACTTCCAAGCAGTCAAATGCTTTTCATTATGAGCATAAGCAAGCAGGTCTTCGACTGAACGCCAATATTGAATCATCGCAGTTGTTTTCATGCCGAAATAACTTTCCATCGATAAAAATCCTAGCTCCTCTTTATTAGTATAAAGCTCCTTAATCATTCCAGGCATGGCTGAAAAAACTGGTAACCACTTATGCATTGCGAGTCGCTTGTTAATTCTCATTCCAATGATGAAAACGACAATATCCTCAGTATTGTCAATCGTATAACGCCCGGTATAAATGTGGTTGGTCATCACTAATTCTCCTCCTATAAAAATTTATTAAGAGTATACTCACACCAGTCTATCGCTGCTTTCGTAGTTCTTTTTCCATAATCCAATGTACACAGCCAATAAATGGAATCCTCGTCGTTATCTGTGTGATTGATAATAGCCTGTTCTATAGATAAATAGGTTTGATAACGTTCTTCAAGTTCTTGCTTATAATTCTGTAGCAGCAACACCTTATTTTCCCGATCTTGATAGCGGCCAAAAAATAATTTAAGCAAAACTTCATTTCGCTCAGTTGGTAAGTGTTCAATCGGCTTTACCAACCAATTCTTTAAAACCTCTAATCCCTTCGATGTTAAATAGTATTCATTACTATCTGGTTTTCCAGTGCCAGAAGAAGTACGAACTTCAGCTAATTCCTCTTGGGCAATTAATTTTAGAGCTGGATAAATTTGACCATAACTAATTTTCCAAAAGTGATTCAAGCTCTGATCAATGAACTGTTTTATCGCATAACCAGATTTACAATCGGTAGTTAATATTCCTAATATTGCATATGTCGTAGCGTTATAACTTTTCAATTATGTTCTCACACCTATCTAAAAGATATATATCATTTAGATACATAATAATAAATTCAAACAAAAAGCGCAAGATTATTTTCAGAAAAGTTAAAAATAAAGAGAAAAAGACAATGCCTTTACTTTAGCAAAGTGCTCCTATAATAAAAGAACTGCATAAAAGAGAAGAGGTTTGTTTGGTTTTTTCCACAATCAGGCAATTTTTGTGATAATATTCAGTAAGGAATGGATGTGTAGAGGAGAAATTGAATGAAGTATTTTGTAGATGATGACCGTTGGGATGTAACGGGCTATGTAAATGAGCTGAAAAAACTATTACCCAGTTTTAATAAAGAGACATCGACCTTTTTAAAATGTCGCTCATTCCATGATGGAAAGGTTGTTTCTCTTACTGTTTTGAACCAGGAGAACGGAAATACAAAAGACCCGACTACAATCAAAATGGTCATAGAGCATGCTGATGAGGATTGCGGGATCTTTGAAATACAATGGAAAAATGTTCGTAAGTTCTTAATGGATTATGATATTAAAAGAAATGTTTATAGTAATGTTCCTAATAAAATTGCCTTCGGTGGGACAAGAGGACTTGATGAATGGGGCTACGATGAAATTCTACCGTTGAGTAAAAGGAAATTACAACATGAAATTCTTTTATTCTCACAAACAACAATACTTATCCATTGTTCGGATATTAAAATAAGAAAAATAAAAGCCTAGCGAACAAGATGTAATAAGCTAGTTCCTCAGAGAATAGAAGTTGAGTTAATTGTTAGGAAGTGCACATTAAATTAATGTAGGCGGTCCAGTAAGGATTCATGCTCATTTTAATTTCGGTACTAACAAAACAGGATTGCACAAGAAGGAAAATTGAGAAGGAATTTGACATGATATTTTTGTAAAAGACATAAAAGTTTTCTTTTGAAATAAGGAGTGTAAGTATGGGGGTTTGGGGAACCGCAATTTTATCAAATGATTTAGCAGATGATATAAAATTTAGATACAGAGACTTATTAGGCGATAATTATTCAGATGTAATAGCTAGTAAAATTGTCATTGAAGAATTCCTTAAAGAGTTAGATGATGAAGAAATTACGGCATTTTGGCTATCGTTTGCTTTAATACAGTGGAAATTAGGTAGACTTCAAGCAGATGTTAAAGCTATCGCACTTCAAATCATAGATAGTGGAGCGGATCTTCAACATTGGGAAGAAGATACTAAAATAAGAAAGCAGCGGGTAGCTGTTCTTAATAAATTTAGAGAACAATTAAATTCTCCTCAACCTCAAACAAAAAAAGTACCAAAGAGATTTATAATAGATACTACATTAAAAGCAAGGGATGCCATTAGTTATCAGTTGCTTTCAGGGGAATATATTATCTTTAAAGTTATTGGGATTATTGAACAATGGACTGGTGACAGATATCCTTTATTAGAATTATGTGATTGGAAAGGTATAGAAATTCCTTCAAGAGATGAAATCAATACTTTAAAGTTACTGAAAGAACCATCTATTGACGGAGACGAAATGTTCCGTAAGATAGCAATTCTCCCTAAAGGGAAAAGAGATGACCCTACTAAACGAATTAGATTAGTTGCTGAAGATGTAAGGATTGCATCAAACATGGAGCCACCATATGTTGTAGCAGTTTGGAAAGAAGTAGATAAATATTTACAGAATAATTATAATCTCGAATAATATTATTAGTGAACAGTTCTAAAAAGGATTGAATAATTTTAGATAAGTAAATAGGTGGGACAAAATGAGTAATATTTTTTTTAGCAAATACCTTTGAAAAAAGACATGTAATTTTCTTTTTAAAACTCCTGATAATAAATCACTTGTTACTCTCTATTTTTTCAGTACATTAAAAATCTCTAAATCAAATTGTCCTTTACACCAATTGACAAGAAAATGAAAAGCAACACAACCAACTACTGCACCTAAAGTATTTAGGATTACATCATCTATATCAGCTTGACGATACGTGTATCCAGCCAACATAGAGATGACAAATTGAGTAAGTTCAATGCCTAAGGATGATAAAATACCAACTAAGAAAACTCTTTTTATTGATTTCATCCTTTTGCTTAATAAAGGAACATATAATCCTAATGGTAATAATAATAGTAAATTACCAAAAGATTGATAAGCACTAAAGTTCGATAAGAATGTAAATGGAATCATATTATTATGTAAATAATTTTCTTGGGCTTCATAATTAATTGTGGTTTTATCATAAGGAATTGGAAAAATTGTTATTGAGATAACACATGCTACATAAATAGCAAACGTGAATTGAACAATATTTTTCATAAAGGTATTTCTTTTGAAATTTTTTTAAAGTAAATCGCGAAAATTATAAAGAACAAAAGAAATGGAAGTTTAGGGTCAAGCACATAAATCACCTCCTCTGTTAAATAATAACATAATAGATTGTTGACGAAACGTCAACAAATTTCCTGTGCGAAAAATATCAAATTTGGTGGTATGCTAATAAGTGTTTAACATTTTAGCTACTAATAATTCTCTATCCATAAAGTAAAGAATAAAGATACCATTTCAACCGGAGAAAAAAAGTTATCATCAATATGTCGCTATTTAACTTAGCATCGGAAAAAGGTAAATATTATGATTGAAGGTTTTGCTGTATTAGCTTCTATTTATTACCTATTTATTGCATTGTTTTTATTTTAACGCTGGTGTCATTGTTAAAGAAGATAAAGTATGAAGAAAATACAACTTATAATACCGTTTGTCTCACAGTTTCATTTGTACTAATCATAATGACAATTGCTGCACTTACTACTCTTGATTAAGGTTATCGTATTATAGTATTGGAGACTGCAAGAATTATGGATTATAAAAACCTCACGTTTTAGAAAGATGGCTAATCTATTCCAAGTAGTAGCTTTAATTATTTAGTGTACAATAATCTTTTTAACAGATGTTGTGTTTAATTGATCCGAAAAGGGATTCCATAATAATTAAGGAATCCTTTTCTTGTGCCAAAAAATTGGCGATTTATGCTGAATATGACGTGATTGCTCATTAAAGGAAGGCTAATTTACATGCCGTTTTTTACTTTGCAATTTTGTAACGAAACACAGCTTTTCTAGTCTTACTTATGAAAGGAGGTAGAAAGTGACAGAGTTTGAGCGTATTTACCATTTATATTTTCGAGAAGTTTATTCGTTTGTATTATTGCTAAGTCGTAACGAAACGATTGCAGAAGAAATTACACAAGAAACTTTTTTCAAGGCTTTAAAAAACATAGATACATTTAAAGGAAATTGCAAACTTAGTGTTTGGCTTTGTCAAATCGCTAAAAATACATATTTTACGTATCACGACAAGCAAAAACGGTTTGACACAAATGTAATACCTGAAGAAGTAAGCCAGAAGAGTATGGAAGAAATGATATTAAGAAAAGAAGATAATATTCGCTTGCATAAGGTTTTGCATCACTTAGAAGAACCTTATAAAGAAGTTTTTACATTAAGAGTATTTGGAGAGCTTTCTTTTAAAGAAATAAGTGAGATTTTTGAGAAAACGGAAAGTTGGGCGAGAGTCACCTTTCACCGAGCTAAACGCAAGATTCAGGACTTGTTAAAGGAGGAGTAGGAAATGAGCGAAGGTAGGAAAGTATCTTGTGACATAATTAACGATATACTGCCGTTGTATTACGACAATGTATGTAGTGATGCTAGCAAAAAAATGGTAGAAGACCATCTTCAGGAGTGTCAAATCTGTAAAATGGAATTAGAGAAACTTCAAGATGAAATTCATCTTCCAGAAAAAACTACTATTGAAAATAGACAGGATGGTAATGTCCTAAAGAATATATCTGCCTCATGGAGAAGAAAACGGTTAAAGTCTTTTATTAAAGGTGGATTTTTAGGTGCTTTATTCATAAGTATAATCATTTTAGGATATCTTGGTTTATTCGAATGGAAAATTATCAGTGTGTCTACAGATGTAGTCGAAATTAGTGAGGTAAGTGAAATGGATGATGGCATAATTGTTTTTTATGCGGAGATAAATGATGGGTATAGTTTAAACACAATAATATATGATGTCGATAGCGAAGGGAATCTTTATGTGACTCCATTACGCCCAATTATTAAGGAGAAAGCAGATGCCCAGCCTCCATATGGGTTAGAAAAAGGTTATGATTTTATTGATATTAAAAGCCAGGAAGAATACCGTGGTCAGGAAATTAAAACAATATATTACGGCACAAAATATGATAAGATTTTAATTTGGAAAAAGGGAATGGAATTACCAAAGACAAGTGAAGAAGTAAAGAAAAATTTAGGTTTGTAATTATATTTGAATGACACTCGTCCAAAGCCTCCCAGCATTTTTGTATCTGCTAAGAACTTTAAAGTATAAGAAGGTAAATTCCATTTTATGGAGAATATCTACTGCATAGGCATAGAAGTAATTAATATTAATATGCAGGGGGAATGCGATAATGATGCCATTTTTAATAGGTTATGGAGTCCCGATTTTAGGAGTGGTTTTAGGTTTGCATTATAGCATGGAAAAAACAAAAAAAAGGAAATACATTGTCTGGGGAATTGTTTTAATGTTTGCAATTTCTCCGTTTCTGTCCTTTGCCATTGGATTAAGTTATGCAATTATTTCCGAGAGCGGCTGGGCCGCTTTAATCATGTTATATATTTTCCCGATTATCTTTCTTATAGGACTTGTAATGTTATTAATTGGTATCTTTAAGAAAGATAAATCGGAAGTGCTATGATGAGGAATTCGTAAGGAATAGGAGGCTATATGAAGACTTTTCCTGTAACTAAACAAGACATTGCACTAGTAGAAATAGCAACAAAGAAAATAACAATGCTTTACAAAGACGATAAACATCATGTGGGAGCTTCCATCCGTACTAAATCAGGTGAGATTACTTCTGCAGTACATATTGAAGCGTATATTGGGAGAGTAACGGTATGTGCAGAAGCAATTGCTATCGGCAGTGCAATTTCAAATGGACAAAACAATTTCGAAACGATTGTTGCTGTCAGACATCCTTACTCTGATGAAATAGATAGAAGGATAAAGGTGGTAAGTCCGTGTGGTATGTGTCGAGAGTTAATTGCAGATTACGCACCTGATTGTTTTGTATTATTAGAATTAAATGGCGAGTTAGTAAAAATTATGATTAGTGAACTCATTCCCCTTAAATATTCACGTAATTAAAGGGTTGTTGAAGTGTTTCGTATTCCGAATTAAACAAAATGATTATTAATTAAAATGGGGTTGCGTCCTGAAAATATATTTTTTTAAAGGAGCTATAACGGCTAATTAATATAAAGAAAATTTCAAATCTTAGAACATCACAATAAGAAACACATCTTAATATTAGACAAAGGAGAGAAAATGAATATAAATAATTCGCAAGAATATGATGATCCTACTTTATATGATAAAGAAAATGAATCATATATCCCAGAGATACCATTTTTACAAAAATGGGCATCTAAACAACAAGGTCTGATAATTGATATTGCTTGTGGTACTGGTAGAGTAACTATTCCTTTGGCGAAAAAAGGATATAATCTTGTTGGAGTAGATATACATAAGGGAATGTTAACCCAGGCTAAAAAGAAGGCTGCCAATCTTCATTTACAAATACGTTGGATTGAACAAGACTGTACACAATTAGATTTATGTATAAAGAGTAATTTAGTATATAGTGTTGGTAACTCTTTTCAACATTTCCTAACAAACGAGTCACAAGATGGATTACTTACCTCTATAAATAAGTCTTTAGAGGTTGAAGGTTTATTCATTTTCAACACTCGGTTTCCTAGTGTTGAAGAATTGCTACAACCAAGTACAGAGGAGTATTGGAAATCATATACGGACAATGAAACATTAAATATTGTTGATCTGTTTACGATTAGTGAATATGACTCTCTAAAACAAATTCAACACTATACAACTATTAGAAAATACAAAGATAATGCGGGGGACATTATTAAAGAAAAAAGGACTAATATTAGCCTGAGATATGTATTTCCACAAGAGATGGAAAGACTTTTATTCGCTTTTGGGTTTGAAATTCTACACCTATATAGTGAATGGAATGAGACACCTATTACAAATGACAGTTACGAGATGATTTATGTTTGTAGGAAAATAAGATGATAGTTAAATTTTAAAAACTCAGTATTTATAGTGTTATTTCAAATTAATAAAGGTTTTGCTTAGTATTAAGGTGTTAATTGGAAGCATAGCTTCGAATAATATGACAGGCTTTATATGTTAAACAGGTTAGTGGAGGAGACTATAACTAATTAAGATAATACATCACCTCGTTCGATTATAATATCAACAAAATATAAACTGGTACCTGTAGTTGGAAATAATTTCTCAAGCGACCCACTACAGGTACCGGTTTATTAAGTGAACACACCTCAATGAACTTACAAAAAATGTCTTAGTAGCAATCATTCCTACTTATTATTATTTAGCTCTTGTTTTTTATTACTCTTTTGTTTCTTTAATTCGGATTCTTAATAAACTAAAAAAAGATGTTACAACAAGTAATAAACCAAGGAAATTAGCTCTTAAAAACTCATGGAAATTACTTGGCTTATCAGAAAAAAACAAAATTATGGCTCCTATAATAAACATAAATATATAGGAAGTATTTAAACTATTTTTTTTCCAAAGGTGCTTTGATAATAGATTTATGACTAAAAAGACAAGCAGAAACACCAATATCTGAATAATAGCCAAAGGAACATTACCCCTTATCTTTTAGAAGCTGTAATTTTAGGAACTGGCAACTATTGTATTTTCACCGTACTACCTTTAGAACTTATCTTACCTGAAAGGAAATTAGCCGCTTTAGATGTATCATATGCCATAAGTGCAGTAGCTGACGCTGCTGCAATTCCTCCTAATATTATAGATGCTAACGACCAATTATCACTAGACTTTTTTAAAGTTTTTACAAGCTTATCAGCTGTAGATTTACTCATTGAAAATGAATAGGATGTCCAGGTTAAACCTCTCTCACCTTTAATTGGATTTCCTTGTTGATTAATTTCAAAAGAACGATCTGCTGTAAAACTAATTTCTCCTCTATCTTTGGCCTGATTTAATAAATTAATAGAATTTTGCAATGTTTGTACTTCAGCAGTATTCAGAATTCTACTTGCGCCTCTATCTAAAGTTAAATTACCATTACTACTTAGCTAAATATAGTTTTCTATTTCCAATGATTTGTCCATCAACTCATCAACCATTGTATTTTCAGTGACAGTTTCAGTACTTACTGGTTCTACTTGAGCATGACCTACAGTCGGTAAAAAATTCCCCGTCAACATAGCTACCGATAAAGTTAGAATTCCTATTTTTTTCATACTATTATACTTCATTTCATCTACAACTCTCCAACCTCTTTTTTTTGAATAAATATTTTAATATTTATTCAATTCAAGCGTAACATAATTTCATTTAGTGAAGATTGAACATTCTGTTAAAATATTTTCTCGCTTTGTACTTTATGTCACTAACAAAAACTAGGGTTTTGAGGCATTTAAATCTATTAAAACCAATAAAGTTAGGTAACATAAATTCTAAACAACTAAAAAAGACAGTACTAAAAAGTACTGTCTCCCGAATAAGGTGTGAACAAATGTGAGGAATTGAAAAGTATTTTTCCATTAGAGATTAGCATTAAATTGATCTCATATGTATATCTTGTCAAATTACTACTAAAAGAATCATTTATGATGATCCAGGTTAATTAGTTGTGATATTTAAAGACTGATTTGCGTATTGGATTAATAACAAATACACAAGTAATATTTGTTAAAAATTTAAATTTAATCAGCTTTAAACATTTCGAGTCTTATAAATACTCCTCGGTAATAATGTGTACCCGAGTAGACAACATATGTAAAGTGCATCACTATTCAGAGGAATTGTACCTAAAATGTGCAAATAGCTATATTTTAGGATTGAATACAGCGTAAAAAGCATATAAATATAAAAAAGAAAAATATAGAAATCACTAAGTCAAAAGTATTATATTGTAAAAATTCCGGACTTTAATATGGTTAAGTTTGGTAAAAATGTTCAGTTTGGTTAATTTTCCTGTAAATACTTATAGATAATTGACAGGATGCTGGAAATCTTTGGGCAAAAAGTTATAGGATGGAATCCTACGTTTATCGCATATATTCTTTTACCGAGATGACTTATCATAAATATACAAAGCAAACAAGATGCTGATATATATATATTATGGGGGTAATTTTGTATGACAAGCTTAGTAGGAACTGACGGCGAGCTGAAGGTCTTAAGAACAGAGAGACATACGACCAAACAAGTCTATACTACTAGAATGGAAAAAAGAGAATTAGAAAAAAACATTTCCAGCTTAGACATAAGAGATGCTTGGAATATTAGAAGTGTTCTTGAAAGCATAAAGGACAGCTTTATGGAGCATGTCACTAGAGTTAGGAAATTGGTGCAGGAAAGTCCTGCCAAACGGCTGGTGGTTACAGGTATCTTTACTATTCTATTTTCGTTAGGTGCAAGTACTGCATCAGCCTGCATCCAAGAATATACATATGAAGTAAAAAAGAATGAGACAGTTTCAGAAATTGCGAAACAGCACGGAGTTACAGCAGAAGCGATCCTAACAGTGAACGGCAAAGTATCTAACGGAGATAAAATTCTTCTTCCAAAGGTGCAAGACAAAAAAGTGTCTGCGACAGTGCTTAATATTCGTGCCAAAGCAACAACAGACAGCAGTATTATAGGGAAGAAGAAGCAGGGAGAAGTCGTTAAAGTGTCATTTACAAAAAACGGCTGGGCTGGCGTTCTTATTGATGGACGTCTTGCATATGTAAGCGCTGATTATTTGACAGACGTAAAAGGGAAAGCAACTGAAGCTGTCAATAAGTCTGTTACGAAGTATGTGACAGCTGACACATTGAGAGTAAGATCAAATCCATCCACAAAAGCTGCTGTAATAGCCTCATATAAAGAAGGAACGAAGGTATCAGTTAAATCAGAAGAAAATGGCTGGGCACAAATTGAATATAAAGGGAAAAAGGCTTATATCAGCAGTGCTTATTTAACAAAGACTGCACCAAGCAGTGAACCAAGCAAAGCTGTGACGAAAACAGACAGCAAAACCTATACAATAAAAAAAGGGGACACATTTTATAAAATCAGCAAAAGCTTCGGAATTTCTGTATCTCTTTTACAGGAGGCTAATCCGAAGGTCAATGCAACAAAACTGCGCATTGACCAGGTAATCAATATCCCCGCAATAACATCCTCCGACAGTTTAATAAAGGTTGAAGCGACAATCGGCGGGATTAGTCCAGACGGTACGGTCCGTTTTATCACGACGGATGGCATTACTTATGCAGCAAAAGCAGGTACTGATGGAATCTTAAACAGCTTATATGACAATCAGGGCAAAAAGCTGACATTGACCGTAAAGGCAAAGCGTGGTGAGCAGATGATGATTACTGCCATCAAATAAGCAAAAAAAATGAGGGGCTGCCTAAAATCAGCCTCTTTTTATTTGCAAAATAACAGTAAAACAAAGAGTTTAACATACACCAACTTTTAATAGCATAGGTTCTGCTGCTGTTTTCAAATAGATCAGCATCGGTTTGTAACATGGCCGTTTATTTGCATTGGTGAAAATGCTTATTGTGTTAGAAAGTAGTTAAATATGAAATGGTTTAAAATGCCGAATAGTTTCTTTTTAGTAAAAAGAAAAGGTAAATGCATAATTTTACGTATCCAATAAAAGGAAAATATTTCTAAAAGGCAGTTAAAAATCACCTACTAAAATGGCAGAAGTGGAACGAGTTGGAAATCGTTTTCATTTTGTTGATTTTTTTTGTTTATTTTTGATACTAGTATGGAGAAAAATATATATAATATAGCTTGCATACGTACTTGGAAAATAAAAAAGCTTGATATTTTGGGAGGTAGTAATGTGTATATGAAAGTTGATACATTTGCATTGCTTAACGAGTTTAATCAAATCTGGATGGAGTGTTGGCTTGAAAAGGGATATGGATTTGAAATGTCTGAAACCCCTGCAGATCGGTTTTTAATTATTGATGCAAAGGACCAAAAGGTGGGAACAATTGAATTTAAGCGATATTCCCTCGACCCAGCTAACAACATCAACAGTGTGTTTCCCTTTTACGAGCTAGAGAATATTAAAGCATTAGATTTAGACCATGTTATGGAAATTGATAAGGTGGCAATTTTAAAGCAGCATCGCGGCAAGAATTTAGAAAGGCTATTATCACTGTTTGTAGATTACTCAGAATTCCGCCAAATAACTCATTGTGTTGTTCTGCTTGAAAAAATGTTTTATAAGGCACTTAAGAACGTCTATAAAATACCACTGGAAACTGTCGGTGAAAAAATATACTATAAAGGAGACTATGTTATTCCTTCTATCCTTTATCCGCAAGGGATATATGAAAACAAGGATAGTTTTTCTTGGTTGATTCAAACAAAAGATCTGATAAGAAAACCGATATTATATTAAGAATGGAGAAATAGATGTACAGTCTCAATACAAAACGGTTTGCCTATTCCTTTATTGTTTTTTTTATTATGGCAAACATCCTTTGGAATATCATCTTCAGCAGCAATCAGCAGCTACTGGATTGGGGTGGCGTTACCTTCCAACTGATTGCCTGCAGCGCATCTATTTACTGGATTATATCCACTGGCCTTAAAGCTAAAAACGCTGCAAAAAGCTTTTGGCTTCTCCTTGCTTTCGGGGTACTGGTCTATCTGATCGGCACATTACTGTGGAGCTATAATCAATTTATTCTGAATGGTAACAGTGTTTTTGGAAAATTAGCAGAGAAGTTTTTTATTGTTCAAAATGTGTTTTATTTTTTCTCCTTACTTGTTTTAATTAATCAGATTAAAAGCTCCCTTTTGACGATTCGCTTTTTACTCGATATTTTAATTGCTATGTCAGCAGCGACAACCTTTAGCTGGATATTTTTAATCAGGCCATTGTTTAGCAACATTGAAGATTTAAGCTTTTCAATCACTGAATTAAGTTATCCGATACTAGATCTTATTGTCCTAGTTGGAGTAATCAGTCTTTTCAATACATCGAAACGGGTCTTGTCAAAGCAAACTACTTTTCTTTTAGTTACAGGCTTGCTTACCCAAATTGTCGCAGATACCATTTTCACCTACCTTAAAGTGATTAATTCCTATTCAGTCGGCAGCATCAATGAACCTTTATGGATTTTGTCGATCCTGCTTATTGGACTGTCAGGCATTTATCAGAAGGACAGCGTTTCTGTTAAACAGTCACATGTGGGAATGGGAACAGAGAACATATATATAAAGCATATTATCCCGTATTTTGGAGTATTGCTGTTAACTCTTTATTTTACGTATATGCTTTATGATAAACATCCAGTTTTTCTTGGTTTGTCCATAAGCATATTCCTGTTGATAATAAGACAGGTCTTTACATTGCTCGAAAATGATCGGTTAGTCGAAGATTTAAATAAGCTAAATGAAGGGCTGGAGCAAAAGGTAAAGGAAAGGACAGACAAGCTTGTTGAGATTATCAATTCAATGGAGTACCTTGCTTTTCACGATGTTGTTACAGGTCTGCCGAATCGCCGTTATATGGAGAAGCGGCTTGCTCAAGCACTGGAGAACAATAGTCCAGGCAAAAAGCTTGCTTTTATGCTTTTGGATTTAGATCGGTTTAAACATATTAATGATAGTCTTGGCCATTCATATGGAGACCTCCTTCTTAAAGAGGTAGGGGAAAGACTGACATCAAGCATTGAACAAAATGGGGTTGTCTTTAGAATCGGTGGTGATGAATATGCACTGCTTATTGAGAATACAAACATCTGCCAAATCGAAGAGCTCGCTGAAACAATTCTTAAGAGAATAAGAGAGTCTTATATGATTAAGGGTGTAGAATTAAATATAACGCCAAGTGTTGGTATCGCCATGTACCCTGATCATGGCAATGACTTGGATGCATTGTTGATGAAAGCAGATACTGCCATGTACAAAGTGAAAGAAAATGGCAAAGACCACTTTAAAATATATAGTTGTGACATGAGTATGAAATCAATAATGGAGCTTGAACGCTCGATAAGAAAAGGGATTGAACGAAAGGAATTCATCCTGCATTACCAGCCGCAAATTGCAATTGATACTGGTGAGATTGTCGGAGTGGAGGCATTGGTACGCTGGGAAAAACCTGGAAGTGGATTAGTGCCGCCAGGTGAGTTTATTCCGATTGCAGAGGAAACAGGGCTCATCTTACCGATCGGCGAATGCATATTATGGGAAGCTTGCAGACAATCTGTTAGCTGGAAGAAAAAGGGGTTCCCAGATTTGCGAATCGCAGTAAATATCTCTTCCCTGCAATTTCAGCAAGAGAACTTTGTTAATATGGTAAAGACAATTATCCACGAAACCGGAGCGAACCCGGAAAATATGGAATTGGAAATAACAGAAAGCATCGCGATGGGGCCAATTGAACAAAATATGTCCAAGCTTGCTAGTCTCAAAGAAATGGGCTTCAATATAGCCATTGATGATTTCGGAACAGGTTATTCTTCGCTTCATTACTTAAGCAAGTTTCAGATTGACAGGCTGAAAATTGATCGCTCCTTTATTACATCATTGGAAAAAAGCGAAAAAGATACGGCAATTGTCCGCATGATTGTCATGATGTCAAAAGCATTAAATGTAAAGGTTATAGCAGAAGGAGTAGAGGACGAACACCAAAAAGCATTTCTTACAGAAGTGAAATGTGATGAACTGCAAGGCTATTTATTCAGCCGGCCGCTTAATGCGGAGGACTGTGAAAGGCTTTTATCTAAAAATGCCTCCTAACCAAAAAAAAGTAAAGCCAAGCGTAATGCTTGGTTTTTTTACTTATTTAAATTCTCCTCAAAAAGTAGAAACCTCTTTTTCAGTAATCTTGTAAAACGTTTACATTTTCTTGTTGCCTAGCCTTAAAGATTATTAGTAAGATAGAAAGGAAGACTTTAGTCTTGAAGTCGGGGGGGGATTTAGTTTGGATGCACTCCTTTTAAAGCAGTTGATGGAACTGACAGAGGAAGAAATCGAGGTATTATCACAGGAAAAAAAGGTCAGGAAGGATCTTTATACGAGCCAGCATCATTTTATTATCGAAAGTGAAAAGTTTCTTGATAAAAATAAAATGATAACGGTAAGGAAGCATACAAGGTTTATTGACTTTCCAAAGCATAGGCATAACTATATTGAAATTAATTACGTCGTAAAGGGCAAATTAAAGCAAAAGGTGGATAATGACGCCATCACATTGAAAAAAGGAGAGCTGCTTTTTTTAAATCAGCATATTGAGCATGAAATTGAAGCTTGTGGTAATGATGATCTGATTATCAACTTCATCATTCAACCGCTCTTTTTTCAATTTATTTTTCAATATTTAAATGGTGAAAACATCATTACAGAATTTCTTATTAACAGCTTGTTCAACCATACCCAAAATGGACAATATCTATATTATGCCGTTTCAGAAGTAGAAGAGATTCAGGAGCTTGTCGAAAAAATTGTAAAAGAAGAAACGGACGGCTCTCTTATGGCAGAATCGAAGATGAAGCTATACATGGGGCTTCTCTTAATAGAGCTTGTGAAAAACACAGATAAAATAACGAAAAATCATTCTGCCTCCTCCCAGCATTTTGTCGTGGTTGAATCTTTAAAATATATTGAAGAGCATTATAAAAATGGGACACTGCAGGAGCTTGCACATCGCTTGCTGCAATCAAGCTCAAGCTTAAGTAAAAATATAAAAAAGGCAACTGGTTTTACTTTTAAGGATTTAATACAGGAAAAACGGCTTATAAAAGCAAAGGAGCTGTTAGAAACAACCGACTTTTCGGTGCGGACAGTGGTTGAGGAAGTAGGCTATGATAATATCAGCTACTTTTATCGGATTTTCAAAGAAAAATATAAAAAAACACCGAAGGAATTACGAAAAGAACTGGCAAAATAGCGAATTTTGCCAGTTTTTTTTGCGTCTTTTTGCGAGTTAAAGGAATTTAAGGACAATAAATAAGAAAAATTACGTTATTTTTTTATACGCTTTCAATCATTAGAATAAGAGTAAGGAAACGTTTTCACTCAGAACTCAAGGAGAGGTAGAAAATGAACAAATATGTCTTGGCTGTTGACATTGGAGCCTCAAGTGGACGGCTGATGCTCGGTTCCATACAGAAGGGAAAACTCGTGTTAGAAGAACTGCACCGCTTTTCAAACAGCATTGTCAAAAAAGGACAATATTATTGTTGGGATTTACATAAACTGTTTGTCGAAATAAAGCAAGGAATAAAAAAATGCCAGGACCTTCAAGTGAGGCCAGAAAGTATCGGTATTGATACATGGGCAGTAGATTTTGTGCTCCTTGATGAAAACGGAAATTTGTTGACTGAGGCCGTTTCTTATAGGGATGACAGAACAGATGGTGTTATGGAGGAAGTTTTTCAGCAGATCATCAAGGAAAGAATTTACTTAGAAACAGGAATTCAATTTCAAAAATTCAATACCATCTACCAGCTTTGCGCATTAAAGAAAACAAATCCAGAAAGCCTTGATAAAGCTGACAAGTTTTTAATGATACCTGATTACTTTCACTATTTGCTGACAGGAAAAGCAGTCAATGAATATACAAATGCAACATCAACACAGCTTGTTAATGCATTTACGAAAAAATGGGATAAGCAGCTGCTTGATGCGGTTTCCATTAAGCCAGATATGTTTCAGGATATAAAGATGCCTGGCACTATATTAGGAGAGGTTAAAAAGGAGCTTGCTGAGGAATTCGGGTTTAACTTAAAAGTAGTAATACCTGCAACACATGATACTGCTTCAGCTGTTATTTCTGTACCAGAGCATGATGAAACGATTTACATCAGCTCTGGAACATGGTCACTTATCGGTGTTGAAAATAAATTTCCTATATGTGTAACAAAAGCATTAGATTACAACTTCACGAATGAAGGTGGCATTGATTACCGCTTCCGATTTCTGAAGAACATTATGGGATTATGGATGATTCAGGAAGTGCGGCGAAACTACGATAATGAACACTCGTTTGCAGAGTTTGTCGAGCTTGCAAAAGCAGCAAAAAACTTTCAATCCATTGTCAATGTGAATGATGACCGCTTCTTAAATCCAGACAATATGATCATTGCCATTCAGAATTATTGTGCAGAAACTAATCAGGAAATTCCAGTAACTCCAGGTGAAGTTGCCAAATGCGTTTATGACAGTTTAGTTGCATGCTATGTTGCCGCTATTAAAGAAATTGAAGAGATTTTTGAAAAGCAATTTACGAAGATTAATATAATCGGCGGAGGTTGCCAAAATGAACTGCTGAACCAGCTGATTGCAGATGCAACAAAAAAGCAAGTATTTGCCGGACCTGTTGAAGCAACAGCCATTGGGAATATCGTTTCCCAACTGATTGCCTTAGGTGAAATAAAGGATGTTCATGAAGCCAGAAAATTAATTAAGCATTCTTTTCTTGTGAAAGGATACGAAGCAGCACAACCAATATGAGGAGGCTAAAAAATGTCTGTAAAAGAAAGCTTTGAAGCAGCAAAAAAACAATATGAGCAATGGGGAGTGGACGTCGAGACAGCTATACAAAAACTGCAGCAAATACCAATTTCGATTCATTGCTGGCAGGGTGATGACATTGGCGGATTTGAGGCAAACCCGAGTGAATTATCAGGTGGGATTGATGTTACCGGTAATTATCCTGGTAAAGCAACAACGCCAGAGCAGCTGCGCAGTGATTTGGAAATGGCGTTATCTCTTATCCCTGGCAAGCATAGAGTCAATCTTCACGCGATTTATGCTGAGACAAACGGTGAGGTAGTCGAAAGGGATGAAATTGAGCCAAAGCATTTTAAAAATTGGGTAGCTTGGGCAAAGCAGCATGGCTTAGGTTTGGATTTTAATCCGACATTATTTTCCCATGCTAAGGCTGAGGATGGGCTGACCCTTTCTCATCCGGACGAAAGTATTCGCGAGTTTTGGATTAAGCATTGCATTAAAAGCAGAAAAATCGCCGAATACTTTGGCAAAGAACTTGGTACACCGGCATTAACGAATATATGGATTCCTGATGGCTATAAAGACATTCCATCAGACAGACTCACACCGCGAATTCGTTTAAAGGAGTCGCTTGATAAAATTTATGCAGAACAAACAGATGAGCGCTATAATCTAGATGCCGTGGAAAGCAAAGTATTTGGGATTGGTTCGGAATCATATGTTGTCGGCTCCCATGAATTTTATTTAGGATACAGCCTAAAGAACAATAAGCTCTGCTTAATGGATACAGGACATTATCATCCAACAGAGACTGTGTCAAACAAAATATCCTCGATGCTGCTGTTTTCCGATAAATTGGCTCTTCATGTGTCTAGACCAGTAAGATGGGATAGTGATCATGTGGTTATTCTTGATGATGAATTAAAAGAAATTGGCCTGGAAATCGTTCGCAATGATGCAACAGACAAAGTGCTAATCGGTCTTGATTTCTTTGATGCAAGCATCAATCGTGTTGCCGCTTGGACAATTGGTACAAGAAATATGATAAAAGCTCTATTACATGCACTGTTAATGCCTAATGCAAAATTAAAACAGCTTCAAGAGGAAGGTAATTTTACCGAAAGATTAGCATTAATGGAGGAATTTAAAACATATCCATTTGGCGCTGTCTGGGATTATTATTGTGAGCAAATGGATGTTCCTGTAAGAGAAACATGGCTGGAACATGTAAAAACCTATGAACAGGACGTATTATTAAAGCGCTAATTAAGTGCCTTTCCCTTTAAGGGGGAGGCATAAAGAAAAAAACAAAATGAAAACCTTTACATAACGGGAGGGTAATAAAATGATTCGCAAAGGTTTTATCATGAATGTTCATGAAGATAAGCATGATGAATACGAAAAGCGTCATAATGAAATTTGGCCAGAGCTCCTAGATGCTCTACGTGAACATGGAGCTAGCAATTATTCGATTTTCCTTGATACAGACGCAAACAAATTATTTGGCTATGTTGAAATAACGGATGAAGACAAATGGAGCAAGCTGTCCACAACAGCAATAAACCAAAAATGGTGGGAATTTATGGAGCCATTAATGGAAACAAACCCAGACAACAGTCCTGTCACTATTTCACTAAAAGAAGTTTTTCATATGGATTGACCAATAAATAGTCGCTGAGTTTTAAAAGGAGAGAGAGAAAATGACAAAGACGAAAAAATTTGCGGCAAAAAATGTAACAGGCTGGAAAGCCACGATTGCGGTCGCGATGGCTAACTATATCGAAGCAGGCTCCATCATCGCAGCAGCGAGCAGCTTAACATTATGGCAGGCATACTTAAATATTGACAGTATGGGTGTTGGACTTTTAAGTGCATTGAGTGCAAACGCGTTTGGTGCTGCAATTGGTGCATTAATTGGCGGGCCATTAACAGATAAATTCGGACGAAAGTTCATCTTCAGCTATGATTTGCTTGTTTATATGATTGGTGTTGCCCTTATAGCAGCTTCTGTCAATTTCCCGATGCTGCTGATTGGTACGATTATTACCGGTTTGGCAGTTGGTGCAGGCGTTCCTGTATCCTGGACATATATTGCAGAGGAATCACCAGAGGACAAACGGGCAGCACATGTTGGCACCGCTCAAATGGCGTGGTCGATCGGTCCGACCTTAACGTTTGTATTAGCTGTAGTACTTGCACCAATGGGCTTAGCCGGTTCAAGAATTATATTCCTTCATTTGCTGGTTATTGCCTTTGTTACTTGGTATATACGCCGAGGCTTAGATGAGTCCAAAATTTGGGAAGAACAGCAGGAAAAGGAGAAAGCAGAAGCGTTACAAGGCAAAGCAAAAACAAATGTTTTGAAAGAGCTGTTTACATTAAAAGCAAATCGCAGTGCGTTAGTTTTATTGATTGGAATTTATTTATTCTGGAATTTAACAGCAGGCGCAATGGGCTATTTCATGCCATATATTTATGAAAATGTCGGCGGCCTTAGCACAGGGCAAGCGAACTTACTGCAAGCATTTCTGTGGCTGTTTACTGTATTAACTACGTATTTCCTCTTTATGAAGCTTGGAGATAAAGTCAGCAGAAAGGCATTATTTGGCATTGGAGCAGGTATGGGACTTGTTGCGTGGCTTATCCTTACCTTCATGCCAATGACATGGCCGACACTCATCGCCTTTGTCATCCTGTGGGGAGCAGCAGCGGGTATTGGTGCACAAGCATTTTACGCATTATGGACAAGTGAGCTTTTCCCGACAAAATATCGTGCCAGCGCACAAGGCTTAATGTACTTTATCGTCAGAACTGGGATTGCTGTCTGGTCATTTATATTACCATTATTAATGGATACATTAGGATTTACGGTTGCTGGAATTGTTATGATTATTTTCCTTGCGATTCATATGGTAATTGGTATTATTCTTGCACCAAATACACGAGGAAAAACACTGCAGCAAATTGAAGAAGAGCGTTACGGTAAAGATTTGGATCATAATTCTGTTCATAAAACGGTTTAATTAGGTGGATTGGTGCAAAAGTTTCTAACTGATGCACCTTTTTTGTACTTTGTACTTTGCAGCAACTCAAAATCTATGTTTTATATGAAAACCTACCCAATTATGATATAGTAAAAATACAAAATCACAGGTAAATCCAACTAAACAAAAGTCGGTTGTTGAAAGTGAGGGAGATTTTAGTTGCTTGTTGCAGAGAGACGACGAAAAATCGTCGAATTAGTTAATGAAAGATTAAGTATTCGAGTGTCGGAATTAAGTGATATTTTTTCCGTAACAGAAGAAACAATCAGAAGAGATTTAGAAAAGCTGGAACAGGATCAGCTTTTAAGCAGGAGTCATGGTGGTGCTGTCAGCATCGAAAAAGAAGCAACAGACGTCCCGTTTATGGTAAGAGAAATTACAAATTCCGATGAGAAAAAAGAGATTGCAGCTGAAGCGGTCAAATGGATTGAACCAGGTGAGCAAATTGTTTTGGATGGCAGCACAACAGCGTGGTATATGGCTCAAGAATTGCCTGACATGCCGTTGACAGTGATCACAAATTCAATCAAGGTGGCGTTAGAGCTCAGCAAAAAGGAACAAATTAAAGTAATCTCCACTGGCGGAATGCTTCTTGCTAATTCGTTATCCTATGTTGGGCCATTATCTGAACGCTCTTTAGACAGCTACTATGTCAACAAATTATTTCTGTCATGTAAGGGTGTCCATCTTTCCGGGTTAAGTGATTCCAATGAGTGGCAAGCAATCTTGAAAAAGAAAATGATGGACATTGCCTCACAAGTTATACTGCTTGCTGATTCAAGTAAATTTGGTGTTAAGACATTTGCTCATATTTCGGAATTGACAAGAATTCATCACGTGATTTCCGATTCCAATATTCCGGCTGAATTCCAAAAAGAACTTCAGGAGAAAGCAATTCCTGTTACTAGCGTAAAAATCTAGAAACCTCAAATATTGTGGTTTCTTTTTTATGGACATAAAATGTTCAAAAACAAAAGAGTGAATGTTTGTTTTCTTTTGTTTGTTGTTGACTTGTGTTTGGTATCGACTTATGATGAAGGTGTAAACAACAACTACGAAAACAATAAGATTGATGAAAAGCTTAATAGAATAGGAGAGTGTCAGCATGCCTACAAAACTTCAAAGGAAGAGTGTAGAAGAGGCCCCTTTTCTCAAGGAAATGCGCAATATAGCCTATAATATGTGGAGAATGGGGTGGGATGAAAGAAATGGCGGTAATATAAGTTATTTGCTGCAAGAAGGGGAGGTAAGTGCCTATGTGGATGTGGAGAAGGTAATTCGGTCTATTCCCATTAAGACACCTGCAAAAGAGCTCGAAGGTAAGCTTTTTATTGTAACTGGCTCTGGCAAGTATTTTAGAAATGCCAAAAAAGATCCTCGAAACACCTTTGGAATTATTAAAGTTGGCAGAAATGGTGAGAGTATTGATTTACTGTGGGGACTTGAGGATGGCTCTTTACCGACAAGTGAGCTTCCCGCCCATTTTCAAAGTCATATGGAAAGACTGAAGCTCGACGGAAATCATCGTGTGATTATGCATAACCATGCGACGAATTTGCTTGCGATGACCTTTTTGCATGAATTGGATGAAGCAAAGTTTACAAAAACCTTGTGGCAGATGTGTACAGAATGTATTGTTGTGTTCCCTGATGGAATCGGGATATTACCATGGATGATTCCGGGAACAGAAGAAATCGGCCAAAAAACAGCCGAAAAAATGCAGGAGAACCGGCTTGTTCTTTGGCCGCATCATGGCATCTTCGGTGCAGGCTCAACGCTTGACGAAGCATTCGGTTTAATTGAAACGGCAGAAAAGGCAGCGCAAATTTATACAATTATTGGCGATCCATCAAGGATAAAACAAACCATTACGGACAAGGAGCTAGCTGATTTGGCTAAAGCATTTCACGTTCATCCCCGTAAAGGCATAATAAATAGCTAATTATTAAAAGTAATATTCAGCTTGAGTAACTTTGTGAAATATTGAACAATAACAGGAGGTTATTTAAATGTCTTCACATGTTTTATATGTTCCAAGCACTAATTTAATAGGAAGAGGCTGCTTACAGCAAGCAGGTCCATATTTAAAACAGCTTCAATTTACGAAAGCTCTGCTTGTAACAGACAAGGTTTTAATGAGGAATGGGATTGTCGAAAAGGTGGCAAAGCTGTTAGAGAAAAATGATATCGAATATATGGTGTACGATGAAGTAAAACCAAACCCGACTGTAGCTAATTGTTTGAACGGCCTACAGGTATTTCGTGAAAACAACTGTGATTCGATTGTGTCTGTTGGCGGCGGTTCACCGCAAGATGCGGCAAAAGCAATCGGACTTCTGGCTACAAATGACGGTGATTTGAAGTCATTCGAAGGAGTCGGAAAAACACTTTATCCATCAGTCCCAATCGCAGCTATTAATACAACAGCAGGAACATCAAGCGAATATACGATTAATTATGTTATTACAGATGAAGAAAGACAAGTCAAAATGGTGATGGTTGATAAGAATAGCCTTGCAGCCATATCGATTAATGATCCAGAGCTGATGACAGCTAAACCGAAAGACCTGACAGCAGCAACTGGAATGGATGCCTTGACACATGCAATAGAAGCAATTGTAACTCCAGGAGCGTACAAGGTGACAGATGCTGCTGCATTGGCGGCAGTCGAAATTATTTTTGAATATTTACCACTTGCCACCCAAGATGGAGAGAATATAGAAGCGCGAGAACAGATGGTTTTTGCGATGTTTCTTGCAGGCTTGGCTTTCAATAATGCTGGTCTTGGCTTTGTGCATGCAATGGCCCACCAGCTTGGCGGAGTGTATGATTTACCGCATGGCGTTTGTAATGCGATGCTGCTGCCAATTGTGGAGAGAGAAAATGCACAGCGAGATCCAAGTAAATTCCCTCGGATTGCTAAGGCAATTGGCATGAACACAGAAGGAAAAACAGCGATTGCTTGTGCAGAGCGCGTAATTGAAGCAATCAAGCAGCTAAGCAGCATTGTCGGAATTCCGTCCAATTTGTCAGAGCTTGGTGTCACCGATGTTGATGTGGAGAAACTCGCCCAATTTGCCCTTGTTGACGCATGTGCGGCCGGAAATCCTTTTCAGCCGACAAAAGAAGAAGTTATTGCCATGTATCAGGAAATCTTATAAAGAAAAAACTGACTCAAGAGGTCGCTGTATAGGACCAATTTGAGTCAGTTTTGGTATTTGTCCATGTAGTTAAGTCGATTTCCTCCGCCTTTTAATAAATGGATAAACAAGCAGCCTCCAAACGATATAACCACAAAGCCCTCCGATTGTATTGAGGATCACATCATCCACATCACATGCTCCAACTTTACTCACAAGCTGCAGCAGTTCAACAAATATGGATAAAAGCAAGGAACAGACGAAGCTATATTTCCATTGACGTGCTCTCTGAAACAGGAGCGGAAGGAAAAAACCAAGAGGAACAAAAGCAAGGATGTTACCAAACAGATTATTCGTCATCATCGCTAAATGAAAAGGCCCGAGTCCCCTAATGTCCAATAATATACTCGCAAACGGGATGAAATTATAGGAAATCTCGCCTTTAACAGCATGTCTGTAGCTTGAAAAGAATAAAAGATAGAACAAAATGAGTAGATAGACAGTAAAAAGAAGGTACCCTGCCCATGTGGAAAAACGTCGAATCATAGTAATCTCCTTAGTTATAAAACAACCAAAATGTTAGCTGTATTTTCCGAACATTATATAAAAAATAACAGAAATTGTACATGAATTCGCTAAAAATACGGTTAAACCTATTGCTGGATTGTTTTATTCTTGATATAGTTACTTAGGTAACTAATTTTTGTATCTATTATTTAATGTTAGGAGCATGCCCGTCTTATGAATGATGTTCATGAATTATTTCACTCTGTTCACCAGCTTGCCAGACAAATGACAAAGGCATTGAACGATGCACTGCAACCGTTCGATATATACAGTTCGCAATGGACCGTTTTGTTTTTACTTAAAACAAAAGGCTCGATGACTCAAAAGGAAATTTCCGATTATTTAGCGATTGAAGCACCGCCAATAACAAGGACGGTCCAAAAATTGGTAGCAAACGGATATGTTAGACAAGTGAAAGGAATGGACAAACGAACAAAAAGGATTGAGCTGACGGAAAAGGCCCTGGAGAAATACCCAGAATGGGAAAAAGCAGTATTGCAAATGAACCAGGAGCTGATTCAGCCATTAACCTCTGCTTCTAAAGAACAATTATTATTATTGATTTCTGATTGGAATCAGCAATTAACAATTAGGGGGAAGGAATTTGAGTAAGGAAGCACTTTGGACGAAAAGCTTTATTAATATTTGGGTTAGTAACTTTTTTTTATTTTTGACGTTTTATTTTTTGATGGTTTCCCTGCCCGTTTATGCCATTCATGAACTGCACGGAAAGCAGTCAAGCGCAGGACTTATTACGACAATGTTCTTGCTGACAGCAATTGTAGTTAGGCCATTTGCCGGAAAGCTAATGCAAAAGTACGGCAAGAAAACATTGCTCGTCCTGTCATTGGCGATATTCTTTATTGTGGCGCTATTTTATTTTTTACCACACTCTGTTGGGAGCTTGTTGATTGTTCGCGCCTTTCATGGAATAGGATTCGGGATGGCAACAACTGCAACAGGAACGATAGTCGCAGATATTATTCCGAACTCCAGAAGAGGGGAAGGAATGGGTTACTACTCGATGTCAATGAATCTTGCGATGGTCGCGGGGCCATTTCTTGGATTGATGGCTATAAACTCTTGGGGATCTAATACCCTCTTTTTAATGGCAGTAATTTTTGCTGTTATGGCGATTTTTACTGGATTATTTATTAAGCTGCCAAAAACAGAACATACACCTTCTGCACAAGTGGAAGAGAAAAAGACTGCTAAGCTTGGCGGCATTCTTGAGCCATCTGCCATTCCAATCAGCATTGTTGCGGCACTTTTTGGGATTGTCTATTCATCGATTCTTTCCTTCGTATCTGTATATGCAGACGGGAAAGGCCTGCAGAGCGTTTCAGGGTATTTCTTTGTCGTGTATGCGGTAGTCATGCTGATGGGAAGACCATTTGCTGGTCGTTGGTTTGACCGATTTGGAGCAAATGTCATCATTTACCCTTGCATTCTGCTGTTTGCTATCGGGATGTTGACATTAAGCAATGTTAACACAGCATTTTTCTTCTTATTTGCAGCAGCATTAATTGGCTTAGGCTATGGAACGCTTTTCCCAAGCTTCCAGACAATCGCCATTCAAAAGGCTGCACCTGAAAAACGCGGCTTGGCAACAGCAACCTTCCTGTCATTATTCGACAGCGGTATCGGAATTGGGTCCTTTTTGGTTGGATTTGTCGGAGATATGATCGGCTTCGGTCCGTTATATTTCTACAGCAGCTTCTATATTCTGCTTGCACTTGTCGTTTATTACTTCCTGCACGGCAAAGCAGCAAGAAAATCTAAGTTAATCAACGAAATGCCAAAAGCGAGCTAAAGTAGATAAGAAAAGCTTGAAAGGAATGACACCTTTCAAGCTTTTTTTTGTATAAAGTTGCAGAGATAACCTTTTGTTCCATTTCGCTCTAACAAAGGCGAGTACCTGATATTTAGTACGAAACAGATAGCTTGCAAGTCCCCCGGATAAAGTCCATTTGCTTACTAGCAAGATTAAATTCAGCTAGTTAAAATTTTATTATTTTGAATATTGACAAATATGTGAACGGTGATTATCCTTATGGTATAACAAATGTTAAGGCCTGTAACAAATGTGATATTACTAATCCGACGTTATCAATGTGACATATGTGACGGTCTTACTAACACTGTCAAATGAAAGCGCTATTATACAAGAGAGGAGCAAGTAGGTAGATTCCAAAGGGGAATAGGAGAGATGATATGCAGCTAGCTTTTATACTTTGTCTGATTCTTATTGTTCAGTATCTTTTATCATTGTATCAAATTAAGCAATATAAACTTAAAATCGATAAAATTGTTAGCGGTTACAAAGGCGAGGAAGGCTATTTTATGTTCTCAGGAATGACAAGGGGAAAGCTCAAACACGGAGCAATTGCTGTTTTAGTTGTCGATAGCAATTATATTATCCATGAGTGTCACTTGTTAAAGGGTATGTCTGTTTTCACTAAATTTAAGCCAATTGAGAAGTATAAAGGCAGACATGTCGGGGAAATTGTCAGCAACATTAACGATGAGATTCCCTTAAAAGGCAAAAGCAAGCTGCCTTCCAACAGCAAGGCATTATTACAAGCTAGTGAAAATGCCTTACTAACAATAGCAAAGAAAAAAGTGTCTTTGGGAATTTAAAAAGGGGGGCAAATAAATGGAATGGATTAAATGGTTAGGTGAGCATTTTATCGGCATGTTCCAGGCTGGCGGAGAAACATTCATGGGCTTAGTTACTGGGATTGTTCCGACACTTGTCGTGTTATTAACGTTTACGTATGCGATGATGAAATTCGTCGGAGAAGAAAGAGTCACAAGAATTATTCAATTTGCTGCAAAATATACTATCCTTCGTTATACATTGATGCCAATTCTGTCACTGCTGATGTTAACAAACCCCATGGCATACACTTTCGGTCGTTTTTTACCTGAAAAACAAAAACCTGCTTTTTATGATTCAGCAGTATCCTTTGTTCATCCGGTCACAGGCTTGTTTCCTTATGCGAACGCTGGTGAGTTGTTTGTCTATTTAGGAATTGCCAACGGAATACAAGAATTAGGATTACCCATTGCAGATCTTGCGGTCCGTTACTTTATTGTCGGTATTGTTGTTATTTTAATTCGTGGTATTGTAACAGAAATTATTACGAAGTATTTAGCAAAAAAAGATGGCACGGACTTAGTATAGGAAGGGGAGAATCAGATGAGTTATCGTGGTGTTTTCGTAGCAAAAGGCTCAGGAGGCTGGGGTGTTGGTCTTTATGTGGAACCAAACTCCAAAAAGAATAAAGTCGTATCCATAACAGGAGGAGGAATCCATCCAGTTGCCGCCAGAATAGCGGAATTAACTGGCGCTGAAGCGGTAGATGGATTTAAAGGCTCTTATCCTGAAGAGGAAATGGTATGTGTTGTTATTGATTGCGGCGGTACAGCTCGAATCGGTGTTTACCCGATGAAGCGCATATTAACAGTCGACGTACTTCCATCATCTCCATCAGGTCCCCTTTCAAAATATATTACCGATGATATCTTTGTATCAGGTGTAACACCAAAAGACATTTCACTATCAGAAAGCTTCACTCAACCTGCGAGTGCTCAAGAGGCTGCAGAAGAACCAAAATTTGATCCAACAAATAAGCAGAAATTTAAAGATGACTATGCCGAGCTGAAAAAAGAGGTAGCAAGCCAGCAAAAAGACAATATTTTGCTGCGATTCTCGAAAGGAATTGGCAATGTCACAGGAACATTTTATCAGGCTGGCCGTGACACGATGGATATCCTTTTGAAAAATATTCTGCCATTTATGGCCTTTGTAAGTATGCTAATGGGGATTATTAACTATACAGGCGTTGGAGATTGGATTGCTCAAGCACTGACTCCCCTTGCAGGTTCATTAGGCGGGCTGCTTGTTATTGCCGTTGTCTGTACATTGCCGTTCCTATCCCCAGTATTAGGGCCAGGTGCAGTTATTGCCCAGGTTATCGGGGTATTAATCGGCTCCCAAATTGCATTAGGAAATATTCCTCCCCAATTTGCGTTACCTGCCTTGTTTGCGATAAACGGGCAAGTAGGCTGTGATTTTATTCCGGTAGGCCTATCTCTTGGAGAGGCTAAGCCAGAAACGGTGCGTTACGGCGTTCCTGCGATTCTTTACAGCCGTTTAATCACAGGTGTTGTATCTGTTATCATCGCCTATTTTGCGAGTTTTGGGATGTATTCATAAGCACATAAACAAAAGGGCAGAAAGGAAGAGATTTCATTTTGTTTATTCAGGATAGAAGAATATTAATAAAAGTCGCCCAAATGTATTATGAGGAAGGTGCAACACAGTCAGAGGTTGCCAAAAAGATTGGAATTAGCCGTTCTCTCGTGTCAAAATTATTAACAAAAGCGCGCGAAGAGGGGATTGTGGAAATTATTATTCATGAAACCCGAGTCCATCAATTTAGAAATTTGGAGCGCAAAATAGAGCGCCTCTACGATTTACGTGATGTTGTCTGTATTGAAAGCGTTGGGCTAGAAACCTCGAAGAAGCAATTAGGGGAAGCAACTAGTGAATACTTGCAGCGTGTCATCAGGGATGGCCAGATTATTGGCCTTTCCTCTGGCACAACATTAAATGAGGTGGCAAAAGCAATTCATTCTGTCCAGCTGCTGCCAACAGCTACAATTGTGCCATTAGTTGGAGGAATGGGGAACGAGCGTGTCGATATTCATTCTAACAGCATTGTGTCGAAAATAGGCAATGCCCTGCAAGCTAAATATGAGCTGCTGCATGTTCCGGTTATGGTCGACACAAAGGAGGCTAAGGAAGTATTAATTCGTCAGCCTTCGATTCGCTCCACTTTGGATTTGGCCGAACAATCGCAAATAGCCATTGTCGGGATTGGCGGAAGGCCTGAGGATTCGACAATGGTTAAATCTTATCTGGGATTAGAGCATCAGCAAATAACGAATGATGATGAGATTGTCGGAGATATTTGCTATAACTTTATTAATAAGTTTGGCAAACAAGTAGACAATGCTTGGAATGAAAGAGTAATAGCGATAGAACTTGAAAAGCTCAAGGCAATACCATTAGTTATTGGAGTAGCTTCTGGTCTTGAAAAGGTTTCTGCTATTAAAGCTGCATTAGAGGGTGGCTTGATTCATGTATTGATTACAGATGGTGTTACAGGAAGCGCGCTTGTCGAATGAAAGTAATCTGATTTGTTTGAATATTTAGCTTGACAGCGAGTATTCAAACAATTTAAACTGTAGTTGCAGAACAAATGACACGAACCGTAACAAATGTAAAAATAACTTTAAATAGGTTCTAAGATGTTACATTTGTTTGGATTAATAAAAAATGTAAGCGCATTAATAATCAGTTGGAGGAGGAATTTATTTATGTCAATTTACACGAAGCTTTTGCAAAGGGAACGTGAAAATGCTCCAGTTAAGGTGGGAGTCATCGGTGCAGGACAAATGGGGTTTGGAATGATTGCCCAAATTTCAAAGATTCCAGGTATGATCGTGACAGGTATTTGTGACGTAAATGTTGAAGCAGCACAAAAAGCAGCTGATTTCTATTCCTCACAATCGGCGCGTAAGGATGCAATAATTGTCACTAATGATTATCGGAAAGTCATTCAGTCAAACCAGGTTGAAGTAGTTGTTGATGCAACAGGTGTCCCTGAAGTGGGAGCAAATGTTTCTTTAGAAGCACTCAGATCAAAAAAACATATTGTCCTCTTAAATGTGGAAGTTGACATAACGATTGGATCAATTATGTATCAAATGTTTAACAATGCAGGACTTATTTATACTGGTTCTGCAGGTGATGAACCTGCAGCAACGCTTGAATTATATGAATTTGCCAAAACGATGGGATTAGAAGTGCTCGTTGCTGGCAAAGGAAAAAACAATCCATTTAATCCGCTCTCAAACCCCGATGTGGCAGCAGCAGAGGCGAAGGCAAAAAACATGAGTTCACACATGCTTGCTGCGTTCCAGGATGGAACGAAAACAATGGCAGAAATGAATCTATTAAGCAATGCAATTGGGTTAATACCAGACAAAGTCGGCATGCACGGCGTTTCCGCAACAGTTCAAGATGTTGCCGACAAATTAACGCTTAAAGAAAATGGCGGGGTATTAGACAGCTTTGGAGTAGTCGAATATGTAAATGGCCTTGCTCCAGGGGTATTTGTCATAGTAAAAAGCGAGCTTGAGCCAGTTGATGAAGAGCTCCGCTATTTGAAGGTTGGGAAAGGACCTCATTATGTATTCTACCGCCCTTACCATCTTGCCAGCTTAGAAACGCCAATAACGATTGCGAAAGCAGTTTTGGAGCATGATTCATCGATACATCCACTTGGTGCGCCAATTTCAGAAACAGTTGCTGTCGCAAAAAGGGACATAAAAGCAGGCGAGACATTAGATGGAATTGGCGGATACAGTGTGCGCGGTGTACTTGAAACACATCGTGATATGAAGGCAAACGGGCATATTCCCATTGGCTTAATCAGCGGCAAGGTTGTGGCAAAAAAAGACATCAAAACAGGACAATTCCTAACATCGGATGATGTGGAGCTTGATACAAATACAACGGTTTGGAAGCTGCGAGCATTGCAGGATCAATTATTCCCGTCAAACCAAGAACAACGTCCGCTTGTGACGTTATAGAATATAAAAAGAAGCAGGAGGATTAGCATGACAAAATCAGTTGTAAAAGAAATCGGAGAATTAGTTCCTACATTTAAAGAAGATAAAATCTTAATATTATTTGGCCCACAAGCACCAAAGGAATTACGAGAAATGGCTGTCATTCACGAATTTGAAAATCTGGACGAAGAGCCGTTAAAGCAAGGCGGAACACTGCAGTTTGGAGACGAGCGTTTCACTATAACTGCAATTGGAGATTTAGCAAATCAGAATTTCAAAGAATTGGGGCATGTTTCAATATACTTCCAGGAACCATTGGATGAAGTTTTGCCTGGGGCGGTATTTGCAGCACCATATTCGTTTCCTAATATAATAGAGGGCACAGTTATAGCTGTTAAGTAACCAAAAGGGAAAGGGAGAACAGGTTTTATCACCTGAAGCTCTTTTTCCCTTTTTTTAATAATTCACAATATTTGCGGCCCATTTTTTTGCAGAAATCTATCATTATTTTATTATTAAAAAATATCAGAAAATACACATTTTTCCCTTGACTATCTTACGGATACATTATATGATTTTTACAAATGTAACACTATAGAACAAATGTAAAGGGAGGAATAAATAATGACAGTAAAAACATTAAAGCTTCCTGAGATGATTACAGAACAGAAACTGAAAGATTTATATAAAGAGATGTGGTTAATCCGCTATTTCGACGAAAAGGTGGATCAATTTTTTGCTAAAGGCATGATACATGGAACGACACATTTATGTGTTGGTCAAGAGGCATCTGCAGCAGGTTCTATCGCAGTGATTGGCAGAAAAGATAAGATTGTCAGCACACACAGGGGACACGGACACTGTATTGCAAAAGAAGGTGATGTTAACAAAATGATGGCAGAGCTATTCGGAAGAGAAACAGGCTATTGTAAAGGAAAAGGCGGTTCGATGCATATTGCGGATGTCGAAAAAGGCAATCTAGGAGCAAATGGAATTGTTGGTGGAGGTCTTCCGCTTGCGGTCGGAGCTGCGCTAACGTCACAAATGAAAAAAGAAAATTATGTCGTGCTTTGCTTCTTTGGTGATGGTGCCTCAAACGAAGGCAGCTTTCATGAATCGGTTAACCTTGCGGCAATCTGGGATCTTCCTGTTGTATTCATTTGTGAAAATAATCAATATGGGATGTCAGGTCCGGTAAAAGAAATGACACGTATAGACCATATTGCAGACAGAGCCGGCAGCTACGGCATCCCTGGCAAGGTAGTTGATGGACTTGACATGATTGATATTATGAATTCAGTCCATGAGGCAGTCGAACATGCACGCAGCGGCAAAGGGCCATCCTTAATCGAAATGAAAACATATCGCTGGAAAGGTCACTCAAAAAGCGATGCCAAAAAATACCGGACTCGTGAAGAAGAAAAGGAATGGAGAGCCAAAGACGGAATCAAACGCTTCAAGGAAACGCTCATCAATGCGAATATTCTTACAGAAGAAACAGCAAAGCAGTTGGAGGAGTCAGCTTATCAGGAAATCGAAGGTGCTGTGAAGTTTGCTGAAAACAGTCCAGAACCATCCATTGACAGTTTACTAGAAGATATATACGCATAAAAGAGAGGAGCGGAAGGTATGACTACAAGACAAATAACGTATTTAGAGGCTGTTAGGGAAGCGATGAGTTTGGAGATGCGCGAAAACGATGATGTATTCATTCTTGGAGAAGACATCGGGGTTTATGGTGGAGCCTTTGGCGTAACTCGTGGGATGATTGAAGAGTTCGGACCTGAACGGGTCCGTAATACACCTATTTCAGAAGCGGCGATTGCTGGTGCGGCCATCGGGTCGGCATTAACAGGAATGCGCCCAATTCTTGAACTGCAGTTTTCTGATTTTATTACGATAGCGATGGATCAAATGGTCAATCAAGCTGCCAAAACACGCTATATGTTTGGTGGTAAAGGGAAGGTGCCAATGGTATTACGGACACCGTCTGGGTCAGGAACAGGAGCTGCCGCTCAGCATTCTCAAAGTCTTGAAGCATGGATGACACATATTCCAGGATTGAAGGTAGTTCAGCCTTCCACTGCTTATGATGTCAAAGGATTATTAAAAGCAGCAATTGACGATGACAATCCAGTCATATTTTACGAGCATAAGCTTTTATATAAAACAACAGGCGATGTGCCGACAGAGTCATATAAAATCGAATTAGGTAAAGCTGACATTAAACGAGCAGGCACAGATGTTACGATTGTTGCAACCGCTATCATGGTTCATAAAGCCCTTGAAGCAGCAGCCATCCTCGAACAAGAAGGAATCAGTGTAGAGCTAATTGATCCGCGCACACTTGTGCCGCTTGATAAAGAAACCATCATAGAATCTGTGAAGAAAACAGGAAGATTGATTGTTGTCCATGAAGCAGTTCAGCGCGGCGGCTTCGGCGGGGAAATTGTCAGTGTAATTGCTGAAAGTGAAGCATTTGATTATTTAGATGCCCCAATTAAACGACTTGGTGGAAAAGAGGTTCCGATTCCATATAACCCTACCTTAGAAAAAGCAGCCATCCCGCAAGTTCCAGACATTGTTGCCGCAGTGAAAGAAACGGTGAAAAACAGATAAGGAGGGAAGCCCGCATGGCAAACGAAATATTTATGCCCAAGCTAAGCAGCACGATGGCAACAGGCACTCTCCTACAGTGGTTTAAAGAAGAAGGAGAAGCTGTCGACATTGGAGAACCGCTTTTTGAAATAATGACAGACAAAATTAATATTGAAGTAGAAGCGTACGATCAAGGCGTGCTCCTCAAAAAATATGTTGCTGTCGATGAAGAGGTGCCAGTTAATCATGTGGTAGGCTATATTGGCAAATCAGGAGAATCCGTTCCAGCTGAATCACCAGGGCAGGCAGGCGGCGGCACAAATGAAGAGGAAACGTCAGAAAACAATGCAACAGTATCCTTAGAGGATAATCAGGCAGCTGTTCGTTCATTACAGGAGAGCACGAAGCAACGTGCCACACCAGCAGCGCGCCATTTAGCAAGGTCTAACAAGGTAGATTTAGTGTTTATAAATGGCAGTGGTCCAAATGGACGTGTTCATAAAAAAGATGTAGTTTTTTATATAGAAAGTGAGCAATCATCACCAAAATCAACACCACTTGCGCAGAAGATCGCAGCAGCAGCTCAAGTCGATTTATCGACTGTTACTGGAAGCGGTGTGAACGGGAAAATAGTGAAGGCAGATGTTGTTCATGCCATTACTCCGCAATCTAAAGAAGCGGATGTTGCTTTTGACCATACCGAAAATCGCCGAAAATTGTCTGCAATGAGAAAAGTAATTGCTGACAGAATGGCACAAAGTGCATATACAGCTCCACATGTAACATTAACAACGGAAGTCGATATGTCTAAAGTAAAAGAATTGCGGTCTGTGCTTATACCAGTAGTGGAAAAACAAACTGGCCTTAAAATCTCCTTTACTGACATCTTAATAAAAGCTGCCGGTTCAGCCCTTTCAAGGCATCCGCAAATAAATGTCTCGATAGAGGGGGACGAAATTGTCCAGCATAACGAAATTAATATTGGTCTTGCTGTCGCTGTACAGGATGGATTAATGGTTCCAGTCATTAAGGATGTGCCAGCAATGGGGCTTGCAGCAGTTACGAAAGCGGCCAAGAATATTGGCAATCGTGCTCGTGAAAACAAATTGCTGCCAGACCAATTAAAAGGCTCAACTTTTACAATAAGTAATCTCGGAATGTACGCAATTGATGTATTTACACCAATTATCAATCAACCAGAGAGTGCCATACTCGGAGTTGGAAGGATTCAGGATAAGCCAGTTGCTATTAATAATACTATTGAAATTCGTGCGATGATGACACTCAGCCTATCATTTGATCACAGAGCGATGGACGGGGCGCCGGCAGCTGCTTTTTTAACAGAATTAAAACAAATACTCGAAAATCCATTTGAGTTATTAGCATAGGGGGAATAAAACGTGAAAACCTATGATCTTGTCGTAATCGGTGGCGGACCTGGCGGGTATGTAGCAGCACTGCATGCAGCAAAACAAGGTCAAAAAACCGCGCTGATTGAAGCAGATAATCTTGGAGGAACGTGTTTAAATAGGGGCTGTATTCCATCAAAAACGTATTTAAAGCATGCTGAAATAATCGAACAAATCGAAAAAAGCAAGGATTGGGGAATCGAAACGGGAGCATTAACGTTTTCCTTCAGTAAAATGAAAAAACGAAAAGATGATGTAATTGACCGTCTTCGAAGTGGGATTGCCTTCCTGCTTAAGCAAGGGGCAATAGATGTGTATAACGGTTATGGCACAGTCCTGCCAAATGATTGCGTGAAGGTACAGCTGGCCGATAAACAAGAAACCGTTAGCGCTAAAAAAGTAATCATTGCAACAGGTTCAACACCAGCTCTGCCGCCAATTGCAGGATTAGATACTATCCGCTATGAAACTAGTGATACCATTTTCGATTTGGAGGAAATCCCGAAATCTGTCATTATAATTGGCGGTGGTGTTATCGGGGTGGAATTTGCCACTATTTTTGCCGCTTTAAACACGACAGTAACAATTGTGGAAGCAGCTGATAGAATCATTGCAACAGAGGATGAGGAAGCTTCAAGGTTTTTAGCTAAAATGTTAAAGAAAAAGGGCATCCGCATCCAAACAGGTACAATAGTGCAAAGTGTTCACGAGACTTCAGAAGTAAAAACCGTTCTTTGTAAGGATGCAAATGGGAAAGAAGTACTGCTTGAAGCAGACGTAGTAACCATATGTACTGGCAGGCGTCCAAATCTGTCTGCTGTTGCAGAGCTTAACTTGCAACAAAATGGTCCGTTTATTAAGGTTAATAGCAAAATGGAAACGAGTCATAACGGTGTTTACGCTGTTGGAGACGTGATAGGCGGCTGGCAGCTCGCACATGCAGCAAGCGCTGAGGGCATTGTTGCAGCAAATAATGCCTCAGGTAAATCTGACTATATCAATTATCATGTTATGCCACGCTGTATATATACTTTACCTGAAATTGCTTCTGTTGGCATGTCCGCAGAGGAAGCACAAAGGCAAGGCATGGAAGTTCGTGTTGAGAAGTTCGATTTTTCCGGAAGTGGAAAAGCACTAAGTGCGGGTGAGCCAGACGGGTTTACGAAAATTATCTATGAAGCAAAGCATGGTGAAATCGTCGGTGTTGTGATGGCAGGCTCTCATGTTACAGAATTGATCGCAAATGCTTCTGCCTTTATGCATTTAGAAGGAACAATCACGGAAGCGGCGAATATGATTCATCCACATCCGACAATTTCAGAAACCTTTTTTGAAGCAGCCTTAAATGGAGTGCATAAATCACTATCTCAGCAAGCTGTGCGGTCTTAATGTTAATAGTTTGCACGAAACGCCTCTACACATTGCAGGCTTTTTTGTGCACTTTTGAGTCGGAAATTGTTTTTAGAATTTTCGAAAAAACGACTTGACTGAACTGTGATCATAACTTATGATAATTACAAATGTAACATGTGTGAACAAAAGTAAGAAACTATCTAACCTGGAAAGGAGGAATAATCATGGAAAAGTTAATTCACCTTGATGAAAATGTTGTGCACTTGCATGTATTAGCAGAAGATAGCGAAGATATTATTGCTACATTAAGTGAAGGCTTAAAAAGACATCAATATGTGAAAGAATCGTTTTTATTATCCATTTTAGAAAGGGAAAAAGTTTTCCCAACAGGACTGCCTCTTGCAACAATGGGAGTGGCGATTCCCCATACAGATCCAGAGCATGTTATTAGGCCGATGATTTCAGTTGCAGTTTTGGAAAATCCAGTTGAGTTTATCGTGATGGGAAGTGAAAACACTAAAGTCAGTGTGGAAATTGTTCTTATGTTAGCAATCTCCGATCCAGCCAAGCAGCTGAGTTTGCTGGAAAAATTAATGAGTGTCTTCCAAAATGATGCAGCGATGTCTCAGCTGAAAAATGCCGTTTCTGCTAAAGAGCTTGTAGAAATATTAGACAAAGAGCTAAACCAAATTAGTGTCGAATGAAATGTAAGCGCTACCTATTATGTTAGGGGGTCAACTCATGATTAAGCAGGCTGTTGATTTTGTGTTAGATTTAGGTCCTTCCATCATGCTTCCCATCATCATGACGATTTTTGGTTTGCTGTTAAAGCAAGGCTTCAAAAAATCATTAACAGCAGGAATTACCATTGGAATTGGCTTCATTGGCGTTAATCTTGTTATTGGGCTTTTATCAGGAGCCATCGGGCCTGCAGCACAGGCGATGGTTGAGAAGCTCGGTTTGAATTTGGATATTTTGGATGTGGGCTGGCCAATTGGGGCGGCGATTTCCTTTGGAACACCAGTAGCACCATTAATGATTCCATTAGTTTTAGTTTTAAACGTAATCATGCTGTCTACTAATTTAACCAAAACGCTAAACGTAGATATTTGGAACTTCTGGCATCTTATCTTTGCTGCATCTGTTACTTATTATGCTTATGACAATATGATTCTAGCGATTGCAGTTGGCTTGATTGTCTCAGCCATTACCCTCAAACTAGCAGACTGGACTGCACCAGCAGTTGAGCACCACTTTGGCCTCAAGGGTGTTTCCATGGCCCACTCAGAGACAGTTAACTTTGCACCAATCACGTATGCAAGTAATCGAATTGTAGATAAAATTCCTGGTATCAATAAAATAGAGGCAGATCCGGAAACATTAAAGAAACGATTTGGGATTTTTGGTGAACCGCTTGTTATGGGGTTAGTGCTTGGCCTCCTGATTGGTTTCCTTGGCGGTTATGACGCAAAAGGAATTCTCACATTAGGGATTCAAATGTCGGCAGTATTAATTCTTATGCCAAGAATGGTAGCTCTGTTAATGGAAGGACTTATTCCCATATCAGAGGGAGCCCGTGACTTAATCAATAAAAAGTTCCCTGGGAAAAATGTTTATATTGGTCTTGATACAGCCATAGTGATTGGAACAGCATCCAATATGGCAGTAGCATTGATTATGGTGCCAATAACACTGTTATTAGCTGTCATTCTCCCATATAACGGTATGCTGCCATTTGCAGATTTTGCTGTTCTTCCATTCACCGTCGTATGGGCTGTTGCAGCAGCACGGGGCAATATTATTCGCGGCATTATTAACAGCATTGTCACATTGATGATTGTTTTCTTTATTGCAACGAATCTAGCAGATTTAGCTACAACGATGGGAAGAGCAGTCGGCTTTGATTTTCCAGAAGGAGCAACACAGATTTCCGGTATTGATTTAGGCTCCCATGTTATTCCATGGATAATTGTCCGCTTACTTGATCCAAGCAACCCATATTTTATTGCAGCGATTGTTGCCGCACTTGCTTATTGTTTACTTTGGTATTGGGTCAGAAATGATATTAAAAGACAATATGCGAAAGAAATGGGCTTAGACGCAAAGACATTAAAGCCAGTTGAAGCAGTACAAGAAAATGAAAACGCTTATAAAGCGTAAATAAAGCTAGGGGGATGTTAAAATGGCCAAAAAAATCTTAGTTTCCTGTGGAACTGCTGTAGCTACCTCAACAGTTGTCGCTAAAAAAATTGAAGAAATGCTGAAAAAGAAAGGGTTAAATGTTGTTGTGGAGCAGTGTAAAGCATCTGAGGTTCCCTCAAAGGCAGCGCGAGCAGATTTAATTGTGACAACAACACCAGTCAGCGATACAGGTAATACACCAGTCATTCAAACGATTTCCTTTTTAACAGGTGTTGGAATTGATGCAGATATAGAAAAAATCATCTCACATATTGATAAATAAACTAGTAAAAAGCAAAAAAACGATCCTAAGTTTTTTTGCTTTTTCTGCAAATGGAGGATACGTATGAAACAGTATCGTTACACATCGTCTGTGCTTTTTCTTTCCATTATACTTCCCGTACTTATCATGATGGGCTTATTTATATGGGCAATCGTGCAGGTGCTTAATGGTGGATTAGTTGGCATACATCCGCTCCTATTAATAGCAATGCCAGTTTTATTTATCACCTCTGTGATCGGGATTAATAATCCATCAAGTATTACCTTAACAACAGAGTCCATCATATTTGAAGGCTTTTGGAGCAGGCATGAATATAAATGGGAAGACGTAAAGGAATTAACATTGAAGGATTATGGCTATGTAGGCAAAGCGTTTATTAAGATTGGCAGATTCCGCCTGCTTGGTGGGAGGTATTGGGTTTCCTCCAAGCTTGAAGGCTATAAAGAGTTATTAGCAGTGATAAAAGAAATAGTGGAAGGACGTGAAAGGCATGCAGGACGCGAAACGGCACAATCAAAATGAGGAAAAACGGCAGGAAGGCCAAATGAAAGTAGCTTCCTTCTACAATAAAAACAAGATTAACTATGAAGACAGACAAATCCCTTCCATTGAAAAAGACGAAGTATTAATAAAAATGGAATATTGTGGACTTTGCGGAACAGATATTCATAAAGTGCTCGATGAAAAAGTAGCGCAGCAAACTGTTCTTGGTCATGAGGTCGCAGGAACAATCGTTAAGGTAGGTGCAAATATAAAAGATTATCAGATTGGTGACAGAGTATTTGTCGCCCATCATGTACCGTGTTTTACTTGTCATTATTGCAAAAGAGGATCGTACAGCCTATGTCCCCAATTTACACAAACGAATCTTGATCCAGGCGGCTTTGCAGAATATATTCGCATACCTGCATTACATGTTAAACACACGATGGGCCACCTGCCAAAAGGAATGAGTTTTGAGGAGGGGGCATTGGTTGAACCAATTGCCTGCTGTCTGCACGGATTTGAATTAATAGACACTCATCCGGGAGATACAGTGGTTATTATGGGGGCAGGCCAAATTGGGCTCCTGCAGGTTCAATTAGCAAAAAGTCTCCTTGCTGCAACTATTATTGTAAGTGATATTAATCCATATCGTCTTGAAAAATCTTTGGAATTTGGAGCTGATGTGGCAATAAATAGTCATAAGGAAGATGTCGTAACAAGCATAATGGAGCAGACAAATGGAAAGGGAGCCGATATTGTCATTATTTCAGCAGGAATTCAACAATTGTTACCCCAAGCAATGGAATGTGTGTCAAGAGGTGGCACTGTATTAGTTTTTGCTCCATTTCCAAACACAGACGTAGCAATCCCTGCAGCACGGTTTTTTCTTGATGAAATAAAGGTTGTGGGCTCTTATTCCTCCACTCCTTACAACTATGAAAGAGCTATTAACATGCTGCGAAACAACGTATTTAATGTAAAAAAAATGATTACCCATCGTTTTCCGTTAGCAGAGCTGGATCAAGCAATAGCACTTGCTCATAATCCGTCAGAACAGGTTTTAAAGGTTCTAATAAAACCATAGAAAGAAGGAAAACCATGTTTGACTTATCCTTAAATAATAAAGTTGTCCTAGTAACAGGTGTGGACGATATGCTAGGTGCAGCTATTTGTAAAAAATTAGCTGAAGCTGGAGCAATCGTTTGGATACATCGTTTTCATACGAACGAGGCAGTTGATCTTCACAAGGAGATACGCTCAATGGGAGGGCTTGCTTCCGTTATAACAAGTGACCTGCAAACAGCAAATGAGGTTCAAGCAGTTGTTAAGAAAATAATCGAACAAAATGGAAAAATAGATGTACTTATTAATTATGCAGACAAATCTGCCAAAACAACCATTAATCAACTGACACCATCAGCTTGGCTAGCAGCGTTTCAAGTGAATTTAGATGTGCCCTTTCTTTGCTGTCAAGCAATTATCCCAATCATGCTGGGACTGAAAGGAGGAACTATTATTAATATAACCTCACAAGCAGCTAGCACGGGTGATGTTGGACCAGCTTATGCTGCAGGTAAAAGTGCATTCCAATCGTTTACGAAAGGGCTGGCAACAGAATTTACAGGAACAACAATTAAAGTAAAGGAAGTGGTTGCACCAATTTCTTTACACGATCAGAATAGTAGCTTCCAAGCGAAAAATAAAGTAATGAAAGCAGTTGCAAACAAGATATTACTTTTATGTACCCCTTATTTAGATGAAGAGATAGAAGCATTGGATAAGGAGGGCTTAAATAAATGATGCTAAAAAACATCCTAATTATTGGCGGAGCAAGTGGAATCGGCAAAGAAATTGCTTTGCATTTTGCAAAGGATGGACATCAAGTGGCTGTTGCAGACATAAATAAACAGACATTAACGCAAATGATTGCTGACAGTGACCATCATAATCTGTTTCCTTTTGAGGTTGATGCAGGTTCCTCGGAAAGTGTTGCGTCACTTGCCAATGAAATTCACACAAGGTTTGGTTCCCTTGACCTCCTTGTTTACTCAGCAGGTATAACTAATTCAGTGGGGTTTTTGGATATTGACTGGGCTACTTGGCACAAAACGATGGCTGTTAATCTGCACGGACTTTTTTACAGCATTAAATTTTGTCAACCGATACTAGCGCAAGGTGGAAGCATTGTTATCATTGGATCAGGCTCTGCCATAACAGGCACTGGTGGCGGCATTCACTATGCAGCATCAAAGGGCGGAGCCTTTGGCCTGATGAGATCGCTGGTTACAGAGCTTGGCAAAAATAATATTAATATCAATGTTGTTGCCCCTAGAGTAATTGAGTCAGATATGCTTAATAATTTATACCCAACAGAACAATCAAAGAAGAGCCTAACAAAAGAGATTCCCATTGGCAGATTCGGAACACCAAATGATGTATTCCATGCAGTCAGATATTTAAGCAGTGCGGAAGGGAAATATGTGCATGGACAAATCCTGCTGCTTGATGGGGGGAGAACGTATAAACAATTATTATAAACAAATGCCGGGAAGCTGTTTCCGGCATTTTTGTGACTAGACGTGATGATTTTAAAAAAGATTTGCTGTAATATGTTCTTATACATAACATTTGTAATTTAGTTAGCTAACGTAGGAGATGATATGAATGGAGTGGCAAGAAAAACGACAATTAGTAAAGGTTTCCAGCATGTACTATCATGATGGGTTAACACAAGCACAAATTGCGCAGAAATTAGGTGTATCAAGACCAGTTATATCCAAGCTGCTTCAAAGGGCAAAGGACGAAGGAATCGTGAAAATATATATAAAGGATGAAAGTGTTCACACAGTTGAATTAGAAAGAAAGCTTGAGCAACATTTCGGGCTGCTTGATGCTGTCGTTGTTCCAAACAACGGACTGTCAGAGGAAATGGCCAAACGGGAGGTTGGTCAAGCAGGAGCAAGCTATATTTCCAACAATATTAAAGATGTTAAAAGCATTGGGATCTCCTGGGGAGAAACACTGGCACATCTTGTACAGGAATATCCATATGAACGCAGAGAGGATGTAACAGTTGTCCCATTAGAAGGGGGAATGGGAGTGAAGCAAGTGCAAATTCATGCAAATCAACTTGCTAATGACCTAGCGAAAAAACTGCAAAGCACCTGTACTTATTTGTATGCTCCTGCTATTGTGGAAACAGAAGAACTAAAAGAACGGCTTATGGGCATGGAGGATGTTCAAACAGTATTAGAAATCGGCCGCAATGTGGATGTTGCTCTCGTTGGGATTGGAAATCCATATGCGAATTCAACATTGATGAGATTAGGATATTTACAAGAACATGATTTAGCACAGCTTCGTGAAGTTGGAACAATCGGTGATATCGGTTTTAGATTTTTTAACGAAAACGGTGAACCAATCGACGATTCTTTAAACACGAAAGTAATCGGCATTACGTTAGCTGAGTTCCAGAAAATTAAAAAAGTAATTGCCGTTGTGGAGGGACAACATAAAGTAGAAAGTATATTAGGCGCATTAAAAGGAAAATTTATTGATGTATTAATTACAGACGAATTAACGGCAAGTGCTATAATAAAGAAAATGACTATATAATTTTTATATCTTCTTTTTTAAAAGGTTTTTTGTAATCAAAACGGGTTTGAAAATTTAGACTAATTGGCGAGGAGAGGTTTGTTTGGAAATTACAGAGTTTGATGTCTCCCTTTATTGTTCACGCTGTCAAGATGAAACCCTGCATTATGTTCATTATTTAAACAATAAAATCTCAAGTACCGAGTGTACGAATTGCCACCGTAAAATTGATATGCACCTTAATCCGAAAAGAGAATTGTATAAAGAGATATATAAGCGAGTAGTTTCAAAACCAACCCGACTTACCGAGGAGTACAGTCAAGGCTTAAATAAGTTTATCGTCGGTGTTCCAAAACGGGCTCTTAGTAAACCATATCGCTTAATGAAGTACGTTGACGAAACAAGAATTGCCCTAAAAAAATTTAAAAGTCAACATTGAAGCAAACAGGATAGAAGTTTCTATTCTGTTTTTTTTTGTGTTAGAAATGCTGTGTTTTTTAAATGAAATCTCACATTTTTGAGTGAAAGGAAGCAACCAAAGAAATTACCGTTTATTTACGATAGCCTTCTATCACTTTGCAGAAAATCGATAAATTAAATGTCATAACCGGAATGCCTTGTTCTGGTATGGAGAATTTGAAGATTTGTTAAGATGCTATTCTAAGTAAATAGTAGGCTTTTGGAAATGGGTATTTATCAATCTGGAAAAAAAGGAAAAAAATTCATTTTAGTACTTTTTTTCGGTTGAATTATAGATTATAATGACTGTACTACGCATAATAGTACACTTAGTACAGATGGGGGGCTGGATATGTTTGAACTGGATATTAGAAGCAGAACACCTATCTATGAACAGCTTGTAGAAAAATTCGTTGAGCTAATTGTCACAGGCGTATTAAAGGCGGATGAACAGCTTCCGTCTGTTCGCACACTGGCAACACAGGTGACAATCAATCCTAATACAATCCAAAAAGCGTATCGAGAGCTTGAATTAAAAGGCTATATCTATTCTGTTAAAGGTAAAGGCAGTTATGTCAAGGCATCTGAATTTATTCAAGATGACAGTAAAAAAGTCGAGGCACTAGCAAGACTGGATAAAGCAATAAAGGAAGCACTGTACTTAGGCGTATCGCCAGAGGAATTGCTTTTGCATATTAAAAAGCAGATAAATTAACGGAGGTGTTAGGCCGATGATTCAATTAAAACAAGTCGTGAAACGAATCAATAAGGATGTCATTCTCGACAAAATGAGCTTGAACATACAAAAAGGAAGTATCTACGGCCTGCTTGGCTCCAATGGTGCTGGAAAAACAACAATTTTAAAATTACTTGCAGGCATTTACAAACAAAATGAAGGAGCAGTTACAGTGGAGGAGCAACCTGTTTTTGAAAATACGAACTTAAAAAGCAGAATGTTCTTTATTGCTGATTATCCTTCCTTTTTGCCTCATTACACGACAAAGCAAATGGCGCTTTTCTATAAGGAGCTTTATCCGAACTGGAATGAAGCACTGTTTGAAAAAATCGGCAATCAGCTTGAAATTAACGTAAATAAAAAAATTCACCATTTTTCTAAAGGTGTGCAGAGGCAAATTGCCTTTTGGCTTGCTTTTGCAACTGAGCCAGAATACTTAATATTAGATGAACCGTTTGACGGACTTGATCCTGTGATACGCTCGAATGTGAAGAAACTCATTGTGCAGCAGGTTGCGGAAAGAGAAATGACGGTTATCATTTCCTCTCATAATCTCTCAGAAGTAGAGGATTTATGTGATCATATTAGTATTATCCATAAAGGAAAATGCTTGATTGAAAACGATATTGATGAAATAAAGCTTGATTTTCATAAAATCCAAGTTGCTTTCCAGGAAGCAAACACCATTGAACAATTGAAAAAAAGCTTAAGCATGGTCCATTTCGAACAACGTGGCAGTGTCAGCATGTTCATCGTAAAAGGGGAAAAAGACGATATCATCAAGCAAATCGACCAGTATAAACCTTTATTACTAGATATCTTGCCACTTACATTAGAAGAGATATTTATTTACCAAATGGAGGAATTGGACTATGCCATTAAAGAAAACCTATTATTATAAGCAATTATCATTATTAACGTTTCGAAACGTCGGCTGGTTAGGAATTATCTCCTTTTTAGCACTCTTTTTTGCGGTGCCGATGCATTTAATCTTAATGGATAAAAAGGATTATAGAAGATGGGAGAGAGATCAAGTATACTCAGAGATTTTTGATATAAATATCCTTGTTCAAGCAGGGATAATGATTATTATTCCTCTCCTGCTCGGAATTTTCCTGTTTCGATATATTCAAAGTAAAGCATATAGTGACTTGATTCATAGTTTACCAGTCAGCAGAAGCTTCCTGTTTCACTTCTTTACATGGAATGGCTTTTTTGTGTTAATTGTTCCTATTATCTTAAACGCCATCATTATTATGGCTGCATATTGGATTATCGATTTGCATCAGTTCATTTCATTTGCAAAGATATTTAGCTGGATAGGCATTTTTACCATATTTACAGCGATTGTGTATTTTACTTGTATTTTTGTCGGCATGCTGACAGGTCTTTCGATAACACAAGGTGTGTTTTCCGTTTTGCTGCTTCTATTTCCAGCAGGAATCATCTATATGGTTTTTTATAACTTCAGCAGCTATGTCCACGGGTTTCCTGTCGACAAATACATATCTGACAAACTGATCTATTTATCACCAATATTAGCTCCTGTTATTATTTACAGTGATTATTCGGCGGTAAAGGTATTTACATCCTATATTGTGGTTTGCGCCATTCTTTATATTGCCGCAATGCTTCTATATAAAAAGCGGAATACAGAAACAGTTTATCAAACATTAACTGTCAGTAATTTAGGCGGATTGTTTAAGTACACTGTAACAATATGTTTTATGCTTCTGTTTGGTTTGTATTTTCAACTGATTAACCAAGGTCTCCCGTATCATCTCTTTGGTTTGTTAATCGGGTCATTTATCGGCTATCTTGTTGGGGAAATGTTCCTCATGAAATCTTGGCGAGTGTTTAATCGTTTAAAGGGTTATCTGTTCTTTCTGCTTGCAGGTATCATTGTAGCTGTTGTCGCACCATTTCTTAACAGCAAATATGAAGAATTTGTACCAGAGGTGGAAGACATAAAAAGTGTGAGGATTGAACAGCACAATAATTATACTAACGATACAATAATGGGATTAACTTCTGAAGAAAATAAAACGCTGGTTACTTTAATGCATAAAGAATTAATTAAGACAGATACAACCTATGATCAAGATTACTATAATGATCGTATAAATTTAACAGTGGTATATGAGCTTAAAAATAGAAAAGTAACGAGATCTTACAGTATCAAAAAAGACGTATCCGACAAATTATTAAAACCTATTTATGAAACGAAGGAGTTTAGACAGAAATTATATAATTTGGATACACAAGATGATATTTCAAAAGTTAAAGTCGACATGCCAAATGGTCAAACTTTAAAACTTACGGACAAAAAAGAATTAAATAATTTCCTTACTGTTTTAATGGGGGATAAACGAAATGAGTCCTTTGGAGGCATGACAAATCTTTATGAACTTTCGGCATCTGTTGCTGTGGAGAGAAAAGATGGAACGTCCGACTATTTTAACAGCTATATTACTGTAAACAATGAAAAAACAATAAATTGGTTGCAAATTCGGGGCTTCCAAAATTTATTTACTATGGATTCTCAATACGTAGATAAAATGTATATCGTAAAATCAGAGGAGGTTGGTGATAACTATTCAGATCTATACTCTATTGAAGAAATCGAATCTAAAATAAGCAAGTTCGAAAGTAAGGCAGAAGTAGAGAGTAAGGAGCAGCAAAGCGACATCCTTGCAAAATTTGTGTACCCAAATCAAAAATATATGGTATTTGTAAAGCCTAAATATCAAGATGAAGTTACAGTGAATTTCATCTCTGAGGATGACCTGCCAGACAGCATTAAACAAAAACTAAAAAATTAACGAAACAAAAAGGAGAGTGGATGTGCAATGGCTGATAATTACATAAACGAAGCGTATATGGCAGCTTTTGCACAGAAGCTTTTCCGGACTGTATTCGGGATAGTCAGACAGCAGGAACTTGCGGAGCTTGTCGCACAGAAGGCATTGTCTGCAAGTTTGGAGAAAAGTGCAAGTATGTTAAAAGAGGATTGGGAGAAGTATACTCTGAAGCTTGCTGTTCGCACAGCAATCAACTGCAAAAATTCACCAGAAGAGCAAAAGGAGAAGCTTTTGCGGCGCTTTCATAAGTATCCTGCTACTTTAGAAAATGAACTAGATAGCAATCATAGTAACGAGAACAAGGTTGTCAATATGGCAGGATGCTAATCCTGTCTTTTTTGTTTTCTTATTTTGAAAATAGATAGAAATCGCTCCATTATATGGTAGAATTAATTTGGTAAACAAACATTTAAAGGAGTTCTATACTAATATGAATTTTGAACCTTTATTTTTTAATCCTATCTTTATGGACCGCATTTGGGGTGGTACAGAGCTGCGCAGCTTTGGATACGAGATTCCTTCAGAAACGACAGGCGAATGCTGGGCTTTTTCTGCTCATCCGAACGGACAAAGTGTTGTGAAAAACGGCAAGTTTGCAGGAAAAACGTTAGGCGAGTTATGGGAAAACAACAAAGAGCTGTTTGGTAATGCAGAAGGAGATCGTTTTCCTTTGCTGACGAAATTATTGGATGCTAATCAAGATTTATCTGTACAAGTTCATCCCAATGATGAATATGCAAACGTTCATGAAAATGGCGAATTAGGAAAAACGGAATGCTGGTATATTGTTGATTGTAAGGAAGGTGCTGAAATTATTTTTGGCCACCATGCCCAAACAAAAGTAGAGCTGGAAAGCATGATCCGTGAAAATAAATGGACAGAATTATTGAATAAAGTTCCCGTCCAAAAAGGTGATTTTTTCTTTGTGCCAAGCGGGACAATCCATGCAATTGGCGAAGGGATTATCATCCTGGAAACACAGCAAAATTCAGATACAACCTATCGTGTTTATGACTATGACCGAAAGGATGATACTGGGAAAACGAGAGAATTGCATGTAGAACAATCTGTTGCTGTTACGACAGTTCCTCACAAAGCCGATTCCTTTGACGTCAATGTCGAAACAAATGGTGATTTAACAACAACTACCTTTATCGAATGTGACTATTTCACTGTTGAAAAATGGGACATTCAAGGTACGAGCATAAACACACAAACAAAGCCTTTCCTTTTATGCAGCGTTATAGAAGGAGAAGGAAGCATTAAGAAGGATGCAGCTAGCTATCCTTTCAAAAAAGGAGATCATTTCCTGCTGCCTAGTGGGTTTGGCAGCTTTGAAGTGGAAGGAAACAGCGAACTGATTGTTTCTTATCTATAAGCGAAAAAAGAGAGTGAATTTACATTCACTCTCTTTTTTTAGCCAATTTTATATGCAGTTGGTTGTCGTTTGGAGTAGGTATAAAGATGGGTAAATCCGCATGCCTTTGCCAAGTCTATGCCTTCCTGGAAACCGGCTCCTGCTGTTTCCGCGTGATGGGAGTCGGAACCAATCGTAAGAAGCTTCCCGCCTAATTCCTTGTATAGCCCTAAAATGTCATGAGAAGGCATCGATAATGCTACACTTGTCCGCCAGCCAGAAGTATTAATCTCCAAGCCAATGTCTCTGCTTATAGCTATGTTCAAAATATCGGCAATCAAATCCTTATGCTTGTCAAAATCATATAAACCCCTCGGGGAATAAGCATAGCGCTTCATTAAGTCAAAGTGGGCAATAATATCGATGTCTGCTGTTTGCACCATTTTCTTTAACTCCAGAAAGTAATCCTCGTAAATATCTTTATCAGGATTAGCATTCATATATCTTCTTAAAGTAGTGCCGCCTAAGTTATGAACAGAGCCTAATATGAAGTCTAAAGGAATCGGTTGTAATTCTTGTTGATAATTACCTTTTAGCAAATGGGGCTCACATAATTCAATGCCAATCTTGATCAGAAGCTTGTCTTTAAAAGTTTCCTGACATCTTTTTATTTCATGGAGATATTTATCCCACACCATATGCCCATATGTTGGTGCATTTGGATTTACGGAGAAATGCTCTGTAAAACAAATTTCTTGGACCCCATTGTTAATAGCACTTTTACAAATTTCCTCCATATCAGCCTTTGAATCAAAGGAATGATTGGAGTGATGGTGATAGTCTGTATAATACTGCATAATTCCTCCTAAGTAGAAATTTATATTTATTATTTCATACAGGAAAAGTTATGTCAGTTTTTTTATTTCCTTTTGACAAAAAAACACGTTTCCCTCTATAATAGAAGGAATAAGAAAACGATTTTTTAAAACCAAGTAAACCTGTATGAAAAGTTTATTTAAGGGGATTGTGGGAGGTAAACGAATGACTGTACACCAAAGGCTTATGTGGAAAAAGGAGGAGCTTGCCCTCTCTATTGATTATCCAGCAAACGGAATGACAAAAAACGGACATATTGTACTTATATGCCATGGCTTAATTGGAAGCCGGATTGGTGTTGACAGACTCTTTGTGAAATCAGCATCAGAGCTTGTGAAAAACGGTTATACAGTGTATCGTTTTGATTATGCTGGCTGCGGAGAAAGCACTGGAGAGTATGGCAGCTTTGGATTAAATGATCTTATTGCGCAAACAAAAACACTCATAGATTATGCTTGCAGGCAGGAAGAGACAGATAAGATTATTCTGCTTGGCCACAGCTTAGGTGGAGCAGTGACATTGCTGCAAGCAAACCGGGATGAAAGGGTAAAGAAGCTCATCCAATGGGCTGCTGTTGGAAGTCCTTATAAAGATTTAGCAAATATAGTGGGCAGCAGTGAGGTTGAAAGTTTACAAGACTTTGAGAAGGTAGATTTTTATGGATACCCTCTTTCTGGATATTTCTTTCAGTCGATGAAAGAATACTATCCGCTAAACGAGTGCGCACGCTTTAAAGGAGATGTTCTGCTTCTCCATGGCAATGGTGATTCTGATATCCCCCATGATTATCTTTTTGAATATAGACATAAATATGAACAAAGAACAGAGGGAAGTGTGGAAGCATTTATCATCGCACAAGGAGAGCATACCTTTTCTTCCTCCGCCCATTACGAAGAACTGATTGGAAGAACAGTGAACTGGTTGAATAAACAAATGTTGTGAGTTTTTTGTTAATTAGTATTCACCTGAAATAAAGACGTCAGAAACACGAAAACTTAGATGTGCGAAGGATTCTCTAGTGAGAATCCTTTTTTATTTTTTAGTGATTTTTTTAATTAAAAAATATTGAAAAAAGCTATTCAACAATTGTTTGTTCTTGTCGATATTACTTCTAGAGATAGGAGGGGCTCTTTTGACAGAAAAATATAAGTTCAAAAATTTAAGGATTGGTTACAAATATGGAATAGTGTTTTTATTAACACTTGTCTTATTTTTAACTTCAATCGGAATCACGTATGTATCCTTAAACAAAATGTCCAGTAATATGAATGAAATTAGCAGTAAAAATGAATTAAGCATCAATACAATGGAATTGGTAGCGCTCTTTCAAGAGAAAAACACGCAAATACCGTTGTATTTTCATGATGCAAACGATGAGAAGCTTGATGAATACTTAGAATTAAGTAAAAAATTCACTTTGACTGCTTTAAAAGTAGAAAAAAATATCGAAGGCAATGAGGCTAAAAAAATATATTTAAAGCTTATCGCCAACAATCAAGAAATTGATGAAATATTCTTTAATTCTGTTGTACCGAATGTTAAGGATTTTAATACTACTTCTTATAAAGAACTTGAAAAGCAAATCAGTGACTTAAAAGGTAAGGTAACAGAGGAAGGCGAACAGCTTAATAAACTCGTTTCCGCGGAAAACAAGCAATCATTGGCTGATTCTAAGTCATATGTAACAAGAACAAGCTTCCTAGTCGGCATCTTAACAATTGTGACAATTGCCATTTCAGGTGCTATCTTAATTATTATCTCTAAAAGAATACAAGGGAAGTTAAAGCATGTTATGGAGGTAAGCGATTCCATTGCTAATGGAAAATTAGATGTGTCGCTGCTCGATGAAAATTCTACAGATGAAATTGGCGTTATGTCCAAATCGATAAATAAGATGGGCCAAAGCTTGAAAGAAACGATTCATGGCATTTCATCCATGTCTACAAATCTTGATTCAAGAAGTGCAGAAGTATCTGAGGCAGCTGCTGAAGTCAGCACTACGATTGATACTATTTCAATGACTGTTCAGGAGCTTGTGGAAGGTGTTAATGTCCAAGCAGATGCTTCATCAACGATCGCAGTCAACATGCAGGACTTTAACCAACAAATTGCTGTAGCAGATGAAAATGCAAATGAATTGGTGAAAACTTCAGCTGTTGTCACTGCTTCAAGTAAAGAGGGCTCAAGACTTATGAATAGGTCTTTAGAGCAGATGCACACCATAAATACTGTTGTAACAAGCAGTGTCGAAAAAATGAAAGAGTTGGAAGGTAATACGGCAAATATTACCAAGCTTGTGACATTTATTAAGTCGATTGCTGAACAAACAAACCTGCTATCCTTGAATGCGTCTATTGAAGCGGCCAGAGCAGGCGAGGCAGGCAAAGGCTTTTCGGTTGTTGCAGAAGAAGTACGTAAATTAGCTGTGCAAACATCTGATTCGATAACAGATATAACCGGTTTAGTCACAGCAATTAGAGAAAATAGTATTGAATCACTAACACAGCTTGAAAAAGGCTATGAGGAAGTGAATAAGGGTGCTGAACAGATAAAAATGACAGAAAGCACCTTTAATGCCATTATGGATGGAATTACTAATTTAACGGAGAAATCACTGAATATATCAGAAATCATTAAGGAATTTACAAAGACGGGTAATGGCATAAGTGCGTCTGTTGAACAAATTGCCGCAGTGTCAGAGGAATCAGCAGCCTCCTTTGAAGAAGTTTCTGCCTCGATGATGCAGCAAAATGACATGATGACAAGTATTACAGCAAACTTTAAGGAAATTACGCAAATGGTCGATAATATGAATAACATGATTCAAAAATTTGAACTTGATAAGGAGGAGAAGGGACATGCGTAAGTCACTGCAGAAAAAGCTTATGGCAGGAGCGTGTGTCATGGCCATGACTTTTTTGGCTGCCTGCTCCCAAACTACTACACAGCAAGCAGAAACAAAAATGAAGCTTGCACAAGATGACAGCAAGGTATATGTTGGCTTTTCATTAGACACACTGCAAGAGGATCGCTGGTACAAAGACAAGGAAGCATTTGAGAGTAAAGTGCTGGAGCTTGGTGGCGAAGTGAAAACTCTTGCTGCAAATGGTGTCGATAGTGTGCAAATCAAACAAGCAGAGCTGCTTATCGCAGAGGGTGTCGACGTATTAGTCGTAGTGCCACATAATGCAGAGGTTTCTGCTGAGATTGTCGACAAAGCGCATAAAGCAAATGTGAAAGTTGTTTCTTATGACCGCCTGATTAAAAACGCCGATGTAGATTATTATATTTCCTATGATAATAAAAAGGTTGGACAATTACAGGCACAGGAAATACTCAAAAAGCAAAAGAAAGGCAATTTCGCCTACATTGGTGGAGCTGAAACAGACAATAATGCTGTGCTCTTTCGAGAGGGTGCCATGGAAGTACTTCAGCCTTATATAGATAAAGGCGACATTAAGCTCGTGGTTGATAAATATACAGATGAGTGGCAGCCTGATATAGCAGAGTCTAATATGAAGCAAGCGTTAAAGGAAAATAATAATGATATTCAAGCAGTTATCGCCGCAAATGACGGAACGGCAGGCGGTGTTATCGATGCTTTAAAGGCAATTGGGAAAACAATACCAGTTTCAGGACAAGATGCCGAAATCACTGGCCTAAAACGAATACTTGCTGGCAGCCAAACAATGACCGTTTATAAACCAATTCAGGCAATTGCAGAAGATGCAGCAGCAATCGCCATAAAGGTCGGCAAAAACGAAAAAGTCGAAACAACAGCTACTGTAAACAATGGTAAAAAGGATGTCCCATCCATTCTGCTTGATCCAGTAGCAGTCACAAAAAGCAATATAAACGAAACAGTAATCAAAGATAAATTCATCACGGAAGATGAGCTGAAATAATGAGCAGGAGCTTCTATTGTTAGAAGCTCCTTTCCTATGTATAGATGACACTACTCTTTTTTGATTGGATAGTATATAATGAAACGTATAGAAAAAGATAGTATCTAGTACTAAGAGCAGCTGGTATAATAAATATAGAACAACTATATACAATACGTTTTAATTTACATAAAGGAGTTTTAATATGTATACATTTACAAGTAACTTTGCCAATATCGTTTTGAAATTATTCGGACGCAGTGTAGCAATACATAAAGACAAGCTTCCAAAGGATACCGGTTATGTTGTAGCATGCTCCCATATTGGCTGGGTTGATGTTGTGGCGCTTGGGACTGCCATGCTGCCAAATCAAATTCATTTCATGGCAAAAAAAGAGCTGTTTGCCAAACCGAATGCGGGAAAGTTTTTGACAAGCATTAATGCGTTTCCAGTCGACAGAGAAAATCCAGGTCCAAGCAGTATTAAAACACCTGTTAAATTGCTTAAAGAAAAGAAAATCGTCGGCATTTTTCCAAGCGGAACAAGAACATCTGAGGACGTGCCTTTGAAAAGAGGGGCAGCGACTATTGCCAACTTGGCAAAGGTGCCGATTGTCCCAGCGGCATTCAGTGGTCCGACTGATGTTAAGGGCTTACTGAAAGGCAGAAAAATCAGGGTAATCTTCGGCGATCCAATTTCTTTGCAAAAGGAAGATGGCACAAGAAAGGACGTTGCCGAGCTGACACAGGAAATGACAGCTGCAATGGCAAGCCTTCAAAAACAGCTTGATGAATTTGGGCAAAAACAATGATTGATTTAGCGATTGTTAAAGACATACTTAACCGCTATCCACTGCCGCTTGTTGATGAAATCTTAGAGCTTAAAGCAGGGAAAATGGCAGTAGGCGTCAAACAAATTAGTAAGGAAGACACATTTGCCACAGGAACAAACCCAGAAAGCCCAATCCTGCCAGGTGTTCTTATCATTGAAGCAATTGCGCAAGTATCTGCAGTTGCGATTCACAGTGAAAAGAAGCATGAAGGAAAGTGGGCACTGCTTGCGAAAATAACAGACTGTAAAATAAAAAGACCCGTTTTTCCTGGTGATGAGCTCTGTATGGAAGTATTTGTCACAAAGGTTAAAAAAACGATTGCAAAGGCAAAAGGCATCGCAACCGTTCGCGGAGAATTGATATGCGAAGCAGAGCTGCTGTTTTCGTTCAAATAATAACCAAAAAAATGTATGCAAAGTATTCTGCATGCATTTTTTTACATACACAAAATAATTTTACGCACTCAATTTATTTATTAAAAAAACAATAAGCAATTAAAATCAAAAACTCATATTAAAATTCGTCCTTCTAAATCTCTACTAAAAAGAATATAAATTTTAGAGAGAAAGGAGACGACCTATGCCAATATCTAAATTCAAATATTATTTCCAATTCATCTATACTACTATACTGGGAGTCATCCTTGTTTTTATCTTAATTTCTGGTGCAACAACCTCATTTGTTTCACAAAAATTCTCCTCCGATTATATAAGAGGGGCATTGGAAAAGGTTGATGCAGCAAACCTTTATTCCCAGCTTTTTAACTTTGAAAATCATTATTTTCCAAAGGAAGGAAGCACCATTTCGTTATCGAACCTTTTCTTTCAGGTTGCTACAAATATAAGACTTGATGATACCCGAACATTATTAGGAAGAGAGCTTCCTCAGCTAAGCTTCTATCATACAAAAATCATTGTGGCAGAGGAAGGGACAACCATTGCGCAATTACCATATGAATCAACTCCATCTGAAGAAATTTTGAAAAATCCAAAGGAAGCTGATGAAGAAAAAATCGCCGATGATACACCAAAAACAGATGACAATAACACACATCAAACCTCCACTGAAAAACGAGTGTTAATCTATCAAACACATAATTTAGAATCGTATTTACCGCTGTTAAAAAATGCAGAAAAGCCTGATGATGCCATAAGTGCAGACGAACGGGTCAATGTTGTCAGCCTTGGATCAAAACTAACAAGCCTGCTCCAAAAAGACGGAATTGGCGTACAGCATGATAAAACAAACATGAACCAAAAGCTATTGGACCGTAAGTGGAAATATACAGCATCCTACAGTGCTTCGAGTGAGGTTGTTGAAACAGCGATATCGGAAAATAAAGACCTAACTTATCTAATTGATATCCATAGAGACTCAGCGAGGAAAAAAACGACCACAGCTACTATAAATGGTAAGAGTTATGCTAAAATAGTCTTCGTTGTTGGTGAAGGATATGAAGGATATGAAAAGAACCAGGCATTTGCTAAAAAGCTGCATAAGGAACTTGCTGCAAAATATCCTGGTATTAGCAGGGGAGTTTACGGGAAAAGTCAGGATCAAGGAAACGGTATCTACAACCAAAACTATTCAGATAAAGCCATCCTTCTTGAAGTCGGCGGTGTCGACAATAATCAAGAAGAGCTGAACCGAACAATTGATGCCTTTGCCGATGTTTTCTCAGAAATATATTGGGAGGAAAACGGCGCAACTGAACAATAATACAGAAACAGCCTCCTTTCCATCGTAAAAGGAGGCTGTTATTTGTTTTTGGAACTTTTACATTTCAGCTGCTGGTATAAAACAATATACGAATCAAGCTCTTCGCTTTTCTTTAAGACATCAATGCTGTCTAAGCCCTTTCTTGTTGCAGTTTCTAACAGCTCATAGCGAAGACTATTTATTTTTATAAGTAATTCACTAAGTGAGTACTTTTGGTATTCCCCTTCATCACGCAACATCCAATTCACCCTCATTAGTTATACGGTTAAGTTAATTCTTATAGCCTATCATAATTCCAAAATATGAATAATTCATGAATATTCTTTTAACTTTTGTCTTCTGTATATATTTTAATAGATAATATATGGACGGAAGGAGGAATACAATGAAAGGATAAGGACCTGATTCATCACAAATCTTTTTATATTAAAAAAGGAGCGGATACTTATGAGTTTGCCAATCGCATTGCAGTTATGGAGTGTTAAAGAGGATGCTGAAAAGGATTTTTTTGATACCTTGGAGAAGGTGGCAAGCATGGGCTATGACGGTGTCGAATTTGCTGGTTATCACGGGAAAAATGCCCAAGAAATAAAAGCAAAGTTAAAAGAGCTTGGATTAAAAATTGCCGGTTCCCATATTAGCATGGAAGAAATATTGCAAGACACTGATAAAGTAATAAAATTCGAGCAGGAGCTTGGCAATAAATATATTGTGTGCCCGTGGGCAAGCTTTCCTACCCTTCTTGAGTGGGACGACTTTGCAGAAAAACTGCAGCAAACAGGTGCTAAGCTTGCAGCAGCTGGAATGTCTCTGCTTTATCACAATCATAATCATGAACTTGCCAGCGAGGAAGGGCCGGTTATTCTTGATAGACTGTTTGAGGCTATACCAGCAAGCTGTTTAAATGCTGAGCTTGACACATATTGGCTAGAATACGCAGGCGTTAATGCCATTGACTATATGGATAAATGGACAGGCAGAACTCCGCTTATCCATGTGAAGGATATGGATTCTAGCAAACGGGAAAGTACTGAAATCGGCAATGGCAGTCTGAATATAAAGGGCATTGTTGAAAAAGCTTACAAGAATGGAACAGAGTGGCTGATTGTGGAACAAGAAGCATTTACACAAGCCCCGCTTACAAGTGTTGAAATTGGTTTGCACAATTTACGTAGAATAGTCGCTGATTTGTAATAGCAAGTCCTCCCCATGCATTTTAAGTTGACCTAAGAAATGAAAACGCTTATAATTCAAATTGTAATCTTTGGTGAAACGTTTCGATAAAGTGAATGGGGAGGCAGAAATATGGTTCAGCTCGATCTCAAGTCAATCATTCAAAACATGACATTAGAAGAAAAGGTCGCACAATTAATGCAGCTGTCCGGAAATTTTTATTACGGACTCGCCGGGGAAATAACTGGTCCATTTGAAGAGATGGGCATCAGCGATTTTGTTGTACAAAACAGCGGATCTGTTTTAGGTGTTTCAGGTGCAGACACCGTGCGAAAAATTCAAGCGGAGCATTTAAAAACGAATCGGCATGGCATTCCACTTTTATTCATGGCAGATATCGTCCATGGCTATAAAACTATCTTTCCAATTCCATTAGCAATAGGCTGTTCCTGGGATTTGGAGCTGGCAGAAAAAAGTGCAGAGGTTGCGGCAAGTGAAGCAGCGGTTGCTGGTGTTCATGTCACCTTTGCACCAATGGTCGATCTCGTCCGTGATCCGCGCTGGGGCCGGGTGCTTGAAACGACTGGAGAAGACCACTATTTAAACAGTGCATTTGCCAAAGCCTTTGTGCGAGGCTTTCAAGGCAAAAATCTTGCGGCTGACGACATGAGAGTTGCCGCGTGTGTAAAGCATTTCGCTGCATATGGGGCATCAGAAGGGGGCCGTGACTATAACACTGTCAACATGTCTGAACGCCAGCTGCGCGAATCCTATCTTCCTGCATATAAAGCAGCACTTGATGAAGGCTGTGAAATGGTGATGACATCCTTTAACACAGTCGACGGGATTCCAGCTACTGGAAACAAGTGGCTTATGCGGGATCTGCTTCGCGGGGAATGGGGATTTGATGGTGTGCTGATATCAGATTGGGGCGCAGTGAAAGAATTAATTCCTCACGGCGTTGCCGGTGATGAAGCAGAGGCAGCCCGCAAGGCAATCCTTGCCGGTGTTGATATTGAAATGATGACACCCTGCTATATCCGCAGCTTGAAACATCTGATTGAAAGCGGGGAAGTAACAGAGGCATTATTGGATGAAGCGGTGCTGCGCATTTTAAAGCTGAAGGAAAAGCTCGGATTATTCGAAAATCCTTACAGAGCGGCAGATGCTGTGAAGGAAAAAGCAGTGATACTTTCTGAAAGCAACCGGGAAGTTGCTCGTAAGATTGCAGAGAAATCATGTGTTCTTTTAAAAAATGACAATGGTGTGTTGCCATTGAACAAACAGCAAAAAATCGCCCTCATTGGACCTTTTGCCAAATCAAGTGACATTTTAGGAGCATGGTCTTGGCAAGGAGAAACTAAAAATACAGTAACCCTTAATGAAGCACTAGAAGCAATGACAACAAATGTAACAGTCGCACAAGGCAGTCATGTGGAGACAATAACAGAAGAACAAGTTGCAAAGGCAATCGTAGCAGCGAAGGCAGCAGATGTTATTGTTCTTGCAGTTGGTGAATATGCATCCATGAGCGGTGAAGCCTGCAGCCGTGCAGATATCACATTACCAATAGCACAGCTGCAACTGATTAAACAAATGAAAACATTAAACAAACCAATAGCCGTCATCCTGTTCAACGGTCGTCCCCTTGATTTACACGGTGTGATGGATGAAGCTGATGCAGTGCTCGAAGCATGGTATCCAGGTACAGAAGGAGCCGCCGCCATTGCTAATATTCTGTTTGGAAAGGTGAATCCATCAGGAAAACTGACCATGTCCTTTCCTTATGCAGCAGGACAAATTCCGGTATACTATAATGCTTATAATACTGGTCGTCCCTTTGACGGAGTTAGCCGTGACCATTATTTATCCAAATATTTAGATATCCCAAATAAACCGCTTCTCCCATTCGGCTTTGGTCTGAGCTATACAAACTACACATATGAGAATTTGCGATTGTCCTCCGATAAGATGACCGCAGACGAACCGATTCAAGTTTCACTAACCATAACAAATACAGGGAATTACAGCGGAGAAGAAATCGTTCAGCTCTATATCCGCGATATGGCAGGCGAAGTAGTCCGGCCTGTCAAGGAACTGAAGGACTTCCAAAAAGTAAAACTAAACCCTATGGAAGCAAAGGAAATACAATTCGAATTAACAGAAGAACAGCTGCAATATTATCACCAAGATATGAGCTTTACAAGTGATGAGGGCTTGTTTGAATTGTATGTGGGCAGCAGCAGTAATGATGTTTTATCCAGTGTATTCACGTTGTTTAAATGAAATTATGTGATGTAATGAGCAAATTTGCAAACTTAATTTTTAGTTGAAACGGATCGGAGGATACTTTCAAATGATTAATACAGGACAAAAAGAAACCTATACATTAAAGTCTGCGGATATGTCAGTAAGCTTTTTACCAACAGGCGACATTTTCGAGATGTTTAATGGCAATATAATGATAAATCAGCTACAGGGTAATCCAATTGATGGTGCTCCGAGTAATCTATTTTTAAGAGTATACACACAAGACGAGGTGGAAATTTATCCATTGCTTGGCATAAAGTCAGCAAGCGAAGTGAAGTTTTCTGATTCACAAGCTGTATGGTTTGGTAAAGCAGGCACGTTAAACTACCAAATCACGTTTACATTAACAGACAGGAATATTTGGTTTTGGGATATTGAGCTGGAATGTTCAAAAGCAGTAGTTGACATTATATACGGACAAGATATTGGGCTGGCTACTCGTGGAATGGTTCAATCCAATGAAGCCTATACAAGCCAATATGTAGGACATTCTGTTTTTGAAACAGAGGAAGGCGGAATCGCTGTCTGCTCTAGGCAAAATCAACCGCAGGATGGGCTTTTTCCGTATTTGCAGCTTGGTTCTTTCATGAAATTAAAGGCATTCTCTACAGACGGCTATCAGTTTTTTGGATTAACTTATAAAGAAACAGATATCCCCGAAGCACTGCTTAAGGAGCAACTGCAAAATAAGGTATATCAATATGAATTTGCTTATATTGCACTTCAATCTGAAAAAATACACATAGCGGGTAAAGAAAATTTTGTCTTTTACGGCATTGCAAAGGATAATCACGAAATGGCCATAACTGAGCATGAGTATGTACAAGAAATAAAGACAGCCTTCCAGGAAAAAGTTAACCAGAAAAACTTTCAAGCCGTTCAAAAACAAACGATGAAGCAAAATATAGGTAAACCTCTCCAAGTACTGTCCATGACATTGGAGGAAATCAATCAGCATTATCCGCAGCGCTGTCATGAGGAGTTGGAAGGCGACACGTTGCTATCCTTTTTTACAGAAACGCATGAACATATTGTATTAAAGGAGAAGGAAAATGTTGTTGAGCGATCGCATGGCCACATCATTCTTAGTGGCCAGAACACAACAATTAATGAAAATATTCTTACGTCAACCTCTTATATGTATGGCTTATTTAATACTCAAGTAACTGTCGGAAATACGACAATAAATAAACTGCTGTCAAATGCGAGAAATGGATTAAATGTAATGAAAGCATCCGGTCAGCGCATTTATGTGGAAATAGACGGAGCATATCATTTGTTAACGATGCCGTCACTGTATGAAATGGGCTTTAATTATACGAAATGGTACTATAAAACACACAATGAGACTTTTATTATTACAAACTATACATCAGCCAGTCTGCCGGAAATTCACCTTCACCTTCAAACAAAAAGCGGCAGAGCATACCGCTTTTTTATAACAAACCAAATAACAATCAATCACAATGAGTTTGATGCTTCTTTCCATATCGAGAAGAATGATAAGCTGCTGACAATAACACCAGCTAGCACAGCTCCAGTTGCAGCAGTCTATCCTAATATTTGCTACCATCTATACTTAGATGGAACGAACATGACTGTTACGGACGAAAAAAAGCTGATTAATGGTGCTGAAAGCTTGTCCGCTTCCCTTGTTGTCCTTGATTTGGAATGTACAAATCAATTTACGCTAACAGTTCAGGGACATATTAACGGGGGAGACTTTATAAAATCGGCAGAAAATTTAGAAACGGAAAAAAAGAAGTATCAAGCTTTTTATCAAGACATGCTGAATGGCTTTAAGCTGTCACTCCCACAAAAGAAAAGTAAGCACCTTGAGAAACTTAATACATTAGCATGGTGGTACACACATAATATGTTTATCCACTATCTTGTTCCACACGGTTTAGAGCAATATGGCGGTGCTGCTTGGGGTACTCGGGATGTATGTCAGGGGCCTGTTGAATATTTTATGGCTGCAGGCAGGTTTGAAATCGTAAAACAAATTCTACTGAAAGTATACACCCATCAATTTAAGGATGATGGAAATTGGCCGCAATGGTTTATGTTCGATAAATACGAGACAATTCAGGCTGGCGAAAGTCATGGGGATGTTATTGTTTGGCCGTTAAAAGTGTTAGGAGATTATTTATCCGCTACCGAGGATTACAGTATATTGGAGGAAGAAATCCCGTATACAGACAGACAAACACTACGAAAGATTTCATCTGCAAGTCTTTTGGAGCATGTCGACAAACAAATAACTTATATAAAAGACCATTTCTTACATGATACATTTTTGTCGGCATATGGAGATGGAGACTGGGATGATACACTGCAGCCGGCAAACAGCCAGTTGAAGAAATATATGGTTAGCAGCTGGACTGTCGCACTAACATACCAGGTGTTGAAGCAGTACGCACAAGTCCTCAGAAATTATGATGAATCACTGGCAGATGCTGTTCAATTGTTAGTTGGTGGAATAGAAAAGGATTTTAAAAGGTTTATACTGAACTCGCCTGAAATTCCTGGATTTCTGTATTTAGAGGATGTGAGGAAAGCCGACCGTCTCATTCATCCGCAAGATAGCAAAACAGGTATTCAGTATCGCTTACTGCCAATGACCAGAAGTATCATTGCAGAACTATTTACAAAAGAGCAGGCAGAAGAACATACATCAATAATATTCAATCATCTCCTGCATCCCGATGGTGTTAGACTAATGAACAAACCGGCACCATATACAGGCGGAGTCAGCGTCCAATTTAAGCGTGCCGAACAAGCAGCCAATTTCGGAAGAGAAATAGGTCTGCAATATGTACATGCACATATCCGCTTCATTGAAGCGATGGCTAAATTGGGAAAGGCTGAAGAGGCTTGGCATGCTCTTGCAGTCATCAATCCGATTAATATTAAGTCAGTTGTTCCAAATGCAGAACGCAGACAAAGCAATGCGTATTTTAGCAGCTCTGACGGAAAGTTTTCTAATAGATATGAGGCAGCCGAACGATTTAACGAACTGCAAGCAGGAAATGTTGCCGTCAAAGGAGGCTGGCGCATCTACTCAAGCGGTCCAGGCATTTATATGAATCAGCTAATCTCCAATTGCCTTGGAATTCGGCAGCTGCCCAAATACCTTGTTCTTGACCCTGTTCTTTCAAAGGACTTGGACGGACTTAGATTTGAATTTGTTATTTATGGGAAGGCAGTTACTTTTATATTTAAGCAAACAAATGGAGAGAAGAAAATTACTGTTAACAACCAAGAACTTGCAGCAGAAACAGCAAAAAACCGGTATAGAGACGGTGCATTTCTTCTTCCTAAAGCACAGCTTTTAAACTATTTACAGGAAGGTATGAATGAGATAGTTGTTCAACATTAAAAAATACGGCATGTAGGGCTAATCTGCTCTACATGCCGTATTTTATTTGCTGCGATCATCCTTCAGCCGTCGTTTCTTAGAAGCTTTAGGCTGGAAACCTGCAAACGTAAAAAAGTGAAGATAGACTCAGTTATTTGAAGCCAGGAAATCAAAACGATTTCCTGGTTCCCTTCATTACGTTAAAAATAACTTTACACACTACAAGTACTATCATGATAATTTTGATAAAATAGGAGTATTGATTTAAATTACATCGCAACTTTAACAGTTTGGGGGGAGCTTTAATGGCAGGTATTAAGGACATCGCAAAGGAAGCTGGTGTTTCTATTTCTACTGTTTCGTATGCGCTGAATGGGAGTCCGAAAGTAACGGAGGAGACAAGAAGCCGGATTTTAGCTATTGCTGATCGGCTGGGATATGTGCCAAATGCAGCGGCAAGAATGCTGAAGGTGAAGCAAACAAAGATCATTGGGGTCTTTTTGGCTGATTATGGCGGCTATTTTTATGGTCCGCTGCTTCGTGGAATGCGTGAGGCTTTAAACGAAAAAGGGTATGAATTAATTGCGTGCTCTGGTGTTCAGTCCCATCGGCTTTTGCTGGAAAAGGTCATTGATGGCGGCATTATTTTAGATCAGGCTTTCACAGATGAGGAGCTGCTTAATTATGCTGACAAAAGCTATAAAGTAGTAGTGCTGGACAGAGAGCTCGTTCATGAAAATATTAAAGGTGTGCTTCTGGATAATATGGCTGGTGCAAGATTAGCTGTTAGAAAGCTTCTTGAAAACAATGTAAACAAACTGTATGCAGTCACGGGTCCTGTTGGTTCATATGATTCAAATAAACGGATGGAAGGTGTTAGAGCGGAACTGCAGTTGTTCCCAAGTGTAGAGCTGATTGAGCATCAAGGTAATTTCTTAAAGGATTCTGGTGAGGAGGCAGCAAGGCAGATTTTTGCGAACTACAGTGAACCTATTGCGATATTTTGCTTTAATGATGAAATGGCGGTTGGAATTTATCGTTATTTGCAAGATAAACAATATGAAATAGGAAAAGATGTGTTTCTTGTTGGTTTTGATAATATTGAGTTAGCGCAATATATGGTGCCAAGATTAAGCACCATCAGCTATTCGAGCTATGAATGGGGTTCAATAGCTGCTGATAATTTATTAAAGCTGCTGTCAAACGAACCAGTAGAAAATGAACAAATAGATGTAACGATAACGGTTGGCGGCTCTTCATAATTTTTTAAGCCTTAAGTTCTGGAACTTAAGGCTTTTTTTGTTTTATATTCTCTTAACCCGCATATTCCCCTGCATCAACAGCAAACTAAAAGTAGTATAAGCTATATTACTTAAGGGGGAAACGATGATGGATTTTCCGACAATACAGACCAATTTCTGGGATGCCGTGGCAGCCGTGCCGATTGTGATGGTACTGACACAATTGCTAAAGTGGATTTTTCATATACCAAAAAAATACAGACCAACATCTGCACTTATCTTAGGACTAATAATTTCTGTCTTTTTCAGTCATAGACATAGTCTAACAGCAGGTCTGTTTATGGGGTGGTTTTATGGTTATTCTGCCATTGGCTCGTATGCATCCATGAAAACAAGTGTATTAACAATAATAACCAAATGGGAGAGGAAGGATAAATTCCCACGAGTTAGACTGTTTTTAAAAAAGTTATTTTTACTAAAAAAAGAGTACAACACTTTGCCTGACTAAAAAAGCAGACGGAAAATCATCCATCTGCTTTTTATTTCTCAGAAGAGACTTCCTCATCCAGTGCAAGCAAGTATTGTTTATATCTTCGCAAAGCCGCTTCACTTGTTAAGGAGAAGCGTTCCATAATATATTCATCCGATCTGCCCTGCTGAATTTCCTCCAATATTGCGGTATTACGCAAGTTCACTGCTGATATTTTTCGCAAACCTGCCCGCTTGACTTCATCCTTTATCATTTCCTGGATGGCACGAACGGACAAAGCTTTTGGCTTTTGTCTGTCATAGTCATATTGAAAGGAAAGAGACACATTATTAAATGCGACAAAGAGCGGGTCCTTAGAATGGTATTTCGGGCGGAATAGCTCAGGAATTGAGTAAAAATACGTCCTGATATCCTCCATTATTTGCTTTTCAACAGCAAACTTCTTCATCGTTTCCCCAAACGGAATTGAAAGCTCTCCTTGTGCAAGATTCACATGCTCCATCGTAATGGCAAACACTTCAGTCGGTGTTAGCCCGAATGCTCTGATAAGGGATGCAATGGCAGCATTGCGCTCTACAAGAAAATTCCGAGCCGCTTTTTTTCCGGTTGCTTCTGAGTACCGAAGCTTCACCGTATACATGAATTTAGTAAACTCAACGTCCTCAATGAAATCATTGCTTGTTAAGGAACGGAGCGGTGCCGTATGTGATAATTTATGAATATCATGTGCAGCAATGCATTGATGATATTTTAGAAAACGGCTCAGTACGGTTGCTAACCGGCGAATTGTTGCATGAGAAAGTTTTTTTTTATGCAAATAAACGAAGTATTTTTGAATATCGTCTTTTCTTAATGCCTTCAATGTGTTCATATCCGTTTTTTTCTGCTCTGCTTCAAGCCATGAAAAAAACTTCTTCAAGTCTGATTCATATTGTTTAAGTGTCAATTTAGAGCGTCCGGCTTCGTGCAAATCCTCAAGGAAAGCATGTGCAAAATCGGGTAATATAGCCATAAGCTTTCAGCCTCTTTCTTTTTTTGAAAATTTTTATGTATTTAGATTAACTTCTTTCTTTATTTTAACATAGGTTAGTAATGGAGAGAGAGGGTGGATTTAGGTTGATTAGAGCTAAAATTGGAGAATCGACATATGTGATTGGAACAGAGCTAGAAGCACACTTTAGCTCATTCAAGAAACATATAATCGGAGATGATTTTGCCTACCCTACTGTTTATGGAACCCAGAAATTATTATATGCTGATTGGACGGCGAGCGGAAGACTGTATCGGAAAATCGAAGATAACCTTGTTGACATAATTGGTCCATATGTAGCAAATACACATACAGAGTCAAACATAACCGGCACCTATATAACAAATGCCTATCATGAGGCAAAAAATATTATAAAAAAACATGTACATGCAAATGAGGATGACATGCTTATTTTTGACGGATTTGGCATGACAGGAGTAATCAATAAATTCCAAAGATTAATCGGCATTAAACATATGGACAAACGAACACTGACCATAAAGGAAAAACCGATTGTCTTTGTGACACATATGGAGCATCATTCTAATTATCTGTCTTGGCTTGAAACATCTGCAGACGTTGTTACGATAAGACCCTCGGCCAATGGCGATGTGGATTACAGTCACTTAGAGGAATTACTTGAGATGCATAAGCAAAGCACTAGAAAAATAGGAGCATTTACCGCTTGCTCTAATGTAACTGGCAGAAAGACCGATTATCATCGGCTTGCAAAGCTAATGCATCAATATGGGGGCATTTGTCTTGTTGATTTTTCGGCATCTGCTCCATATGAAATGATAAATATGCATCCAGACGATAAAGAAGCTGCCCTTGATATTATCTGTTTTTCACCACATAAGTTTTTAGGAGGACCAGGTACAAGTGGTGTTCTTATCATGAATAAAAGCCTTGTTCATGCAAAAATCCCTGATCATCCAGGGGGAGGAACGATCGACTTTACGAATGGATGGGGTGATGTCCTTTATAAAAAGAATATAGAAGAAAGGGAAGACGGCGGGACCCCAGGCTTTCTTCAAGCGATTCGGACTGCCCTCGCTATTCAGCTAAAGGAAGAAATGAATGTCCGGAAAATGCAGGAGCGTGAACAGGAGCTCATTGCTTTATTGATGACAGAGTTAAATAAAATACCGGGAATAACGATACTGGACGGTGAAAATAAAAACCGCCATGGCATTATTTCCGTGATTTGTGAAGGGCTCCATTATGATCTTGGAGCAAAGCTGCTTAATGACCGGTTTGGCATTCAAGTTCGTGGCGGCTGTTCGTGTGCCGGCCCATATGGTCACTATTTGCTTGGTGTGAGCGAGGCACAATCTAAGCAAATAGCAGCGGAGGTACAAAAAGGAATCTTTACTAATAAACCTGGATGGATAAGAATCTCGCTTCACCCGACAATGACTAATCAGGAAGTCTATTCGATTATTCATGCCTTTAAGAAGATAATTATGTATAAAAAAGAATGGCAAAAGGATTACCGCTATATGCCGAGAAGCAATGAATATGTTTGTGCATTAAGAAGCATGGATAATCATACGGATATTTTTAGAGCCTCCTTAAAGTAAGGAAAGAAGCTTTTTAGTTGAATAAGAATCTGCTATAATAATAACAATTGAATAAAAAGCAAACCACAGGGGGAGCATGTATGCTGAGAGTGATCTTAAATGATCAGACCCTTTGAACCTGTTAGTTAAGACTAGCGTAGGGATCGTGGCTGAAGCCTATTTACTAAGTGTTTAATTTAGGATCACTTTTTTTATGCGAAAAAAAGTGCGTTAATTTTACTTCATCTCCCCTTTGGTATGCGTACATAACAAGGGGGATTTTTTATGAAAAAAATGAGGTTAGTCGTCTTAATTGAAATTGCTATTTTTGCAGCTATAGCGTTAGTGTTGGATTTACTGCCTTCTATTCATCTTGGAGCAAGCGGGTCCATCTCGATTGCCATGGTGCCGATTTTTATAATTGCTTTTCGCTGGGGTTTTAAAGCAAGTGCAACAGCCGGCTTTTTATGGGGACTTTTGCAAATCGTAACAGGAGATTTGCAGGCACTGGCATTTTGGCAAGTAATTCTAGAGTATTTCCTAGCATTTGCTTGTATTGGTTTTTCCGGTCTGTTTATGCCGAAAATACAAAACAAACTCAAAAACGGAGAAATAGGAGCCGCTTCACTGGTGATGATTGCAGCTATACTCTTAGGCAGTGCTGTCCGCTACTTCTGGCATTTCCTTGCAGGTGTTACGATTTGGGCACAATACGCACCAGAAGGCCAGTCAGCCTTTGCGTATTCATTATTCTACAATGGTGTCCCGTTCATTGGAGCATCCGTATTATGCTCGATTGCAGTTGTCATCTTACTAAGTGCAGCACCGCGGTTGGTACTTGATCGTCCAACTGGGCGCGCAGGCTACTATTCTGAAAATTCGGAAGCAAAATAATGATTAACAAAGGAGTCCAAATGGGGCTCTTTTTTGTGTGTAATATTCAAATAATATCCACAAAATATACTATTTTGGTTATTGTGAAAAGAGTAACATTTTCGTGTGATGACCATATAAAAGAAGAAAGGAGGAGCCTTTTAAGTTTTCTGTAGCTTGAAAAAATCAAATTGGGAGTAATTTATGTGAAAAAGCACAGGACAGCCAGTTTGCTTGCGACAATCACGATTTTTCTTGTATTTACTGTTCCAGCACACGCTGATGATGGGGAATCTGCAGAAACATACATGCCAATAATTGAAAAACAGGTTAATGAGTTTGATGAAAATGAAGAAGTAGCGATTTATAAGGCTAAAAAAGGGAACGAAACAAAACCAACAAAAAGACTGGTTATGATAAATGGAATAAACGTACGGGAGTTACAACTTCAGAAACAACCATAAAACAAGATGTTACAGCAGTGGACTGGGCAATATCTAAAAATGGCAAGACTTATATTTGGAATTTCGTAATACCAGCAGCTTTAGTTAAGTCAAACAAGACATCTACAATTTATTCTTATAAAGAATAATTATAAAATAATGTTGTTAACGTTAACAATATTTATAAAGTAATAATCTATGAAAAATAATATGGCATTACATGAGGGACACTCTGTTGACTTCGGTCCAAGTGCTGTTGTTATCGACAGTGATGAAATGGTTATCGGCAGTGATGATGATGTGTTTATTTATGATTTAAAAGACTTTCGTTTGAAAAATCCTTTCCGATTCAAACAGACCCCGACCTGCTGTTTGGCAGTCTGCTTGTCAAACCTTCAGAATAACTCTAACAAACAATTGGAAAAGGCTCTTCCTTTTGTCTGCACTTTATTCATGTTAGAATAAAAATATCTTTCTATTAAAATAGAAAAATAAGGCATCATTTGACATGCATCACAGGAGGAAGGTAATGGCAGAAATAACTTTTCAAGCGCCAAAAAGGCCAAATAAGTATAAAGTCTTACTGGGACTAGCATTGGCTGTTTTATTGGTAGTGACAAGCATCTTCTTTATATTCTATCCATTTGCAAGCTCTAAAACGGCGGAATACTTTAAAGGGGAAAACCCAATTATATTGGATGGAAAACAGGCTGGTAATGCAATAACGGTTGATGGAACTGCTTACTTGCCGTTAAGCTTCTGGCAGGAAAATATAGATGAAAGCATCACTTATGATTCAGAAAGCAATTCTGTAATTGCCACAACAAAGGATAAAGTGATTCAGTTTCCATCAGAATCTGTTTCCTATTTTGTTAATAATGAAACGGTGGATCTGCATTTTCCCCCGATTAAGGATGACAATGGTGAGGTTTATGTGGCAGTCGAACCGTTAATCGAGTTTTATCCGTATCAGTTTACCAAACTAAGTGATGACACTAATGCAATTTTATTGGAAAAGGACGGCACGGAAAAAACAGCGGCAACTTTCAAGCCCAAGCAAGTGCGTAATGATTATGCGAGGCTGCGTACAGAACCGACACTTTTTTCTGCGTATACTGGTGAGTTAAAGCAAAAAGAAGCTGTCACAATTGAAAAGGAAGAGGGCGACTATTATTTTGTCCGCAAGAACAATGGTGTAGCTGGATATATAAAAAAAGACCTTGTTACAACAGGGGATACTATAACTGTTAAAGCGGAAGTAGACGAAAAAACGCCTGCGCTAAAAAAAATAAACGGTCCAGTTAATCTAACATGGGAAGCTGTTTACTCTAAGAACCCAGACACTGCTGATATACCTAAGATGGATGGTGTTAATGTCGTTTCACCGACATGGTTTAAGCTGTCTGGCAACAAAGGAAATGTCAGTAATCTTGGCTCAGCGGATTATGTTAAATGGGCGCATAAACAGGGCTATCAAGTATGGGGACTATTCTCCAATGACTTTGACCCAGAAAAGACGCATGATGTTTTTAAAAACTTTGAGACAAGACAAAAAGTAATCAGACAGCTGCTAGTGTACAGTGAAATGTACAATCTTGATGGCATCAATATTGATATTGAAAATGTTAATGAAGAGGACGGCGAATATGTTACTCAGTTCGTAAGAGAAGCAACGCCATACTTCCATGATGCTGGCTTGACTGTATCGATGGACATCACATTCATTGCCGGAGGAAACTATTCTGCCTTCTTTGAAAGGGACCATCTTTCAGAGATTGTCGACTATTTAGTTGTCATGGCATATGATGAGCATTGGGCAACATCGCCAACAGCCGGCAGCGTTGCAAGCTTGCCGTGGGTGGAAGAAAACCTGAAAACATTGTTAGAGCAAGTTTCAAATGAAAAGCTTGTTTTAGGTGTTCCATTATATGCAAGGCTTTGGGAGGAAAAGGAAAATGGTGACATATCATCTGAAAGTCTCTCAATGGAAAAAGTACAGGAATGGCTCGATAAATATAAGGTGAAACCAACTTATGATGAAGAAAGTGGCCAAAACTATGGTGAGTACTATGATTCCAAATCAAAATCAACCTATAGAATTTGGCTTGAGGATGAATTATCCTTATCTAAGCGTGCCAAGCTTGTAGAAGATTATGAATTGGCAGGCATCGCAAGCTGGTCCCGCTATTTCGCAGATGAGTCTGCATGGGTGGCCATGGATTTGGAAGAAGATAGTGAACAATAGATAGAGTCCTTCTTTATATACAGAGAATATTCGCTGTGTATAAGGAGGGTTCTTTTTTATATTAAGAATAAAGACATTCTAGTTAATATACTTTGCTAATTATCAACATTAAGATACACTAAAAGAAAACCCACGACAAAGATGGAGGGAAGACATATGATTAAAGTAATTCCGTTAGGTACAGGTGGAGCCTTCACAAAATATTATCATAATAACTATATTATGGAGCTTGGTGAGAGAAAGCTGCTTGTCGATGCAGGGACAACTTTGCGCTCCAGCCTTCCTGCTGCAGGATATAATTATCCCGATATTACGGATATCGTTATAACCCATTTACATGCAGACCATGTTGGTGGCTTAGAGGAATTTGCCCAGCGCTGTATGTATTTGCATCAATATAAACCGCATCTTTGGATAAGGGAAGAGCTTTCCGAGGGAATTAACAACACTTTATCAAGTGGTTTATGTACAGATGGATTGGTGCTGGATGATTATTTTCATGTGCATTATGTGAAGGATCGCTTTAGCTTAGGAAGTCATTATGAGGTGGAGCTTCTGCCAACAGATAATCTGCATGCAAACAATATGTTGTCAATGGGGCTGAAGCTTTATGACAACCAAGAAAACATCAATATTATTTATACGAGTGACATCGGCAAGCATGAAGAGGCTTCGTTTGATGCTCATATGGACGAAAATACGAAGGCTCTCTTTCACGATATTTCCTTTATAAAGACACCTGTGCATTCGTACATAGAGGATGTTATAACTTACTATACTGGCAAAATAGAGCTTCAATCAATTTACGGGATGCATTATAGTGATGATATCGACATAACAGAAACAGAAGATAAATACGGCATACAAATAGTACGAGCTAATCAACCTATATTGTTTAAAAAATAAAGCAGACATATATTTATGTCTGCTTCTTTTTACAATTAATCATGCGGATTAATAATAGCGAGGACTTGATGATCCTCCCATTTCCCATGGATTTTGACATTTTTTCTGGCAATTCCTTCTTTATGAAAGCCCGCCTTTTCTAATACTTTAATTGACCCAATATTATGCGGCATTACGCCTGCTTCGATGCGGTGCAGATGGAGGCTATTAAAGGCATAATCGACAGCAAGTTTGACTGCCTCTGTAGCATAACCTTTGCCGTTATGTGCCAAATCTATAAAGTAGCCAATAAAAGCACTTTGCAGGGAGCCTCGAAGCACCTGAAACAAACTAATTGTCCCAACTAGCTGCTTTGCTTCTGTTTGATAAATCCCAAATTGATAGTGAGAATCTTCCTTCCAAGTCTTGCTCCAGCCATTAATCAGTTCTATTTGTTTGTTGCTAGTATAATAGTCTGCTGCTCGCTCCATCGCATATTTTTCAAAGAATTCTTTGTTGTTGAACTGAAATTGGAGCAGTGCTGCTGTATCCTCCGTATTAAAAGGTCTGATACATATTTTTTTACCATAAATCATTAAACTACTACCACCTTTCTTATAATATGCTATTACTATTAATATACCGTAAAATAAGAAATCGTTGTCTTAAAAAGTGTTTTTATTGATCGTTATTAGTTCCGTTTTTTGGTTTACGGAGTAGTTACTATAATAAAAAAACAAGTGGGATGAAGCTAAAGCTACTCGACTCCAGCGAGAAATAGGGAAAATGATGAGAGCCCGCTGCGAAATGAAACGAACTAATACACCCATCCGTTTATTTTGTTACATTCCTACGAACAAGGTAAACTGGAATGGTTATTTTGACCTTATCTTGTATCCAGAAAACACTAAGATTTTATTATGACGCTATAAGGATGCTTACAAATAGAATCCATTGAGTAACTTATAAAAGGCATATGATTTGTGATTTAGGAAAAATTAACAGTAGTTTACTGCAAATTTAGTGAGAAAAGATATGAGGACATTATATGAGTGAGAATAAAAGACAAAAACGGAAAGATGAGCATATTGAGTTAGCACTGCAATCAGAACACGCATTGACCTCTGACTTTGATGAACTGACCTTTATTCATCGGTCATTACCTGAGGTATCCATCCTGGATATTGATTTGAGTACAAGCATTGGTCCGCTTGCGATGGAGTTTCCATTATATATTAATGCGATGACAGGCGGCAGCACTAAATCTGCAGCAATTAATGCTGCTCTTGCTAAAGCGGCAAATGCCGCAGGTTTACCAATGGCAGTTGGATCTCAGCATGCAGGCATAAGAGATGCAGAGCTTGCTAATTCTTATAAGGTTGTTCGTACAAACAATCCGAACGGCCTCATTTTTGCGAATGTTGGTGCAGATGTACCGTTAGAATTTGCTCGCAAAGCAATTGACATGCTGGAGGCTGATGCATTACAGGTTCATCTTAATGTACCGCAAGAGCTCGTCATGCCAGAGGGCGAAAGAGATTTCAGTGGAATGCTCGCAAAGCTGGAAAAGCTGGTTTCAAAACTATCTGTGCCGCTTATTGTGAAGGAAACGGGATTTGGCATGAGTGTGGAAACAATCGCACAATTAAAAGGTATTGGGATTAATTATATAGATATTGGCGGGAGAGGCGGTACCAATTTTGTTCATATTGAAAATGAACGAAGAAGCAAAAAAGACTATTCTTATTTAAAGGGGTGGGGTCATTCAACGGCTATATCGCTTCTAGAGGCAAAGCCAGTTGCTGAGGGTCTGACAATTATGGCATCGGGCGGCATTCGCAACCCTCTTGATGCTGCCAAGTGTTTTTCTTTAGGAGCAAGCGCTGCAGGTATCGCCGGTCCATTTTTAAAGATTCTCCATGAATTTGGAACAGAAGGTCTAATAGAGGAATTAGAGGAATGGAAACAGCATTTACAGATAATATTTCTGCTGCTGGGCGTGAAATCTATTAATGACTTGCAAAAATATCCAATTGTTACAGGGGGTAAGCTTAAAAATTGGTGTGAGGTCAGAGGCATAGATATATTATCTCTAGCAAGACGAACGATACAATAAAAAAAGCTGAACATTATGTGTCAGCTTTTTGTTTTGTTTTTTTAGTTTTTTTAATAGTCGATTCTTTTGCTTCCTATATAAATATGATATTATCAATATTCAATCAATATTGTTTATTTTTTAGAGAAAGAGGAACAACATGTTTGCAACAATTTTTTGGACTATATACATAGGTTTACTTGGTACAGCAGCAATAGGTTTTTTGATAAAAGGAAAGTACAAGACGACTCTATCAAAAATTGATTTTGCTGTTTCTGTTATAACATGGATAGGTTTGTTTGGGTTTGTGACAGACACTCAAATTTGGACACCAATTTTTTGGAAAATAGTGTTTGTTGGCGGATTGGCATGGGAAATAGTCTATGGGATATTTTTAAACGACTATTATGGAGAGGATCCGGAGGAAGAAGTTCCACTCCCTGTTACAATTATATTTTTTATTGTATTTGTTGGTCCATTATATTATGGTTTATACCACTATGCCTATTAATTTTACATACAAAAGAGCTTCCATGCAGGCTCTTTTTTTATTGGGTAAATTTGCTTGATGCAGCATGTTAAAAAATGCTGTTCAAGCACCTCAAGTTATTTTAAACGGATAATTAAATCTTCATATTTTGCGAGAATAATAGATTTTGTCAGAGGATTTTGTATTTCGGCAAGTCCGTTTCCATGGTCGAAGAAGAACAAATGAATTTTGCTTTTATAAATGACCTTTTGACCTAATCTAATTGGAGCTCCTCCTTTTAGGTAAAGCTTAAAATATAAACGCAACGTAATAATAGTAAAAGAAGGATTATCCTTCTCTTTACCGAATCAAACTAAAGAAACACTTAGCAAAAAGCAGGGGATATGGAATTTCTATTATCTTATGCACAAGAAGTTGTTCGGGCTCCTATTTTAGAAAAGCTTCCGTTTGGTTTGAACAATCATGAAAGAGTGAAATATTAAAACTAACATGGAAAGAAAGAGAGGGAGTTGATGAAGATATTTCACATAAACGGGAAGTGTGAGATTTCTGTTTCAGCGAACTGAAATATGACTAGAACGAATAAAGTAAGCTCCTATATTACATGGCTTTTATGGCTGACAGGATTAATTTTAGTTGGTGCAGTCACCCTTTTCTTTTTGTGGAGGCAAGGGATTTGGATACCAAATGCCTTTCGTGCAGATGATTATGCCGTAAAAGGGATTGATGTATCTGCTTACCAAGGAGAAATTAACTGGCCGAAAATCGAGAATCAGGATATGGAATTCGCTTTTTTAAAAGCGACAGAAGGGAGCTCTTTTGTTGATGAGCGGTTCGCATACAATTGGGAGGAAGCACGTAAAACATCGCTCCGTGTCGGTGCATACCACTTTTTCAGCTATGAAAGCAGCGGCAAAACGCAAGCTGAAAATTTCATCCGCACGGTCTCTAAAGATGCAAATGACCTTCCACCTGTTATTGATGTTGAATTTTATGGAGATAAAGAAAAAAATCTCCCTGTGCGAAGCGACGTCGAAAAAGAGCTGAAAACAATGATTGACATGCTCGGTAAGCATTATGGAAAAAGAATCATTATATACACAACACAAAAAGCGTATGATTTATACATAAAAGATGGGTTCAGGGAAAGTGACATTTGGATTCGCGATGTTTTTACAGATCCTTCGCTTCCAGACAAGCGGAATTGGGTCTTTTGGCAATACACGGATAAAGAAAGACTCGAAGGATATAATGGCAAAGAAAAATTCATTGATGTAAATGTGTTTCATCGAAGTTCAGCGGAATTTAACGCATATGGAAAATAAACAAAAAGGGCATTCTGTTAAGAATGCCCTTTTTGTTTATTGATTGCCTTTTTTCACCCATTCGGCAACAGTTACAACTCGTTTTGCCTGATACTGAGCGGCTTTTTTGTAGACGTCTTTACCGCCTACAATTTCGTTGTTTTGGTTAACTGACACACTTGTTCCGTATGGATTGCCACCAGCAGCATATAAAGACTCATCCGTATATCCTGGTGTAACGACAATGGCACCCCAATGGTACATAGTTGTATATAAGCTTAAAATCGTTGCTTCTTGACCGCCATGTGGGTTTTGAGCAGAGGTCATGGCACTTACGACCTTGTTTACTGTTTTTCCTTGTGCCCAAATTCCGCCAGTAGTATCCAAAAATTGTTTCATTTGAGAAGCGACGTTCCCAAACCGGGTCGGCGTACTGAAAATGATGGCATCAGCGTCAACGATGGCGTCTGAAGTAATGACAGGGAGATCCTTCGTTTCCTCCACATGAGCTTTCCATGCTGGATTACCTTCAATAGCGCTTTGGGGTGCTGTTTCCTCGACACGATAAATAGTAACATCTGCACCGCTTTCCTGCGCTCCTTCAGCGGCCCACTGTGCAAGCTGATAATTAGTACCTGTTGAACTATAATAAACAATTGCCAATTTAACTGTCATTTGCAATTCCTCCTAAATCATGTACTAGCTTAAAATGGGTACTTACGGAAATCCGGTTGTGCTGAAATCCATTTCGTGCTTGTAAATTCTTCGACAATCCAATCATTTCCAAATCGGCCCATTCCGCTTGCTTTCGTCCCGCCAAAGGGAACAGTTGGACTATCGTTAACTGTCTGGTCATTAATATGTGTCATGCCGCTTTCAACTGTTAACGCAAGCTTTCGGCCTTTATCAAGATCATTTGTGAAAATTGCAGAGCTTAAGCCATATTCTGTGTCATTGGCGATTTCGATTGCATGCTCATCTGAATCTGCTTTAATAATAGTTGAAATTGGGGCAAATAACTCCGTTTGTGCAAGCTTACTGCTATTATCCACATCCACAAACACAAATGGTGTTAATAAATTGCCAATTCTTTCGCCTTCAAGAGCCAATTTACAGCCTTCTGCTTTTGCTTCTGCGATGAAGGACATGGCTTTATCTGCTTGTTTTTCGTTAATAAGAGGACCTATGATTGTTTTTGGATCTTTTGGGTTACCGTATGGTACATTTTTAACTCTGTCGATGAACTTTTCGACGAATTCATCATACACATCCTTATGGATAATCATGCGATTAATCGACATACAGATTTGTCCTTGATGAATAAATTTCCCAAAGATTGCTGCATCAACAGCCCGATCCATATCTGCGTCTGCCAATACGATAAATGGGTTGTTTCCGCCAAGCTCAAGTGCAACGCGCTTCAGCATCTTGCCCGCTATTTCACCGATATGCTTACCGACAGGTGTTGATCCGGTAAAACTAATTAACCCAGAGTCTTTGCTTGTCAGCATTTCATCGCCAAGCTCTTCCAAATCTGATTGTATAACTTGAAGCACACCTTTTGGAAGTCCAGCAGCTTCAAATGCTCTAGCAATGATGGAGCCACCTGCAAGTCCTGTCTGCGTATCCGGCTTATGAACGACCGTATTGCCAAGTGCTAAGGCAGGAGCGATTGTTCGCATGGATAAATTCATGGGAAAGTTAAAAGGAGAGATAGAAGTAATCACACCAAGAGGCAGGCGGTATGCATAGTTTTGCTTGCCATCTTTTTCTGGCAAATCACGTCCTTGATCAATTTTATCAACGAGATCAAAGGAAGCCTCCAAATATGCGATGGTCAGGTCAAGCTCCACATTTGCTTTAATCTGACTGCCGCCTGTTTCTTGTGAAATAATAGCAACGATTTCCTCTTTGTTACTTTGTAAAAAATCAGCTGCTTTTTTCAATATTGCAAGCCTTTCCTTATGTGTTGTTTGTGCCCATGCCTTTTGAGCAGCTTTGGCGGAGGAAAACGCCCTCTGAAGCTGATCGACAGTCGCGATACTGAAAACAGTTATCGTTGACTGATCAAAGGGATTTTTGTCTTCAAACGTTCTGCCAGCATTTCCTTCGGTCCATTCTCCGTCAATAAAACTCTTATTTAAATTTGTAAATTGTTCCATTGTCTGCACCTCATTTCTTTTCACGTATAAGGATTCCTAGTTAAGCCAAATCAAACAATAGTATTGTACCCCTTGATAAATGGGACAAACATACTTTTGGAATATACTTCGAGTCAGGATAATCGTTAATCCCCCGCATAAGCTGTCATTCTTGCACCATAATAAAGATGAATACATAAAAAAAAACCCATCCACTAAGAAAGATGGGGGACAGCAACACTTATAATCCATTATCAATCTTTTTTAATAACGATATTAATTGTGTTCTTTCATCGTCTGTCAGATTTTTGGTCAGCTCTTTGTTTAATTCAGCTAAAACAAATTGAATATGGGGATATACATCAATCGCTTTCTCAGTTGGAAACAGTTCGTTTGCTCGGCGATCAGTTTCAGAGGTTTCTTTCCGTATGTAGCCTGCTTTTTCGAGCTGGCTGACAGAACGGGCGGTTGTGGCTTTATCAAATTTTAATTTAGATGTTAGTTCATCCTGATTGATTCCTGGGCTTTGAATAATCGATTTTAAAAATGCATATTGTCCACCATTGCCGATGTTATAATTTTTGAATGCCTTTAATAAATATTTTTGATTTTGTCTATGAATAACAGAAATCAGTCTGCCTAAAGGAGCTTCCTTCATAATTGTTCAACTCTCTTATATGTTTTTTTAATGTTGCTTCTATTTATAGATTACATTACAATAAAATAGTTGCGCGCGCAACTAATGGATAGAGGTGATTGGATTGAATAATGGTCAGCATGGTATGAATGGTCATGAAAAACGCTGGACTATTTTAATTATTTTAAACTTATTTACGTTTATGTCGACATTAGACGGCAGTATCGTCAATGTCGCTCTTCCAACAGTTTCGAAAGAGCTTGCATTGCCGCTCGCACAATCTCAATGGATTGTCAGCAGCTATTTAATGATAATATGTACTGCGATATTGTTCTTTGGAAAACTTGGAGATATTTTTGGCAAAATTAAAATCTTCAAGCTTGGTTCGATTATTTTCATCATAGGTTCGTTTCTGTGCGGATTTAGTGATTCGCTTATACTGTTAATTCTTTCTCGTGTCGTACAGGCAATCGGTGCTGCTATGACGATGGCGAACAACCAAGGAATTGTGACAGAAGTGTTTCCGCCAAAGGAAAGAGGAAAGGCGCTTGGATTAATTGGTACATTTGTTTCATTAGGAAGCATTGCAGGACCAAGTCTTGGCGGCATTATTCTGTCAAGCCTTGGCTGGGAATACATATTCTGGCTGAATGTGCCGATTGGCATTATTGCCATCATCTTTGCCTGGAAGCTATTACCGAAGGATGCGACTGTAACAAAAGTGAAAATTGATGTTCCAGGAAGTATTTTGTTTGCCTTGGCGATATTGTTTTTGTTTTCAAGTCTATTGTTAGGACAGCAATATGGGTATTCTAATAGGTATATCCTGATGTCTGTTGTGTTGGGGGTTATTCTGTTTGTGTTCTTCATCCTAGTAGAACGTAAGGCAGAAAATCCAATGCTGGCATTTTCCCTTTTTAAAAATTCTCTTTTCTCAATCAGTATATTATGTGGATTTTTAGTATTTGTAGCGAATTTTTGTTTCAACATTTTGGCGCCATTTTACACACAGGATATTTTAGGATTGTCGCCGCTGCATGCAGGCTATATCCTCATGCTGTTTCCGATTGCAATGGCCATTATCGCACCGATAAGTGGGGCGCTTTCCGATAAGATTGGCGGACAGATTATTACCTTTGTCGGATTAATCTTAATGATTGTGGCACAAATCGGCTTAACATTTCTACATGAAGGCAGCACGATCCTGACATTATCATGTTTAATTGTGCTTCTTGGGATAAGCACAGGCTTGTTCCAATCTCCTAATAATTCATTAGTTATGTCGACTGTTGACCGAAAACAGCTAGGAATTGCCGGAAGCATTAATTCACTCGTACGAAATTTAGGAATGGTCGTTGGTATTTCTGTGGCGACGAGCACGTTATTTTCTGTAATGAGCATCCATGCTGGTTATCGTGTCACAGCATTAATACCAGACAGACCGGATATTTTTCTAGCAGGTATGCATGTCGTATTTATTGGCTCAAGCATTTTATGCTTTATCGGCGCCGTATTAACGGGAGTGCGTCTGTATTCGTCAAGAAAATCAAGGGAAGAAAGAGAAAAGACTGCATAAAGAAGAGGCGCTTGATAGTTAGTCAAGTGCCTCTTTTTAATAGCTTAATGTAAGGGAAGCTTGATCGTGAAATCAGTTCCCTTATTTATGTCACTTTTCACTGATATTTTTCCCTGATGCATGTCGATAATTTTTTTTGTGATCGATAATCCTAATCCGCTGCCGCCGTTTTGTCTGTTCCGTGACAAGTCTGCCTTATAGAAGCGTTCAAAAATTCTCGCTTGAACAGCTTCTGTCATACCGATACCACTGTCTTTAATCGTTACAATCGCACTGTCATTTTCCATTCGTAGCGTTACAGTAATTTTCCCGAGGTTTGGGGTGAATTTAATACTGTTATGAATAAGATTTATCCATACCTGCTCTAATAAATCCTCATCTGCATGGATCGAGACATTCTCTAATTCAATTTGTGTATCAATGCATTTTGCTGTCCATTGTGGTTCACACGCAAGAATTACCCGCCGAATCTGACGGTCGAAACGGTATTGTTTAGGCTCAAACGGTGTTTTTTCTGATTCTAATGACGTTAGCTTTAAGAGATTTTCACTTAATTTGGAGAGCCGCAAGCTTTCTGTTTTTATAATTTGTAAATAATGAGCTCTTTCCTTTTTTGTTAAGTCTTCATTATTTAATGCTTCCGCAAAGCCGATAATAGAGGTAAGCGGTGACTGAATTTCATGGGAAACATTTGAGATGAATTCCTGACGCATTTGCTCCATTTCGCCTAATTCTGTTGCCATATGCTGCATGCTTTCAATGATGCTGTGATAGGGATGGTTTCGTTGTACTTGTTGTCCGTAAAAAGACAAATCAATATTAAAATTCCCTTGTGCCATCTGTTCAAATGCATAAATCATCGGGGAGAAAAATTTGCGCTGTCTGTTTTGAACTCCCTTTATACGGCTAATGCAAGTAATTCCGAGCATGACGGATAAAATAACAAGCACCGTATTAATCACTTGTTTCCACAGTGGAGAAATCGACCAGCTATAATGTGTAAATAGCCAGGAGGTGAAAGAAAAAACGAAAATGGAAGCAAGAATAATAATTAAAAAGATTAATGCGAAACCACCGATATGTAGTAATGCTTTCCAAAGCTTCTTCATATTAACTCCAGACGATAGCCTAATCCTCGAATCGTGCTAATTTTGAATTTATGTTTATCGTCCAAAAATCTTGCTCTTAACCTTTTAATATGAACATCAACGGTTCTTTCATCTCCCTCATAATCAAAGCCCCAAATATCCTCAATCAGCTCATCACGCGAATACGTTTTGCCTGGCTGTGATGCGAGCTTAAAAAGAAGCTCAAATTCCTTTAAGGGCAAAGTGCAGGATTTGTTGTCCATCCACACTTCAAAGGTTTTCCGATCCAGGATAACCTCACCAATTTGCAATTTTTGTGAGGCGACAATTTTATATCGTTTTAACAATGTTTTTACTCTTGCCGTTAGCTCAAGGGGATCAAATGGCTTCACTAAATAATCATCTGTCCCCAACTCAAAGCCCTTCACCTTTTGAGCGGTTTCGCCTTTTGCTGTCAGCATCAGGATTGGTAATTCCTCTGGATAATATTTGCGGATTTCCTTGCAGACAGCCCAGCCATCCAAATTTGGCATCATTATATCCAAAATCACTAAATCAACCTTTTCTGTATCAAGGAGTGTTAAAGCTTCCTTACCGTCAGAAGCACTGATAATCTCCCAGCCCTCCTTGCTAAGAAACACCTCTAATAATTCTCTTATATATGGGTCATCATCTACGACCATTATTCTTGTTAACATTCGAATACTCCCTTTTAATAGGATCTATCATCATACATTATCGATTTTTTTCTGAACGTGCAAACAGAATTGTACCAATTACAGAAAAAATCAGGATGAAGCAGACAATGACAATTAAGTCGAGTCCTGGATTAAACAACACAATTTCATTATAAACGGGATCACCCCAATAAAAAACAGCTCTAGCTAAATCAACACAGTAGGTCATTGGCATAAGATGTGCCAGAAAACCGAGTATGCCTGTTGAATGATTAACAGGTATCAATGCTCCAGATAAAAACATTTGCGGCATCGTTATAAGCATGGAGCCGATATCGGCTACTTTGCTGTCTGTGATAAAACTAATAAAGAAAATTCCTAGCGCTGCACCGACGAGACTGAAAAGGGGAGACAGCAACAATAGCCAAACAAAGGACATTCCTCCCAGTGGGATTTGCAGAACCAACGCAACTGCTATAATGCCAATTAACATTGCCATGCTTGAAAAGGCTGTACCAATCATTTTTCCTAATACAATTGAATATCTCGAAATGGGCGAAACGAACAGCTCTTGCGTGAAGTTAGAGCTTCTTTCCTCGACAAGCTGGCTCATTCCGCTAACGGATGCTTGAAACATTGAATTGACAATCATGCCAATCAGCATGAACTGCATAAAATTATAACCTACATTGCCGGCGAGATTTTGCGACATGCTGCCGCCGAGAATGCCAATAAAGATAATCGGAAACAAAATGCTTATCACGATATATACAGGATTGCGGATGACCCGGACGAGCTCCCTGCCAATAATAGCTGCAACAGCATTTACTTCTCTGCTAATTACCGACATATTGTTTGTCTCCTTCCTGAGTCTTTATTAAATCAACATATGCCTCTTCAAGTGAAGGCACTCTGATTTCCAGCTTTGTTAAAGGTATCTTAATTTGCTGCAACAGGCTATGTGGTGTTTTTTGATCGTAATAGACTTTAACACCATGCTCCCATTCTTCATAATCACAGAAATTTGTGGCAAGCTCCTCTATTAGCTGTTTTCTATCATCTGCATCAAGGTTCATTGTTTTTTTAACAAGAAGATGGTTTTTTATTTCATCTGGTGTACCTGCTAATGAAACTTTGCCTTTATTAATGATACAGACACGATCTGCACCTTCGGCTTCTTCTAAATAATGGGTAGTTAGGAAAATCGTAATATTCTCCTTTTTTCGGATTTGCTGCAGGTACTCCCATAATGACCTACGGCTTTCTGCATCAAGCCCTTGTGTTGGCTCATCAAGAAACAAAATCTTTGGATTATGCATTAAACTGCGGATAATTTCTAGCTTTCGTTTCATACCTCCAGAGAATGTTTTTAGCCTTTTGAATAACTGGTCTTTTAAGCCAACCATTTCCGCCAGTTCTGCAACTCTTGCTTTATAGGCTTTTGGCATCATCCGATATAACGGTCTATATGGATATATCCCGTATATACTCACATGGAGGCGAATGTTTTCTTCTGCTGTAAGTTCTAAATCTAAGCTAGGGTTTTGAAACAGGATGCCAATTTGTTGCCGGACTTTTTTTGCATCTGTTTCTAAATCAGCATCAGCAATTTTAACAATACCGCTTGACTTGGAAAGGGTTGTTGTCAAAATAGAAATAGTCGTTGTTTTGCCAGCACCATTAGGCCCTAAAAAAGCGAAAAATTCACCAGGATTAACAGAGAAACTGATTCCGTTAACGGAAGGCTCTTTTGCTCTTTTGTATTTTTTTGTTAAATGCTCGATCTGAATAATTGGTTCCACCGTAATTCCTCCTTCTGTTTTTCTTACATGAGACAGAATAAAAGAGGAATGTGAACGGAGTATGAACGGATGAAATAAAAAAACTATTTCATCTGGCACTAGTTTCACATGAAAGGATAAGGGAGAGGAGGGGGATGCCATTTTATATTAAGGCATAATAAGACGGGTGTCGCCACATTCTGCAATGTGGATACGTGCTTTGATTAATGAAGTATGACTTTGACGAGGGAATACAGCAGCTGCATTAGTTAAATTCACCGCATATCAATCAGCTAGGAAATATAGGGTAGAGCCTTTTGATAGGCTCTATTTTAAAAATACAAAAATCTAGGTGGTTTAAACCTCTTCTTAACAATAATTAGTTATATGGAGGGAATAATTCCTAATTGTTATATGACAGCAAAATTGAAACCATTGTACCTGCGACATTACCTGATGGAGAGAAACGCATATCTCTGCTATGTGAGGAAAGTGGGGAACTAGAACTTTATACTTTACAAACAAAGCCTGCTATTTTCCGTTTTTAAAATACTTTATACCAATACAGTGTTTTATCGATATTAGGATTGAAAGCATGTTTAAGTGAATCAACACCGCCGAGCTCCATTCCTTGTTTTAAATAAAATCTGCAGGCAAGAAGATTATCATCCTGTGCTTCAAGAGAAATCCCCCCCAATCCTCCGGATAATGCCCACTCTTCAGCTTTTGTAAAAAGAATGTTACCGACCCCATTTTGTCTGAATTTCTCACATACTGCTATATTTTCAATATAGCAGAATTTATTCCAATCCTTAATTAGCCTGATTTGGCCAACATATTCGCCATTAAGAAAGGCTAGAAAAATAGCTTTATCTTCTTTTTCGATATACTCATGCCATGGAAGCGTATCATCAGGGAATGTAGTATATCTTATCTGCTCATACAACTCTTCTTGAAAAGACCAAACCCCATTTAAAAGGGAAGGGACTAGTCGTCCGATTATTGGAAAGCGTTCATTTGTTTTATTAATATTGCTGATATGCTCTGTTTGGAATGGAATAACAGTAATCTGCTGGTATTTCATCGTATACCTCCTTATTATGTAATTTCCTACATAATAGCATGGTTTTTACAGCAAAGTGTAAATAAGTTATAATTTTCCGTTAATTAAAACAAAAAAGAAGACACCAGTTAGATGTCTGGTGTCTTGCTAGGGGTTAATAGACTTGGCTTCTCACTTTTTCCTGATAGGCAACAGCCCGATTTCGACCCTGTTCTTTAGCTTGATATAAAGCATTATCAGCATGTAAGATGAGCTGATGCAAATTTGATTTACCCGGTTTACTTGTACTAAAGCCAACACTGATTGTAAGTGCCAGGCTGCTATTATTTTCTAGCTGTAACTCTTCCTGCTGCATTTCAGCAACAAGTCGTTTCGCAAGCAGCAAGGCTTGTTGCTGGGAAGTATTAGGGAGAAACACGATAAATTCCTCACCTCCATAACGGCCAACAATCCCGCTAGTATGACAAACTTTGTGAATGATGTTTGCTGCAAAAACAATCGCCTTATCACCGATCATATGGCCATATGTGTCATTGACACTTTTGAAATGATCAATATCAATTAAAAATAGGGAAGACTGGTCGTGAAAACTGTTTGTAATTTGGAAAAGCTCAGTTATTTGTTCAAAGAAATACTTTCGATTATACAAATTTGTTAAGTGATCAAACATAGCTGAAACCTTTAAATTTTGATAGTTTTCCAGCTTCGTTAATAGGCGCGGGAATTGATCTGCAAAGGAATCTGTAATAATTTTCGCTTCAAAATTTTGCAGCTTCCCCTGATTTTCATCAAAAACAACGAATAGTCCTTCCTTTTTAGCAACTTTAACTGGAATAGTAAGTAACGAATGAATGTCATTTTGTATACCGAATGGATTATTATGAATATTTGCCAAGAACTGTGGTTTATTCATAAGCTCTTCTGCAACAGTTAGCTGGTTAGCATCAATGGTTTGCCCATGTTGTACCGAAATGTTCCAGCCGTCTTGCCCATGCTCCAAAAACACCCCATTAGGAAAGTTAGTTGCCTCCTGCAATGTTTTTAAACCACTTTCAATTAAAGCAGGTGTGTCTTCTATTTCCTCCATCCTTTTATAGGAATTATGAAGAAGAGATTGGATATAGTATTTTTTCGACTCCTTTTCCTTTTCCAGATTAATCCTTTTAATTTTGTCTGCAAGCCCAAGCGATAAGATAAACACTTCTGCAAGTGCCCCGATTTTTGGTCCATTTTGTATCACAGCATAAAGCGGTACAAGCTTATAGGCAGCAAGTAAGTTAACGATAACACCCAATACCAACAAGCCCCATGCTGCTAAGAAATAGACGGCTTCCCTTGAGGTGGCTCTAACTGTGATTGCTATAGCAATAATAAATCCAACAAACACTGTTGCAATGACCGTACTGATCATCGTTGCGATAGAAGGTGCAACCATAAATGGTGACAAAAGCGATACAACTGCAACAGCAACAACCCAATTAATCAGTTTATTAAGTAGTGGAGCTACTATGTTGAGCTGCAAAAAATGCTTTGTAAATTGTAAAGCAAATATAGAAGAGAAGATGATAAAGAACGAATTTGACCTTAACGCCCACCAAGGAAAATCCCCCCAGAGAAATTGGAATGCATATCCATCCCAAATTAACTGCATGACCGTAAAGCCGATTACAAAGAGAATATAATATAAGTACGTTTTTTCTCGCAAAGAAAAGAACAAAAAGCAATTGTAAATAATCATTGCAATCATGACTCCATAATAAATACCATTGCCAGTTTGGCTGAGATAGTTATTTGTTGAAAAGGCTATGGGGTCCCAAAGGACTATTGGTGCTTGAAAAAATGTTTCTGTCTTTATTTTCAGAAAATAATCTTGTTCGGCATCTGCCTTAAGTTTAATTGGAAAAAGCAAATTCTTATGTTTTATTTGTCTAACGTCAAATGGCAGGCTATATCCAATTGTATCCTCTTCTATAAGCTTACCGGCTACTTCTCTATACAAGGTAACAGAGCTTAAATGAGGCTTTTTAATTTCAAGCAAAAGTTCCTTTTCACTTGAAGAAGAATTGGTTAGAGGGACGTTTATCCAGTAGCTTGCAGTACTGATGCTACCAGAAGCGTCTGTTTCACCAAAAGGCTTAAACTCCTTTTGCTTACCTAGAATACTTTTTGGATTTATTTTATCGTAATAATCAATATAGATGGATGTCTTATTTGTAATGTTAATCTCGTCCAAGCTGTTCCCTATGCTGATTGGTTGTCCCGCTAATGCCTTTTGGGCAGGTGTCAACAATACAGCTACTAATAAAAAAAGAACCAAAAGACGATTCTGAGAGAATATTTTCATAAAATAACTCCTCTAAAGCAAATTAATAGTATAATTATACCATGATTTTATAGTCTCTCTACCAATGGAGGAAAAAAATGCATAGTATTTTGTATAGTGATTTAGAAAAAACATTAAAAACCGGCGACATTGTTTTATTTAGCGGCCAATACCAAATAAGTAAACTTGTAGAAAAGCTGGAGCATAGTAAATGGTCTCATGTTGGAATGGTTGTTAGACCTGATCCAAACGGAGAAGTATATTTCTTTGAATCTACTGCTTTAATCAATCTAGAAGATGTTTTGGAGCATGATAACAAAACTGGTCCAAAGCTTGTTAAACTGCTAGATCGTTTGAAGACATACGGAGCAGATCTTGTTCCATATATTCCACCAGTTTATGCAGTTCGCCAATTCCTTAAAGACACAGTTAATGAGGAAAAACTGTATGATTATATTAAAAAGGTTCATGGCATTCCAAACCCAGGTGAATGGAAAATGATTGAAGAAGTTATCGAAGGAAGGATCTTTTCTATTCCGTCCAAAAGCAATGATTACACATGCAGCAAGCTTGTTGGCGAAACATTAGAAACGCTTGGGGTTTATCACCCGAAAAAGCCTCTTAACGGGCTTATGCCGATGGATTTTTCTACAGACAGTCATATCAAACAGCTAACTTCGTTATGGGATAAGGAAATTATTATTAATCTTGAACAACAAGAAGTGGTAAGCTGATAAAAAAGCTGGCGGGATGATCCGCCAGCTTTAAAAATAAACTTTTTCTCCTTTTTTGGCACTCTCAACAGCTCCAAAAACCATCATCATGCTTTTTAAATTATCTCTGCAGTCCGTTTCTGCATTTCTATTTGCTTCAACTGATGCAAACATTTCATCAAGGCAGCCCCAATGACCTTCTTGACCGTTCCAGCTTCCTGCAAAAATTTGCTTTTTGACTGGGAAAAGAAAACCAGCCTCATTAGAAGGATCTATTGTTTCAGCATATGGGTTGTTTATACCATCCCAAGCGGCGCTCCCTATGCTTCCGGTTGCACGCCAATCAGATTCCCAGGAGGTGTGAAGACCTTCTGCACACCAAGAACCGTTATACGTAAATACCGAGCCGTCATCCATTTCAAAAATACAAATAGCTGATGCGTTGCCTTTATACCAGGAGCCTTTTGGATTATATTCATGGCAATAGACGGACACTGGATTAGCCTGAAGAAGAAACCGTGCTTGGTCAAAAGTATGTATGGCCATATCGACAATTAACGGATTATCCATGATGTCCCGAAAGCCGCCAAAATGGGGACCAAGAAAAAAGCTAGCATGAAGGGAGCCAACCTGCCCGATTACCCCGGATTGGAGCAGCTCCTGATAGGCTCGTATTTGTCTGTTATACCGTCTATTTTGCATTACCGTGTATCTTTTACCAGATAGTTCGGATGCAAGGACTAAGTCTTTCGCTGCGTCGAGTGTTTCTGCCATCGGTTTTTCGCCAAACACATGACAGTTAAGCTTTAATGCAGCAGATACAATCGTTGGATGGGCTGCTGGAATGGTGATATCAAACACTAAATTTGCGCCAGTATTTTTTATGGCCTCTGTTATATCTGAAAACACAGGCACATCCAGTTGAAATTTATTGGCTAATGCTGCTGCAGATTCTATTTGTAAATCTACGAGTCCAACAATCTCAGCGTTTTTACGCTGTAAGGCATATTCAATCCAAGTATGAGACATTCCTCCACAGCCGGCAACGACAATTTTATGATTAACCAAGCGCAACACCTGCACTTTCTTCAAAGTTATTAAAGCGTTTACATAAATTGAGTATAACGAATTTCTGCCCTGCTGGGAACAGGAATTTTGGAGTGAAAATACAAAAAATCATCCATAGAAAATAGCGTAAGGGCAATACTACATAAAAAAGCCAAGGAGGCTGACTATGCCAAAGAAAACAGAAGCTGCACCAGATGTGACAACAGATAGAGAGTCAAATGTTGTACCGCTTAATAAAGAAAGCAACAAAGATCAAATAGCAGAGTTAAATCGAATGCTAGCCGCAGTTATGAATTATATTTCGGACGATGAAGTGGAGGAAATAGATGTTACATACTTACTTGATAACACAGAAGGTCTTAAGGAATGGTGGGATGAATATAAGGAAAGCAACAGGAAGGTTGTCGAGGAAGAAATAAAAAAATCATTGAATAAGCTGTCCTTAAAGGAACTCGAACATATTCGTGAACAAATAATGGAGAAGCAAGAGTGAGGCTGTCTGATTGGGACAGTCTTCTGTCTTTATTAAGAATTTAGTGATAGTATTGTATCAATTTTACATGATTGGTAAATTCTTAAAATTAGGTGTTTATCAACACGCCTCATTTAAGGAGAACTTTCGTATAGACCTGCTTAGTTCTTGTTAAAGTACTTGCTTAAGACAAAGCACAAGAAGACTCTGCACTCAGGAGTCTTTTTAGTTTTTTTAAGAAATAAAATAAAGGGGGATTGGTTTATGAATGAAAAAACAGAGGAAGTGCAATTTCAAAGAAATAACGCAACCTTTTACATACGAGCAGCTAAACCAAAAGATGCTCAAAGCCTATCGGTCTTGAGGCTGCAAATTGATGGGGAAACAGAAAATCTGGACAGGGAAAAAGGCGAAGGTTATTTAGACGGGCAAGCTTTCTTAAAGGTGATTGAGAAAGATATCCATGCTAAAAACAATTTGTTTTTAGTGGCAGAAACAAAAGGAAAGCTTGTTGGCTTTTCAAGATGCGAAGGCAGCGATCTCAAGCGAATGTCTCATAAGGCGGAATTTGGTGTTTGTGTTTTAAAGGATTATTGGGGATACGGAATTGGCAGTCTGTTTCTTAAGAAGTCCATCCATTGGGCGGAATGTATAGGCTTGAAAAAGCTTTCCTTACATGTTCTTGAAATAAATCAAAATGCGATTCGTTTGTATAAAAAACATGGCTTTGAAGTAGAAGGTGTATTAAAAAACGATAAGTTGCTTGCGGATGGCTGTTTTTACAATACGGTTGTCATGGCAAGACATGCTTAAAACGGTAAGGGAGAAAGCAAATTGGAAGAAATATTCGGGGAAAAAAGAACGGACAGCCAATATCGCTATCGAAAAGGTGTATATGCAGTAATTCTGTTAGAAGGAAAGGTTATGACAGTGTTAAACTCTCATGGTCATTATTTTTTGCCTGGGGGAGGCGTTGAAATGGGAGAATCTAATCAAGAGAGCCTTACAAGAGAAGTGCTTGAGGAAACCGGATATATAGTTGAAAAAGCGGAGTACATTGGCAATGCAGGCAACTACTTTACTTCCTTTCAAAATAAACCAATTTATAATGATGGCTACTTCTACAGAACATCAATAGGGAAACAAGCGCAAAATCCGACGGAAACTGAATATAGTATGAAATGGATTAATGTGAAAGATAGTCAGTCACTGTTGTTTCATGCACACCATGTCTGGGCAATAAAAAAAGCCGTACAGAAAATGATGTAGTAAGTTAGTTTTCTTAAAAGGCGATGGTAGGTCATTGCTTGTAAAGTCTAGACAATGAATATAATTATTCCTCATACTGCTGTTGAAAAAACTGGTATAGAATTGTTTAGGCAACAAATACTAATGATAACGAAAAAATTTCCAGAGTTTTGAAGGAGCATGAAACACATGAATAGTGATAAATTAACCTCTGTAGAATTTGGTGCATTATGGACAACTTATCATAAAAAAACAATGATACTACGAATTTTAGAGCATCTAATTCAACACGCAGAAGATCATAAAGCAAAGACATTAATGAGTGGATTATATGAAAAGCTTGAAAAAAAAGTTATTGAAATGGAAATTATCATGGAAAAGGCTGGAGCAGCTAAACCAGCTGGCTTTACTAAGGAAGACTTTCATGAGAATGCTCAAGCATTATTTACAAACGGTTTTGATATCATGTTCTGCCGTATTTTAAAGGAAATAAGCATGGGGATGTATGTCCTTCATACGACGATTTCTTACCGAGCAGAAATTATTAACTTTTATCGCGAACTGACTGAGATTACTCATTTATATTATCACCATTTTACCGATTATTTACTTAAAAACGGTTTCTCTAAGCTGCCGACGACAATAAAGCTGCCGAGCTCCATTGATTTCATCACAGATACATCGTATATGAAAGGAACCAATCTTCTTGGCCAAAAAAGGCAATTAAATACGGTGGAATATGGACTCCTTTATCATTCTGTTGAAACAAATCTTTTCGGCATGCAGCTGATGAAGGCATTTGCACAATGCTCGAAGGATAAAGAGGCAAAGCAATATTTCACTAAGGGACAGCAAATTTCAGAGGAAATATTGCAAGGAACGGAGAAAATACTATTAGAGAACAATATTCCCTCTCCAACAATGCCTGGAGGTGTGCTGACTTCCTCGGTTGATGCCCCTTTCTCAGAACGATTAATGCTATATTGTACATATTTGTTAGGAGGCTTCAGCATCGGCGGACAAGGTTTCAGCTCGGCTTTTACATTGCGAAATGATATTATTGCAAAATCAGCCATTTTTGCGAAAGATGCCTTTGAATATACATTAGAAGGAGCTAAGCTAATGATGGAAAAGGGCTGGATGGAGGAACCCCCAAAAATGGAACTTTGAAAACAATAGGGCAGATTTGGTCCTTTGTGACAAAAATAGTAAAGGCTATCTTCCATAAAGAACTAGAAGTCATATGCTGTCTATTAAAGCACCAAGTCATACTAAAATCTTTTTGTATTTGTAACCTAAGTGACATTATGTAGGATGACTTGTCTTATGTATAGGTCTATAAGAATGTAAATTGGGAATCGTTCCTGTTATGATCTCAATGGTATTTTAAACACAAATAATAAAAAGATAATGATTAGTGCAGACAGAAAATAAGATAGGAATGGTCGTTTATGATGCAAACGAAGCATTACGTACATCGTACTGTAAAAAGGAATCTCCATCCATACTTCATAGCCGTTTATCAATTCAATCCGCTTAAAATATAAAAAGACCGATTCTACTAAAAAAGAGCATATGATCCATTTGATAATATATTTGCTTTGGATGACATTGTTCCCTTCAAAAGGGTAGTTCGCCAAGTATAGCAGTGCTATCGCAGGTAGATTAATAAAACTGTGCAGTATGTCCACTAATATCGGATAATGATGAAAAATATCAGGCGTATATCTCCATAGAGGTTTATTTCGGCAGAGAAGATTATATAGTAAGTCACAAATGATTATATACATCAAAGTAAGGTGATAGGTATGGATTTTTTTCCAATCCTTCCTGAAATAACATACTAATATCAGTGTTATGGAAAGTAGAAGATGCATTTTTTTCCTCCTATCACCTAAAACAAGCAGGCATTAATCTTATGTACATGTATATATAGTTTGTTGTTATTTACAGTTATTATTCATTGCCAAGGATAACTGCTTTTTTTCTGTTGAAAAAGGAAAATGTAACCTGCATGTTGAAATAAAAAAAGAAGGGAAAAAATGTTATATAAGGTTGTGATAAAATGACGAGCCAAAAGCTGCGTAAAACGAGGTCAGAACAGGAATTAATACGTATAAATGTGCCGGTAAACGAACACTTACCATATGTAGAGGCTGAACCAGATGTACTTATTCGTTCCAAGGTGGAAATTATTAACCGAATAATCCCTTTAACGATAACTGCTGCTAAAGCACTCGAAGCACCTGATGAGTATTTGGCAGAAGCGGTTGAGGACTATCAAGCAAATAAGCTTTTTACGAATGAAGAACGGCAATTCATGGAGTCTGAAATCACAAATGAGCAGGCCAAAATTAATTTTTCATGGAAATTAGAAAGTATATGGGTGCTATTATGGTCTGTAGGTCTTGTCCCCGAATTAAATTCTCCTGATAAAACATGTGATGTTGATCTGTTGTTAGATGTTGTTCTGAACAGTTCGAGGGATGACCTACTAAACAAGGCTACTGTTAAAGAAAAAAGCATCATTCTCGATGAATTAGACTTTATATATCGTGCTCATTGGGCTGTCCGTAATGCTCAACTGCATGGTACTGACATTCCTGCTGCATTAGATGAAGGGGTTGTATATGAAAGGCATTATGCTTTTAATTGGCTTGTGCACTATATGGATCAGGAATGGGAAGAAATAAGTACGGATACTTAAAAAGTGATCCAGGTGGCTACATGTCAGCTGGATTTTTCCACTTACAAGGGAAATAAGGCGAGGGAAGAGAACGAATGGTGCTATGAAAGAACCATCCTTCTGTTCATTCATAAAATAATACTAGCCATTGAGAAAAAGAATAATCAGATACAGGAGGTTAACAATTGCTGAAAGGATATATGTATAATACTGCCTCCATATTAATGATGGGTGTTGGGCCGTTGATTGCTAAGTTTGGTCTGCAGACTATATCTGCGAGCACTGCCGCTTTCATTAATGCCTGCACAATCATTTTTGCCTGCTATATTTGGGGACATTTGCTAAAGCGTCCTGTCAGATTTTATGTGTCAAAGGATATGACTATTTTGTCTTGCTGTAATGTAATGGGTGTATTACTTATGTATGTTAGTTTAAGTTTACTTTCTCCTGTTCAAATCGGTTTTTTAGGTAGGTTTTATACCGTGTTTGCCGTGCTGTTATCGTTCTTTATGTTGAAAGAAAATATTTCAAAAATCGAGTGGTTGCTTGTTCTGATTGCAGTTGGCGGCACCTTTTTGTTTATTGCACCGAAGGACAGTGGCAGCTTATCCATTCTAGGTATCATTTGTGCCATCATGTACACCTTCTTTTTTGCGTTAAGCAATGTATTAGTGAAACAACGCATGGAAAAAGGCATCCATTCCAATTCAATTCTTTTCACAAATAGTATGTGGACAGGGGCTTTACTTGGAATTTATATGCTGGTTTTCCCGTCAAGCTGGCATGTAACGCAAAGTGGTGTTTCGTTTACAGCAATTGCTTCCCTTATGACAGGTTTCTTAGGAACATTGTTTCTGTATGAAGCATTGAAACGAATTAGATTTTCCATAGCCAACATTATGAGAGCCTCAAGCCCAGTTTTGCTCGCATTTGTCTCCTACCCGTTTTTTCCAGTTGAATTGACACTCTTAAACATCATTGGTGCAGCCATTCTTTTGGCATCGATTATGCTGATTGGCATTGTCGATTTTAAAGGGCGAAGAGTGGATAAAGGACTACAATAATGGAAAAAAAACACGTAAAAGAAGGAAACTCTTGTTATCTTACTCAAGAGCTGAATGAACAAACGATCAGTTGTAAGCGGTTTATTAAAAGGGGTTGCGTGGGAATTTGTCCTAATCTGCTTCAGCTTAACTCTTGATTGTCTTATGCAGAAGAGCATCTTGCTCACTTACCAGCAACCTGTCGTTTTAAAACGATAGCATATGTTGAATAATAAGAATAACAGAAAACCGCAATCGCTATAAAAAATTGTACTTGTTGGATTAGTGCAGGTGCTACTGCAGCAAGGCTTTCAAGCCAAATAATAAGAATTCATGGAGTTAGTTGCTTTTATGGTTCAAGAACAGAGACTAGCGCGGAAACAGCATGTAATCTATTGCTATACTCTATACAAGTTGGAGATTGCTACATTTATCATACTAAAGAACTAAATAATTACTGATTATGGACGATATAAAGAGAGATAAGAATAAAATGCCTATTTATGCTTATCACTATTGTATTTTAGCCATAAAAGGACGGGGACTACCGCTCCTTTTATGGCTTTTTATTTATCTGCTACTACATAAAATTTCTGTCAAAGCTAAAAATACAGAAAGGATAAAGGAGGTATAGTAATGAGTAAACAAGAAGATACAACAAGTGAAGGCTTAAATCAGATCTTTGAGATTATAAATGCAAAAGGCGATATTGGCGAAATTAAACAAATATTAAAGAATCCTTTAAAGGAAGATACAGACGACCGAAGTGAATAAGTAGTATCAATCCCACATTTTAATGAGAATGTGGGTTTTTTATTGAAGTTAGGCTCATTTTCCATCATAATTTTTAAGGGAAGGCGCTGTGGGAATATACAAATTAGGCGCTATTAAAAATTTAAACTGTTATTGGAGTTATCTCTTTATGTTTTATTCTATTATGATGTTTTTGATTGCTGGGCTTGCTGAAATTGGTGGTGGCTATCTGATTTGGATATGGTTAAGAGAGGGAAAACCGCTTCATTTCGGGATATTTGGTGCAATTGCTTTAGTATTATATGGAGTGATAGCAACATTTCAAACGTTCCCGTCTTTCGGCAAGGTTTATGCAGCCTACGGGGGCGTGTTTATTATTCTGTCTGTGCTTTGGGGCTGGGGCATCGATAAAAAAACGCCTGATTTATATGATTGGATAGGTGCTTTAGTATGTTTAATTGGTGCAGGTATTATCTTATTTGCTCCCAGATCATAATGAGCACAAAAAAAGGGCAGCTTCCTTAACAGAAGCTGTCTTTTTTATTATGGAAGGATATTTCCTGCTGCACGGAAGATGTCATACCATTCTTGACGCGATAAATGAATGTCGCTTGCTTTAATGCAGTCCTTCAATCTTGTTTCATTCATTGTGCCGATCACTGGCTGCATTTTTGCAGGATGGCGTAATAGCCATGCGATCGCGATTGTTGTGTTGCTGACACTGTATTTTTCAGCGATTTCATTGATTTTTTGATTCAATTCAGGGAATTTCTCGTTATCCAGGAATACTCCTTCAAAGAATCCGTATTGGAATGGAGACCATGGCTGAATTGTTATATCATGAAGTCGGCAAAAATCAAGAATTCCTCCGTCACGATTAACTGCTGCATCATTCTCCATATTCACATTAAAGCCACTTGAAATCATCGTGGAGTTCGTGATGCTCAATTGAAGCTGGTTTGCAACAATCGGCTGTTTGACAAACTTTTGTAATAGCTGAATTTGCATAGGGTTTTGATTGGATACACCAAAATGACGGACTTTCCCCGCGCTTTCCAGAATGTCAAAAGCCTCAGCTACTTCTTCTGGTTCAACAAGTGTATCAGGGCGGTGCAACAGAAGAACATCAAGATAGTCTGTGTTCAGCCTTTTGAGTATGTTGTCCACAGAGTCAAGAATATGTTCTTTAGAAAAATCAAACATGCCTTTGCGAATTCCGCATTTTGATTGTAAAATGATTTTTTCGCGAACATCTGCATTCATATGTATTGCATCAGCAAAAATTTCCTCACAGCTTCCTGCACCGTATATATCAGCATGGTCAAAAAAGTTTGCACCTTGCTCTAGTGCCGTTTGTACAAAACGCTCTGCCTCTGGTTTTTCAAGTGAGTTAATGCGCATACAGCCAACCGAAACGACTGGAACTTCTAAACTGCTTGCTCCTAGCTTCATGGTTCTCATGTTTTATCCCCCTTTATGGTTATCCTAAAAAATTAATCTAGGTTTTTACCTTGCTAGATGTGCAAGATTTGGCAAAATCACCTCTAAGCCTAAATTGAATTATAAATGAGAGCGATTTCACCGTCAACTTTCAAGATTTCATGGATAAGGAAAAATAGAGACTATAGAGATACTCGTCCTGCCAAAAAAAAGCTTAAATCATACTATATTTGTGACAGGTAATGAATCGTACCGCAAGTAGAGGAGGAAATACCATGAAGAATATAACACTTTGCATGATTGTCAAAAATGAGTCCCGGATTATAGAAAGATGTCTCGATTCTGCCGCTCCCATTATTGATTGTTTATCGATTTGTGACACAGGCTCAACAGACGGCACTGTTCAAATAATTAAAAACTGGGCGAATGTTAATGGCAAGAACTGCACGGTGCATCATACTCCATTTCAGAATTTTGGATATAATAGAACACTGTCTGTTAAGCTTGCCCAACAGACATATCCTGATTCCGATTATATCCTTTTACTCGATGCAGACATGATTTTGCAAGTAGAGGCAGGTTTTACGAAAAAGGAATTAGCAGCAGATCAATATTTAGTGATGCAAATGAACAATTCCTTAAAATATTGGAATACGAGATTAGTTAGTGCAAGGAAGCAATGGGAATCTGTCGGTGTGACACATGAGTATTGGGAAATGAAAAGAGATGTTTCTGAAATTGTCGAGATTGGCAAGCTGACAACCCTGTATATTCTAGATAAAGAAGATGGCGGAAGCAAACAGGATAAGTTCGAAAGAGACAAAAGATTATTAGAGGAAGCCATTAACAATAACGAAAATGACAAGCATTTGAAACAGAGATATTTATTTTATTTAGCACAAACCTACTATGATTTGCAGGAATGGGACAATGCGATTGAGGCATATCAAAAGCGCATAAAGGAAGGTGGCTGGGAGGAAGAAATCTACTATAGTATGCATAAGATAGGTCTAGCATATGAACAGCTTTCGATGTATTTTCCAGTAGGAGAAAAGGCAGACCGTTTTCTGTCGCTAGCTTTGCTTCATTTACAAAGAGCATGGGAGTTTCGGCCATCAAGAGGCGAAGCAATTTATCATCTCGCCAGAATCCATCGAGAAAATAAGCACTATCATATATGCTTGTTGTATGCAGCAGAAGGAAAAGCAATTTCCTTTCCTGTCGATGATCTGCTGTTTGTTGATTTTCCTGTTCATGACTATTTGTTTGACTATGAGCTAGCGATAGCCGCTTATTATATAGAAGAAAAAAGAGAGATTGGCTTAAAAGCATTAAACAGCTTGCTGGAAAGGCAGGATAAACTGCCGGCAAATATGCAACAGTGGTTAAGCGAAACAAATAAATTTTATCAATCCCATTAAAAAGACACTGCGGGAAAGTCAGTGTCTTTTTCTTATTTAGTAACACACAGCAGGAATTTTCCAACTGGTGTAGAAAAGAATTACATCAGTAAAGATAGGAGGAACTAGCATGATTTTAGAAGCTGCTATGCTTCAAGTAAGGGAAGGAATGGAACAAAGCTTTGAACAGGCCATTAAGGATGCGTCCCAAATTATTGGTAGCATGGAAGGTTATATCGAGCATGAATTACAAAGCTGTTTGGAGGCTAAGGGGAAATATTTATTACTGGTCAGATGGAAGGAACTTGAGGATCATACGATAGGCTTTAGACAATCCGCAGAATATGAACAATGGAAGAAGCTGCTTCATCACTTTTATGAACCATTTCCGACAGTAGAGCATTTTACAAAGGTTTATCCTACATAATTAATACTATTAGTTAAAATAAAGTCGTTAATCCTGCAATAACGCTGTAATAATCCTGTAATAGTTAGAGAAAAAAGCAGTTTTTGAGGATTTTTTATTGGTAATGCCTTCCTAACTAGACAAAACAGTCACTTATATAGCAAGCATGAATAGTGTTAGCTTCCGAATACCTAAAATTTGGTACATGTATAACTATATTACATCTGTTAATCTACTAGAGTATTAAAAACGTAGTCTTAGGAGGCTAATCATCTATGAAAAACTTAAAAAAACTTCTTGTTGTTTCAATTATTGCCCTATCTCTATTCGGGTTTAATACACAATCAAAAGCCGCTTCTAATCATGTCGTGAAAAGTGGCGAAACGTATTGGATCATTGCAAAAAATTTCGGTGTATCAGCTAACAGCATAAAAAGCGCGAATAAAGCAACAAGCAACATGATTTATACTGGTCAAACTCTTACTATTCCCGCTTCTACTATTTCCGCAGCGGATAAGGATTTAATGGCACGTCTTGTTTCAGCAGAAGCAAAAGGCGAACCATATGCAGGAAAAGTGGCAGTTGCAACGGTTATTTTGAACAGATTGGATAACGCTGATTTCCCTGACACTATTAAAGCAGTTATCTATCAAAAGGATAGCGGATATTATGCCTTTACACCAGTGCAAAACGGAACGATTAACAATGCTGCAGACGCAGATTCGAAAAAAGCAGTAACAGAAGCAATTGCATCAAGAGGTCAAAGTCAAGGTTCTTTATACTTCTATAATCCTAAAACATCAACAAGTGACTGGATTCTTTCTCGTAAAGTGACAACGAAAATCGGGAACCATACTTTCGCTAAATAATAGACAAAAATGAGCATCACTCCATATTCGGAGTGGTGTTTTTTGTTCCTCTTTTTAGGATTTGCAAAACCGAAAACGCTATACAACGATTTCCACTATTTATTGTGAGAATATTTTGTTGTATTCTACAATATATAGACTGAAATAGTGCTGGCTGGAGGAATCATCATTGAATAAAGATAAACAACTTATGAGTTTGATTAATGCTGCTCAAGCACTTACCTCTACATTGGATTTAGATGAGGTACTGCAGCAATTAATAAATGAGACGTTAAATGTAATAGATGGAGCGGATGCGATTCTGCTGTTTGTGTATGACAAGCGCTCAGGCAAACTTGTCGCAAAAAACGGTGTTGGTGTTGAGCTTTCGTATTTGCAGGAAATAAAGCTACACCCTGGTGAAGGGATGACAGGCAAAACCTTTTTGAGTAAAAAAGGACAAATATTCAGTCATGTCCAAGAAACAGAAAGAGGCATGGAAAATATAAGAGGAAATAATAAAAGTCTGTTTCAAAAGGCAGTTGGAGCTTTTCGTTATCATCCTGTCAGCACCATTTGTGCTCCCCTTCTGTCTAAAGACGAATGTATTGGCGTATTGACAATCGACAGTTTTTCAGAGGATGTGCATTTCACAGAGCATCATTTGCTTTTGTTAGAAACTTTTGCTGCTCAAGCAAGCATTGCAATTGAAAATGCGAAGTTTTTTGCTGATACAGAGCGCTCCAAAAAGATCCATGCAGAGCTAGCAACAGCGTCCATTAACCAAAAGGGATTAGCTGAGATAACTAATACCTTATCACTGCTTATTGAAGAAGAGGTGTGTGTGTACAATGAGTTTTTTGACCTTCTGTCTGCCTCTTCACCAAACTCAGAGGAATTAGGTACAGTTAAAAAAGCAAAGATTATCACTCTTTATAAGGAAGATATGCCTAAAGACGGCAGCTTGTATTGCCAAGAAGAAAAGTTAACGCTTATCCCAATAAAAACAGATGCAAGGATTATTATTGGACTGCTAGCCATATTTAGCGACGGAGCAGATAATCTTGATACTTTAGATTTACTGGCAATCGACCTTGCCAACAATATATTTGCACGGGAAATTATCGGCCAGGAAAGGCTGCTTTCTGACTACTATAAATATGAAGGCTATTTATTAGATCAGCTTTTAAGCCAAAGATTTGATTTCTTTTCTGGTCCGCAAAAAAACATTATTGGTCTGTCAGACAACTATCGGTATCTATGCATTAATATTCAAATTCCAAACCAGCTCCTCGAATTTGAAGAGCTGAACGTAAAAAAACAGCATTTCCACCGCTTGTTATTCCGAGAGATAAAGAAACTGAATTATAAAGTGCTCGTATCGGAAAAAAATATGGAATACGATGTGCTTGTGATGATCCATGATCGAAAAACAGAGGAGGAAATCATCGAAATATTCTACAGCTTCTTTAAAGATTTAAAGGCGAAACTAGCTGATTTAATCCATTTTGAATTTCATGTCGGCGTTGGAAGAGTATTTATGCAGATAAATGAAATTCAAAGCTCTCACCGTGAAGCAAAAATTTGCTCTGATTATATAAAAGCAAATGGCAAGGATTTACTTATCCTTTCCTATAAATCGCTTGGTATTTACCGGTTATTTATAAAACAAGACCAAGCGGAGCTTTATGAGTATGTGAATAGTACAATCGGCCTGCTTATTGAGTATGACAGGACACATAGTACGGATTTACTGTCAACGTTAACGGTTTATATGGAAAATAAACAGAATATGACACTGACAGCAAAACAATGTTTTGTACATTTAAATACGATTAAATACAGGCTGCAAAACGTGAAGGAAATCTTGGGACTTAAAAGCTTAGAAGGCAAGGACATGTTTGAGTTGCAGCTTGCTATTTATTTGTATGAATACGTGAAAAAAGGGATTGGAAGACAGTAGACAAATGTCGAAAATCATCTAATTGAATCGACGCACTATCCAAACCAGACAAAAATACCAGCGTTATTTTGTCTGGTTTGGATATGTTTAAAATTGTCTAACTATTCTAGAATTTCTAAATAATGATACAAATTATGAGGGGGGACAACATGGAAGCTTTAACAGCAAGAAAATTGGATGAGCTTCTTTTATCCGACTATGATCATTCCCATGACCATGGAGGAGTTAGTGGGGCAAGGCTGGCGCAAAGACTATATGAATTGTCCAAGATTGGTCTTACGGAGGAAAACGGCTCGTATCGAATCGGCTTCTCTGCAGAGGAACAACAAGCAAAGCGGCTTGTGGCAAAGTGGATGACAGAAGCTGGTCTTGATGTCAAACAGGATGGTGCGGGTAATATTATCGGCAGATTAGCCGGTAAGCAAGCGGATCTGCCAGCAATTCTTTCTGGTTCTCATGTAGATAGTGTGCCAAATGGAGGACATTTTGATGGACCGTTAGGCGTACTTGCCGCACTTGAGGTTGTTGAGAGCTGGAAGGAAACAAACTATCTGCCAGAGCATCCATATGAAGTAGTCATCTTTTCAGATGAAGAGGGTGCACGATTTAATGGCGGTTTGACGGGAAGCAGGGCAATGGCTGGCAGCGTTGATGCCGATAAACAGCTTGGCCTTGTTGATATCGAAGGCGCAAGCTTTCAACAAGTTATCGAGAATATCGGTTTGTCCGTACCTTCCTTCTTTGAGGCTAAAAGAGACTTATCAAAAATTAAAGCATATGTCGAGGTCCATATTGAGCAAGGCAAACGACTGGAAAAAGAAAACCTGCCTGTTGGAATTGTTTCTGGGATTGCTGGTCCGAGCTGGCTGAGAATTACATTGGCTGGTGCTGCAGGACATGCTGGCAATACACCGATGGATGACAGACAGGACGCTTTAGTGGCTGCAGGCGAATTAATTGCCGCAATACCTCATTTGCCGCCAAGTGTAAGCTCCACTGCTGTTGCGACAGTTGGTAAGTTACAAGTACATCCAAACGGTGTCAATGTTATTCCAGGTAAAGTTGAATTGTTTGTCGATATTCGCGACATCTATGAAGACAAGGTTAGTGAGCTCGTTCAGCTCACCATTGATAAGGCCGAGGCGATTTCTGCTAAGTATGGAATTACTTTATCCTATGAACAAACCTTAAAGGTTCCGCCGATGCTTGTCCCAGATGACATGAAGGATTTGCTAACAATGTCATTGGATGAGATGGGCATAAAGCCTCTCTATCTGCCAAGCGGTGCTGGTCATGATGCGATGGTGCTCGGCACTCATATACCTGCTGCGATGATATTTGCCCGCAGCAAAAATGGAATTAGTCATAATCCTGCGGAATGGACATCATTGGATGATTGTGTACAGTCTGTTCACCTACTGAAAAAGATGCTTGAAAAGCTAGATAAAAACTAAAAGGAGTGATGCTAAAATGACAGCAACAACAAACTCGATACAAGCAGTAATCGATGCCGTAAAAGACGAGGTAATTACATATAGACGCTATCTTCATCAACATCCGGAGCTTAGCTTTGAAGAAGAAAAAACATCTCAATATATTTATGATCAGCTACAAGCATTTGGAAATATTGAGCTAACGCGACCAACGAAAACAAGTGTTGTTGGCCGTATTATCGGTGCAGCTCCTGGTAAAGTCGTAGCAATTCGTGCAGATATGGACGCCTTGCCGATTCAGGAAGAAAACGACGTAGACTATGCTTCAACAAACCCTGGTGTGATGCACGCATGCGGTCATGATGGCCATACTGCCATGCTGCTTGGTGCAGCAAAGGTGTTATCTTCTATTAAAGATCAATTACATGGTGAAATTCGCCTCTTATTCCAACATGCTGAGGAATTGTTTCCCGGCGGTGCGGAGGAAATGGTCGAAGCAGGTGTTATGGATGGTGTAGACACAGTTATTGGCGCCCATTTATGGTCACCGCTTGAAATCGGCAAGATTGGCATTGTATATGGACCGATGATGGCTTCACCAGATACTTTCTATCTTACTGTGAACGGCAAAGGCGGTCACGCAGCACTTCCGCATCAAACCGTTGATTCCATTGCGGTTGCCTCACAAGTAGTAACAAACCTGCAGCATATTGTTTCAAGGAACACAGATCCACTCGATAATCTTGTACTGTCTGTCACTAAATTTGTTGGTGGGACAACACATAATGTTATTCCTGGTTCAGTAGAAATTTGCGGGACAGTGCGCAGCTTTGATCCTGATTTGCGCAAGGAAGTGCCAAAGCTGATGGAAAGAGTCATTAAAGGGATAACAGACGCACATGGTGCAACTTATGAATTTAACTATGAGTTCGGCTACAGACCTGTCATTAATGACGCTCGTGTTACAGAAGTACTGGAAGCGACAGTTGCAGAAGTGTACGGAGTGGAAGCAATTGACAAAATGAAGCCGAATATGGGTGGCGAAGATTTTTCTGCCTTCCAGCAAGTAACAGAAGGCTCCTTCTTTTACATCGGTGCTGGCAATCCAGAGAAGAATGCTGACTTCCCTCACCACCATGCGCGGTTTGAGATTGACGAGGAATCGCTTGAAAAGGGAGTTAACCTGTTTGTCTATAGTGCTATGAAATTACTAAAAGCCTAATTAAAGGAGTGAACATCATGATTAAAGTATTAGCGTTGCTTCCGTTTGTTTTCATGCTTGGAGGAGCATTTGTATTTAACCAGGTTACACCATATGTGTTAGGAATGCCGTTTTTGCTGTTTTGGTGTGTGTTATGGACAGTTCTAACATCTGTTATTATGGCAATTATTTATAAAATCGATCCAAAAAACAAAGAAGGTGAAACAGAATGAACGCAGCATTAGTCATCATTTTTGCCACAATGCTATTATCAATCTTTTTAGGAATACGCGCAAAAAAAGGGAAAGACATGGACCTGGAACAATGGTCTGTTGGAGGAAGAGGCTTCGGTTCTGTTCTAGTATTCGTATTGATGGCAGGAGAAATCTATACAACCTTTACCTTCCTTGGCGGAAGCGGCTGGGCATATAGTAAAGGTGGACCAACGTATTATATTATTTCATATGGTGCACTTGCTTATATTATGTCTTACTTTTTGCTTCCAAAAATCTGGCGTTATGCTAAGGATAACAGGCTCGTTTCTCAATCAGACTTTTTCGTCAGCAAATACAAAAGTCCTTATTTAGGAATCCTTGTGTCTCTTGTTGGATTTGTTGCAATGATTCCATACTTTGTTCTTCAATTAAAAGGACTTGGCATCATCGTATCAGAAGCATCTTATGGTCATATTTCACCAACAGTAGCTATCTGGATTGGCATTGTTGTTGTTACCGTTTATGTAATGGTATCAGGGATTCACGGATCTGCCTGGACAGCTGTTGCAAAGGATATCCTTATTCTAGGTGTCGTGCTTTTCTTAGGTATTTATTTGCCACATCATTATTATGGCGGCATTCAGCCTATGTTTGAAGCAATTGATTCTGCGAAGGCAGGTTTTCTTTCCTTGCCAGATTCCGGACAGAGCTCTTCTTGGTTTGTCACAACTGTATTACTAACGGCACTAGGCTTTTATATGTGGCCACATACATTCGGTTCTATTTATTCGTCTCAAGGAGAAAAAGCGTTCCGAAAAAATGCGATTTTCATGCCATTATATCAATTGGTTCTTTTATTCGTCTTTTTCGTTGGATTTGCAGCAATCCTACAAGTTCCAACATTAACTGGAGCAGACACAGACTTAGCATTGCTTCGCTTGTCCATTCAAACATTTGATCCGTGGGTAGTAGGTATTATTGGAGCAGCTGGGATTTTAACAGCGCTTGTTCCTGGTTCCATGATTTTGATGGCAGCAGCAACATTGCTTGCAAAAAACGTCTACAAAGTATTGAAGCCAAGTGCAACAGACAAGCAAGTTACAAATATGGCACGTTATCTAGTTCCAGTTGTTGCATTAATTTCCGTGTTTGTTACGTTTAAGGGCGGCGGAACATTAGTTGCCTTGCTTCTTATGGGCTATAGCTTAGTAACACAGCTGTTCCCAACCCTATTGTTCAGCTTAATGAAAAATAATTTCGTAACTAAAGCAGGTGCATTTGCAGGTATCTCAACAGGTGTAGCAACAGTTGCATTTGTGACGATCTCGGGCTCAACAGTCGGCACCATATTCCCATTCCTGCCACAAGCAATTCAAGATTTCAATGTGGGCATCATTGCTTTAATTATCAATCTTGTAGTACTTACAGTAGTCTCACTGCTAACAAGACCAGTGGAAGTATTGAAAACAAATTCAAAACAAGTATAAAAGTAAGAAGCAGGAGGGCTGTCCTCCTGCTTCTTTTTAGTTTCTCAGCTTTTTTGTAAAGAAAGTCTTAATAGCATTAGGCACAAGGTAATTACATGAGCGGTTTTTTGACATATCATTGCCAGGTTCATCCTATTGAAGGAGGTTTTTAAATCATTAGATAGAAAATAGTTTTTAGAACTTATTCGGATACACCTACTTTAGTGTTTTTCCGATAATTTCTAATCATAGCGTCTTATGCCTTGAGAAATACGGCAAACCTGTTATTATTTCATCACTAATCTATTGCATTATGTAAGTTGCTTTATTCTATTATTAAATAGAAAAAAAGAGGTGATTATCGCCTCTTTTTTCTTGTATTAACGTCCTTGTGGGTATTGCTTATGCCATTCATCCCAGTGACCGTTTGGATGATGATGACCTTTTTTCCAATAATTTTGTTGGAATGTGTTATGGGGGTCCTGCCAGTTTTGGTGTTGATAAGGCTGCTGATAGCCTCCAAATGGATGATTATCATGGTCATGGTAGTTGTGCTGCCAGTTGTCAAAGGACGGCTGCTGGTAGCCTTGCCAGCCTCCGTACGGGTTGAATGGTGGAGATTGTTGCCAATTTCCGTATGGGTTGTAGCTTTGTTGTCCTTGTCCCCATGGCATATACGGTTGGAATGGTCCAAATTGCATGTAACTCACCTCTTAGTCAGACTCTGTATAGAGTATGCGAATGTCTTTTTGATGAGCATATCCATATTTTGACGAAGTCATTTTTTGTCTAGTGTTAATTTTATTATTTTTCCAAAAGTAGAACAATGGTATGATTGCCTTTATAACAAGTGAGTTTGTTTAGGAGAGAGGAGTTATCGTTATGACACAATATGATGCAATAATAGTTGGCGCTGGGTCAATGGGAATGGCAGCAGGCTACTACTTAGCGAAACGAGGGATTAAAACACTACTGATTGATGCCTTTGATCCGCCGCACACAAACGGTAGTCACCATGGAGATACCCGCATAATCAGGCATGCATATGGAGAAGGTGCAGAATATGTACCGTTAGCATTAAAAGCTCAAGAGCTATGGATGGAGCTTGCGGAGCTATCTAAAGAAGAGCTGTTTCTACAAACAGGTGTCCTTAATATAGGCAAAGATGACTCTGTTTTCCTAAAAAATATTATCGATAGCGCCCATACATATAAACTTGCAGTCGATAAACTAGATGCTGATCAGGTGATGGAGCGTTGGCCAGGTATTAAGCTGCCTGCCAATTATATCGGCTGTTTTGAAAAGTCATCTGGTGTACTTAAAAGCGAGGCTTGCATCAAAGCATATAAAAAGCTAGCAATGGAAAGAGGAGCGAATCTGCTTACATACACAGAAGTTACAGACATAGAAGTACAGGGAAATGTTGTAACAGTTAAAACAGCAAACAATACTTATCAAGCAAAATCTCTTATTGTTAGTGGCGGGGCATGGGCAGGCAAGCTTCTAGCTAAGCTTGGTCTTCATCTCCCAATATGCCCGACAAGAAAGACATTCGCCTGGTTTGAGGCAGACGATGCTCATTATGGCAGCGAAAACTTTCCGGCTTTTTCTTTTGAAACAGAACAAGGCATGTATTATGGCTTCCCAAGCATCGATGGAGCCGGCTTAAAGATAGGCAGGCATGACGGAGGCATTCAGATAGATCCAGATCAAGCGGTCAGTCCCTTTGGCGAAGTAGCGGAAGATGCGGGAGATGTGAAGCAGTTTTTATCCACGTATATGCCATTAACAAAGGAATTGAAATTCGGCAAGACGTGCACATATACTTTGACACCTGATGAAGACTTTATCATTGACCTTCATCCTGATTATAAAAATGTGGCTATTGCGGCAGGCTTTTCTGGTCACGGCTTTAAATTCAGCAGTGTAGTAGGCCAAATCTTAAGCGATCTCATAGCAACAGGTAAAACCGAACATAATATTAGCCCATTTTCGGTGAAAAGATTCCAAATTCCTGTTAAATAACTGGAGATGTTTTCATTTAATTGAATTCTCATTGATAGAAATTGCTAAAACGCCAATTAGGCGTTTTTTTTATTACCAGTAACATTTTTTTCCATAATTCCGTCTAATGAGTTAAAGGGGGAAGATCAATGAAAAAGCTGATTTCGTTGCTGGTAGTAGTTATGCTGTTTAGTACTATCATCTTTATTGAAAGTCGCATCAGCATGCCGGCACCAATCTTTACTATAAATGGGCAAATTGTGCCGACTGTACAAGGCAGCTATTGCTGGGACGGAGTATTACAAAGCGTTTGCAGTGATTCTCCTTCACCAGAGGTGCTTTTGGAAGAGAATGGTTTTGAAGCGGTTTATGTTCAATCTGGCGATCGTATTAAGTTAAAATTCACGAGAACCCCTTTTAAAAAATCAATAAATGCGTCAACGTGGCCAATTGATGAGGGTTATAAAGCAATATTAGACGGCAATTATTTAGTACTCCCTGAAAAACCAGGAGTATATATGTATGATGTTTCCGCAAGTTGGGAACAAGGCAGCTTAGTTTTCTCTTTTATGGTGGAAGTTGAGTGAAGGTATCATAAAACTCGTTGAAATTAAAGCAAAAAACTTTACGTAAAAACAAACTTCATATATCTTTAATTCGAGATAAAAAACTCAAATAAAGGAGAACAACCATGACTGAATTTTTAGAAATAGTGAAAGAAAGACGCTCTGCCAGCAACTTTTTAGAAGGTAATCCGATTACAAAAGAAGAATTAAATCGTATTTTTGAAGCTGTTAAGCTAGCTCCATCCGCATTTAACTTGCAGCATACACGGTACATAACAGTGCTTGATACAAATATGAAAGAAAACATCAGGGTCGCAGCGAACGGTCAATATAAAGTAGCAAGTGCCTCAGCCGTGATTCTTGTAGTTGGAAACAAGCGTGCCTACAAACAGGCTGGTGATATTTATGAGGGCCTGCAAATGCTTGGTATCGTCAATAAGCAGGAATATGATCATTTAGTATCAGATACTACTGCTTTTTATGAAACTCGTGGTGCAGAATTCCTGAAAGAAGAGGCTATTCGAAATGCTTCTCTTTCTGCCATGCTGTTTATGCTTGCAGCCAAGAATCAAGGCTGGGATACATGCCCGATGATTGGCTTTAATCAGCAGGAAGTCCGCCGTTTATTACAGGTTCCTGATGAAGAGGAAGTGGTGCTGATGATTACCATAGGCAAAGAAAAAATAGAGAGCAGACAGCCGCGAGGATATCGTAAACCGGTTCGTGAGTTTGTTACATACGTGGAATAAAAGTTAAGGGTGAATAAACACGGCCGTTCCAATTGGAACAATGCTTGCAAGCTCCTCAACGTCTTTGTTATACATTCGGATACATCCTTTTGAAACAGCTTTGCCGATTGAACTAGGATCGTTTGTGCCATGGATGCCATAGTGCTCTTTTGAAAGACTCATCCATAATGTGCCGAATGGGCCACCAGGATTTGGTGCTTTATTAATAATTACAAAATTACCGACAGGTGTGCTTGTTAGCATCCGGCCAACAGCAATTGGATATTGTTTTTGCAGGACACCATTCCTAAATAGCTTCAGCGTTCGGCCTCCAACAGATACATCTAGTTGAAACGGGATACTTTGTGGGGAAGGCAAACCAGGGATGATGATAATTTGACCTGGATTAATGAAGTTTGGATTAATACCACTGTTTGCCTGTAAAAGAGCAGATAATGGTAGGCGGTAATCCCTTGCTATTTGGCTCAATGTCTCCCCGCTTCTTACGATATGATTCATTCTTTAACCTCCAGTAGTATGCTTATAGATACTATATGCATAAGAAAGCGGAGAATAGCCTTAAGCTTAAAAAAGACCAAGTCTGATAACAGGAATAATAGGCATGTGTCCTTATCATTCTGTAGGTTAATGCATATTGTATGGCAGATATAAAAAAAGGAGAGTTGCCTATATGTATCCCTATGTAAATTATAGCTATCCTCAAGCTTCCTATGACTACAATTATCAACAAGGTTATTATGAAGATCCAAATAGACAAATGCAGCAGTTATCTCAGTTGTTTCAGCTGCCACAGTGGAAACAATGGGAGAGAAGAATCAATCAGTTAGAAAGAAGAATTGATCAGCAAGACCGCAGACTCGACCAATTGGAAAGAAGAGTTAATCAGCTGGAGCGGGAGAACAACCAACAGCAGCGTGATATTGACCAGCTTGAGCGCAGCTTGCAAAGAGTTAATCAGCGTTTAAACGCATTGGAAAGATAAAAGTGTGTAAAAGGAGCCGGCTTTGTGCTGCTCCTTTTACACACTTTTTAGTATTGGAATTTTTTTGGCTGTTGAGGGAATGATACTTTTATCATAACTGATTCTTTGGAGGTACTGTAAAATGGCTGTTTATGTATACCAAACATTCTCTATAAAGCAGGATAAATTTAAGGAAGGACTTGAAAACCTGCGTGAATTAAAAAAGTTCAGCAATGAAAATTATTCGCATAAGGTCGAGATATTAACACCTATATCTGGTAATGACCATACATACGCCTTATTGACAGAGTATGAAGGACTTGCAGAAATGGAACTGCAAAGCAAAAAGTTGACAGAGGATGAGGATTATCAAAAGCTAATTGGTGAATTCTTTTTACAAAACATTGAACAAGGCAGCATACATACCCAAATTTACCGAGCAATGATTGAAAAGAAAGAGAAAAAGAATAAGGATAAGGAAGCGGAATAAAAGGGAAATGTTACAGCATTTTATTTGCTATTTACGCTTAAACTGCACTAGTATATAGGGTAATTAAGATGATTCATGCTTGTATATAAAGGGAATCATTATAAAGCAAACAAAAGGATTAGGAGGAACAATAATGGCAATTGAAAATCCAAGCAGAGAAGAAATTGGCAGTATTCTTAAAAAAGCGAAAACAATAGCGGTTGTTGGTTTAAGTGATAACCCGGAGCGAACGTCCTATATGATTGCAAACGCCATGATGCAGGCTGGTTACGATATAATCCCTGTTAACCCAACAGTTGAGGAAGTTCTTGGCAAAAAAGCATATAAGAGCCTGACAGAGATAAAAGAGCATGTTGATATTGTTAATGTATTTAGAAGATCGGAATTCCTCCCAGAGGTGGCAGCGGAATTCGAACAGATTGATGCAGATGTATTTTGGGCACAGCAAGGACTTGTCCATGAAGAAACCTTTAACACTTTGAAAGATAAGGGTTATACCGTCATTATGGACAGATGTATTAAAGTCGAACATGCATTGACAAAATAAACCGTGAAAACGGATGTGAATAAGGCTTCTCAAGCTAATATATTCCGCTTGAGATACCGCCTCATTTGCATCTGTTTTTTTATTTTTATAAACAAGCAAGCGGTAAAGACGTTCGAGAAGAAACGGGGGTTAGCGTTTTTTTTATAAGAATTATGTGTTAACATAATTAAGATGCTTGAAAGAAACCTTATAAAAAAAAAGCTTTTCTCTTTTTGCTTTCTTGGTATAATATTGAATCTAATCGACTATTTTCAGAAAATAATCGAATTATTCATTTGCTTGTGGAAAAAATGCTGTTATCATATCATAAGAACAATTGTTCTGGTTATGATTTAATTATCTCCCATGCATAAAATAGTGGCCTTCGTCCACTATAGAAGGCAAAAAGACTAAAGAAAAATAATTCTTCTCTTTTAGAGGATAAATGAAATTATAGACGAATACATAAACAATTGTTCGACATGCTACATAAAAAGATAATATGTCGTGTTTTTGAGGTGAAAGGGGTATGTCTGTGGCGAAAAATCAACAACCATTTGACTATAACGATGATGCCATTCAGGTGCTGGAAGGACTAGAAGCTGTTAGGAAACGTCCTGGTATGTATATCGGAAGCACAGATGCAAGAGGATTGCATCATTTAGTATATGAAATAGTGGACAATGCTGTCGATGAGGCATTGGCCGGCTTTGGTGAAGAAATCATCGTGAAAATCCATAAGGATAATTCTATAAGTGTTCAGGATAAGGGACGAGGCTTACCGACAGGAATGCACAAAATCGGCAAGCCGACACCTGAAGTAATCTTTACGATTCTCCATGCAGGTGGAAAATTTGGACAAGGCGGCTACAAAACAAGCGGCGGTCTGCATGGTGTTGGTGCTTCGGTTGTTAACGCCCTGTCTGAATGGGTTGTCGTTAAAATTAAACGAGACGGATTTATATATGAACAGCGTTTTGAAGATGGAGGAAAGCCGGTAACAACGCTTGAAAAGCTCGGCAAAACAAATCAGACCGGTACAACTATTCACTTTAAGCCAGACCCAACCATCTTCTCTACAACTACTTATAATTTTGAAACGCTTTCAGAGCGTTTGCGTGAATCAGCCTTTTTATTGAAAGGCTTAAAAATTGAGCTAATTGATGATCGCCAAGGGGAGCATGCTGTTTTCCATTATGATAATGGGATTGAAGCCTTTGTTGAATATTTGAATGAAGAGAAGGATAACCTTCATCCTGTTGTCAGCCTTGAGGGTGAAAGCAACGGAATTGAAGTCGAGTTTGCTTTTCAATTTAATGATGGCTATTCCGAAAACGTATTGTCCTTTGTTAACAACGTTCGGACAAAAGACGGCGGAACACATGAGGCTGGCAGTAAGACGGCCATGACAAGAATGTTTAACGAATATGCACGCAAGGTCAATCTGCTTAAGGAAAAGGATAAAAATCTGGACGGCTCTGACATTCGTGAAGGATTGTCAGCGATTGTTTCTGTCCGCGTTCCAGAGAACCTGCTGCAATTTGAAGGACAGACGAAAGGAAAGCTGGGTACAAGTGAAGCAAGATCTGCAGTTGATGCAGTAGTTTCCGAGCATCTTTCCTACTTTTTCGAAGAAAATCCTGAGACGAGCTCTCTTCTTATTAAGAAAGCAATCAAAGCTTATCAAGCACGTGAAGCGGCTCGTAAAGCAAGAGAAGAAGCTAGAAGCGGCAAGAAAAGAAAGCGCGGGGAAACAGTGCTTTCCGGCAAGCTTACTCCGGCACAATCGAAAAACCCACAAAAAAATGAACTATATCTTGTTGAGGGTGATTCAGCCGGCGGTTCTGCTAAGCAAGGCAGAGACAGACGTTTCCAGGCAGTTCTGCCTTTAAGAGGTAAAGTAATCAATACAGAAAAAGCAAAGCTGTCTGATATCTTTAAAAATGAAGAAATCAATACAATCATCCATGCTGTTGGAGCGGGCGTTGGAGCAGACTTCAATATTGAAGATTCCAATTATGATAAAGTCATCATTATGACAGATGCAGATACAGATGGAGCACATATTCAGGTACTTTTGCTGACATTCTTCTATCGCTATATGAAGCCGCTTGTAGAAGCAGGTAAAGTGTATATTGCCTTACCGCCGCTTTACAAGGTAAGTAGAGGTTCAGGCAAAAAAGAAGTTATTGAGTATTCATGGAGCGATGATGACTTGCAGGATGCCATTAAAAAAGTCGGCAGAGGCTATGTTCTGCAACGTTATAAAGGGCTTGGCGAGATGAATGCCGACCAGCTTTGGGATACGACAATGAATCCTGATACTCGAACGTTAATACGCGTTAAAATTGATGATATCGCAAGAGCTGAACGCCGCATTACGACATTGATGGGCGATAAGGTGGAACCACGCCGGAAGTGGATTGAATCAAATGTAGCGTTTGGTTTAGAAGAAGAAGGAAACATTCTCGAAAATGAAAATATCGTGGTTGCAGAGGAGGGGAATGAATCATGAGTTCAACAGAACAATTTCGTGATTTACCTTTAGAGGACGTTCTCGGTGATCGCTTTGGACGTTATAGTAAATACATCATTCAAGAACGGGCATTACCTGATGCCCGTGATGGCTTAAAACCGGTACAACGCCGGATTCTATATGCGATGCACGTTGATGGCAATGTGCATGACAAGAACTTCCGTAAGTCAGCTAAGACTGTCGGAAATGTTATCGGTAATTACCATCCTCATGGTGACAGCTCCGTGTATGAAGCAATGGTCCGGATGAGCCAGGAATGGAAAGTTAGAAATTTGCTGATAGAAATGCATGGTAACAACGGAAGCATCGACGGTGATCCTCCGGCGGCGATGCGTTATACAGAAGCAAGACTTTCTGCGATATCCTCTGAACTGCTTAAGGATATTGATAAAAGAACAGTCGATTTCATTCCAAACTTTGATGATACATCCAATGAACCGACCGTTTTACCCGCAAAGTTTCCAAACTTGCTTGTGAATGGTTCAACAGGTATATCTGCCGGTTATGCTACTGATATTCCACCTCATCATCTTGGAGAAGTCATTGATGGTGTTATCGAAAGAATGGACAATCCTAATTCTACTGTAGATGACATAATGCAGCATATTAAAGGTCCTGATTTCCCGACAGGCGGCATTATCCAAGGTGTGGAAGGCATCAAAAAAGCCTACGAAACAGGCAAAGGCAAAATTATCGTTAGAGGAAAAGCTGCCATTGAAGATATTCGCGGCGGCAGACAGCAAATCGTTATAACAGAAATTCCATATGAAATAAACAAAAGTAATTTAGTGAAAAAAATGGATGAAATCAGACTTGATCGCAAGGTGGAAGGCATTTCAGAGGTTCGTGACGAAACAGACCGTACTGGTTTAAGAATCGTCGTTGAACTGAAAAAAGACGCTGACGCATCAGGTATTCTTCATTACTTATACAAAAATACAGATTTACAAATTACTTATAGCTTCAATATGGTAGCCATCCACAATAAACGTCCGAAGCTAATGGGAATTATTGATATGCTGGATGCTTATATTGAGCACCAAAAGGATGTAGTCATAAGAAGGACTCGTTTTGATCTTGAAAAAGCAAAAGAAAGACAGCATATTGTTGATGGACTTATAAAAGCACTTTCGATTTTAGATGAAGTGATAACAACAATCCGTGCTTCTAAAGATAAACGAGATGCGAAAGATAATTTAATTTCGTCCTTCCAATTTTCTGAAGCGCAAGCAGAAGCAATCGTTTCCTTGCAGCTATACAGATTGACGAATACGGATATAACAGCATTGACAGCAGAGGCGGAAGAGCTCGCAAAAAAAATCGAGGAATGGTCTGCCATACTTTCAAGTGAGAAAAAGCTGCTGTCCGTTATAAAAAAAGAGTTGAAGGATGTCAAAAAACGCTTTATTTCTGAGCGTCGTACTGTTATTCAAGCAGAGATTGAAGAAATCAAAATCAATCTTGAAGTACTTGTCGGCAGTGAGGATGTTATTGTTACTGTTACGAAGGAAGGCTATATTAAGCGTACAAGTCAGCGTTCTTTTGCAGCTAGCAATGGACAGGATTTCGGTATGAAGGATTCAGACCGAATTCTCGCCAAATTGGATATTAATACAACAGAAGTTGTACTGTTGTTCACCAATAAAGGGAATTATTTATATTGCCCTGTTCATGAACTCCCAGATATACGCTGGAAGGACCTTGGTCAGCATATTTCCAATATCATCCCAATTGACAGAGATGAAAGCATTATCCATGCTATTCCTGTTAAAAGCTTTGATGAAGGTAAATACTTGCTATTCTTCACGAAAAATGGGATGACGAAAAAGACTGAAATGACAAGCTATAAAGCACAGCGCTACAGCAAGCCCCTTGTTGCCTTAAACTTAAAAGGCGATGATGAGGTTGTAGATGTTGTTGTTACAGATGGAAAAAAAGAAATCTTAATTGCTACACACTATGGCTATGCATTGCGCTTCCATGAGGAAGAAGTTAATATTGTTGGACCAAGAGCTTCCGGTGTGAAGGGTATAGCCTTGAAGGATGATGACTTTGTTGTATCAGGTCAAATCATTACAAATGAGAAAAGTGAATCGGTTGTTATTATTACACAACGAGGATCTATTAAGAAAATGAAATTAAGTGAATTCGAAAATGGCGGCAGGGCGAAGCGTGGCGTTGTTATGCTGAGAGAACTTAAATCAAATCCACATCGTATTGTTAATATGTTTATTGCTGCAAAGGCAGATATTGTTCATATTCATACAGAAAAAGGAGCACTTGAGGAAGTATTGGTCGAATCCATTCGATTTAATGACCGCTATTCAAATGGTTCGTTTGTAATCGACGAAACAGAAGCTGGAAAAGTCGAATCTGCATGGTTTACCAAGCTTGCTGAAGCTTAAGAAAAAATATCCTTCACCATTATGGTGGAGGATATTTTTTTTCCTTTCTTACATGTTTTTACCATTATTGGAGATGATATTAACAATGGGATTCATGTTGGAGGGATAATATTGAGAAAAGAACTATTGTTCGCATTTACAGCATTTTTTTTCATGTCATTAAGTGCGATAACTGGCGCATACGCATTAGAAAATGAGGAGCAAGAAAAAATATTATTGGAGGAACAAAAGGACTTAAACGGCGATGGAAAAATGGAAAACATGACCTTAGTTGGCATTTCTTCTGAGGATGAAGACAATTTCTATAAAAAGCTTACGATCCAAGTGTCAGACGAAAAAGAAACGACAGCAGATATAACGATGGATGGTGGATATAATCCAAGCTTAGAACTGTATGATCTTGATGGTGATAAACAGGAGGAAATGTTTCTGACGATATCTGATAACGAACGAAACAGCAGAAAAAGATACCAATTATTTGATTATAATGGGACGGAAATAAAGGAAGTAGCAATTCCTGAATTACCTGTTATGACAAGCAGCTTTAAGGAGGATTATAAAGCAGAGCTCGTTATTGAAGGCTTAAAAACATATAATTTTGATTTATATGAACGAAAAAATACATATGAACAATTAGGCTTATACCAAAACGGGCATTTAAATGAGTCAACAGAGCTTATAATCAGCCCTTTCACTAGTCTAAAGCCTTCTAGGTATAAGCAAAAATTCGCATTAGAAGGCAAGCAAATCATCAGTGGAATTGCAGCAGTTGATAAAATTGCCTATCTGGAAACAGTATGGACAAGCAAAAAAGATGGCTGGAAGCTAGAGAAATTTAAAGTAAAAGAAATTAGCAGCAAAACAAAATAATCGAAAAACAATTACTCAATCATGCTTGTTGAAAGCTGGTTGAGTAATTTTGCCTGATAAAATATTTCGTATAGCCAACTAATTTTTATGATAGTATATTATATATACATCTACTAAATTAGCAAGAAGGGATATTGCATGTCATTTTTTATAATGTTAGTATCAGCGCTTATTGGTGGCACCGTTTTTTATTTATGTCATTTGCCATTAGCATGGCTTTTAGGGGCTATGATTGGCACATTAGCTTATGTAAAGCTCTCCAAACAAACTCCAAAACTTCCTTTTTCCTTTCGAACATACGGATTAATTCCAATCGGTTATACAATTGGGGAACATTTTGATAAACAAACACTTATAGATATGGTCACACATCTGCCGTCCATGCTTCTAATGACAGTCGGTTTAATCCTGTTCAGTCTGTTGTTGGCAGTGGTGACAAATAAGTTGACACACAGCAATTTAAAGTCGACGATAGCAGGGAGCATTCCAGGTGGATTAACACAAATGGTCGCCATCAGCTCTGAGATAAAGGGAATAGATCTTACCGTCGTTACGATCATACAAGTTTGCAGGATAATAACGGTAATTATGCTAGTGCCTTTTGTAGTATACAGTCCAATCCTGCACGCTGGCAGTACAGCAGTATCTGTTGCAAAAGGAGCATCTGTGAGCTGGCTGATTCTACCGTTTATAGCAATAGCCTTTATTGCAGGAATCATCGCCAAAAAATGCAAGTTTCCAACTCCATATATGCTCGGACCGCTCATTATTATTGCCGCATTGCTGCTTGCAGATGTTACTGTGCCAACGATACCAGCGCCAATTATAGCGTTAGCACAGTTATTAATCGGGATTGATTTAGGATTACAAATGAAGTTCGGAAAAATTGAAAATAAATCGCGTTTTCTGGCCGTTTCCGTCATTTCATCGATTGTGCTTGTCAGCTTTTCTTTCCTACTTTCCGCGATACTGTTGGGAATAGAAGAGAACATTTCATTATTAACAGCATTTATCGGCTTAGCACCGGGTGGAATGGCTGAAATGGCCATATTAGGTCAAGCTGTGCAAGCAGATTTAACGATTATTACGACTTACCAGCTTTTCCGGTTATTATTTATTCTGTTTATTGTACCTATTATTATGAAAAGAGTTTTCCTGTATATGGAAAGAAGAAAAGAGATAAAGACAGTAATAAAGTGAATAATAAAGGTAACTAGACATATAAGCTTTATGTCTAGTTTTTTGAATGAAAAGCGCTTACAAAATAATAAAAAGTAAACTAGGATAATCGAACAAAAACGAATAAAAACTATCATTAAATTAGTTAAAAGTGACATAATAAAGTGCAATATGATTAAAACAAAATCAAATTTCATCTGAAAGCATAAATATTTGCTAGTACATGACAGTAAAACAAAATTAACGCAGAACATTATATAAAACAGCTATAAAAGTTAAAAAATGAATTACACTTAATTTTTTATTCTGTCTCACTATCTAAAGTATACTTAATATTGAGACGAGATTTCACTTATTCCACTTTGCTTGTGATAATATATATTATGTAAACTAGAAAAATGAAAAATACTAATAATCATACTTGCTGTTAGTTTTCTCTCCTTCTGTCATAATAAATGTAATAAATATGTTTTAAGGAGCTTTTGTTCATGTATTTTGATTTTCTCCCAGCATTAAACTCATTGCCTTTACATACATCTCTTTCAAAAGAATTACTGTTAACAACAGAATTTCAAATTTATGCTGATCAAGATCTTGTTATGTATTATTCACCACATAATGATTATGTTAACAAGAATGCAAAAATAATCATTGTTGGCATAACTCCTGGCTGGCTGCAAATGAAAACGGCTTTTGAGGCTTATTTATCGTGCGAACAACAATCTTTAACAGAAAAACTGCAATATACAAAAGAAACTGCAAGTTACGCTGGTACAATGCGGGCAAATTTAATTGCGATGCTTAATGAAATTGGTCTGCACAACGCTTTATGTTTATCTAGCTGTACTGAATTATTTGCGGACGAACGCTCATTGCTTCATACTACCTCCCTTCTTAAATATCCTGTATTTTACAAAGGGAAAAACTACACAGGTCATAATCCGTCTATGAAGCACAGCAAGCTTCTTACCTCCTTCGTTTATTCCGTGTTTCCAGAGGAACTTAAGCTAATCGACAACAATGCTTTAATCATTCCACTTGGAAAAATTGTAGATGAAATGATAATGGAGCTTGATTTAGCAGGTAAAATCAATCAGCCTTATCTTACTGGCTTTCCCCACCCATCTGGAGCAAATGGCCATCGTCTTAAACAGCTAGCGCAAAAAAAAGATCAGCTAACTCAGCAAGTGTCTGTTTGGAAAAACGGCTTAGTATAAACAAAAAACAGCGTCCTAAAGCAATCAGAACGCTGTTTTTAACTATTTATTGTTTCCATGAATCCTTCAGCAGCAATGCATGTTTCGTTAAGTTTTTAGCTGCTTCAGGTGAAATGTTTTTACTTTTTTCTTTTTTCAGCTGATTAACAAGCTTATCAAGTGATTTTACTGCTTGCTTTGTCTTGCCTTTTTTCTGATGTTTTACTGCCTGTTGTAAGCTGCTGTGTAATTGTGTATATGTTTTTTTTGACAGCTCTCCCTTCGCCTTATAATCTGATAGTAACTGCTCTAATAGAACAGCTAATCCAGGAGTGCTAAATGTTGGAACAGGCACCTTCGACCAATCTGTATCACTTGCGAAATAAAAGCTTGGATAAGAAGGCTGATTATAGGTAGTGCTTTGTCTTGCAACACCTGTACGGTATTGGACATCATGCATAAGCGTATATAGCTTTCTGTTTGTCACTTCTGTGCTGAGATATATTCTAATCGCAGAGCTATCTGTCGTTCGGACAAGCAGCTCCTCGCGCCAATCTCCAAAAATATCAGCTACAAGCGAAGGATTGCCCTTTGTGCCGTTATTTGTTCTTGTTCCGTCTAAGGTTAGAAGTCTTCCCTTCTGCCAATCTTCTATCGTCGGTGTTACCTCAAGTGCACCGTCTACTATTTGTGTCGTCATATCTGCTGCCCATTTAATATTCATATTCGTGCCAGGTGCAGCGTCACCGAGCTTTGTTCCTTGTGCTGTATATAAACCGACACCAGTGTTTGCCCATGTTTCAAGACCGCGCTTTGTTGGGTCAATATCACCGATAATGCCTCTTCCTGTATCCTTGCCTGTGTATCCGCCATAAATGACCTTGCCAGTCTTAGCATCCCTTAAAGTATAGCCGTAAGGCGCACCTGTTGCCCCTTCATGCACCATGTAAATCTCCAATCCAGGACGGTCTGGATCTATATCTGTCACGTGCAGAGCATCACCGTGGCCGATTCTTGCAGTTGTTCCAGGTGAAGAGCTTCCTTCAGGCAGTACGCCTGTTGAACTGTATAAAAGCGAGCCGTTATCATCTATTGTAGCACCGCCATAAACTATTTCCTGTTTGCCATCACCATCCACATCTGCAGCCTCTAATGAATGTGCTCCTTGTGTTGTTAAACTAGCAAATTCTTTATTCGTGCCATCCTTGCCATGTGGACTGTCATTGAATGGATTGGACATCGGTGTCCACCCGCTGTCGACATCCCACTTCTTCTGTAGATGCTTGCCGTCCCAGCTGTAGGAAACAAGGGTTGTTCTTGTATAATAGCCTCTGGCAAACACAGCATACGGCTTTTTGCCGTCAAGATAAGCCACAGTGCCTAAAAAACGGTCAACACGGTTACCAGGCTCAATTCTAGACATCGCATAATCGCCCCACATAAGCCCATCATCATGTCTGTCTGTTTCATAATGGATGGTTTCAAGCTCTTTACCTGTTAAGCCTTCAAATACAGATAGATACTCAGGACCGTCTACGATAAACCCTTCAAATGTCCTTAAATCATTACGCGTGCTTCTGCTTGGTGCATATACATCCATGAAATAATCGACAAGGCTTTTGGCATCCTCTTTCACTAACGGGTAGCTGTATTTTTTCTCTATTCCGAATGCCTCTTCTAACGTCTTTGGCCAATTACCGTTCACGACCTCTTCATGCTTATGCCAATTCATAAACATTTCCACCATATGGTCATAATAATCATCAGCACTCATGCGATAATCGTCTTTATTACTATAACCAGCTTTCTTATCTTCTTTTGGCATCGTAATGTACTTTTCAGACGTAATTTTGCCTTTTTTGTCATAGTGAATAACCTTTGTACCTGGTGCCGTCTTAAACATCATTACTGCTTTACCGTCCCCATCAAAATCATACACAGACATTTGCGTATAATGAGCACCTGCTCTTATATTCACACCAAGATCAATCCTATAAAGCAACGTGCCGTCAAACGTATAACAGTCAATAAAGACATTTCCTGTATAACCCTTTTGTGATACATCCTTGGAGTTAGAAGGGTCCCATTTCACAAAATACTCATATTTGCCATCGCCATCCACATCACCGACACTCATATCGTTCGCAGAATAAGTATACGCCTCCCCAGCAGGTGTAACACCATCAGCTGGCTTTTGGAGCGGGAGATCATAATACTGATTCGACCATGGGCGAACCTCGTCACTTTCATCTACCTCTTTGCCGTTAACTACCGCTTTAACCTCATAGGAAGACCTTGCTGTCCCTTTTTTATCAAGGAAATTAGTGCTGTCTGTAACAGCAGCGATTTTCTTGTTATCTCGGTATACATGAAACGAGGCCCCCTTCATCCCCGTTTTCGTATAGCCTGTCACTTCCGAGCCTAAAAGCCGCCAGCTGAGGAATATCCCTTCAGACGTTTGTGCAGCAGTTAAGCCTCTGTCCAAATATTCAAGCTGAACCTTCTGCGTTGCATACTTGTCTTTTGAACTTGCAGCAAAAGCTCCGCTTGTATCAACTAATAATAACGGCAGTGCTACAGCAGCACAAAGCGCTTTTCTTACATAGGTCGAACCTTTTTTCCACGACATTTGCAGTCACCTCAGTTTCTAATATTAGTAAAACGTTTTCATTTTATCCTTTTTAAGGAAGCCCATTTAAAAGGACTTCCTCATGGTAATCACTTTCACTGACAATCCTGCAGGAATTCTGCCAGACAGAGAACAGTAAGGGATTGCCCATACGGCATGGCGGTGATTCTGATATCTTTATAGAATTGAAGCGTATCACCCATCCCTGTACCGACAGACACCTTCTGCAGTACGCCGTCTGTGTTTATCTCCGCTATTAATCCATCAATTGCCTTGTAAGCGGTCTCTCGATACTTTTCTGCCACATAGCCCTTATGTACAGCCTTTAAGATGCCATAGGCAAACCCTGCGGATGCAGATGCTTCTAAATAAGATGAACGGTCATCAAGCAATGTATGCCATAGCCCGCTGTCATCTTGTAGCTCGTACAGTGCTTCTATTTGCCTGTTTAATGTATTAAGGAGAAAGCTGCGAAAGAAATCCCCATCCTTTAATTCCAATATGTCAATCAATTCAGGGATAGCAATCGTTATCCAGCAATTCCCCCGTCCCCACAGTGCTTCTGCATAATGGTGATTGCCTTCAAACGTCCAGCCGTGAAACCAGAGACCTGATTTTCTATCTGCCAAGTATTTGATATGAATCAGAAATTGCTTTTTCGCTTCCTCTACATATTCTTTTCTATTTAACAACATGCCAATTTTCGCAAGAGGCAGGACTGTCATCATCAGCGTATCATCCCAAAGCTGATTTTTGTTTTCTGGACCGTACGTCATGTGCTGCAGTCCATCATCCTTCGTTCTTGGCATCTCCTTCATTACCCAGTTTGCCCAGTCCTCTAAATACGGCAAAAGATTAGCATCCTTTGTTTTTTCATATAGAAATGCCAGAGTTAAAAGCGGAGCCATTGTATTGACGTTTTTGGGTGGCACGCCTTCTGTAAATCTAGCAGTGAACCAGTCCTGAATAATCTGGATGGCACTCTCGTCCTTTGTGAGCTGCCAATACTGAAAGATTCCATATAACCCAACACCTTGCGGCCAATTCCAAACATGCCAGCTTTTGTCATCTACAATTAAACCATCGAAATTCAGCAAGTATTCTCCGGTGTCATCCTGTATTTTCGTTAAATTAGTCATTAACAGCTCGATTGTTTCGGTTACCTGCTTTTTATCTGTAGCCGTTGTTTTTGACATACGTATCTCTCCTTTTACTAGTTTTGCTGCCATACGTCCATTTCTTCAAATAAGGAAATGGCATCTTCGTAAGGAATTGCCGCAATGAGCGGATCATTTACAAATGCATTACGTGCTAGATTTTGGTCCTTTGTAAGAACAGCATGTATGACTGCCTCCTGATTAAGAATATGCCTGTTCACCATATTAGCGACATCAAGGGGAAGTTCGTTTGTTCTGACAGGCTGGACGCTGTTTTTGCGGATTAAGGCATTTGTTTCCACGATAGTCCCTTGTGTTAGATTTTGTATTTGCCCTTTATTCGGGAAGTTAACGTTCGTCACAAGGTCTTCTACTCCAAGCAATGCTAAGAGAATTTCGACACCTTCTTCTCCAGAGGGCTCAAGGACAACCTGTGTATCACTATTAAATACCGCTTCGTTTTCTGCTATCTTTCGTTGTTGGTCGTTCACACGAAAATCAACTGTTGTTAAATGGAACTTCCAATTTTGTACGGTTTGCGGATTTTTTAAATATACAGGTGGCATGAATTCTGCTAGATGGCGATCTCCAGCGGCAGCGATTAACCGATATTTTCGGAACAAATCAAACTTCACCCGATTGCTTGAGCGGAAGACGCTTTCCTCCCATTTTCCTTGTTCCTTTTCAAAGCCTGTTTGTGCGTTCTTCTCAGCAAACTCGGCATACAGAGGGAATAAATCAACATTTTGGTATGTTGCTTCATTTATCCATGTAAAGTGATTGATGCCTGTAACACTTACCTTAATGTCCTTGCGGTTTTCAACTGTGATACCGAGCATTTCTTCTGCCATACTTGCCAATAAATGCTGTGTTTCAAAGACTTCATGGCAGCAGCCAATTGCTTTTATTTGCGGAAAGGCTTTATATAATGTTCTTGTACAGACAGACATTGGATTTGTATAGTTAATGACCCATGCATCTGGACAATGCCGTTTAATATGTTCCCCAATCTCCATAAACATCGGAATCGTTCTGACAGCTCTTCTTATTCCACCAGGTCCAACCGTATCGCCGACAGATTGATAGATTCCATACTTTTCAGGAAAATGAACATCCTTGGCCATGTCAGCAAATGTACCTGGCAAAATCGAGATAATCACAAAATCAGCATCTTTAAGTGCTTCTTCTATTGTTGGAATCGCTTCATACGTCCATTTTCCTGTTGCATCTGGAAGGCTGGAAATATGTGTCCCGATTTTTTCGTTTGTTTTAGCTGCCTCAAGATTAATATCGTAAAGAGCAATCGTTCCTGACAGACGTGGCTCTAAAGCAAGGTCATACATCAATCTTCTTGCCCAGCCTTGAGACCCACCGCCAATATAAGCAATTTTAATAGAATCGACCTGATGGTTAGTAGTAGCCATGTTTTATCCTCCTCTAAATAGATTGTAAGACTCGATATTCATAGTTCCCAATCTGCAAATCCCCTGCCGGAATGTCCTCCTCTTGTATACAATCGAAAACAACATTCGGAATAGAAACAGTTCCCCCTTTTCCATCCATATTGACAACAATCCAGTATGTCCTGCCGTCTTGTTCTCGCGGCGCAGCAATTGTTCCTTCAGAGGTCGTAATGTCCGCAGCAACTCCTGCCTCCCTTGCATAAGTACGAATCATTTCAGTAAGCATTTTGCTGCCCGCTTCCCCTGTTGGCAAGGAACCAAGCATTACAATTTTTCCTTTTCCAAGCTGTTTTTCTGTTAAAAATGCTTTCCCTGAAACAAGGCCGCCTTTTATTGTGCCAATTACCTTAGCTTCCTTCCCGTCAAAAACAGCGCTCCATAATCCCAAGGGAGCTGTTAAGCCGTATGCTTCCCCAATAGAGCCAGTATCTTCAATCGGGAAGGTATAAGCTGTTTCCATTCCCGAAAGCTCTTCTAATTTTCCTAAAGCAGCATTTGTATGTATCGTATGGTTCTCTGTTCTGCCACCTGTCATCGGTCCGACAATCCATATCCCGCCCTGTTCTACAAATGCTTTCGCTCTGTTTATGTAGTCATCTGCCAAATAAGGAATAAAAGGGGTAAGCAGTAGCTTGTAGCCGTTAAGATCTGCGCCTTCTGGCAACAGGTCACGGTGCACTCCTGCAGCTAAAGCATGCTTATAAATGTCTGTTATTAATTCTTTATAATGCAAGCCTTTATGAGGCTCTGTATTAAGAAATATTTTAGCTCTGTCAGAATAGGTAATCGCAACTTCAGCTTGAACAGGACGGGTGGCTGTTATAAATGGTTCAATGGCAACCCGGGCTTTTTCTGTCTCTATAACTTCCTCATAACCGACAGTCGGTTTTCCCCAGGCGCTTATAACGGAGCCGTGCGGCTGTTCACATCCTGCTCTTTGCTGGCGCCACAGCCAATAGCAAAACCCTGCTCCTCCGAGAGCGTAGCTTGCTACCGCTTCTGCTTTCAGGTAGCCTTTCGGATGAGGAGTCGAATAGCTTTCAAGGGAAGCGCTGTAGGAAGGACTTGTTTCCATAATCCAAAAATCCTTGCCTTTTTTCAGGTTTCGCCATAAATCACAATTGAACAAGTAGGAAAAATAAGACACTGCAGGAGCGTATGTGTCAAAAGAAGCAAAATCAAGGTTTTGAAAGAGGCGCTCATTGTCGACAGCGAACATGATGGTGCTGTTATGAGTGATTGGTACTTGTGAATGCTCGCGGATAATTGCTGCTTGTTCTTCGGCAAATTCGGCTATTGCTTCCGTTGAAAAAATTTGATACATCGTTTTCAATGAGGAATTATGCAAAAACGGTACAGGCCCAGGCTGCGGCACCTGCTCGAAGTGATGGTAATATTCACTCCATATATCTGTCCCCCAAGCATCGTTTAATTGCTCCACACTGCCATAACGATTTTCAAGCCATATATGCCATTGCTCTTTGCATGTAGTGCACATGCATTCTGCAACATGGCATTTAAACTCATTGTCAAGCTGCCAGCCAATAACACCGGGCATATCGCCTAAAGATATTGCAAGCTCAGAGGTGAGGATTGCTGCACGCTTTCTGAAATAAGGGTTATTCGTACAAACATGCTGACGAGAGCCATGTATCATCGTTTTGCCATCAGAATCAACATACATTCGTTCAGGATGATTGTCAGACATCCATATTGGCGGAGTTGCCGAAGGTGTGCACATAATGACCTCAATGCCATTCTCATGAAGTAAGGAAATAATCTGCAGGAAGAAAGTAAGATCTATCTCTCCTTCGACAGGCTCCATTTTTGACCAGGCAAACTCGCCGATCCGAACAACATTTATCCCTGTTTCCTTCATAAGGCGAATATCTGTTAGTATCGTCTTTTCATCCCATAGCTCTGGATAATAAGCCGCACCATGGTACAGTTTTTTTGCCATGTTTGTCATTCACTCCAATCTGATTTCTAGTTATGAATCAAGCTAACAAATGTTTAACCCAAGTTCATTCGTTCCTTCTAAAATGAGCCTGCAAATTTCTGCGGCGCCAGTTGTGCAAAAATGGGTGTTATCCTGCAAACCGTTCGGATAATTTGGATGCTCCATTGCGTTAAGCCAGACAAACAGCTCCTTCGATTTTTCCGGACCATATGCTTCGTACAATTCTTTCGTTTTGCCATGTAAATCAAGAAGCGGAACATCAAGCCTTGCTGCCAGCTGACGCATAGCATCGGGAAAATCGCCAAGTGTATTTACCAGCTTTCCATCCTCATCAAATTTCCGCCTGTTTACAGAAGTTAAAAAAACAGGCATTGCTCCTTTACTAGTTGCTGCTTCTACATATTTACTCAGGCACGCTTGGTAGGTAGTAAAGGGCTCGGTTCCATACGATTTTTGGTCATTATGTCCGAATTGAATAAACAAATAATCGCCTGCCGAAATTCTTTCTTTAATGCCATCAAGCCTGCCCTCCTCGATAAAACTATTTGAGCTTCTCCCTCCCATCGCTTCATTACAGACCTCTACCTTATCCAAAAAAGGCTGCAGCATTTGGCCCCAGCCTGCCATTGGCGCTTCAAAGTCAGGACAGGCTGCCGCGGTAGAGTCTCCAGCAATAAAAAGGCGGATTCTTGTCGTATTCACCCCTTATGCCTCCTTTTATTTCATTTAAGCATACACACGCTTCGTGCTTTTTAAGAGCTGGGAGAGATAAACAAGAGCAAGACCTTGTCCCCAGCCGTGAATTCGTTTGAATGGTACTGCTTTATAGCCTGCCGTGTCATCCATGACTGCAGTACCAGCAGACACATTCATCACCTTGCCTTCTGTGGTAATACGCTCTAGAATACTGGGAATAGCCTTTTGTGTGTACTTATTGTATAAAGAGCCTCGTGATAATAAAGCAGCTAAAATACCGCAGGAGCCTGATACTTCAAGATAAGAGCCAGAATCAGTCAGGACTGTGTGCCAAAGACCTGTGTCTTCGTCCTGCAGTCTTGCTAATGAACTTAGCTGATCCCTTAGTGAGCCATCAATAATCATAAAGGATGGATGTGTTACTTCAATCAATTCGAGTGCCTTTGCCATCGTAAGTGCCGCCCAGCCGTTTCCTCTAGCCCAAAATATCCCTGACATATGCGATCTTTCGATATTATCCCAGCCATGGTAGTATAAATCAGTTAATGAGTCTTGCAGAACGTCTTCATGGCCGTGATATTGGCGCAGTCCATCGTTGAAATAATCCGTATTCCCTGTTAGCTTGCCAATTCTTAGCAAAAAAAGACCTGCCATCATCATTGTGTCCACCCAAGCTTGTTCGTGAAAGATGTAAGTGGTTGAATTAACTGTATGCTGAAGGATACCATCACCAAACCGCTCTGCGTCGTGTTGTAAAAACTCGGCAAGCTGAAGGGCGGTATCTAAGTACCTTTGCTCATTTGTGGCAGTATAAAGGGACAGAAGCGCATGCCCCATGGACACACCGTTGACAGACAGCTTCGGCAGCCCATCCTCTAGTCTTTCATCCATCCAGCTTTTTAATTGATCGAGATATTCTGTTTTTCCAGTCGCTTCATACGCCTCAGCCACTCCGTAAAATGCAACTCCTGCTGGCCAATCCCAATTAAAATCCATCTGAAACGTCTTACTAACAACAGCATCTATCGCTTCAAGAACACTGCTTTCATCAAAAACAAGTGCAGGCATAATGTCACTCCTTTTTCATTATTTTAATCCGCTCGTACTGATTCCTTCGACAATATACTTCTGGAACAAGAAGAAGATAAGTACAACCGGCAATAGTGATACTACAGACATTGCGAACATCGCACCCCAGTTCGAGGCTGTTTCTGAATCAAGGAACAGCTTTAAGGCAAGGGAAACCGGATATTTCTCTGGACTGTTTAAATAAAGGACAGGGTTGATTAAGTCTTCCCATTTCCAGTAAAAGGAGAAAATTCCGGCAGTTGCGAGTGCAGGTGTTATCAACGGTAGAATGATGCGGTAAAAAATACTGAATCTGCCACATCCATCAATTCTGGCCGCTTCATCAAGCTCAAGCGGAATATTGCGAATGAATTGAACCATAAGGAAAATAAAGAACGCATGACCAAAATACTGTGGAATAACAATCGGCTTAATGGAATTAAGCCAGCCAAGCTTAGCAAAAATAATGTATTGTGGAATCATGATGATTTCATGCGGGAGCATCATCGTGACCATCATACAGGCGAACCAAAATGCTTTCCATTTAAACTGAATTCTCGCAAAGCCATACGCAATCAGAGCGGATGAAGCAACAGCACCAATTGTGGACAAGCCGACAATCACAAGCGAGTTCTTTATGAATACACCAAAGGACTGTCCTGCAATGCCCTCCCAGCCTGCTGCATAGTTGCTTAAAATGAACGGCTTTGGTATAAGGGAATGGGCTGTTATAAACACTTGCGAGCTTTCTTTAAAAGAGCTCATTAACAGCCAGATAATCGGATAAAGCATAATTAAGGCAAATCCGCCTGTTATGATATGATAAACCCACTTACGAGCCTTAAAACGAGGAGTCTTATACGATATAACCGGATCAGTCATGATTGGGCCGGTATCTTTAGTGACTGTTTTCATGTGATTAATCCTCCTTCGATTCGTAATGAACCCAGAATTTAGACGTTTTGAACAATATAAGTGTCAATATCCCGACGATGACAAGCAGCACCCATGCCATCGCTGATGCATAGCCCATTTGAAAGAAGTTAAATGCCTTTTGGAAGATATACAGGGAATACAGAAGTGTGCCATCAAGCGGTCCACCTTCCCCCTTTGTTATGATGTATGCTGGTGTGAATGTCATAAAGGCGGAAATCGTCTGCATGACAAGGTTAAAGAAAATAATTGGGCTTAATAGTGGTAGTGTAATTTTAAAGAAAACCTGAAATCTGTTAGCTCCATCCACATTTGCTGCTTCATGATAGGAAGGCGGAATATTTTTTAAGCCTGCTAAAAAGATCAGCATCGAGGAACCGAATTGCCAAATTGCCAGGAAAATCAGCGTCCATAATGCTTTTGTTGGGTCTTGGTACCAAAGGATTTTTTTATCAATACCAAAGAAAAACAGCAGAGCATTCAGTGTTCCTTCATTACCGAAAATGTTTCTCCACATAATGGCAACAGCAACACTTCCGCCGATAATGGAAGGCAGATAGAAAAGGGTGCGATAAAGTCCTACCGCCCTTGAAGCCTTATTAAGAAGCATGGCGACAATCAGCGCAAAAATCAGCCTGAGTGGCACGCCTGCAAACACATACGTAAAGGTTACCTTCAATGATTGCCAAAACTTTTCATCTCCTGTGAACATTTCCTTGAAATTATCCAAGCCAACCCACACTGGTGTTGAAAATAAATCGTAGTTAGTAAAGGATAAGTACAAGGAAACGGCCATTGGTATAATCGTAAATGCCATAAAACCGATAATGAACGGGGATATAAATGCATAGCCTGCCAGATTTTCACTTGCGAGCCGTTTTTTCATGCGGTTCAACTCCTCTACGGAACTTAACAGGAAAGGAGGAACATGTTATTCCTCCCTTCTTGCCTTACTTGTTTCTTGCTAATATTTCTTCTGCTTTTGCGCGGAACGTTTTTGCTCCTGCATCAGGTGTGATTTTCTTGAACAGAATTTGTTCTGATACATCTTTAAGCGCCTTCATCACCTCAGCACTGCCAAGTGGGTCAGGTGGATCTGCCTTGCTTGCGTTTTGCGAAGCCTTTTCTACATATTCAAAGATTTTCGTCTCTTCTTCCGTAAGTTCTGGCTTGATTGCTTCAATAACCTTAGAAGAAACAGGTACACCTCTGTCTCCTTTAATTAATTTGTTTGCTTCCACATCGTTCACGAAGAAATCAATAAATTTAGCTGCTTCTTCCTTATGCTCTGAGCTTTTTGGAACAGAGAAATACATGCTTGGCTTTAAGAATAAAGCCGTATTATCTGCTTGCTCTGGAGGAAGGTTTAGTGACAGCGGTGAATCCGTTAATTGAGCAAACCCTAAATATTGGTTTGACCAGTTCCACGTCATTGCTGCATTGCCCTTGACGATAAAGTCATCTTCAAGTCCTTTGACTTGTGCTTGCACATCTGGTGTTGGAAATGCCTTTGCATCAACTAAGTCAAGCTGCATGTTGAAATAGTCTACAAATAGCTGGTCATTCTTATAGGCCAATCCATCACCCGTTTCATTGTAAAAGCGCTCGCCTTGTGTTCTTAAGTAATATGGGAAAAAGACATCTGCCGGGTTCATCCCATTTGTGCCGTACTTGTCTGTTGATGTTTGCACATCTGTTGCCATTTGTACGAATTGATCCCATGTCCAAGCTTCATCATTAAGCTCTACACCAGATTCTGTTAACATATCATCGTTGGTAATAACAGACAGTACATTAGATCCTAAGTTAAAGCCATAAAGATTGGCGCCGATTTTCCCACCAGAAATGGTATTTTCATCAATCGAGCTGACATCAATTGTTCCATCCTCTGTATACTTTGTTAAGTCCTCAAGCTGGCCTTTTTCCCCGTATTGAGAAAGGTAGGCTGTATCCATTTGAATGATGTCAGGAAGCTGGTTAGCTGCAGCCATTGGCGCTAGCTTTTTCCAATAATCATCAAAGTTGGCGAACTCCGCTTCTATCTCTATATTCGGATGTGCCTTTTCATACATTTCAATTACCTTCATTGTGTAATCATGCCTTGGCTGTCCGCCCCACCATGCTACACGCAAAGTGATTTTGTCGTCTTTTCCGCCAGAAGTCTCTTTACCGCTTGAGCTGCAGGCTGCCAAAGAAAAAAGCAAGATAAAACTTAATGCTATAATGCCAAGCTTCTTCATAAATTGCCCTCCTTTATTGAAAGTGCTTACATTATTAATTTAATGCATTTTCACCGGATTCGTAATGAAAAAAACAGACTTCGATGTGTAAATAACAGAGTTAATTAAAACGCTTTCATTAAACTTTCAAGGCTTTTTTATATTCTGAAGGTGTGTAGCCTGTGTATTTCTTAAATACTTGGCTGAAATATTGCGGGTTATCACCAAAGCCGATTTTATCCGCCAAAGTCACCATTTTGACATCCTCCACGTCTGTTATATAAGCAATCGCCTTTTCAATGCGCCATTTTGTCAAATACGCAGAAAACCGTTCTCCAGTCTCTTGTTTAAATAATTTACCTAAATAGTCCGGATTCATATAAAGCATCTCATTTGCAACATTTTTTAGAGACAGCTCCGGGTTAGCAAAATGTGATTCAATAATATCGATTACTTTGTTAATCACAGACGATTGCTTAGATTGAAGGCGAGCTTTATTTTTGTCTGCCAAAAGTGAAGCTACTGTATCTAAATATTCCTTCATTTGCTGAACTGTCTTCATGGCTAACAGCTCAGCAGTACCTGCATGCAAGTCCAGCTGGTTATCCTTGTCAACCGTTTGAATAATCGTTTTGTAAAGCTGAATACAATAAGATTTAGTCTGATGAATACCAAGCCGTTCGCACCCCATTCGATCAAATAGGTGATTTAGCTCTCTATGGGCTTCGTCCTCACTTCCAGCTTTAATCATGAGACAAACTGGCTGTTCGTCCATCACAAACTGTGTGGAACATTTTTGTGATGGTTGCGGGTGGATATCTGTATTGGTAATGATTTTGCCTATCCCAACATAAAATTTGTGAGCAATATATTCAAGTGCTCGGTTATATAAGCTTTTCACTGTCTCAACAGAACCTGGTCCGCTTATTGCCACTGTCATGTCGACACAATGGATGAATGATAGTTCTTTTTGCAAGGCTGTAACCTTGGTTTTACAATCTTCTATTCCTTTCTCCGCATTCATTATAAGAATTCCATGCTTACCTATCACTGTTTGAAGAACAAGATTTGGCAGAAAGTCTCCAGCTGTCTCGACAATGGAGGATAAATGTTCATACGGTATGTCACCTTCTGTTTCGATAAGCACAAGCATGACTTGCTGCATCCGGTCTTTAATGGCAAATAAATGCTCATAACGGGAAAAATCACTTTTATCTCCTTTTCCTGTGAAAAGCTGTGCCAATAGCTGTGCCTTCATAAAAGGTTGGATTTTCTCTAAATTTTCCTCTAAAAGCAGAAATTTTTCTTTCTGCCTTTTCTTCTCTTCCAGCTCTTTAATGATGTCTTGAAGAGCGGCTGTGATTTTCTCTTCATTACATGGCTTTAACAAGTAGTTTTTAACGCCGTACAGCATTGCTTTCCTTGCATATTCAAACTCTCCAAAGCCGGACAGAAGAATGAAGCTTGTGGCAGGATATTCCTCATGTACTTTTTTTGCTAGCGCAATTCCATCCATTCCAGGCATCTTGATATCACTTATAACAATATCCGGTTTACAGGCAGATATTTTTTCATATGCATCAAGACCATTGCGCGCAGTTGCTACAAGTTCTGTATTCAAAGAACTCCAATCAATCACGCTCGAAATGCCTTCGACAATAATTCTTTCATCATCTGCCAATAATACTTTATAGGTCATCTCTAACACCCCTTTGTAATAGGTAAAATGACTGTTACAGCTGTCCCCTTCTCATCAAGATTCTCTATTTGCAAGCCATATTGTTCACCAAATCCTAATTTAATGCGTGTATCAATATTATTTAGACCAATTCCTGTGCCTTTCGGCTTTATAATGCCTTTTTTTATGTATTGTAGTGTATTGGGGTCAATCCCGGGACCATTATCCTCAACGCGGATGTGCAGATAGGTATCTATTATTTCTGCTTTAAGCTTTATAATCGACATTTCCAGCGAAGGCTCGACTGCGTGCTGAAACGAATTCTCTAGAAGCGGCTGCAGGGTCAATTTCGGGATGGAAACATGCATAACAGTTGCCGGAATATCCATCTGAAACGCAAGTCGATCTCCAAACCGATAATGTTGAATAGTCAAATAGCTTTGGACAATTTCCAGCTCCTTTTCCACTGTAATGATATCTTCATTGAAGTTAATGGAATTACGCATTAAATGTCCAAGTGCCTCGACCATACTCGAAATTTGCTGCTGCTTGTTTGTTTTGGCAAGCCAGTTAACGGATTCCAACGTATTATAAAGAAAATGCGGGTTGATTTGTGCTTGCAATGCCTTAAATTCTGTTTCTTTAACTAGCAATTGCTTAGAGAAATTTTCCTTTATCAGTTCATCTATGCGCTGAACCATCGTTTTAAAATTCCGATAAAGTGTTCCAACCTCATCTACAGGCATTTCGTCTACCTTAAGTGCTTGCACCGCCATAAAGTCACCTTTTTGGACCTGCTGCATTGTCGTCGCAAGCCCCTCGATTGGGTTCGTTATTCTTTTTAAAAACTCGAAGCCTATCGAAATCAACAACATAAATAACAAGCTGAAAATAAGAACCATCGAATATTTAACTACTGTAATTTTTGAAAACATAGCGTTAAATGGAATGATATTCCAATAGGTCCAGTCTTCAAAATTAGTGGCAATATGATTAACAAAAAATCTTTCCCCATTTATTTTTTCGATGCCATAGCCTTGCCCATTTTTAGATTGGAAATTATAATCTGTTAAGCCGTCCATGTCTTTCTGTGAGTAAAATACTTGTGTACTATTGGAGATGATGATATTGCCTCCTGCTTCGCCCTGTGTTAAAGGAAGTCCTGTGACGATTTTATCTAGATTAACTCGGATCACTAATTTACCTAATTTTTCGAAATTTAAGTTTTCATAGGAACGAAGAAGACGGACAGATGTTAAAAATTCATTGACGCCGTCCATTTCCATCCAATAGTTTTTGCCTTCATATTGATCTGCTTGATAAAGGGCCAGCCGCTTTTCTTTTTCACCAAGCGGTTTGGAGCTCGAGCCTGCCAGAAACTCTCGGCCAGACGAATCGTATATATAGATAGAGTGAATATATTTTTCTGAGCTGACATAGCTGGCCAATTCTTCCTCTAGCTTTTGTTCTAACCGGTACATATCATAGTGTGTTACATTGCCCTGCAGCTCTTGCAATGCAGATTGAATTTGCGGATCGACCGCAATATTAAAGCTCGCCTCTTCAACTTGTTCCAGCTGCTCTTCAATGCTGTTAGACGACATCATTAACACCTGCGACGATTTAGCATATATTTGTTCATCATAAAGAGAGAAGGCATATTGTAAACCAAGTAACACAAGTGCAAGGGTGACAACCATCAACAGTGTGATGCGGATAAAGAGCTTAACATTGAGCTTGGAATTTTGATAGGTTGCTACTAATTTGGACCAAGTTTTTTTCATGCGAAAGCTCCCTTACCTTAAAAATTATTGGCGGGCCTCTTGTTTGGCTGTTTGGCTGCTGATACTTTGGAAGGCTTTAAGTGCAACTGCGGTCGTTACTACTGCAAACAAACTGCCGCTAAAGAAAATAATGACCGTTATATGAAGCAAGCTAACAAAAACGGCCCCAAAACCGCCTGCAACTAAGCAAAGTGTATGAAATGGTTTTGTGAAGCCAATAAGAAAAGCATACTTAAAGGTGCTGACTAAAGGAATATCATAGTGTACGTACACGGGAAATACAAACAACAGCAGCACAGTGAACACAAGCAGCAAGCTTAATAAAATAATCGCCATCATTGACGTTTGTTCGTTCATAGATGCGATGATTTTAAAGTCAACATAAAAAATTGCCGCTAACCCAAGCAGGATAAATCCAAGCAAATTTGCTTTCCGAAATTCCTGTTTAAAAACGGCCAAAAAGCTGGAAAAGATCCGGATGTCTGTATTACCTAGCAGCCATTGCCTTGATACACTGTACATAGCCACAGTAGAAGGACCAATCCCAAATACAATCAACCCACAAAGGGTAAACACTCCCCATAACAAATTAAGATATGCCAGCCTTGTTACCCATTCACAAAAACGGTAAATGCCATTTGCGACAAAATGATACATTGAATAACCTCCCAGACATCATTGATTTTGAAGCGCTTTCAAAAATATGTAATGTTATGTCTCCTTTAAGTGTAATGAAAACTGGTGGCATAAGTGTGCAAAAAAACAGTTATTAGTGTATAAAAAACAGTGATTTATAGATTGCTTGCATCGCTTCCTCTCTATTGCTAGTTAAGTTAGTACGGTTATATTATATAGTAAATCTACCATTTTTTGAAAGCTGTTCAAATGAATATAGGGAAATAAACCCATAGGCTGTACCCTTTCAATGGCAGTAAAAAAGATGCCAGCTAAAAGCTAAAGCATCCTCATACTCTGTTATTTAAACCAGCCCTTCCTCCTAAACCACAATATCATCAATACTCCCATTGCTGCCATGAAGGCAAGCGAAAAATAATAGCCATAATGCCAGGTTAATTCAGGCATATTCTTAAAGTTCATGCCGTAAATACCAGCAATGAATGTTAATGGAGAAAAGATCGAGGTGATGATGGTGAGCACCTTCATCACATTATTTGTTTGATGGGAGTTCAAAGACAAATAGCTATCGCGGATATCTGCTGTCATTTCGCGATTTGACATCACCATCTCTGAGAGTTTTAACAAGTGATCATAAATGTCAGAAAAATATTCTCTGCGTTCTTTAATTCCGCCTAAATGATGAGAGTTCAGCATCCGGTATAATAAATCACGCATCGGGTGCACAGTATGCCTTAAATTCAGCAGCATATACCTTACATCAAAAAGCTCCTCCATTAAATCGTTCATCGAGATATTTTGCGTATTATCCTCAATCTTATCGAGTTCGTCCTCTAAACTGTAGATAAGCGGAAAATAATTATCAACAAGCTTATCCAGTATGTGATAAAACACATAATATGGGTCCCATTTTTCTGCATGCTGATGGGATAATAAATTGCTCCACACTTGAGTTACCTCGATTGTTGGTGAAAAATGAAAGGTGACAATTCCAGCATCGCCAACAAACATATCAAGCTCTTCTTTAACGATTTCTTTCTCTTCAATACGTAAAATATGTGTGACATAAAAGGCATGATTTTCATAATAATCAAGCTTTGGCCGCTGCAAACGATGGATGCAGTCCTCAACAGCAAGTGGATGAAAATGAAATGTATCGGTAAGATGTCTGATTTCATCCTCTGTCGGTTCACTAAAATCAACCCAGTACCATTTAAACTTAGTCATATCGACATTATTTAAGGAAATACTTCCTTCTAGTTTATTTTCATATGTAATGCCAATAATCTGAATCACTTAAACCAGCTCCTTCGTCTGACCAGTTCTATTATGCTTATTGTTTCCGACAGAAGGCAATTTAATGAAAGCTTCCTTGTAAAGGTATTTATAAGTGATTTGTTGATTTGTGAAAAGTTTATGAGAAGGCTGACTTTTCATTCCAAACACTCGCTTTTTTGCGGGAAGGAAGCTCCAAATTTCTAATATTAGCAAATTAAAGTAACGGATTCGGTTTGTCTACTTGTTTTTATTTTTAAAATCTCCTCTCACTGAATAATATGATTAACACCTAAATAGCTAAAAAACAGCGCTTGTCCAAAAAACAGAAAGCCCCAAATAAATGCTGGAATTATCTTTGTCATTTCAGCAAGACTTGTTGCATCTCCGGCTCTTTTCGGCTTTTTAATGCTTAAATAAAGAATCGTATAAGCACTTTTAATTGATTCAACAAACAGAATACTGGTAAGGAGCTGGAGAACATGAACCTTCAGCAGTGCGCTTCCATAAATCGAAAGCCAGAGAAAAATACTGCTTGCACAGACAATCCAAATAAAACCATAAAGATTTCTTATCCACAATACTAATGCCGTAAGACATAAACCAACATATATAAATAACAGCATACGATATGCTCCTATTGTGATCATCCATATAGAAAAGAAGGAGAACGCAGATGCAAACACATAGCCTGACAGTGTTGTGACGAATCTTGAGAACCAGTTAGCATGCATTGTGAAGGCAAGGCCCTCTGTATTTGCGAATAAATGAATTTTTTTGACTTTTCCTCCACAAATAATCGCCATTAGTCCATGCCCTATTTCATGGATCAATGTTTGAATGACCGCCACATATTTTCCCAGTACGGGGATATGCAGCAAGACGATTGCTGCAAGTAAATATATTAGAAAGCTAGTTAATGTCAAGATTGCTCCTCCTATTTTTAATATGTATGTGTTTCATTTGATAAATTATTGTACCACCACTAGCATTATAGCCGTTAATTCTTAATAAATCCTAAAATTCATTTTTTCGTAACAAATTTTTGCAAAAGTATTAAATATAAAACACTATTACCATTTTGATACTTTGTCCAAGCAAATTAACATAAAGCTACATTTAATAATATGAATAGTATGGAACAGTAAAGGAATGATGATATTGAATTTACAGGAACTAAAAGGGTCCTATGATTTACTGCTCGGAATTGGCAGCTGGTGCGGACCTTCCTTGAATTTAAGAAGGCATAATTTACGGAGATTTGCCTTTCCTCTTGATTGGATGGTGTCCAACTCAGTTGCAGATGTGACTCGGTTAATTAACAACAAGTTTCAAGGCTTTATGGAATTTTCGAATCTCATTCAGACAGAAGGAAGTTCCAGCTCGCTTGATGATGGTGTAGCAGTTATGCCCGCACAAGGCGGTACAGAACCAGTTAATGCGCACTTTATTTACGATACCTTTTATAACATAACCTCTGTTCATGATTTCCCGATCGTCCCTAATCAAGATTGGTCTGTTCATTATCCGGCTTATAAGGCAAAGCTGCAAAAACGTATCTCCAGCCTTTTTGAAAAGTTGGCAAGCAGCCCGAAAGTGTTGTTTGTAAGATGGGGATTCGCTACACAAGAAGAAGCGGAAGCACTTTATCAGGCCATTTCACAGCTTCGTAATGGACTTCCATTTAATCTGCTAATTATGCAGCCTGTAAACGGGATACAAACTGTTAGTGATATGCATTGGTCACATCCAAGTATTTGTGCTGTGCAAGTCCCTTTGGAGGAGCCAAATAATGACGCTATATGGGACGAGGTATACAGCGGACTGTCTGTTACTAGTTATTGGTCATAACCAGAACAGAGCTTTATAGCGATACTGCTATAAAGCTTTGTTTTGTTCTTCCTTTTTACTATATTGATTTTTCTGTAACCATCCCTTTTTGAAACCAACACGCAACTATTCTCAGGATTGCTAGCATCATAATACTAGAACAAAAACCTAACAGCCAATTCCAATGCAGATATTCTACTAAGGAGGTCGTCCTTTCTACGATAACACTGTATGTCGGAATGATGAGCCCAAATACCAAAAAATGAACCAATACCCTTCCCTTTTTTGCGCGTTGCGGATAATGAAGTATAAATAGCATTCCTATTGTTGGAAAAATCATATAATGTAGTGAAAAACTCAAATCGGTGGCAAATGGAAATTCTCTATATGGAAATTTGACGAGATGCAGTTTAATTTGAATAAATTCATAAACCCATGCAATGGACTGTGAACACAGAAAAACCATCTGTGCCAGTCGTTTATTGCTTTTTCGAAAATAGCGAAATAATACGATAAGTGCAGCAGTCCATAAAATGAGTAATATCCAAGCTTCTTTTTGCATGGTTTTCACCTTAATCCTTTTTTAAACCATTGATAGTAAGTATGACTTAAGAATAATACGAATATAACACTTGAGTAGCTCCAATACCATTGCCATTGATGATATTCTACCAGCCCTGTATACCGTTCCAGCATTATTTCAATGGCAGTGAAAAAACCGGCAATCAGAAGATAATATAATATTTGAAACAGCGGCCTTTTTGTTTCAGGGTAATGGAAATTAAAAAGAATGGCCGTTAATGGAAACAAAAAAAACTCAAAATAAATACTCGACTTATAATCATGATTATCATCTGGGAGCAATTGGATGGGATATTCGATCCATTTCATTTCTACAACCAACAACCCTGTCGGCCATGTTATGAGTTGGATAACCAAATATAAAATGAAGGCATCCCTCGCCTTTTCTTTCGGGACAAACCTCCATGCAATGATGATACTAATAACAAGTATGCTTGCTAAAATGACTCGATCCACCACCAAAAACAATCACCTCGATGCTTTGCATACTGTTAGTTTACCCAATAAGTGAAATCCTAGTATGTTGCTTATGTAATAGAAACCCCTGCAACTGGCAGGGGCTAAATAAACTGATACTTTTCTTTATAAATGCACGTAATATATGTTTTATTTTATTTAATTCGAATTGATTGCCCAATACTAAGCTTAGTTGGGTTTACATTTGGATTAAGCTTTTCTAAAGTTCCGTGATCGATGTTTAATCGTTCCTCAATTTCCCAAAGTGTATCTCCTGCTTTAATTTTATAGGTTGACACGGCTGCTTTTTTCTTCAGATTAAATGCTCTTTCAAGTCCTTTTACATGTCCTGTTGCAACTGCATTAAGAAATTCTTCGTTTTTCAAAAGGGTTGCATCCTTGCGTGTGTCGATAAATAGGCTCTCTGTTAAAATGGCATCCATATGTGACTCACGTAATACATGCAGATCAGATGCTTTTGTGCCTCTGTCTACAATGTTGTAAGGTGTTAATTCATCCATAATGGCATTATGAATTGTCGCATGAATCTTGCCTGTTCTGCTTGATATCGCAAGTGTATTGTAACGATAGTCTTCGTAGCCTGTTCCGCCGCCTGCGTTAATATGAATAGACAATAAAAAGTCAGCATTCCAGTTATTTGCAGCATTTGTCCGTTGATCTAGCGATAATGTTTTATCTGTAGTGCGGCTCATCCGCACCTCAACGTCTTCATATCCTTGAAGCAAGCTTTGAATCTTCTTGGCGATTTTCAAAGTTAAATCCTTTTCCAGCAATCCGTTCCCAACAGCTCCAGAATCTGTTCCACCGTGTCCTGGATCAATAAAAATTTTTGTCATACTAACCATCTCCTTTGTAGATTTAGCGAGTATGGACCATCTAAAAGGAAAATATAGTTATAAAGACTCTTTCCTTTCATCGGTCAACTAATATCAGTGTATGAGAACAGATGATTTTCGTGACAAATGGTAATACTGACTTCTTGTTGGGAGAAATACAGTTGCTTACGGCATATTTTTTAAAGCTTTTACGGAAAAAAAAATCCCCATTTGTGAGAAATTTTTTCACTGCTTATTGTTCATTTGCTTCGTTTTTTTGTTCCTCTTTTTTTATGTAAGCATACAGAAAAGCTGTCACTGTTTGGATTACTAGAAATACTGGAATGGAATGAATAAGCTTGTAGCCGTTTTGTAATGTAATGATATGAAGCATCGTAAACACAAATTGTGCCCCAATCCCGATGCCAACCCAGCCAACAATATAGAGAATGCTCATAACACCTCTTATCCGCAATACTTCATAAAAGTAATTAAAGCAGTAACCGAAAGGAACAAATAACATGTAATAAATTAAATCAAAAAGTTCATAATGATTTGTATCATTCACCTTGTAGTAATCAAGTAACCCGCCACCGATACTGAAATCAAATAGAACGCCAATCGTAAAACCCCATACAATGCTTAATATAGTCAATTCTGTTGATAATCGCTTCGGCAATATTGCCATGATAGCATAGGAAACACCGATAAAAACAAGCAATGCTATTTCATTCGTATCAAAAGTTCCGTATAATTTCATGTCATTTTACCCTCTTTTTGGATAGTTATTACATAAAAATAATGGATTGCTAACACTGCACAAAAATAAAGGACGAAATATAGATAGTCAAAAATTAGATGCCAATGTTTGATTTCAATGATGTCCCCTGCTAGTGCAAGTAATATAAAAGCGAATAAACAGAAGGCTCCCCCGAAGGTAACCATGATTGTTTTAAGCTTCGAAGTGTTTGTTTGAATGATGTTTATATACATAATGGCTGCTAAAGGAACGATGATACTGCGGAAAATTAAGAAAGAGAGATAATTTCCCGTACTCTTTGAAATTTCCACCAAAATCAGCTCCTCGTAAATGATCCAGTTCCAATGAATACTTATGACAAGCATAATGAGAAAAATAATCATATTTTCAGCTTTGGATATAACTTTTGGTTGGATATAGAAAATGGCTGCAAACAGCCAAGCGAAACAAATAAAAACAACAAAGAACATACTCTCACCCACTAAGCATTTTTTTTAGCTTTTCCACACCCCTCTTTAGCTATACAAGCAAGAAAAAATTCTTCCACTCCTCCTATCAGACAAGCCCGAACAAAGGTTGCAATTCAACATATTGTAATTAAGAGGACTAAAGGAAGGTGTGATACGATGGATTGGAAAAAATATTTAATCATTGCAACTTCGGCTTTCTTGATTATTTTATTGGGAATCGGTGCATTCTTGTATTCAAAATCTAACCCGACAGCTGTTGCGGACAGTTCTAATGCTACTGGCAATGTTAGCACGGAAAATGAGTCTAACCAACAAAACACAGACCAAACAAGTTCAAACCTATCTGTTACGAATAATATCCAAAACAATGTAAGCGGTGAAGCGAAGGCAGATATTGAGAGCTCGATTAAAAATGAGGTAGACAGTCAGGATGCAGACATTAAAAATAGTTTAACAAACTCTATCAGTGATCATGCAGAAGTGACGCTTACCAATAAACTAGAAAGTCTTTTAAACGGTACACTGACTGGTTCTTTGAATAATAGCATCAATAATGAGGTAACTGGCACAGGTCAAACTAAAATAGAAAACAACTTAATTAATAATATTCAGCTTCAAGTTAATGTGGACGTGATTAATGCTATTACAACTACTAGTAAGAAGCCTTCACAAACAGAGAATAGTAATAGCAGCAATGAAAATTCTTCTAATGAGGAGCAAGCAACGGAAGAAGAAGCATCTAATGAAAATAATAATTCCTCCGAGGAAGAGCCTGTTTATATTTGGGGAATTGATTCAGCAAGTGAAACAACAGAAGAGTTTTATGCATGTGTTAACGAGAACTTTGGAAACCCAAAAGTGGTGGCACGCTATTTAGGTCATAATGAAGGCGTTTCAGCAGGCTTAACAAGTGCACAAATTGACTTGATTCATGAAAATGATGCAGATGTTTTGCTTATTCACAATGGCTTTAATGACGCCACAGGCTATGACAATGGTGTAAATGAAGCAAAAGAGGCGATTTATCTGGCAAATGAGCTAGGAACACCTGATGGGGTTGCTATATTTGCAGATATTGAGCCAACCTACCCTGTTGATGCTGCCTTTATTGAAGGCTGGTATGATGAAATGAATGCATCTAAGTTTGAGCCAGGCATCTATGGCGTTTTTGACAGTGGCAGTGAATTAGTAAATACTTTCAACCAAGCTGCTGAAAACAAGCAAGAAATAAAGGATAACACATTTATTTGGTCAGCATCCCCAAGTATTGGCGTATCAACAGAAGAAAATGCACCAGACTTTAATGTGGATGCACCAGAAGGTTCGTTGGCATATGGCTGGCAATATGGAATCGATGCAGAAACATGCAATATTGATACTAATTTGTTTGACAGCAAATTAACAGATGTACTGTGGAAAGCTTAAAAAAAACTGGCACGAATTAAAATCGTGCCAGTTTTTTCTGTCTTTGCCTTGCTTCTGTCAGTATGAATACACCACAACAATTTCGGGTTTTTTTCAAAATGAATAGACTAATAATCGGAATTAATATAAGCTTACGTAAGGTGAGTCTTTTCTCATAGCAGGCACGAAGAATAATGGGAAAAGATTACATGTACATAAGAAATAGTGGCAGAAGAAAACGCCCTTCTTACTTACATCTAATTATAGTGACAAGATGCGTTGTGAGACATATGACCACTAGTCTTAAGATGTATATAAATCACGACACTTCTTCATATAATGAAGAGTGATATATTTTAATAAGGGGGTGAAATATGAGAATTTATCTAATTATTACACAAATTATTTATGTGCTTTGCCTTATACCTTGGCTGCCTATTTGGGGGCTTTCATTCATGAGCTTTGACGGTGGTTTCAGCTTTTATAATATTCTATTTGTCCTTATCATTAGTTTATATCCAGTTGCCGTTATTGCGTGTACGATTCTTTCCTGGATATTCAGGAACAAAAGAAAAACAGCAGCAATTATCATTAACTTAATACCGATGCTGTGGGTAGTTGGCTTAACACTCGTTTTATTTACATTTAGGTTCTCTTAAAAGGGTCTTGTTTAAGATCCTTTTTTTTATGTATTTGCAGTTGTTTCGGTTTATTCCTACTTCCAAATAACCTCGAGACTCCCATAAGGATACCTAACACATTATTGTACATACTATTATTACAAATAGTTACAGGAGGCAGGCAATGAATAATTTCTTTGGAGCTATGCTGGCAAAAGCAAAAAATACATTTATGCAGACAGCAGAATCTGTGCAAATTCAACAAGAACCAACTGTTTCTGTCTTAGAGCTAGCAGATTTTATTGAAAAGCATGTTGATACAAATATGGTTAGTCAGTTTTTATTAGGAGACTTTTATTATTTTTATGAGTTGCAGGCAGAAGGAATCCATTATTACTTAGAGAAAAAACGTGATTATATCCTGCAGCTGGACGCTTCCCAAGAGGATCAAATCCTTGTTTCCTATCGATCTTATCGTGATAAGGAACATATCCAGAAGTTGTTTTCGTTTCCTTCTGCCCAAAAACAATGATCAATTAACGCTGTTACCTGCTGCGATGGGACCTTTTTTGTTTTGGACATTTCACATCTGTTCGCAGTTTCATAAAGCCAGAAATAAGTCTTGCTGTACTGCCTTCGTGCGTCCGTTCACTCGTTTTCCTGTGAACACATTCGATTAACTGCTTATCACATCGGCAACTAGATCCATATCGTGCTACACAGTCGTCATGGCGCTTGCAGCATGAATCGACATAGTTTATTGGCGCACCAGGACCACTGCAGCCAGGTCCGCAATACCGATAGCCTCCTGGCAGGCAAAACCCTCTGTTTCGTTTCGTCCTTTTCATTTTTTCACCTTCCATAAAAGCTTCTGTTAACATTTTATGGACTTTGCAAAAAAAGGTATGGTGTAAAACCTAAAACACAAAAAATCACTTACGATTTGTTTGTATGTCATAATAGCATACAAACATCATAAGTGATTGGTTTTTATTGTTTTTGGAAAATAGTAGATATAATTTTGTTTGTTGACATGGAGCTGTCAATTTTATAAGAGCCCGGTTTCAAGTATTTTTCAACGCCTTTTTTCTCTACTTCTTTGGAGAATTCAAAGCCGCTCATTTTAATGATGTCAGCATCCTTCAATGCGTTACCAACATCAATACTTGTCATACCGTTTGATACGTAAATGCTAGTGCGGAACACTACATCACCATTGCTCTCAGTTTCACTTGCTTTTTCTTCAGCAGCATCGACTTTTTTCTGCCAGTCTGATTCTGCCTTCTCTGCTGCTTCTTTTGTTTGAACTACATATCCTGAGGATGAAAGTATATCTTGCATCTCTTCGACAGTCGGTGTTGTTTCAACACCTTCTGAATTCTCCTCTGTTGCTGGAGTATTTGTAGCTGTAGTTTCTGCTGCTTTTGGTGCATCTTCTTTTGTGACAAAATAGGCAACGCTGCTGACTGCTGCTGCTAAGAGTAAACCTGCTGCAAAACTACTGATGATACTAGGCTTCATTTACAACAGGTCTCCTTTCGTCTTTCTCCAAAATAAAAGGAGCAAGCATTTTTTCCACTTGTTCTACTGGAAGCTTCTTTTGGCCAGCAATACTTTCAATAGAATATTTGCGACGATGCAAATCTAAAACTTCTCTTAATTTAACGCGATCAGCTGAAGATAAACGTACGCCTGTTTCTTTTTCAATAATCTCTATATCGAGCTCTAGATTGCGCACTTGTGTTTGCAGCTGTGTCAATTCTTCTGTCACAGAAAGGTGAATCATATCGATTTCCCTTTGTTCTGCTTTAGCTGTTCTTCGGCTTCTGATTGTTGAAGCAATCAACAGCAATAGTGCTGCACCAAATAAAATGGCTAATGTCCATTCCATTACTATCAGATCCTCCCTCTTGTTAGAATCTACTATTCTAAAAGTCTATTATACATGCTTTTCCGTGATTTTTCGATTATATTCTACAAAATTCCTCCGTTAGTAAGATAAGATTATCCAATAAAAAGGAATTAAAGCCTGATATATAGGTATTTCCAACCTGTTTGTATGGATAAAAAAGGTATTCTGTAGTCTATACGCCTCTCTTATTTCCCCATACTAACGCATGAAGTTGTGGAAGAACACGAACAGCATTCATTTCTTTTGTATTCATTGTTAAATCAATAAGCCATTCATACTTTGCTAACAGCTTATGAAGCAATTCTTCATTATTGCCGTTTGTAATATCATCATTTCCGACCTGCAAATAAAATGGTACTTGCGGGTAGCGCTTATGCACTTGCTTCGCATATTCGTAATCAGCCTCATTAAATACAACAACCTTTAAGCTGAATATGTTATTAAGTTCTGATAACTTCTCAATAATATCATCCAATATGGCGAAATTAGTATTCATTCCAGAGCTTGGCGGCTTAGGGGAAATGGTCAAATCATCAATATGCTCGAACCAATCCTGCCATTTGCTACCTTGTGTTTCCAATGCCAATTGGATATTTTTCTTCTTAGCCAATTCAATAAAATGGATAAGATTTGTCAGAAGCGCTGGATTGCCGCCTGAAATGGTGACATGATCGAAGCAATCTCCACCTATTTCATAAAGTCTGTCCCAAATCTCCTCCGCTGTCATCAGGACGATGTCATCCTTTCCAGTGCCATCCCACGTAAAAGCAGAATCACACCATGAGCAGCGGTAATCGCACCCGGCAGTACGAATAAACATCGTTTTTCGGCCGACAACCATGCCTTCTCCTTGTATTGTCGGTCCGAAAATTTCAAGCACCGGTATTTTGCTCATCCCATCCATTCCCTTCTTGCTTCTGCAAAACTCGTTGGTGTTTCATAAAGCTTTATATATTCCACTCTTAAGCGCTGGAAGTCATTGTTGTATTGCTGTAACTCAGCATTCAATTTTTCATACATCCAAACAACCATATTTTCTGCCGTTGTGTTCATGCTTGGAAGTGTTTCATTTAAATAGCGATGGTCCAGATAAATTTCGATTTTATCCTTCCAAATACTTTTTAAGTCACCGAAATCGATAACAAGCCCAATTTCATTTGTTAATCCGCTAACTGCTAAAATGACCTTATAAGTATGCCCATGAAGGTTTTTGCATTTTCCTTCATAGCAATGAAGATGATGGGCTGCATCAAAAGTGAATTCCTTTGAAATCAAAACTCTTTTTTGATGATAATTCAGCTCTTCTTTTTTTATGTCTTTGCCGAATTTTTGCAGGTTTTCGACGATTTTAAAGCCGAAGAAATTTGTATCCATCATTCTCAGTTCGCTTCCTTTTCTTGAAGATATTTATCTAATCCAGCCTTTCGCAAAACACAGGACGGACATTGACCGCAGCCATTCCCAATAACACCTTCATAGCAAGTTAATGTTTTTTCTCTAACATAATCAAGTCTGCCTAATTCATCAGCAAGCTTCCATGTTTCTGCTTTATCAAGCCACATTAATGGTGTATGGATAACAAAAGAAGTATCCATTGCCAAATTAAGTGTCACATTAAGTGATTTAACAAATGAATCACGGCAATCTGGATATCCGCTGAAGTCTGTTTCACAAACACCTGTAATAATATGCTTTGCGCCGATTTGGCTTGCCAAGATAGAAGCAAAGGATAAGAAAACAAGATTTCTTCCTGGCACAAATGTAGAAGGAAGCTCCCCGTTTTCGCCTTCTTTGACTTCAATATCACTTCTTGTTAAAGCATTTGGTGCTAATTGATTAAGTAATTCCATATCTAATAGATGATGCTTAACTCCTACCTCTTCTGCTATATCAATGGCACATTGAATCTCAGCCTTATGTCTTTGATTATAGTTAAAGGTAACAACTTCCACCTCTTTAAATGTTTCCAATGCCCAGAATAAACATGTAGTGCTGTCTTGACCGCCACTAAAAACTACTACTGCTTTTTCATCTCTCAACATACTTATTACTCCCTTTCTACCAAACCGCAACAAGGATATTCATATTTGTTGCTCCAATATTAAACTTACCTTAGCCTTTTCATAAAAAAAAGCAGCACTCCAAGAGAGAAGTGCTGCTTCTTCTTAGTTTTTTTAAAGAGGGGGGCTACAACCTCTCAAATCTTAAATTATCGGCATAAATGCCTAGGACTGTTAAAAACTCAACCATTATTATATCGTAAATACATGAAAACACAAATAATTAAATTAATGGCACCTTTTTATGGAAGCAGGATTTAGCCCGTTTTTCTTTTTAATAGAAAATAATCTATACAAAAAGCTACTAAAATCCCAAGTGCATACCGCACTAAATCGATCCATAAAAAACCCTTTCCTAAGATAAGTCCTCCTATTAATGTGCTGCGCATTTGCACTATCCAATTTGCTTGATACAACTGGCTTAATTCAATGAAGTAGCAAAATAAAAGTGCATAAAGGAATGCGGGAAATATTTTGTCAGAAGTTAAGATTAGCCTACAACCAAAGTAAATCATACTCGCCCACACGGCATCACCAAGATGAACCTGAATTATGTTTGGGTAAAGATTTGTATATCTTGATGACAAGCCAATAAGTACACAAATAATAACTGCTGCTATATATATTGCTGCTCTCTTCATTTTCGCACCAGCCTTTTTTGTGATCGCTATCCATTTTACACAACAATACTTTAATTCAACAACAATAACCCTATCCTTGACTCAAGTCATTCTGATTGCAGGCTGCTTGTGCATACACTTCCTCTAGCTCTGTTATCGTGAGCTCAAATAAATGAAAAGCCTCTTTTTTATAGATACCAAGTGCTATAAGTTTCTCAATCAAATCATCCTTTTCATCTTGAAAAGACGATGCATGTTTAAAGTCCATTATTTTGCCTCCTGTAAAACTCATCCTAGTCTTTTTATAGGGAGGAAATGAAAAAATCCTCTTCTTAAACAGAAGAGGATTTTTTCATTACATATAATGCATTGTCGTATGCATTTCTTCCTCTTATCTGTTAGACCGAATAAATCGCGTCATTGGAATTGGCACAGTTTTCATCAAAATGATGAACCCGCTGCCGAGGTTTCAAAGGGCCAGTTCCCTCCACCTCTCTGGATAAGTTTTTGAAATATAATATTTGGATTTATTTAAACATATAGAATCTTAAATGTCAATACTTAAGACTGCTGCAGCATCGTATTCTGCAGTTCTTTATCTGTTATTGGTACTGCTAAAGGCTTTGCAAACATATATCCTTGAAATAAATCGTATCCCATGTTTTTTAGAAAGTAAAAATCGTCGATATGCTCGACACCCTCTGCTAGGGCAAGTGCTCCAATAGAATGACTTCTTTGTAATACGTTTTGGGCGACCACTTGCTTCTGCTTATCCTTGCTGACACCATTGACAAAATCAATTGCTAGCTTCACTACATCCGGTTCGAGCTGCTCTAATTTATCAACATGATTGTAGCCTGTGCCAACATCATCCAGTGCATATTTAAAGCCATGCTTTCGGTAGTAGGAAAGAATGGACTTTAAGTGCTCTATATTTTGCACCTCATCTGTCTCTACTACCTCAAATACTACTTGTGAAGGTACTACTCCTAATTCCTTAATCAAAGCAAAGGTGCTTGCAAGACAATGTTCAGGAACATAGATAGCGGTCGGGATGAAATTAATGAAAATTAACTTATCTTTCACAATACCAGCATTTCTAACAGATTGGAGACGGCAAGCACGATCTAATGAGAAAACTCTGTTTCGAACTCTGGCTGCCTCGAAGAGTTTAAATGGAGGAATAATGGAACCGTCTTTGTTCAAGCCTCTTGACAGGAATTCATGTCCGTAAATTGTTGGAGTGTTTTCTTCCATACGAACAATTGGCTGATAATGAGTTATAATTCTGTTTTCTTCTATTAGCTCATCAATCCAAGCAGTTTCCCTTTCTTTTGCAAACTGATGAATCGGTTTTTTGTTTCTTTTCTTTTTTGTTGGATTAAAAACATCTGCTTCGACTGCTTTAACATCAGAATCACTTAAATGGACTGCTGCATAATCGACAAACGAAAAAAAGACAGGCTCTAACAGCCAAACAGTTGTATTGTCTACCAATTTATATTCATCACTACAGCTTTCCTTGAGATAGTCTAAGAGAAGTTTCATGGAAGGTGCATCTTGAAAAAAAACACTATATCCCTTTGCTCTTGGAACACATACATCACAAACCAAATTTGCTTCCTCCAATTCATTCTTTACGTCTAGATGTTTATCGTTCATTTTCCCTATAAACTTAACAAGTAAACAATATTTTAGTACTATTTTACTATAGTTTATTCTGAAAATGTAGGCAAGAATTGCGACTTTTTCCTATGTTTTTTTGGATTAACTGTTTTTTATTTCCTCTGCTGGGAAACATAAAGTTAAACAAAAGAGGAGATGAAATTGTATGAAGGAACATCAATCATTATGGAAAGAGTCAGTAAAGTTACCAACATTCCCAAAGCTTTCTGCTGATGAGGAAACAGAGATTTGTATTGTTGGTGGAGGAATTACTGGATTGACAGCAGCTTATTTGCTCGGCAGACAAGGTCATCAAGTTGTACTGCTTGAAGCAGATACAGTAATGAGTGGTACAACAGGCTACACAACAGCGAAAATTACTGCACAACACGGACTGATTTATGATGAGCTGCTAAATAATATGGGATTAGAAAAAGCTAAACTATATTACGAAGCAAATAAGAATGCGATGGAATTTATTAAAATTTTGGCAGAAGAACTGGATATAGACTGCGGACTGGAAAAGCATGATGCAATTTTGTATGCTGTGACAGATGAATATGCAGAAAAAGTGAAGAAGGAACATGCCGCATATCAAAAAATCGGCATAGATTGTGAGCTAGTAAACTCTATTCCACTTCCCATCCCGATTAAAGCAGCATTAGTAATGAAGGATCAATATCAATTTCACCCATTACAGTTTTTCAAACAATTAATAAAGAAATTCGAAAATGTGCAGATTTTTGAAAACACGACAGCTACAGATGTTGAGGAAAATCAACAAGAAAAAGTTTCAGTTATTACTCGAGATGGCCTTAAGGTACATGCCGATAAGGTTATCAGTGCCTCCCACTTTCCATTTTATGATGCAAACGGCTTTTATTTTGCCCGAATGTATCCAGAAAGGTCATATATTGTGGCAGTGGAAGAAACGAATGAGTATCCTGGCGGAATGTACTATAGCGCTGATACACCTACAAGATCGCTGCGCCCTGTTACACATGACGGTAAAAAGCACATCTTAATAAGTGGCGACAGTCATAAAACAGGACAAGACGAAGATACAGCAAGGCATTATGAAGCGCTCAAGGAATTCGGGCAAAATGTACTAAAAACAGATAAGGTTGCTTACGAATGGTCAGCCCAAGACTTAATCACACTTGATAAAGTCCCGTATGTTGGTTGTATTAAAAAAGGCCATGACTCTGTATTTGTGGCAACAGGTTATCGGAAATGGGGGATGACGAACGGTGCAGCAGCATCCCTTTTGCTTGCTGATTTGGTAATGAATAAACAAAATCCTTATGAGAAATTGTATACACCCTCCCGCTTCTATTCGGACCCGAGCTTACGCAAATTTATAAGTATTAACTTAGATGTAGCAAAGCATTTGATTGGCGGTAAGCTCCAAGCTGTTAATCAAGAAAAGGAATTATCCCTTGATGAAGCTTCCATTCTGCGTATCAACGGCAAAAAGGTCGGTTGTTACAAGGACCAAGACGGCACTGTTCATATGGTCGATACAACATGTACCCATCTTGGATGTGAGGTAGCTTGGAACAATGGCGAAAAAACCTGGGATTGCCCGTGTCACGGCTCGAGATTTTCTTATGATGGAGATGTTTTAGAGGGACCGGCAGACGAACCTTTAAAAAAATATCAATAAACAGAGAAGATTATGTGGTCTTTACTATTTTGTAAACCGATTTATTCTGCACAAAAAGAGGCTGGGACATAAGTATGTGAACCAGCGTAAAGACCGAACTACTTAATCAACTATTGATTAAATAGTTCGGTTTTTTGTTTTTAGTTTAAATACAAAAAATTAGAAATTTTTGTGGAATGGAGCGGAGGCCACTCGACTCCTGCGGGAAATAGAGGAAAGGATGAGACCCCGCAGGCGAAGACAAGGAAAGCGAGTGGGTGCAGCGCAATGAAACGAACTAACTTTATCTCAAAATTCTATTTAGACATAACCTTCATTTTTCTTGTAATTCTATTATTCGTGTTTAGAGAGATATCTTTTGTTTTGTCCCAGCCTCTTCGTTTCTACCCCATAATTTTGCAGATATTATTAGTAAATTCCACTGGATCCTCAATTGGAAGTCCTTCAATAAGTAATGCTTGATTGTATAATAGATTTGTATACAATGTTAGCTTATCGTTATCCTGTGCAAATGCTGTTTTTAATGATTGGAATACTTCATGGCTTGTATTGATTTCAAGCACTTTATCGGCTGTCACACCTTGACTGTCAGGCATCGCGTTAAGGATTTTCTCCATTTCAATCGTTATTTCGCCTTCTGTCGAAAGACAAACTGGATGAGATTTTAATCTTGTTGATATTTTGACATCCTTCACCTTGCCGTTTAGGGCATCCTTCATAAACTGCAGTAATGGTTTAACTTCTTCCCCTGTTTCTGTCGTTTCCTTATCATCGACATTAATACCAAGGTCGCTTGCAGAGACAGATTTGAATTCTTTGTCTTTATAGACACGAAGCATCTTAATCGCAAATTCATCTATATCATCAGTGAAATACAGAATCTCGTAGCCCTCGTCAGCGACAAGCTCTGTTTGCGGAAGTTTATTAATTCTTTCAATAGATTCACCTGTTGCATAGTATATATATTTTTGATCGTCTGCCATATTTGCAACATATTCATCTAAAGAAACGAGCTTTTTCTCCTTTGAAGAATAAAACAGCAGTAAATCCTCCAGCATTTCTTTATTTGCACCAAAGTCATTATAGACTCCGAATTTCAGTTGTCTGCCAAATGATTGATAAAATGCTTCGTATTTTTCCCGCTCGTCCTTTAACAATGTTTTCAATTGGCCTTTAATTTTTTTTGTGATGTTTTTTTCTATTTTTTTCAGCTGTCTGTCATGCTGAAGCATCTCTCTGGAAATATTTAAGGACAGATCCTCTGAATCAACAAGCCCTTTTACAAAGCTGAAATAATCTGGCAGCAGATCGGCACATTTTTCCATAATCAGCACACCGTTAGAATACAGCTCTACACCTTTTTCATATTCCTTTGAATAATAATCAAATGGTGCCTTCTCTGGTACATACAATATAGCATTATAGCGGATTGCCCCATCCACGCTCACATGAATATGTGTTAACGGCTTATCAAACCCATACCGTTTATCCTCATAGAAGCGCTCATAATCTTCATCTGTTAGTTCACTTTTGTTTTTTCTCCAAATCGGCACCATGCTGTTAATCGTTTGTTCTTCCTCAAACTCAGCAAATTCTCCAGAGTCCTCCTGGCTTGGAGCAGAAATAGAGACATCCATTTTAATAGGGTAACGAATAAAATCGGAGTATTTTTTGATAATTTGTTTTAATCGATGCTCGTCTAAAAACTCGTCATAACGGTCTTCCTCACTGTTTTCCTTTAAAGTTAACACTATTTCCGTTCCGACTTGTTCCTTAACAGCTTCTTCTATTGTGTAGCCGTCAGCACCCTTTGATTGCCATTTGTAGGCAAGATTGCTGTCCAGAGATTTTGTAGTAACAGTAACAACATCTGCAACCATAAAGGCAGCATAGAAACCTACACCAAACTGGCCGATGATATCATGGCCGTCTTTAAGCTCTGTTTCATTCTTAAAGGCAAGAGACCCGCTTTTGGCAATTGTTCCTAAGTTATTCTCCAACTCTTCTTTTGTCATACCGATGCCACTGTCCGTTATCGTTAATGTCCGGTTTTGTTTATCTGCTTTAATCTTTATATAGTAATCTTCTTTATGGAAGGTTATTGCATCATCTGATAATGCCCTGTAATAGATTTTATCAATGGCATCACTTGCATTAGAAATCAGTTCTCTTAAAAATACCTCTCTTTGTGAGTAAATAGAGTTAATCATCATTTCGAGAAGCCTTTTTGATTCGGCTTTGAATTCCTTTGTTTCCATCATTAGCAAATAGCTCCTTTCAAAAGTAAGAATAAACGAATATGTAACACATTTAGCACTCATAGATTTCAAGTGCTAACGCTTATTTAATACCATATATTTGGAATCATGTCAACACAACAACAAAAAGTAGCCTGCTGTTACTTAATCAGCAGGCTAAATCATTTTAGTATGGATCAGATGGATGGGAAACATCCTTAGCTGATTGCACAGCCTCTTCCATTTGATCGACTCTTGTTTCCGTTATTTTCTTGATTGCTTCTGAAATTCTTTTCCCGTAATCTTCATCGCATTGTGTCAGCATATCGACCATTTTTGTTTGGATTTCCTTACGACAAGCAGCAAGTGCGGAAGATAGGTTACTAATGAGCTCCTCTCTTTCAAAATCAGAAAAGCGTCTGTATGTTTCGCCAGCCTGTCCGAAATTATTTTCACGAGAGATTTTTTCCCGTTTCACTTCGCCTTCCACATAGGGCTCATGCTCTTTGCCTGGATTTTCCGCTTCTTTTAAGCCGCCGATAACAGATGGCTCATAATTAATATGTGGATTTTGATGTTTTCCAAAATCTGTACGGAAGTCCATTTGCCCGCCTTCCTGATTTGTCGCAACATGCTTTTTCGGCTTATTGATTGGTAATTGCAGATAGTTTGTTCCGACTCTGTGTCGCTGTGTATCAGAGTAGGAGAAGGTTCTTCCTTGAAGAAGCTTGTCATCAGAAAAGTCCATTCCATCCACGATTACACCTGTACCGAATGCAACTTGCTCTACTTCTGTAAAGTAGTTTTCCGGATTCTTGTTCAAAACCATCTTTCCGACTGGAAGCCAAGGGAAATCGTCTTTATACCAAAGCTTTGTCGGATCAAGTGGATCAAAATCCAACTCTGGATGCTCTCCATCCTCCATGATTTGTACAAATAGCTCCCATTCCGGATAATCGCCTTTTTCAATCGCTTCATATAAATCCTGTGTTGCATGGCTGTAGTTCTTTCCTTGAAGCTCATCTGCTTCTTTTTGCGTTAAGTTCTTGATGCCTTGTTTTGGCTCCCAATGGTATTTCACAAGAACACCTTTTCCCTCTTCGTTCACCCATTTATAGGCATGAACACCAGAACCTTGCATTTGGCGGTAATTCGCAGGAATCCCCCATGGCGAAAACAAGAATGTAATCATATGCATCGATTCAGGTGTCAACGCAAGAAAGTCAAACATTCTTTCTGGATCTGACAGGTTTGTAACAGGGTCTGGTTTAAACGAATGAACCATATCAGGAAATTTCAGCGGGTCACGGATAAAGAAAATCTTTAAGTTATTTCCGACTAAATCCCAGTTGCCATCCTCTGTATAAAACTTAATCGCAAATCCTCGTGGATCTCTTAACGTTTCTGGAGAATGAAGACCATGGACAACTGTTGAAAAACGCACGAACAATGGTGTTTGTTTGCCTTTTTCTTGGAAAAGCTTTGCCCTTGTATATTTGGAAATAGGTTCATCCCCGACAGTACCATATGACTCAAAATACCCATGCGCCCCAGCACCTCTTGCGTGAACAACCCTTTCAGGGATTCTTTCACGATCAAAGTGTGTAATTTTTTCTAAGAAATCATAGTTTTCCAATGTAGTCGGGCCTCTATTCCCAACGGTACGTACATTTTGATTATCTGTTACAGGATGACCTTGGCGATTTGTTAATAAATCTTCGCCGGTAGGCTCATTCATTTTTTCTTCCAAACATCTCAACTCCTTCATATGTATAACAATATCGTTACCAAATTTAGGATTGATATGCATATTTTAGTTGTAATTCACAATATTTTCTTCGCTGCTTTTTACAGTTAGATGAGAATTGTCATGCCGGGAGCGTCTGTTTCTCTTTCTTGAAAGCCAAGTTTCTTGTAGAAAGAATGCTTGCCTTTTGCCGAAAAAAGCTGGACTGTTTGAATGCCGCTATCTTTGCATTTTTGGATAAGCTCCTCAATCACTTTTTTACCAAGACCTTGTCCTTGCATATCGGGATTTACCATTACATCGCAAATAAGTGACTGATAAACACCGTCTGAAATCATTCTTCCGAATGCTGTTAATGTTTCATTATGATAAATAGCTGTATAATACCAGCTGTTTTTAGCTGCCTCATATAGTTGTTCGCGTGTATAATTTCCTTTTTTGTTTTGCAGCAGTCCACTTGCTTCATGCAGTGCTGCAAACTGTTCAAATGTTGGGAGTTCATTTGTTATTTCGTAGTCCATTGTTAATCTCCTCAGTACGTTTGTTTATATAATATTTATACAATATTATTAATAAATATGCAATTGTTAGTTTGAAAAAACACCTATTTTAGGTGTTTACTGTTTAAATTTAGTTTCCGCTGCTGGTTTTTAACTTTCTTGTAACTTTAAGTATCTCAATCCTGCAACGGAAATTTATTCATCTTTAAGATTTTATGCCTATCAATTATCTGAAAATTACTATAGAGTAATTTCAAAACTTATACTGTTTTTGCATTTTCTGCTTTGTTTTTAATGAAAACAATTAGAATAAATATAATGGATAGAATAATGAATATCATGGAGGAATATAATGCTTTTTCCTCAATAGAAAGTGGCAAAAATTCTACAGCTAATGTTGGAATATAGACGATTAATGGAACGAAAGGTGCCCAAGATTTAGACGACCATGAAAACCATATTAGGAAAAGCAAAGCAATTGCAGTAACTCCCATCTTCCCAAGAAAACTATCAATTACCAATACAGGTGCACCTTTATTACCGAAATACAAAAGAAGAAAAAATGCTGCAGTAGATAGAAAATTAAGTGTAAATACACCAATAACCATCTTTTTTGATAAAGCCTCTGATCTTAAAGCAAACCATTTGAACGTAACCACAAACATTAAAAGCATGAAGCAAATAATAATAGGCTGACCAATAATAACTGATAATGTATAGCTCAATTCATTAAAAAGTGCATCACTGATAATTTGATATGCAATCACACTCAAAAACACAAGAGGAATAAACTTCAACCATTCTTTATAATCTGTTTTCATTTCGTTAGCTAAGCTCTCCATATAGGCTTTCGGTGAGTCACCTGTAATTTCTGTTATGTTTTTTCCGTTCTTTTCTGCCTCAACTAAATGATCTGTCAATTCTTCGACTATCTCATTAATTTCTGCTTCTTTTTTTCCGCTGGTCATTAAATATAACTGAAGATTATCGATAAATTCCTGACTTTTTGCTGAAAGCTCCATTCTTTGTCCTCCTTTATTTCTTTTTTAATAATTCGTTGACGCTGTTGGATAAAAGCTGCCATTTTTCTTCGAATTGTGCTAATTCGCTGTAGCCTTGTTCTGTTAATGTGTAATACTTTCGTTTCGGACCGGATGGTGATGCTTTTGATTCGACATGAACAAGCTTTTCTTTTTTCATTCGCAGCAGCACAGGATAGATGCTGCCTTCGCTAATCATTGTAAAACCGTACTCTTCTAATCTTTCAATCATTTCATACCCATACACTTCGCCTTTTGCGATGACTGCTAATAAACAGCCCTCAAGCACGCCTTTAAGCATTTGACTTGATGACATCTGCTTCTTTCCTTTCCTTTGACAGCTATTTTGCATTGCAAGATAGCTAATATATACAGATTAGCATACACTATTTTGCTTTACAAGATAGTAAGGTAATTATTTTCCTTTTTTTCAATAATTGGGCTTTTCTGCTACACATAGTGGACTTCCATTCCTTCATAAATTGAGGGTAAAGGAGGTTTTTTAGTGAAAAAAGTTATTTTTTTCTCCATTTTACCACTCATGCTTGTTTTATCTGCATGCTTTAATGATCCGATTCAGGATGATCTTATGGACTATGTTAATAAGGAAATGCTAACAGCATTTGAACTAGAGGCAACTGCTGTGTCTGCCTATGACCAAGTTTCAGGAATAAACTATAGTGATGATATAACCATGTATGATGCTTTAATATCAACTGTCATTCCAACCTACAATGAGTTTATTAAAGAATTAAATTCTGTTCCAATTGAAACAAGTGAGTTAAGGGAAATTCATGAGATTTATATAGAAGGCGCAGATCTTCAATATAATGCGTTTGTTAAAATTGTCAGAGCGCTTGAAACACAGGATCCATTGTTAATAGAAGAGGCTAATGGGATGCTTGAAGAAGCTCGCTCCCTGCTTCGTGAATATCAAAATGAGATTGATAAGCTCGCAGAAGAGCATAACGTGGACTGGGAGGAAAAGGATAGTGCATCCTCTGTATGAAAAAAAGCGAAGCAGAAATGCTTCGCTTTTTTATTATTTATTCGTGAGATTTTGGTTACGGCGGACTTTTGGATAGAATAATATGCCGCTTGCGAGTAAAATGACTCCGAACAGGAATGTCTTAATATCTGCTGTTCCTGCAATGATGACCCATATCGAGTAGATGGATGCAAGTATACCGATTACCATGTCTATTCTGCGGCCTTTATTATGAATATATGTTTCTCCAGTGAAGGTAAGCTTCACTTGGAACAACGAGGCAATCAAGTATGGAACAAGATAAGCCAATGTAGCGATGTAAATGACAAAATCAAATGCTTGTGAAATACTGTTTGACACAGTAGAGAAAATGAATAATTGTCCAAGTATGTTTGTCAGCACTAATGAAAATACTGGCATGCCATGTTTGTTTTCTCTTTTAAAGGGATTCAGGAAGATCCCTTGCTTTGCAGCTTGATAAGGTATTTCCGCACTTAGCATTACCCAGCCGATTGTGGATCCGAATAAGCTGATTAGTCCAATCCCAGCAAGGATCTTGCCGCCAATCGAACCAAGCACGACCTCGATGGCATCAATCAATGGTTTTTGTGAGGAAACAAGTGCATCTTGACTTAACAGCCCCATAACCAATGTGCTTATGCCAATATAGATTGCTAGCGCAAGGAACAGACCCAAAATGGTAGCACGTTTCACATCAATTTTCTTTTTGGCTCTGCCTGCAAATACAACGGCAGATTCTACGCCAAGAAATGCCCACAGTGTCGTCACAGCTGCATTGTTAACTTGTCCTAATAAACCAACAGAGTTACCTGCTGCATCTGTTTTTGCTTCTGCAAATGGCAGGATATTACTTACTTCAAACGCAAACAGGGCAATAATGATAAACAGCAAAAAACCGACAACTTTAGCTGCAGTAGCTAGGAAATTCAGTTTCCCTGCATTTTCAAGCCCGCGCAGAATAATAAAATGTGTCCCCCATAAAAGTAAGGTACAAACGGCGAAGGTAAAGGCATTGCCGGCTTTTAAAGTAAAGGATCCTGCTGTAAACAGGACAGCCTCACTAGTTAAAATAGGGAAAAACGTTGATAAATAACCGGCAAATGTTGTGATTATCGCGACATTTCCTGCAAGGTTCCCAATCCAATATCCCCATGAAGACATAAATCCGGACAGCAACGACAGGTTGGACCCTTCCTTAAACAACTGCTTTGCATATATTTGCGGACCACCAGTTAATTCGGGTTTTCTTATTGCTAAATTCCCAAAGACTAAAGCTGTCACTAATACTCCTAACCCAGTTAAAACCCATGCGAGTATAACACCGGCAGGACTTGCTACCTCTGACAGAGATCGAGGAAGCATAAAGATTCCCGAACCGACCATATTACCGACAACAAGTGATGTCAATATAGCTAGTCCAAGTTTATTACCATTGCTCATGATGTTTATGTTCTCTCCTTTATTGTGTAATTACTTAGTTGTACATTGGAGATTACTTAAAGATTGTAAAAAATACATATACTTCTACTATTTTTCCAATTTAAAATTAAAGAATACAAGCACATCCATTAGTAATTTCCGTAAGCGGCAATTGTCTCTAACTTTTTGTTAGGCCTGCTCCGATCCGAATTAATCAAAATACGGTGAACGGTATATATATACCATACGGCAAAAAAACTAGTGCTGTCAATAATAAAGTTTACTCTGCTAAAGTACTAAAATATTCTGAATAAAAAATCACAAAGTATGTAAAATAAAGCCAGCAGAAATGAATTCTGCTGGCTTTATTTTATAATGTTGTAATAATAGGCTTATCTTTTGTAATGATTACGGTATGCTCATATTGTGCTACAAAGCTTTTGTTTTTCGTTGAGAATGTCCAGCCATCAGACTCTTCATACACTTCTTCAGCACTAGTCGAAATAAATGGCTCAAAGGCAATAACCATTCCTTCTTTCAGAAGGTCGTTATCCCATGAATCAAAATAATTAAGGATATGATCTGGCTCTTCGTGCAGGGATGTGCCGATACCGTGGCCAGTCAGGTTTTTAATAACCGTAAATCCATGCTTTTTAGCCGTATTATAAACAAATTTTCCGATTCTGTTCTTTTTAGCGCCTGGTTTAAAGCATTTAAGTCCTTCTTCAAATGCTTCTTTTGCTACTTCACATAATTTCACTAATTTAGGGTCTCCATTGCCGACAACGAAAGACTTGCCAGTATCTGCGAAATAGCCGTTTTTGCTTGCCGAAACGTCAATATTAACTAAGTCGCCTTCCTGAATAACGCGGCTTCCTGGAATCCCATGAGCCACCTCATCATTAACAGAAATACATGTATAGCCTGGAAAATCATACATGTCTTGAGGTGCTGACACAGCGCCATGACTTGCGAATAATTTCCCTGCCAGTTCATCCAATTCCTTTGTCGTGATGCCAGGAACCGTTTTGCTATATAGTTCTTCCCTAATTAAGCTGACTATTTTTCCAATTTCCATTAATCCATTAATGTCTTGCTCATTTTTAACAATCATATACTTTCTCCTCTTTGTTTCATCTAACGTTGCTTCATTCATCCACTTAAACGTTATTATTATAGTCTAACATCCTTTATTAGTAAAATATATCCCCTTCCTAACAATTGTATGAGGTGATCAATACCTGTTATTCAGGATATGTTTCTTGCAGGAATTTGACAGAGGATGCAATGAGCTCCTTTAAAACATCTATTTCAATATCTGCGACTTTATTTATGTATACACAAGCCTTCCCTGTCGTGTGTTTGCCAAAGCGTTTTAATAATTCGTCTCGCTTTTGCTCCCCTGGTGCAAAATAAAGGCTGATTTTTGCCTTTCTTGGTGAAAAGCCAACTAAGGGTGCATCACCCTCATGTCCTGTCGCGTATTTATAATGATAAGCTCCAAACCCAATAATGCTTGGTCCCCACATTTTTGCAGGTAAATTCGTTGTTTCCGCAAAAATATCCAATAATTTATAAGCATCCTCGCGCTTTTTAACGCTCTCCACTGCTTCAATAAATTCGATCACACTATTTTCTGTTTCCTTTGTTTTTAATTCATACATGGGCCCAGCTCCTTTATTTTAGCTTATGTCTGCCATTGTGACTCCCATTTGCCTTCTTGCTTCATCTAAAATTCCCATTGTAATTAAAGTTTTTTCCCATGTGTTGTGAGGAGATTCAATCGTATAGGATTGAATCGTTTCGATAAATTCCTTGATTTCATAGTACATTGGCTCGAGCTGTTCTTGTTTGCTGATATCCTCTGTTATTCCATTAGCAGTTAGTATCTCTGCCTTTTTCGGACTGGATATATGCTGAATCAGCATCGTGCCATCTTCTCCTTGGATTTCTGTCGGCAATGTCGATTCAGATATGCAGGAGAACAATACATTTGCTCTAAAACCATCATATTCAAGCGTTATTTGGCCATTTCCATCAACACCTGTTGACAAAAGATTCCCAAATGCAGCAATAGATTTTGGTGCACCAAATAATTCAACAATCGGGTATACAGTATAAACACCTAAATCCATTAACGCTCCGCCAGATAGCTTTGGATTAAAAAGGTTTGGCAGTTCGCCATTTTTGTATTGCTCATAAAACGGAGATAATCGGCAATTGGCTGAGAAATAGGACTGGATTTTTCCGATTTTATGAATGTTTTCCTTCACAGCAAGGAAATTGGGCATAAGTGTTGATTTCATTGCTTCCATTAATGACACTCCGTTATTCCTTGCTGCTGCCATCATCATTTCTGCTTCTTCACGGTTAGAGGCAAATGGCTTCTCACATATAACATGCTTTTTATTATTCATAAACAGTATTGCCTGTTCACAATGAAGGCTATTCGGTGTGGCAATATATACTGCATCTATTTCTGTAGAAGCTGCCATTTCCTCGAGATTATGAAAGGCATGCTTAATTTGCTGCTTTTTTGCAAACTCCTGCGCCTTTTTTTCGGAGCGCGAATAGACAGCGCTTACTAAAAACTGTTCATGCTGCCTTCCTGCTTTAATAAATCTCTCTGTTATCCAGTTGGAACCAACAATGCCAAATCGTATCATGTCTCCACCACTTTCTATTTGTTTATTACTAGAATAGCAGACTGTCAGATAAAAACATATGATGAGTACTTCTTTTTACAAATTTGACACACATTTCAATGGACACTTTCGAAACCATTGAAACATAATTGCTTTTTGCTAAACATAGACTTGGATGTACAAGCAGTTGTGATGGAGGGATAAAAATGAGCCTAAGCATATTACTTGGCTATATTTTATTAGGGTTTACTTTAGCTGCACCAATAGGTCCTGTTAATTCAGCTCGACTTGATAAGGGAATTAAAAATGGATTTTGGCATGCGTGGGTTGTCGGCATTGGCTCATTGGTCGCAGATGCCATCTTTATGCTGATGGTGTATCTTGGCATGGTCAATTTTTTAGAATTGTCCTATGTGCAAGTATTTCTATGGCTTTTCGGAGGATTTATCTTTATTTATACAGGTGTTGAAAGTATTGTTAGTGCTAATTCTATTAAACTAGATGATATAAGAGGGAAAGACTCCTTATTCAAATGCTTTATGACTGGGTTTATATTATCTGCAACAAGTCCATTGTCCTTTCTGTTTTGGCTTGGTATCTATGGATCTGTTTTAGCAAAAACAGCATCAGAAAATGGTACAGGCACTTTGCTTATATACAGCAGTATGATTTTTATCGGACTCACAATCTGGGATGTTACCTTTGCAGCACTTACCTCAGGCTTTAGGAAATTTCTTAATAAAAACACGTTAAGAATAATCTCCATCATCTCAGGCATCACGCTTTTATTATTCGGTGTTTACTTTGCGTTCCAAGGGCTTAATAAGCTATTTTACTAGAAAAAAAGGAACGATTAAAACCGTTCCTTTTTTCTGCTATATTAGTTAGGAAGTCCCCAAACGGAAACACTTTGCCCATCAACTTTGAAATCAGCAAAGCCATCCTCTTCTATGACTATTTCTTCGTTTCTTGTGTTTGTTAAGTCAACCCACGTTTCGCCAGCGCGTTCTGTGCCGACAAACATGCGCTTACTGCCTTCCATATCATTTGAAATGACGACAGCACAGCCTGATTTTTCAATACTTTCATCGCCATGTCTGACCCAGCCGATAACATTTTTATCATCAAAATAATCATCCTGTTGTCCGTAAGCTTTCTTTTTCCTTGCGTAAAGGAGCGGATCAATAGCCATTCGTTTGCCATCAACAGGCACTGGCCCTTTTATTCCATAATAATCTCCATAAAACACACAAGGATAGCCATCCTCTCGCAACAAAATTAAGCTGTAGGCAATCTGTTTAAACCAATCCTCCACCCACGATTCTAACGATTCATTCGGCTGTGTGTCATGATTGTCAACAAATGTGACACTATTCATCGGATGCAGTTTAACTAATGTATCATCAAATATTGTTGATAAATCAAACTCGCTGCCTTGTATCGATGCTGTATGTAGCTTATAGTGGAGCGGAACATCAAACAAGTCAATCGTGTAATCCATTTCCTCTAAGAACTGCTTGCATTCGTCAATTTCACCCTTCCAAAACTCGCCGACAAAATAAAAATCATCGCCTTTTTCTTTCTTTAAATGGACAGCAAAATCCTTGATGAATTCATGATTAATATGCTTGATTGCATCAAGTCGGAAGCCATTGCATGAAAGTGTTTCGCTTATCCATTCCCCCCATTTAAACATCTCTTCCCTGACCGTTTCATTATTAAAATCAATATTGGAGAACATTAAGAAGTCATAGTTACCCAACTCTTTATCAACATTGTTATTCCAATACTTGTTTTCACCAAGGATACGGAATACTCCCTCCTTCTCTTCTTTAGCATCATAATCTGTCCCATTAAAGTGGGTGTAATTCCATTGAAAATCAGAATATTGTCCATTTCTGCCAGGGAAAGTGAATTTCGTCCACCCTTCGATATCATGTGGCTCTGAAATATCTTCCTCCCTGTTATCTGGATTCACTTCGACAACCTTAAAGGTTTCTAATTCGTCTGCTCCTGCTTTATGGTTCATCACAATATCGACATACACGGAAATCCCGACATTATGGCAAGCCTGTATTGCTTCAAGCAGCTCCTCCTTTGTCCCATATTTCGTACGGACTGTCCCTTTTTGATCGAATTCTCCAAGATCGTAAAGGTCGTAGATGCCATAGCCATTATCATCTTGGGTAATTCCTTTCGTCACAGGTGGAACCCACACAGCATCAATTCCAGCTTCCTTTAATTCACTTGCTCTTTCTTTCAATCTTTTCCAATGGTTGCCATCAGCATCTAAATGCCATTCAAAAAATTGCATAATTGTTTTGTTTTCCATAGAAACACTCCTTAATTTTAGGATTATGCCTAATAAGTACCCCAATTTTATTTTTTTGAAGCATTTTAGTTAGCTAATTAGAAAATTTTTTTCATAATATTTATTCGTATTGCGAAATATTGATATGGCATTTACAATAAAAAAACAGAATAATCAAAAATAATAAACAGCAAAGGAGCTTCGATGAATAAGAAGATTTTTTTATATGTGAAGGCATTTTCAGATTTGGGAACTTATATGGATTTAATAGCTATAAATGTTTTAATGTACGCGGCAACTGGGAGCACCGGCTTGCTAGCTGCTACAATGGCTTTCCGCACACTGGGAGGCTTTATTTCGAGTGTTTTTTCAGGCGTACTTGCTGATCGATTTGACAGACGCAAGATTATGATAATTGCTGATATTTTGCGAGCTGCCATCATATTATTACTGCTGTTTTTTCCTAATCCTATCATGATTATTACAGTATGCTTTTTGATTGGTTTCACAACTAGCCTGTTTGCAGTTAGCTATAGTGCCGAAATTCCGCAAATATTTGGTGAGGACAAAGTAATCGAAACAAACGCACTTATAGCAAGGCTGACATCAATTAGTCTTGTATTCGGATTTATCGGTGCGGGAATAATAACGAATGTGCTTGGCTATAAATGGACGTTGATAATAGATGCTATTACCTATATTTTATCTGCATTTATATTAATGAAAATGAAATGGCAAACATCCACTGCCCCGAAAAACACAACTACTGCTAGTGGAAGTGTGAAAAAAATCTTTTCAAGTCTCAGCAACGATCTTAAGGAAGTTAATTCTTTTATCTTATTAGCACCAATGCTGCTTTTAGTTAATGTCGTTTTTTTAATAGGGTCTTTTGCAGGAGCCTCCCATAACTTAGGGATTCCACTTTTGGCTGAAATAATTAGCAAGGAAAAGCAAAGCTTATATTATGGGCTGATTTGGGCAGCATGGGGACTTGGCTCTGTTTTTTCGACCATGATTATTCCGAAACTTAAATTTAACAATGATAGAAGTCTTTATTATGCAGCTTTTTTGTCTGCAATGCTCATGTCAGCAGGCTTTATCACGTTCTTTTCTAACAGTAATAGCTGGCTTATTCTTGCCTTTGCCTTTTTAACAGGGATTTTCGATGCAACCTTTACAACCCTGCATGCTGTTATTCTTCAAAAAACGGACAATCATATACGAGGGAGAATATTTGGTGTTGGCATGCTGTTAAAATCGCTTGGATTTGCCCTTGGTTTTGTGATTGCACCAATTGTGCTTGATGCAAGCTCCTTAAAAATAATGGTTTGGATTTTCCATGGCACCTTAATTTCAGCAACACTTTGTATTATCTTCTATACAAAACATTTGTACAAAAGAGGAAAACAGTTAAAAAGTGTCTCTTAGCAAAAACAATCCCCGGCAATTTGCCGGGAATTGTTTTTTATTATTTCATACGATTAAATTCATCTTTAACCTTTTTCAATAGTTCCGGGTTCGTTAATACTTCATACCCAGTTAACGCCATTGATTTAGCACCGACAATCATTGCTTCTCTTGCTTGATCTGTCATTGCTGCCTCTCTGAATTCATGTGTATGGCATGCATATGCTTCGTTACAAATTTTAATATAAGGATGAATAGACGGCACTGCTTGGCTTACATTTCCCATATCAAGAGAACCAGAGCCATCTCTTTGTTCATAGATTTCCTCAACAGGTATACCAAGAGACACTAGTTCGTTTGTGAATGCGTCTGAAAGTGTGTCATTTGAAATCATATCATCATATGAGAATTCATAGTTTGATACTTTAAATGTTGTACCAGTTTGCAGGGCAGCACCTTCTGCACACTTCTTCACCTTTTCAACTAGTTCATTTACATACTCTCTTTTGGCAGCACGAACATAGAATTGAGCAACCGCGTAATCTGGTACAACATTTGCTGCTTTTCCACCCTCTGGAATAATACCATGAATACGAGCATCTGAGGTAATATGCTGGCGCAGTGCGTTAATGCTGTTGAATGTTTGGATAACAGCATCTAATGCATTAATGCCCATATGCGGACTTGCTGCTGCATGTGCTGCTTTTCCGAAAAATTCAAATTGAATGGCATCCATTGCAAGAGATGCACCACTTTTCATATTATTATCAAGAGGATGAACCATCATCGCTACATCAAGCTCTGAAAAGATGTCCTGCTCTGCCATTGTTACCTTTCCGCCCTTTGTTTCTTCGGCAGGCGTTCCATAGACGATTACCTTTCCACCAGTTTCAGCAAGCGCCTTGCTTAGACCGATTCCTGCTGCAATCCCCATTGTGCCAATCAAGTTATGACCACATGCATGTCCGACTTCTGGCAGTGCATCATATTCGGACATAAATCCGATTACTGGACCTTCTTTTCCACTGTCAAATACCGCCCGAAAAGCAGTTGGCAGACCGCAAAACTCTCTTTCAACCTCAAAGTCATGATCTAATAATGTTTTAATTAAAATAGCGCTTGCCTTGAATTCTTCATGTCCAAGCTCTGGATTTTCCCCAATATATATACTGATTTCCTCGAATGTTTTTTTATGTTGTTCAATTGTATCAATGATTGTTTGTTTCAACTAAACCTTTCCCTTCTCCCTATAATGATACTATTTTACCAAAATTATTGGAGATTAACATTATAAAATGATTAAAAATTATTTTATAAGCATATTTATACAAAAAACAAACATAAGAAAGACAGACGTTATCGCCTGTCTTTCTTATTAACCGTTTATATTTTTACCGTAAAAAATTTCATTCATTTCTACTGTTAGTTTTTCGGTTATGTCTGCTTGCTCCTTATCACTGAGCTCATCTGCGGTATAACCGAATAAATAATTATTCAAGTCGAATTGCTTTAGCTTGCATTTCGTATGAAAAATATTTTCTTGATAAATATTCACATCGATCATATCGAAAATTTTCTGTGCTTCTAGTGGAATGTAATTTTGGATGGAATTAATATCATGGTCGATAAACAATTTATGGCCATGAATATCACGAGTAAACCCTCTGACCCTGTAATCAATAATCATTATGTCTGTATCAAAGGAATGAATTAGGTAGTTAAGTGCTTTTAATGGCGATATCTCTCCACATGTAGAAACATCTATATCTGCTCTAAATGTGCTGATTCCTTCATCAGGATGGTACTCTGGATAAGTATGAACAGTTATATGACTTTTATCAAGATGGATAACGACAGAATCAGGCAGTGGCCCAGGAGATTCTTCAAATACATCCTCTGGAGCCTCCGCCACAGGTCCTTCAGAAACCAGCAGTGTCACACTTGCTCCCTGCGGTTCATAATCCTGCTTTGCCACATTTAAAACATGTGCTCCAATGATTTCCGCGACATTCTTGAGAATGCTCGTTAGTCTATCTGCATTATATTGCTCATCAATGTATTGAAGATAACTTTCCCGTTCTTCCTTTGTTCTTGTATAGCAGATATCATACATATTGAAGCTAAGTGATTTAGTCAGATTGTTAAATCCATGCAATTCAATGCGTTGTTCAGGTGTTAGGCTCATGTTCGTAATCCCCCTATTTATGCGAAAAATAAGTGCACTTTCAAATAGTTTTATGTTACCCCTATCTCTTTGAAAATAACCATAGGCACAAGAAGCATATTATAAGCGCAGCTATATTAGGGGAAATGATTAGAACATGCTCAATGAGTATTTTTTCGCCAGAATTTCAAGCAATTTCAAGCCGGCAACACTATTTCCTTTGTCATCAAGTGCAGGTCCGGAAATACCAATACCGAAACGATTAGGAACCGCTCCTAAAATCCCGCCAGAAACACCACTTTTCGCAGGGATGCCAACACGTACAGCAAATTCGCCTGATGCATTATACATTCCGCATGTAACCATAAAGGTTTTACAAATTCTTGCAACATGCGCGGGCATAATTCTCTTGTTTGTACCTGGCTCCACCCCATCCATGGCAAAGATAATGCCAATGCGAGCTAAATCAAGACAATTTACTTCAATCGCACATTGTTTCGTATACAAGTCAAGCAGCTCTTCAACATCCTCATTAATAATGCCATGCTGCTTCATAAAGTGACATAAGGCTCTGTTTAGATGAGAGGTTTCATATTCTGATTTTGCTACCTCTTCTGAGTAACCGATATCTTCATTTCCAGCTAGCTTCTTCACAAATTCAATAATGTTGTCAAACCGCTCCTCGACAGAGCCACCTTTTATCATACTAGTAACTGCAAGTGCTCCTGCATTTATCATCGGATTTAATGGCTTGGACGGATTACTCATTTCCAGCTTTACAATCGAATTGAAGGGGTCTCCTGTCGGTTCATAGCCGACTTTTTGAAACACAGTATCTTCACCTGATTCCATTAGTGCCAGTGCAAGTGTTAGTACCTTTGAAATGCTTTGCAGCGTAATTTTTTCTTTTATACAACCTGCTGAATAACAAGTGCCGTTCGGGTATATAACCGCTATCGACAAATTATCTGGGTTTGCTTTACTTAACGCTGGTATGTAATCTGCAACTTTTCCTTCCTTTGTGTAGCTTTTTGCTTCTTCTAATATAACTTCTAACTCTTCTACCGTTTTACATGGCATCCTTTATCACCAACTCTTTTAATATCGTTTTACTTCATTATTTCCTTATCAGACGGAAATAAACTTACATGCTAAACAAGCATGCTTCTATATACTTATACTACACAAAAAGTCTGGAAACAATCACCAACATTGTTTAGGTAATGTAAAAAAGGACTGGAGCGCTGCTTCCAATCCTTTTTTAGTTAATGTTTGTCTACTTGTTTAAGCAGCAGTTTTTCAATATCCTCATTTGGCAGAGGTTTGCTATAGTAGAAGCCTTGCCCGAGGACACAATGGTTTTGTTTTAAGAATTCCAGCTGTTCTTTTTGTTCGATTCCTTCGGCGATAACGGAGAAATTCATGTTATGCCCCATATCAATGATGGCCTTAACTAATGAACCTTGATGGACCGGATCTGTAATATCATCAACGAAGGTTTTATCAATTTTTATCGTGTCAATCGGTAAATGCTTTAAGTAGCTTAATGACGAATAGCCTTTGCCAAAGTCATCTATCGAAATATTAAATCCATATGCTTTTAGTTTATGAAGTATCGCTAAAGACAAATCCATATTTTGCAAAGTGCTTTCTGTAATTTCCAGTTCAATCATTTTTGTATTTAAACCATATTTGTCGACATGCTCCCCAATAATTTCTGCGAAATCGGTGCAATGAAATTGTCTTGCTGAAATATTAATCGACATTTTTATATCATTAATGCCTTTCTTATTCCACGCCCTCATTTGCTGGGCTGCTTGCTTGATAACCCAATCGCCTATTGGAACGATTAAATTTGTCTCTTCTGCTATTGGGATAAATTCTGCCGGAGAAACAAAGCCGAATTTCGGATGTTTCCAACGCAGTAATGCTTCAACGCCGAATATTTCCCCTGTAAGAATGTTAAATTGCGGCTGATAATACAAAGAAAGTTCATGCTTTCTAATCGCCTTTCTTAGCTCCATTTCCAGCATCATTTTTCTAGCACCACTTTCCTCGAGTGCATGTGAATAAAACTGATAATTATTTTTTCCATTTTCCTTTGCTAAGTACATTGCGGCATCGGCATTTTTAATTAAAGTTTCCTGATCCTTACCATCTGCTGGATAATTACTGATGCCTATGCTTGGTGTAACGAAAAATTCCTCTGTTTTAATAATAAGGGGCTGGTTGAAGGCCTCTAGTATATTGTTAGCCGTTTGTTTCACTTCCTGCAAATTTGTGTTTTCGAGAATTATCACAAATTCATCACCGCCGAGTCGCGCGACGAAATCTCCTTCTTTCAGCGATAAGCTAAGCGTATTCGCTACCTTTTTCAAAATAATATCACCGGTAGAATGTCCTCGTGTATCATTGATTCGCTTAAACTGATCCAAATCTAAAAACAACACGTATAAGGAATCGACTGCAGGACTATGAAGGCGTTCATGCAAATGAACCATACAGCTATACCTGTTCGGCAGCTCTGTTAACGTGTCATGATAAGCTAATTGCTTAATTAAGTTATCCGATTTCTTTCGTTCGGTAATATCACGACCAACAACAAGCACCGCATGTCTTCCTGCAAACATAATTGGCATGCAGGACAGCTCCACATCAATAATTCTTTCCTGTAATGTTTTAACTTGAACTTCGACACGTAAATTTGTGGCGCCATTTATAGAAAATTCATTATCAATTTTTTCATAGTCTTCTTTCGACAGCAAATCATAAACGGTGTTACCGACAAGCTCAACAGGACTGCCTGCGCCAATAAGCTTGCTCCCTGCATAATTGATATATAGCATTTCATAGTTGCTGACAACAGCTATTATATCCGGTGACATCTCCACAAGCGTGCTGAAGCGGTCCTCGTTTTCTTTACTTTCTGTTATATCAAAAAAAATACTTGTAAACTCTGTCCTTTTGCCATATCCATCAAATCCGGGAATTCCTTTGTCTTTAATCCAGCGAATTTCGCCGTCTGGCTTAACAATTCGATAAATACTTGTGACTTCTGCTCCGGTTTTTAATGCTTCTAGTCTTTCTTCAATTACATAATGATCGTCTTCATGAACAGATTCTTTCCATAAATCATTATTATGATAGAATTCTGCAATGGATCTGCCATAAATTCTTTCCATACCAGAAGTAATTAGAAGTGTTCCAGTCTTGTAATCATGATACCAAATTGCCATATCCATTGTTTCAAAAATGGTCTGGAGCTTCATACTGCTATTTCTCAATTCTAAAATGATCATTGATATATTCTTTAATAGTACCAGCAGCGAAAATATTGTTACAAGACTGAAGATGGTATGCAGAATAATAAATACAGTATGGTTCAAAAAGTGGTAAAAGATATTTACAAGCATTGATAGAACAACAAATAAACAAAGGGTAATGATCCATTTCGTTTGACTGTTTTTATAGATCATTGTTGCTCTCACCTATCTTTCATTATCCCTGTTTCTTTGTGGGTCTAAAATGTTGCACCCAATTTCTCTTTTTATCGGCATCATACAGAGTTTTGTTGAGTGCTTGTACACACTTATCCATAAAAAAACAGGAAGACTGCTCTTCCTGCTATATTTTGTAGATGAACTATTCTATTAAAAAAGGATGATTACTCGCTTCAAAGGCTTCATTAAAATGTCTACGTATCCTGCAGGCGACAAACATCTTCCCTCATTATTCTGAATCTCCAGCGAGAATTAGTGCAACGCAGCCAAAATAACGCCAACTGTTATAAGGCCTATTCCAACACCGTTTAGGAGACTTATTTTTTCCCCTAGAAAAATAATCGCAATTATTGCTGCTAATACTACGCTTAATTTATCAATTGGTGCAACTTGTGTTACCTTGCCGGTTTTTAATGCGAGAAAATAAAACAGCCATGATGTTGCACCAGCAATTCCACTGAGTACAATAAACAGGAAATTCTTTTTGTCTGATATAATTGTTGGGATTTTATGAAGATTTCCTTCTATTGCTACAACAACTAATAGAAAAAGTGCCATGATGATTGCGCGGACGGCTGTAGCTGTATTGGAATCAATATTTTGCAGACCGACCTTTCCGAATATACCAACTAAAGCAGCACAAACTGCAGAGAGTATAGCAAACAGTAACCAAGACAAACGAATTCCCCCTTTGTATGTATTATGTTTGGTAAAGCAAATTTTACTCTTTTATCGCAAAATTTGTAAAAATGTCTCCTCCTATATTTGTGCTCTTTTTCCTTTTTTATAAATACAGAGTATATTTATAGGTTTTATAGATTCAAGTATATTGACAGTTAGTATACCTCTATAATAACATTAATAATATTCAAAAAACTTTAGTGTCCTAAAAGGAGAATGTACATGAAATTTGGATTTTGGCTACCTATTTTTGGTGGATGGCTGCGAAATGTTGATGATGAGAACATGCCTCCAACATTTGATTATGCAAAAAAGGTCATTCAAAGTGCAGAAAATTGGGGCTATGATACGACTCTTATTGCAGAATTATACTTAAATGATATAAAAGGTCCTGAAACAGATTCAATTGAAGCATGGTCAACGGCTGCTGCTCTTGCTGCTGTGACAGAAAAAATAGAAATCATGACAGCAATCCGTCCCGGCTTCCATAACCCTGCTGTTGCGGCGAAAATGGCAGCAAATATTGATCAGATAAGTAATGGCCGCTTTACTTTGAATGTTGTGTCTGCTTGGTGGGAGGAAGAAGCAAGACAATATGGCGGAATCTTTACAGAGCATGATGAAAGATATGAACGCACAGAGGAATTTTTAGCTATTCTAAAAGGTCTATGGACGGAAGAAACTTTTAGCTTCAAAGGGAAGTTCTATGATATCAAAGATGCCAAGCTTGCTCCTAAACCTGTTCAAAAGCCAAATCCAATTCTTTATGCTGGTGGCGAAAGTCCAAAAGGCAAAGCTGTTATTGCGGAAAATTGTGATGCATATGTCATGCACGGCGGAACAGTTGACGAGATTTCCGTTAAAATTAAGGATATGCAAACCAAAAGAGCAGAATTCGGCAAGGAGCCTTTTTCCTCTTTCGGAATGGCAGCGTATGTTATTTGCCGCGAGACAGAAGAAGCAGCAGCACAAGAGCTTGCTAGAATAACAGATGTCAAGGAATCCTCTGCATATGCTGGGTTTGATGACTTTGTCAATAAATCACAGCTCGAACAGCAAATTAAATTGCAAGACTATTCTGTCTCTAACAGAGGGCTGAGACCTGGTCTGATCGGTACACCTGAGCAAATTGCCAAAAAGATTCTCGAGTATGAGGATGCCGGCATTAACCTGTTGCTACTGCAATTCTCCCCACAGCTAGAAGAAATGAAAAAGTTCTCTGAGCAAGTAATGCCGCTTGTAGAATCATTAAAAAAAGAAAGAGAAGTGAGCAAATAATGAGCAAAGTATATGTTATCCATGAAAACAGTGAGTGGACTGTTCATTTAACGAAACGTCTGGAGGAGCTTAATATACCTTTTGAAGAATGGGATTTATCAGAAGGTAATTTTGATTTATCGGAAGCTCCTCCTGACGGAATTTTCTACAGCCGGATGAGCGCATCTTCTCATACAAGAGGACATCGTTATGCAGCGGAATATACTGGTGCTGTCCTTGAATGGCTTGAGTCTTATGGCAGAACAGTTGTTAATGGAACAGGTGCTTTGAGACTGGAAGTAAGTAAAGCTGCACAGTATGCCGCATTGTTCAAGCATGGCATCCAAACACCAAAAACGCTTGTAGCAACAGGCAGTGAGCAAATTATCCAAGCAGCCAAAAAACTTGGTGATCCATCCTTTATCACGAAACATAATCGCGCCGGAAAAGGCTTGGGTGTTCGCTTATTTCATTCCATTGAGGAGCTGGAAAGATATGTGTACGGACCAGAATTCGAAGAGCCTGTTGATGGGATTACTTTAATTCAACAATATATTGAATCACCAGATCAAAGCATCACTCGCTGTGAGTTTGTGGGCGGAAAGTTTGTTTATGCTGTTAAAGTCGACACGGCAGGCGGTTTTGAGCTTTGCCCTGCTGACGCTTGCCAAATCAATGATCTTTTCTGCCCTGTTGGCGAACAAGTGGAGGAAAAGCCAAGCTTTTCAATCCAAAAGGATTTCCAAGAACCAATTATCGAAAAATACGAGCAATTCCTTCAAGCACAAGGCGTTTATGTGGCAGGAATTGAATTCATGAAGGACAAGAATGGTACTGTTTATACGTATGACATTAACACAAATACAAATTATAATGCCGATGCAGAGAAGGAAGCAGGGATTTTCGGCATGCTGCAGTTAGCTCAGTATTTACAAGGATTACTTGAGCGTCAATCTGGAGTGGCCAATTAAGCTTTTACATTTTTTAAGGACTGGCTGTCATGGACAGCCGTTCTTTTTTTTGCCAGCTATGATAGAATAGGAATGGATTGAAAAAGTGGAGGCGAAGCAATGGCTAAACAAAAATATTATGTAGTGTGGAATGGACGAAAGCCAGGTATTTATACGACATGGGCAGAATGTGAAAAGCAAACAAAAGGCTTTCAAGGTGCGGCCTTTAAATCTTTTCCTACCAAATCTGAAGCGGAGCAAGCTTATAACCAAGGTGTAGCCAGCCGTTCTGTCTCAACCGGAAAAGCGGGTGCTTCAGCCCAAAAAAGCGGCACTGCTGCACCAATTGACGAAAACAGCATTTCTGTTGATGCGGCATGCAGCGGAAATCCTGGCATGATGGAATATCAAGGTGTGGATACAATGACTGGAGAACGCATATTCCATTATGGTCCTGTATTTGGCACAAATAATATTGGTGAATTTTTAGGAATTGTTCACGCATTGGTGATGCTGAAGAAACTTGGAAAAGACACAACTATTTATAGTGACAGCATGACTGCTCTTTCGTGGGTACGAAACAAAAAAGCGAACACCAGCCTTAAACGAGATCATCGTACAGAGGAACTGTGGCAAATGATTGAACGAGCTGAAGCCTGGCTGAAGGATAATACATATAAAAACAAAATCATTAAATGGGAAACGCATATACATGGTGAAATAAAAGCTGATTTTGGGCGCAAATAAGCGTGAGAGCATATGCTCTCACGCTTTCCTCATTGAGCTGCCAATAATTCGACTATTTGATTTTCCATTAATTTCCCAGAACTTTCATCAATAAGATGGTTGAGTAGGATTGAAAAAATATACTTCTGACCGCTTTTACTTTCTACATAACCGGAAAGTGAACTAACTGCTGATAAAGTCCCCGTTTTTGCTTTCACTTTTCCTAATGTATTTTCCGATTGCAGACGATTGCGTAAGGTTCCGCCAATCATTCTGTCTTTATTACCAGAAACAGGGAGCGCATTTTCAAATTCTGAAAACCAAGCTTGCTTCTGAATATGGAAAAGCAATGTAGATAAGTCATTTGCCGTAATCAGGTCAATTGGTGAAATACCAGAACCATCCCGAATTAGCATGCCGCTCGTATTCAGTCCGAATTTCTTCATTTCTTCCTTAAGTACTGCAACACCCTTTTCAAAGCTGCCTTCACCTTTTTCGACTTTTCCTATTTCCTTTAACAATGTTTCCCCAATCGTATTATTACTTAGCTTCATAAATGGAACTATTATTTCTGACAATGGCATTGACTTATGCACAAGAATCGGTGTTGACAGCTCTGGGGTGACACCTTCCTTAACCTCACCAGTCCAGGTAATATCCTGTTTTGTTAAAGCCTGCTGAAACACATTAAGTACTAATTCAGGGGGATGCTCAATTGCAACCCATTTTTTCGTTGCACCGCTTCCTACCGGAATATCACCCTTTATTGTGATTGTATTTTCACCATGTTCCCGAACAGACTGGATATTTTCCTTGCCATCCTTACTAACAGTGCTTGTATGATTAGCAATATCCAGATTAGTAACAGTTGGATTAATGGTCAGCTTTGCTTGACTGCCTGCACTTGCTCCTGGACTTGCTTTAATCATAATAGTGCCTGCATCATATTCTTTATCAGGCGACATCGTCAAAGCAGAAACAGGTGCTCCGTAGTAGGTCGTTTCATCACTCCATGCCAAATCTATGGAATATGGAACATCATCATACCAGCTTGCATCTCCAATGATGCTGCCATTGATTTTTTTGATTCCTTTATCATGTATTGACTTAGCGATACTCTCCAGGTCACTCTGAAGCAAAGTCGTATCGCCTTTGCCTTTTACGTATAAGTTTCCTGATAAAACGCCATTCACAAGCTGTCCGTCGGTATAAATCTCTGTGTCAAAGGTGTAGTCGCTCCCTAATACAGACAGCGCAGCCGCAGCTGTTAACAGCTTCAAATTAGACGCAGGCGCTAATCTTGTATGAGCCAGTTGTTCAAAAACAACCTTTCCGCGCTCTTGCTCCCTGATGCTTATACCAGCAAGACTCCCTTTTAGCTCAGGCATGGACGTAAGAAGCTCATCTAATTCTGCTTCTAGGTCTTCGGTGTTTCCCTGTGCTTGTACTTCAAGCTCATATGGCTTTGTTCCATTCAGCTGAACGATAATTATTCCGATGATAATCAGCAGCAATCCAAGTTTTTGGTGTTTCAAAGGCAACTCCACCCCTTTTTTAAGGCATATGTAAAGAACTATTATGGCCAAAGAAAAAGGAGGTTAGACAATCAATGCTGACAAACTGGACAAAAGAAGGTTTTTTTGGAAGAGATTTCGGTCCTTACAATTTTACTGCCGCATCTTTGACAAGGTTGACCTTCACAGTCATACACACGGCATTTATCATTATAAGCACCTGTTTTAGTATCTCCGACGAAAAGAGGATGCTCCATATAACCGCCAATTGCTGTTGCTTCTGGTAACACTGTTTGAATCGATGTATATAGAGCCGAACGCTCGTCCCCACTTAGGTCCTCTAATTTTCTTTCCGGTAACAGCCTTGCAGCATAACATATTTCATCAGAATAACAATTGCCGATTCCAGACAAGAAATGCTGATCAACCAGCTTAAGCTTTAACATGCCCCGCTTTTTTTCGGTATAGGTTAAAAACTGTGCTTCCGTAAAGCTGGCATCTAAAGGCTCTGGACCTAAATCTGCCAATTCCTGTTCTACCTCTTGTTCTGAGTATAGATGAAGGTAGCCGAGTCTCAACCCAATGAAATAGAGGTGTTTATCACCAAAGGACAGTTGCACCTGCACTGTTCGTTTCGGCTTATCCTTTTCTTCAGAAAAATACATCCAGCCTCCAAGCATAAGATGCAGCAGCAGCACCCTATTATTGCTTAACCGAAACAGCAGATGCTTTGCCCGCCTCTCAACAGCCTGGATGGTAGTACCGCGAACTGCTCCAATAAATAAACTTGGTGCGACATTCACCGATTTTTCTCTGTTTATAATGACATCTGTTATCAACTTGTTTTGCAGGAGCTGATTAAGGTTGCGTTTGTAATTTTCCATTTCTGGTAATTCGGGCATGAGCATACCTCCAAAGGTTAGTTTCTTCCCTTTATATTCTGATTGAGGATAGCTTTTCATGCATAAAAAAACTCCACACATATATACGTGCGGAGTTCACTTAAAGCTTAGCTTTTTTTAACTATTTCATATCCAAGCTTATCGATAGCATATTCAATTCCTTGCTCTAATGCTGCAAACGTTGGAATGGACCGTAAATCAACGCCTGAATTAATGATTTGCACACCTAATGTCGGACTAATGCCGACAAGAATACATTCTCCGCCAAGAAGGGCAACTGCCTTAACCAATCCTTGTAAACGGAAAATGATATATTCGTCAAAATCACTTATCGCCGTCATGTCAAGCAGCAAATAGGTTGCTCTTTGCTTGGAGAACGCAAACAACGTTTTTTGAAGTAGTCCCTCAAAGCGCTCATCATTAAATTTTCCAACAAGAGAAACAGCCAATATTCCTTTCATGACAGGCATGATTGGTGTCGACAGATGCTTCACCAGGTCAGAAAGCTCCTGTGTCCTATCTTTCACTTTTTGTTCAAGCTTACTTATATATGCCTGTTCTTTTTGGCGAGCTAGTTGGTGGATGTTATCATTTGGCGAAATCGATGATGGATAAATTTCAATTTCATCAAATTCATTTCCATTAAGCTGTGACCTGTTTACCTTATACCACATATTTTCCTTAAACAAAACGGTCAGCACGCCTGCCCAATGGCTTGGAAGAAGGACTGTTGCCTGTTCTTTTTTCATAGATTGATAGATGCGATGCTCCCAGCTGTTCTCAAGCTGGAGAATGACCTTCTTTTCTTTGGAGCAGAAATGTGTGACTGTGATTTTCCCCCAGCCTGCATTTCGATATATATCCATATATTGGTCAATCACATCTCTTGCATCGATCCTGTCCTGATAATAGCTGCTAACTAGCTCTCCCATCCGAAATCCTGTTGCTTCAAGAACAGTATTGGAAACATCATTACCTGAAACCTCAATGATTGTACTGATGAACAATTCAATGGCAGAGTCCCAAAACAACACAGACTGAGCTCCATCAAAAGAGAAAACTCCTTTGTCTTTATCCCAAGTAAATTCCGTGTTGTCTACTTGTGTACGTATAATTGAATCTCCCATGCTATTCTCCTCACTTATTTCTCGTCTAACAGACTTCCCAAGGCGAACATAAAGCTGTAAAACAACTCTAATGTAGCAGCTACACTCAATTCCTCTGTAAATCCTTCTATATATTCAATCGGTAGGTTAACATCCCAAAGGCCATCTTGATTATTAAACATAAGGCTATATGGTGTTTCACTGCCAAGCGTATTGGCGAAATAGGAACGGATAACCTGCTCTTGCTTCTTTGGAGCACGGAAGCCGAAAAGCCCGTCATATTTGCGGAAAACAGAATCAACCTCCAATGTCAGACCATCTACTTGAATCATGTCAAACAAATCAGTTTCCACATATAAATATTCGTCGAGATTTGTTTTCAGCAGAGAAATTTTTTCTTCAAGAAATGAAGCAGACAAACCTTCTTTTACTGTTTCGTCACTTTCTTTATTAGCGAGCTCCATATAGAAGTCACCTAGTTTTTCTGGTAATGAAGCAATGAGTATACGGTCTTCAGCTGCAAGCTCGTTTTCCAATAAATAAGCCTTTTCAACTGGAAGAGCAGCAATTTTTTCATTCTCTGCTTTGCTTTCAAGATATTTCTTCATATTTTTGTTTATCATTTTGGCTAACTCCTTTATGCCCTATTTATTTCTTTTTTGAATGTTTTGGCTTGAAAATCGCACTTCCTGTGTTTCTTTTGCCTTTTTTGCTGCTCCACGATTTTTCCTGCTTTGCTCCATCCTTGGGCTTGCTGCTGGAATTTCTGTCCTGCTTCCCTTTTGCTTCGCCTGAATGCTGTTTTTTGCGGCCTTGTCCAGATTTTGCTTTCTGTCCTGCTCGGAAGCCTGGTTTGCGTTTAGTATGGTCTGTTTTTGGTTTAACAGCTTGTTCTGGATTGTCATCCGTCTTTTTCAGTTGCTGCATCTTTGTTATCGTAATGCCAAGATCCTGCTCGATCATATCCAACGTTTCACGGTCATCTGATGAATAGAAGGTAATCGCCGCACCCTCCATACCTGCTCTGCCTGTTCTGCCGATTCTGTGCACATAGCTTTCTGCATCAGCAGGGATGTCATAGTTGAATACATGTGTAATGCCATCAATGTCTAATCCTCTTGCAGCCACATCTGTTGCAATCAAAATCGGGAATTTGGCATTGCGGAAGTCCTTCATTACTTGCTCTCGTTTTGCCTGTGAAAGGTCACCGTGCAGTTCGCGGCAATCGAAGCCATTGTTGCGGAGAACTTCATATAATTTGCTCACTCTTCGTTTCGTTCGGCAAAATACAACAGCCATAAATGGTTGGTACGTTTTGATGAGAGTCATTAACGTTCCTTGCTTAGCTCTGTCTGTTGTATGCATCGAAAATTGCTCAACCGTTGCAGCTGGACCTTGTTTTTTCTCAACTGTCATGTATTCAGCATTTATCATGTATTTTTTGGCAAGCATTTTAATATCATCAGAAATAGTCGCAGAGAACATTAGTGTCTGCCTTGTTTTAGGCGTACGTCTCATTATGTATTTCACTTCTTCTAAAAATCCGATATGAAGCATTTGGTCTGCCTCATCAAGCACGATAACATTTAAGCGGTCAAGCTTTATTTGACCTCTTTTCATGTAATCTATCAGCCTGCCTGGTGTTGCGACAACAATGGAGATATTGTCCTTCATGCGATGAAGCTGCTTTTCCACATCCTGACCGCCGTATGCTGTTAATACTTCTGCATAGTCAGGTTTTACTTTTTCTATTTCAGCAGAGATTTGGATCGCAAGCTCTCTTGTCGGGCTGACAATCAATGCTTGTATATAGTCTGCGTCTTTTTTTAGCTTTTGGACAATTGGCAATGCAAATGCATATGTTTTTCCTGTTCCAGTTTGTGCTTGAGCTATAACATCTTTACCATCTATTATGGAAGGTATAACCTTTGTTTGGATTGGAGAAGGCTCTGTTATTCCTCTTTTTTGTAAATGATCTATGATAGTATCATTAATTCCTAAGCTTTTAAAATTAGTCAATTTATATCCCTACTTTCTACTTAGTCAGCTTATTAAGCTAACCATCCTTTATTTTGGCTTTTTATCGGTAAAATAGCAAGTGTTCTTAAAAAAACTCTTATAATTAAAAAGGAGCAAAGGCTAATGCGCCTTTGCTCCTTTTAAGGAATACAAGAATTAAACGAGCTTCAAGATTTCAGTGACAGCATATGCTACCCCGTCCTCGTTATTGCTCTTTGTTATATCACTTGCTCTTTTCTTAATTTCGTCTGGTGCATTTTCCATGGCGAATGATCTAGTCGATACTTCAAACTGTGTTACATCATTTCCTCCGTCACCAAATGAATATATTTCATCAAACACTATCTCTTTCATGTTTTCGTAGCGTCTGATTGCCTTCCCCTTTTGAGCAGTGCTTGATGTTATCTCACAGTTATTAGGAAAAGAGGAGGAAAAAGACACACTAGTAAGCTCTTTAAGAGTGTTTTTTACTGTATCAATTTTATCAATTTCTGTTTCATTAACGACGGCAATTAATTTATAAACCTTAATGTCTTCTTGTGCAACGATGCCTTCATAGTCCTGACTGTCAAACATTTGCTGAATTTCATCCCATGATTTTCCGCGCAGTGAAGGTAATGTACCCGGGAATCCGCCTTTGTTCGTATAGACAAGAATGCCAACATTAAGTGGCTTCAATTTAGCTAAAAGCTCAAAATATAAATCCTCAGCAAGTGTTGTTTCATAAAGAAGCTCACCGTTTGCTGAATACATCATGCTTCCATTTAAACAGAAAATAGGAAGCTCCAGTTCAGCAACACCTGCAACTTTAATAACATCGGCATACTGTCTGCCTGTATTTAAAATGACCTCTATATCATTATCCTTCATTTGTTGAATTACCTGTCTATTTTTTTCGGAAATCTGGTGCTGGTCATCCAAAAGTGTGCCGTCCAGATCAATTGATACACATTTCATGTTCATTTTCCCCCTTAGTACTGTTCTCTTAGTATTATAAACATAAGACCTATCAATAGACAGCTTTTTGCATGCAAAAAAGAGGAGGTAGCTATACCTCCTCGCTTTATTATTGGTCAAGTGAAGTATCAAGTGGTTTAAGTCTCGCTTCAATTTCTGCGCGCTGCGGCTCTAAGAACGGTGGCAGTGCCAACGATTCACCAAGATGGTCGATATGCTCATCTGTATCAAAGCCTGGTCCATCTGTCGCAAGCTCAAACAAAATGCCGTTAGGCTCTCTGAAATAAAGAGATTTAAAGTAGAAGCGGTCAACGAAACCAGAGTTTTGAAATCTCGATTCATTTACTTTATTGATCCATTCATATAGTTCTTCTTCATCATCCACACGGAAGGCAACATGATGGACTCCGCCTCTGCCAAGGCGTTGAACAGGCAAATCTGTTCTTTCCTCGATATGAACCTCTGCACCTGTACCACCTTCACCTGTTTCAAAGACAAGAATATCTGGCTGATTTTCTATAGGAGAAGAAAATTGGCCACTTGCACGAAAGCCCATGATATCTGTTAGAACGCGGATTGTTGGTTGTGGTTTACGCACTGTTAATTGCACTGGTCCAAGACCGACAATAGCATGCTCTAATGGAATCGGTCCTTTTTTCCATGGTGTTCCTGCTTTAACGCCTTCGTTGTGTTCATCTGACACAAGGAAGAAGCGCTGACTTTCAAAATCACGGAATTCTAAAGCCCTACGTCCAGCACGTTCGATAATCCCTCCATGAGAAATTTGCAATTCATCAAATCGCTCGACCCAATATTGTAAGGAAGCATCACTCGGAACGCGTAGCGACAATGCGGAAATACTGCTGACACCTTCTCTGTTTGGGGCAAGGTTTGGAATTTCAAAGAAAGTAAGCTCTGTTCCTGGATTACCTTTTTCATCACCATAAAATAAATGATAAACAGATGTGTCATCCTGATTAACTGTTTTTTTAATAAGACGCATTCCTAATACCTTTGTGTAAAAGTCATAGTTTTGCGCTGCTTTTGATGTCATTGCTGAAACATGATGAATACCTTTAAACATCATTGTCATTTCCTTCTTTCTAGTTTTAAATTTTTTTCAGCAGTCCAAGTAACTGCTTCATTTCTGCTTCTGTTAATGCTTCAAACTGTGCTGCCTGAAACTCCTCTTGTTTAGGAATCACATCACTGTAAAGGTTTTGGCCTTTTTCAGTCAAGGAAACGTATTTCGTTTTCCACTCCTGTCTTCTTTCTACCAAGTCCTGCTCCTCCATTTTTTTCAGGAGCTGTGTTATATTTCCTTTTGACACAAGCAGTTTGTCTGCAAGCTCCTGCTGTGTGATGGAATGATTATGACCAATTTGGGCAAGCATATCGAGCTGAGCGACATTTAATCCGAATTGCTGTAAATACTGATTGCTTTTTCTGTTGCTTTTGTTGTAAAACCTTGATAATCGGAACCATAATAAGACACCAAGCCTTGTATTCCTTTTGGTTTTCATTGTTCAATCACCTTATCGTCTTTCGGTTTAGTGCTAAACTTATATTATCAGTTTACTTCTAAACTGATTAACAGTCAATATTTATTACCAAAAAAATTGTTAAAAAAAAACCTCAAGCGATACACCGCTTGAGCTTCTTCTTACAAATTAATTTCCAACCTAACAGGACAATGATCGCTTCCTAATACATTACAATGTATTTCTGTATCGACAAGCAGTTCCTTTAGACGTTCAGAAAGGATAAAATAATCGATTCTCCAACCAATATTCCGCTCTCTTACCTTCGCCATATATGACCACCATGTGTAAACATCGCCTCGGTCCGGATAAAGATAACGGAAGCTGTCAATAAATCCTAAGTCAAGGAGGCTAGTCATTTCTCCGCGCTCTTCTATCGTAAATCCTGAGTTGCCAAGGTTAGATTTAGCATTTTTTAAATCTAATTCTGCATGAGCGACATTAAGATCTCCGCAGTAAATGACAGGTTTCTGCTCATCAAGTGCTTGAATATACAGCTTAAGCTGCTTCTCCCATTCTATTCTATATGGCAAGCGGCTTAAATCTCGTTTAGAGTTAGGTGTATATACATTCAGCAAATAAAATTCAGGAAACTCTAAAGTGATCGCCCTTCCTTCCAGTTCTTCAAAATCATCGCCAATCCCATATTTGACACTTAGCGGCTTCTGTTTAGTAAACACCGCCGTTCCAGAGTAGCCTTTACGCTCCGCATAATTCCAAAATTGATGATATCCCTCTAAATCTAATTGAATTTGCCCTTCTTGCAGCTTTGATTCTTGTATACAAAAAATATCAGCATCTATTTCATGAAAAAAATCTAAAAAGCCCTTTTTAACACATGCTCTTATTCCATTAACATTCCATGTTACTACCTTCATTTGTATTGCTCCTTACCTATAAGTTCTACTAAATTAATAGAGTACCATGAATAAAGCAGTGAATAAAGTAATATATCTTTCCATGAAAATAACTTTTGAATATGAAACGCAAAGACTAGTTGCTTCATTATCTACCTATTTTAAATTTTTTAAGTTCCGCACTTAAGCAGTTAAAACTTTTACTTTCCCCACACTAATCTTATACACTGCCAAAAACAGAACTAGTATGAAAATGTTAAGCGGTTGCTCACTAGTTCCGTTTTCTCTGACAGAATTCAATTAGACTTAGTTTTTATACAATAGTTGGTGCTCCTGCATAGCCTACATCATAATGACGAATGAGTTGATAAAGTCCTTTGGCAATTTGTTCTTTCCCATAAAGTGGTTTGCCATGTCCTGTATAGATGGTGCTCGGCTCCAATTTTGCGAGCTTCATGATAGACTCTCTGCTTTCGGCTCTGTTTGAAGTGAAGTAAGCTGGTGGTCCATGCAGCTCTTCTTTCTGTGTTAAGACAGAAAATAAGGACTCTTGTTTAACAGTAACGAAGGCATCACCAGCCAGCAGCACTCCATCCTCTTTTCTGAATAAGGAAATATGGCCTTTCGTGTGCCCTGGTGTATGGATACACTCCCATCCCTCCATGAAATTCAGCTCTATACCCGTCTCAAGTACTTTCAAGTTAGAATGCAGCTGAATACCATCCCGAGGATATAACGGCGACAACAACGACATAACGCCCTTTACAACAAATGGTGTTGGTCTTGGATAAACCTCTTCACCAGTTAAATAGGACATTTCCTCGCTATGGGCATATATGGGCACATCCCACTCACGCAGCAAGGTTTGCAATGCTCCAATATGATCAAAATGACCATGTGTTAAAATGATTGCTCTTGGCTTTCTGTCACCAAATAATGATTTAGCATATTGCAAAATAAACCTGGCCGAATATGGTATGCCTGCATCGACCAATATCCAATCTTGCTTGTTCTTACCTAAGCCTGATACAAATGCAATATTTGCGATAGCCGTTTTATATCCATAAACATTACTTGCTATTTTCATGTACCTATCTCCTTTTTACGTTTAGTATTGCCTAACATTTTGATCTGACACAAAAAATACATTTTTAAGTAAATTCAATGAAAGTCTTAAAGAAAAAAGGGGTTATATGTAACTAATCCATTGAGAGATTGCTTCATCTTTTTTTGCTCAATCCTAAGGTACACATGCCATCTCTCGACTCGCAGTATTGGGAAAATCAGCAGTTACTTACATGTCAATGTATGATGCTCAAACATCTTTTTCGAGTGCGCTCAATCGTAATAATCTGTATTCCTCGTATGTAAGCCAAGTTGGATATTTTGACCATGCACGAAAAAAAATGATAAGATGACACCGAGGTGAACAATAATGATAGATTCATTTAAAGCAGTTGTTGTTAATAAACAAGACGAAGATTTTTCTTTGCATGTAGAACAAGTAAACTTAGACAAGTTATCTAAAGGCAATGTATTAATAGAAGTGCATTATTCAGGAATCAATTATAAAGATGGTCTCGCAAGTGTGCCAAACGGAAAAATCGTGCGTTCCTATCCACATATCCCTGGTATTGATTTAGCTGGTGTTGTGGTCGAATCGGAAGATTCTCGTTACCAACCGGGAGATAAAGTGATTGCAACCAGCTATGAAATTGGTGTATCTCACAGTGGTGGTTATAGTCAATACGCAAATATCCCGGCAGATTGGGTTGTGCCACTTCCAGACGGACTTACATTAAAGGAAGCGATGATTATCGGGACAGCTGGCTTCACTGCTGCATTATCTGTCCAGCGCTTAGAGGAGAATGGCTTAAAGCCTGAAAATGGAAAAGTACTTGTAACAGGGGCTACAGGTGGAGTTGGAAGCTTCGGTGTTGCGATGCTTGCAAAGCTTGGCTATAATGTTGAAGCTAGTACAGGCAAGGAATCAGAGCATGAATACTTAACAACGATCGGCGCGAGCAGTATTATTGCTAGAGATGAAGTTTATAACGGCAATCTGAAGACATTAGATAAGCAGGAATGGGCTGGTGCAATCGATCCTGTTGGCGGGGCTACATTGGCAGCTATCACAAGCAAGCTTCAATATAACGGCTCTGTAGCTGTTAGCGGCTTAACAGGCGGCGGAGATGTCCCAACATCTGTTTATCCATTTATATTAAGAGGCGTTAACATATTAGGAATAGACTCGGTTTACTGTCCAATGGAGACAAGGCTGAAAGTGTGGAACCGAGTTGCCTCTGACTTGAAAATCGATGACTTTACTCCATTTATCGCCAAAGAAGTTACACTTGATGAACTTCCTGACCTTTTGCCAACTATTCTGCAAGGCGGAATCCGCGGCAGAATTATTGCAAATATTAAAGGATAAATAAAAAAAAGGACCTTGAAAAAGGTCCTTTTTACTTACTTGATTTGCATCCATGTATCCACATAATGAACAGCAAGATTAACGTTTTCTTGCGGATATGCTTTTGCTACTTTTGCAAGCTCGTTTTTCATATATGTTTTACTTTTTTCATAAAAGCTTATATTAGAACCCTCTGCTGACTCACCAGTTTCGACACCAATATTGATTGCTTTTCCAGCATCCTTCGCATATTGCACTTCTGTTTTCACAAGTGAATTAATGCCGTTTGCACCTGTTGCTGTATTTCTGTATGCCATAATAGTGACAGCATCAGTATTTTTGATTGCCCATTTTGCAAGATTGCTTTTTCCATATGTGTTGGCAAATGTAATTTCGTCAAACCAAAATGGCATATCAATGCTTAAATCTAAGCTTAATTTAGAACTTAACTGACTGCTGCGTTTAATCAGCTTTTGATAAGCTAGGACAACAGCATCTCTGTCTGTGTTCCATTCTGTTAATATATACGGTTCAACATCAAAATGTACACCATTGAAGCGTTGATTTGCAGCGCTGCTCTTTTGGTAATTCTTAAGCCATGCGAACATGCTGTCCGCATATGCTTGTCCGCCTGCCAATGCCCATTTCGCAGCACCATCTAATGCATGAACACTGATGCTTTTTGCTGTAGCTTTGGCAATAAATTGTTGATATGTTTTTCGTTCAACCTCTTGGTCAATTTGCAGGTAGACGTCTGTCACATTGTTTTTCACAAGGAAATTAATGACTTTATTTTGTCCAGCTGCAGTTGTTAGTGACCATGGATTCCAGATCCAAGTTGCATTTGTTTTGCTGTTTGCAGCAGCATTTGTATGAATAGAAGGTAGCATTAAGCCCACCACCAAAATTAAAATTGCTAGTTTCTTCATTATATATACTTCTCCTTAAGAAAAGCCTAGACCAATCCAAAGGAGAAGTCTGGCAGCCTGGCAGCCATTCGTTTTGATAAACGGTTAGGCCCATAGCTTTGCGTCCTTGCTTTTCAACAAGTTTGCCCTTTTCAGATATTTTTTAGTTAGTTATATTATAGCGTGTTTCATTCTTTTTTCCTAGTACTTTTCTCACAAAGAATGAAATGAAAATTATGGAAGAACTGTGATAAATGCATTTATCATAAGCTAATCATTAAGTAATCATTTTCTAGTTAACATAATAAAATTATAATCACCTGTCTTCAATCGCTTTACAAACCCCAATCGTTAATTCCTGCGTAATTTCATCTAATTTCGGCTCAAGTACACTATTAACCATCGGTGCAAATGTACCAAATGCATTTATTTCCAAATAACCAGTCATTTTTGTTTGTGTTTCTCCGACTTGCTGTGCTGAAAAATAACCGCTCCCGATAAATTTTTCATTTATGCCTGTCAGCTTGAAAGAAACTTGAGATGGTTCCTCCCATTTCAGTATATCTATCCGTAAAGAGATTTTTTTCTTTATGAAGCCAATATCTGTCTTAAACTCCCATGTTGAAACTAAATCAGAGATAATCTGATGCTGAATATAACCAGGAACTAACGGAGCCCAATTATCCATCGACCTGACAAAATCCCACACCCTTTCAAGGGGAGCTTTAACAACTATACTATGCTTTTTGCTAGGCATTGCTCACACTTCCTTCTTTTCATGTCTATTACTATGCATATTCATATAGGAAGAAAGTATGTTTAGCAAAAAGGATTTTTACTTAGTTAACATAATATTATTATCGTGACTTAGTTGAAGTAATCTGACAATTCCATTTCCATTGCTTTTTCCTTCTGATCATCAGACACATGTGTATATTTTTGAGTTGTGTTTAAATTGGTGTGTCCTAGCAGCTCTTGAATTGTACGAATATCTCGTCCATCCCTGACGAGATGTGTCGCAAAGCTATGACGCAGCTTATGGCTGGAAATCGACTTTTGCTTCCAATTGTATTCTGGGTATTCCTGTTCAATACTGTTACAAATTCGCTCGGTTATTTCCTGTATCCGCCTTCTAGAAATCCTTTTTCCTCGTCTTGAGATGAACAAGGCATCCTCATTTCCTCGCATCGGCAGAATTCTATCTTCCTTTATATAAGACATTAACTCCTCATAAAGCTTTATAGGCAACGGAATATATCTTGTTTTATTACCTTTTCCTAACACCTGCAGTCCTCTTTTTGCTGGTTGAATCGAGGATATATTTAATATATGTATCTCAGAAACACGCAATCCAGCAAAAGCCATCAGGCCCATCATCACTTTATTTCTTTTTTGATGCTGCTTTTGAGATACAATGCTGATCATATCAAAAAACGCCTTCAGTTCATCCTTCTCTAAATAACTCGGCAATTTTCCTTTTTGTTCCTTCGCGCTTTCTAACTCAGCAGCAATGTTTTTATCAAGTAAGTCATAATCCATTAAGCACTTAAAAAATGATCTTAATGCCGTCAGTCGTCTATTCCTTGATGTAGCACTATTGCCCCGCTTTGTTTTCAATTCATTCATGAATAGGGTTATATGCAGCTTTTTTACTTCATGCAATTCTACCTTTTCTGCTTTTTTCCGAGTCATAAATTCTAAAAATAAGTATATATCGCGTACATAGTTTTCCATTGTGAACTTGCTGTAGTCTTTATTATCCATTTCTGTTTTAAAGATAGTGACTTCTTCCTCATACCATTCTGCTAATAAACGATTATCCATCTCTAATAAACCACCAATCTTCGACTTTTATCTATTATTTATTATACTATATTCCTTAAAAAACCGCACATAAGAGATATTATGCGCGGTTATGCAGTCAAAACTGCTACAAAGGAATTAAGTTAGCATCTGCGTGTTATGACCTATTTAATTTATTGTATTTTATTGGGATAATTAGTAGAAATAACAAGCTTTCTAAAGCTTACATATGAGGTGTTTCCAATCAAGATTCTCTTTTGGACAATTGGTATTTTAAATTTAGCTGATGGAATATTGACATATATCGGAATGCATCTCCAACTGATTGGTGAAGCAAATCCGTTAATGAGTTCCGTTTGGGAGCTGTCTCCTTATTTGTTTTTATGCTGTAAAATCGGTTTATCCATTTTCCTGTTTATTCTCGCCGCATATTTCACAACGAAGCATGTGAAAACATGGAGAATAATTCTATCTGTACCACTGCTATTATATGTAAGCATATTTGCTGTCCACCTTACTTGGATATCATATGCATTTTGAAGTTTAATATAATAATATTATGTAAACTAAAGTGGTTAACTTATAAACAATAACTCCTTATCATCAAGATAAGGAGTTTCTTTTATTATATAATTTTCCTGCCAAGCTGTCCTAATGCATAATGAATGCCGTGCTTTAATGTTTGGAAGCAATCAAATTGTGATAAGTTAATGTTTGCCTGTGATACGACGATGCTCAATTCTGGTGAAATTCCGACTAAAATTGTTTTTATGCCAATTAAGTTTGCAGCTGAACCGATTTTTTCTAAAAGACTTGCAGTATGCTGGCTAATATCTCGGTCCAAACCAGTTAAGTCTAACACTAAATAACTTGCTTTGTACTGAGGTAAATTATTAAGAGTATTTGTTACAAGTAATTCTGACCGATCTTCGTCGTATTTTCCCAAAAGCGGAACAATGACAATGTCATCATGGACAGGAATAATTGGGGAGGAAATTCTTTTCACAAGGTCTTTCAGCTCTTTTGTTTTTTCCTCCACAAGCTGCTCCAATTGCGAAATTTGTTCTGATTCTTTTTTTCGTGCCAGTTCATGGATATTGTCTGATACAGTTATTTTGGAAGGGAAATACTTGATGATGCTGTATTCATAGCCTTCAAGCTGCTCCTGCACAACCTTATACCAAATATTTGTACCGAATAATTTTGAGAAAATCCCAGCATAATGTGCTGCTAAAAAATGTCCGCCTTTTTTCTTGCCTTGTGCAAGATTTATTTTATGTTCCCAGCTATCTTTAATATGTGCTGTTAATGTTTTGTTTGTAAAATCCAAATCATGGATATCTGCTAAGCCCCAGCCTGCAGATGCATATGTAGCTGTTATGAGAGTTGCTGCTTCTTTCACATCTACATCCTTCATCTTGTCAAAGTAATCACCAACTACAAGACCTTGTCTAAAGCCTGTAGCTTCAAATACTAAGCTTGAAGCTTCTTCGCCGGAAATTTCCTCAATTGTATCGAAAAAAGTTCTCATCGCACTGGAAATCCAGAAAAGCACGGAATCTTGTTGTTCAAAGATAAACCTGCCTTTTTCTAATTCCCATTCAAAATTTAAACCACCAATATTAATAGACGAATGCTTACTCATCTTAATCCCCTTCATACGCTCATTTTCTTTTTCTCTATTTATGTATATTCACTTTGCATATATACACCTTTTCACCTATTTTTAAACCTTTATTCGCAACATTTTTTTGTTGATCTCGTTAATTGAATGCTACTATTTCTTTTATGTTTAAGATTCGCCAATAGAATAGTATAACTAATTCGAATCAAATTCAATAAAAATTTTTTGTATCCTCTCACCCGTATTGTTTAATAATAAAAATATTATTCATTCATGAAGGAGTGGAGCACGAATGACTGCTTGGGAATTAAAACAAACGTATCTTAATGTCTCTGGAATTAACTTGTATTGTGAATACATACTAAATGAAAAACCACTGATTGTTCTAATTCACGGGTTTGCATCCTCAACCTATACATTTCGCCGAGTTATCCCTTTTCTGCAGGAGCATTATTCAGTTATTGCCATTGACCTTCCTGGCTTTGGAAAAAGTGATAAATCCACCTCATTTATTTACAGCTTTCAGAACTATTCGAAGCTACTGCTGGAATGTTTGAACCAATTTGGATACTCTAATTTCCATATCGTAGCACATTCTATGGGAGGACAAATAGCCCTCAATATGGCATTGCTCGCTCCTGAGCGAGTAACCAAATTAGTTTTGCTATGCAGCTCTGGTTACTTAAAACGAGCAAGAAAAGCGCTTATTTATACTTCTTATTTGCCATTATTTGAAAAATTAGCCTATTATTATGTGCAAAAAAAAGGGGTAAGACACCATTTAAACAATGTCTTCTTTGACAAGTCATTAATCAATGATGAAATGATTGAGGAATTCGGCAAACCACTTAATGAAAAAGGATTTTATAAGGCTTTAATCCGCCTTCTTCGTCATCGTGAAGGAGATTTGTTGCCAAACCAGCTTCAGGATATTCATGTACCTACACTATTAATATGGGGTGAGGAGGATCGCGTTGTTCCATTGGAGATTGGCAAGCGTCTCGTTCGTGATTTGCCTGATGCACAGTTAATTACTTATAAAAAAACCGGCCATTTAATTACAGAGGAACAGCCTGAGCTTGTCTTTAAAAATATTATGATGCACATGATTTAACAGCTATTAATACAAAAAAAACTAACTTAAAAGGTTATTCTCTCCGGACCTTCTAAGTTAGCTATTGATGTGTTTAAGAAAGCTTTTCCTTTGCTTCTTCATAATAAGGCTCCCCAACCTCTAAAATAAATTGAAGAATGTCCTCCGCTGCCTTTGTATTTATAAAATTCCGTTGACTTATTATCATTTTATTTAGCTTTTCGCCGTTATTGGCGAGTAAATTGCTTAATGTATCTTTAATTTCCTTTGGTTTTTTACAAACTACTCCTAAGTTAAAGTTCTCTGCAAAGCTTGGATTATCCTCTTCTTGACCTGGTAATGCACCTGTAATAATAAGTGGTGTATTTGTGGCAATTGCCTCAAACATAACATTCGGGCTCCCTCTTGTAAACGCAATATCAGAGGTTAGCATCAAATCTTGAATGTTTTTTGTAAACCCATATATTTCAACGCGATCACCATATTTGGCTTTTAGTGACATTTCGAGTTTTGTTTTGAGCGTGACGTTTTTCCCGGCTACAATTTTAACGTTGCATTCGAAATGATTCAAAAGATTTTCGGCGATTTTTTTCATATTCCCAACACCTTCACCACCGCTCATAATCAAGCATGTTAATGACTGCCCTTCCCTATAAAGCTTGCGCTGATTACAGCTTTTTTGGAAAAAACGCGAACGAACTGGAAACCCGGAAACCTTTATTTTTTCGTCTGGAATTCCAAATTCAATGCATTTAGTTTGTGCTTCATATGTAGGGCTTATTATGTAATGGGCCCTTTTATCTGCCCAAAGTGGAAAAATATTCACAAGGTCAGCAATAAGGGTGAAAAATGGGATGTTGATCTTTTGCTTTTCTAAAATATTTAAGATAGAGCCATTAAAGTTAGGATGAACAGATAAGATCATATCTGGCTGTATGTCTTCCAGTAATTTGAGAAAGTTTTCCCTGATCAGTAATTCGATAAAGTTATCAACTAAGTGGGGTTTTAGGGCAGAGAGCTTCCAAATCACCTTCCAAAGCTGTTCTGAATTTCTAATGATGGGCCCGTAGGATTGACCGATTTTTAAAAGCAATCGTTTACCAAGGGAAAATCCATCTACTACGAAGATTTCGACACCTTGATACGTTTGGACTTTTTCACATAATGATTCTGTGATACTTTTATGACCATGTCCTGTTATATCAGAAGAAATAATCAGTAATTTCTTTTCCATAAACTCAGCCCTTCTTTAAGATGCCGTATTTTTTAACTGTTTGATTACCTGCTTGTATTGTTTTAAGGAGTATAGTGTGCCGATAAAGCCTTCATTCATCTTGTGGTCGGATGATACTGCGATGATTGTAAGAATAGGAAAGAACTTATTTGTTCGAAATCGAAGATCCTTCCAATAGACTAGGTAGCCATTTTTACGTTTTAGTACAAATGGGTAGGCATATTGGGTACTTGATAGAAAATCTGCAACAAGTGGATGGTTTTTACTTTCTGACACTAAGTCAGGAAATGTAATTTTTTTAACAAGAGAATGGTCAATAGTAAGACTGCTCTTTGCGTAAACACCAAATAAGAAATCTTCCTTCGTTTCGATAATGACATCCCATTGAAATAAGGAAATACGAGGAATCATTTTTATGCGTATAGAGTTTTGAAAATGGAGATGCAAATTTCTTTTTACTAACACGGTGGAGATGGCTCGAACAGCTACGTACAGGAAAATAAAAAGATAAATAGTTAAAAATACCTCACCCATTGGAAAGAATGACAGAAGGGAAAATCCAAACAAATGTACTACTAGAATAGTTGGATCTACTAATGGGAGCGAATCAAACGCAATCCACTTTTTCGAGAACGGCAGTAAGACCTGTGTTCCATGGACATTAAATAAATCAAAAAACACATGAAGAATGACTGCTAAGAAAGTCCATAAAAATAAATGGAGAAACGACGCCTCTTGGAAAAAGGCATAAATAATACCTGAAACAGCAATACTCCAAAGAGGTAACACAAACAAAGAATGGGATGTTGAACGATGATTGCGGATATAACTGCCCTTTCCTTTCATTCGATAAAGATAGTCAAAGTCTGGTGCGTTCGAACCAATGACTGTACCGAATAAGACTGCTTGGGACAAAGCATCAGAATTAGCGACAACGGGATCAATATGAGCGAGTGCAGCTAATCCTAAGCCCATTATAATGTGTGAACTCGTATCCATTTCATCACTCCTTATCATTGTTTAACAAACAATAATGCTTCCTTCTATGTAAATTAATATGTTTGGGTATTGTCTTCGTTTATAGTTAATCACCCCCTTCTGTTCTTCATTATATTTGGTATGTGTTCCTTCATTCATGGTTTCATGTAAAGATTATGTTTAGATTCTGAGATATTATTTAAAGTTACAGGTTAATAGACAGCAGTGATGTTGCTGTATATAAGTCATTTAACTAGTTTAAAGTCTATTATAACTCCATTTAGTTATTCAAAGCACAGCATTTGTGTTCATATAGCTTTTTCGTTTTAACCAGATGTTACTATCTTATCTAACAAGTTTTTTACATATTTTAGGCGTTCGCTCACTCTGTACCAATAAGCACAGCATATAATAGGAGGACAGAATGCTTGGTGCTATTTTTTTAGTGTGTTCATACAATAGGTATAAACAGTACTTCATTGCTTATGTTTAGACGTTTGAAGGAGGAGCTATAATGGCGGAGAAAAGTTGGGCAGATAGGACATTTCAAAATCTTCAAGAAAACTCTATGACATTTGATGTGGTGTTTCAGCGTATTATTAGCTTCATGGCGAGAAACCCTCGGGGAAATTACCGATTGATGATAGGCACAGATTCACAGGTTCATCCATCTCATACAACCTTTATAACTGGCATTGTCATCCAAAATAAAGGCAAAGGTGCATGGGCTTGTATTAGAAAGAATATTGTTCCAAGAAAGATGTTAGCATTGCATGAAAAGATTTCTTACGAAACAACATTAACAGAGGAAGTCGTCTCTTTATTTACTGAGGAAAGAAAAAATACGATGATTGATATCGTACTTCCCTTTATTTATAATGGAGCCACTTTTTCGATGGAAGGCCATATCGACATTGGTAGCGGTTCAAGAAATAGAACGAGTGAATTTGTTAATGAAATGGTTGCTCGGATTGAATCAACGGGAATTGAACCGAAAATAAAACCGGATTCGTTTGTTGCATCAAGTTATGCTAATAAATATACAAAGTGATGCTTTGTTACATAAAAAAAGCCTGTCCTTATTAAGAACAGGGCTAACTTTTATTCTTTTGATGAAGCCACTTCTTCAGACAATTTTTTATTTTTGTTAATGAAGTGGATGATAAATGTAATGATAAACGCCAGAATCAAAATCGCAAAGAAAACGTAATGATTTAACTCGAAGCCAAAAATACTAGCAAACATTTTTAAGGCGATGATGCCGATAAGCACAAATGCTGTATTTTCTAATTCAGGCACCTTTTCAATTAAGACTAAAAACAGCTTTGCTACAGTTCTCATCATTAAAATGCCAAGCATACCACCCAATAGCAAAATCCAAATTTCATCTGAAACAGCTAAAGATGCAAGTATACTGTCGACTGAAAAGGCTAAGTCTAACAATTCAACGGAAATGACAGTTGCCCAGAATGCTCCAAACATACGAACAGTCCAGCTGTCTTTTTTTATGCCGCTTGCTTCCTCGTCCTTATTATTAAGGAAGAAATGCTGGATAACAATCCAAGCAAGATAAGCAGCGCCAATTACTTTAATCCAAGTAAATTTAATTAAATACACTCCGAGTCCGATGAATAGAAAGCGGAAAAAATACGCTCCAAACAGTCCGTATGTGAGTGCTTTTTTTTGCTTGTCCTTAGGAAGATGCTTAACCATGATAGCAAGCACTAGCGCATTGTCTGCTGAAAGAAGTCCTTCAAGGATGACAAGTGAACCAATTAATCCCCAAGAAACAGGGTCTGATAATACTTTAACCCACATCTCTCCATCAAAAAATGAAGCGTAAGTAGAAAGTATTTGATGTAAAATATCCAATCAAAAAGCCCCCAAATAATTATATTAAATTGATAATGAGAACATTATACTCCTAAAAATAGACAACTGCAATCCTTTGAACTAGACGGAAAGCGTTGCCTTTTTTCGTTTTTCATAGAAACCTTAAACAGTGCAAATAACTCACACTGTTCAAGGACATATTGTTTTATTGCAAGTCTTCAAATTCCTTTGCCATTCTTTCCAAAGCTGTTTGGATAATAGATCTTGGCGATGGAATACAGATTCTCTGATAGGTATTCCCTTCTTCCCCAAACATACTTCCATCCTCAAGCAGGACGTTGGCTCTATTATATATACGGTCATGAACCTCCTCTGGCGTTATGTTATACGCTGAAAAATCCATCCACATAATATACGTTCCTTCAGGTATCGTTACCTTTACTTTCGGCATGTTTTTATCGATAAACGTCTTGACTATTTCCATTGTGCCATCAATATATACTTTTAAATCCTCCAGCCATTCCTCACCTTCTCGATACACGGCAATAAGCGCTGAGATTGTAAATGGTGAAGCCATTTGATAGCCCATTGTTTTTAAAAATTGTTTGCGAAGCTTCAAGTTTGAAATTATCGCATTTGTGCAATGGAGACCTGCTACATTAAAAGTCTTGCTGATGGCTGTTAGGGTAATAAGAGAATCATTATCTGCAATTTTTGCCATTGGAATAAATTGCTCGTTTCTTCTAATTAAATCACCGTGAATTTCATCTGCAACAATTAAAACTTGATGCTTACTACAAATATCTGCTAATTTTTGCAATTCATCCTTGCGAAAGTTTCTTCCTGTTGGATTATGAGGATTACATAATAGAAACATCTTTGTGCTAGCATCACTTGCTTTTCTTTCAAAATCTGCAAAGTCAATCGTATAGTAGCCATTGTCATCACAAGAAAGAGGATTATTGACAACCGTTCTTCCATTTCCTTCAATAGCTGAAGTAAACGGTGGATATACAGGACGCTGAATGATGACACCATCACCAGGTTCAGTAAAAGCACGAATAGCCATATTCATTGCATGCACTGTCCCCGGACTGTATACAATATGATCTCTATCAATTTCCCAGTCGTGTCTTTTTTTGAACCAATACTGAATTGCTTCATAGTATTCATCAGGAAAAATCGAATAGCCATAAATCCTGTTGTCTACTGTTTGATGTAATGCTTTGACTAATGCATGTGGTACAGGCAAATCCATGTCTGCCGTAAATAAAGGAATAGTGTCTTCATCATATCTTTCCGTAAGACCCATCTCCTTGATCATCTTACCGCCATCCCATTTGACTGAATAAGTGTTTCTCCGATTAACAACCTCATCAAAATTATTTATCATGATTTCCACTTTCCTTTCACATCGTTAGAATATGTATCCACTAGTTGTTTCATTAATCTTCCTCATAGATCATCTTAACAGTCATTCCGCCATCAACTGTTAGATTAGTACCTGTAATGAAATTGTTGTCTCTATTAGTTAAAAAGAGACATGCTCTCGCAATATCTGCCGGCTTGCCTACCCTTTTAGATAGATGCTGGTCATGATCAATAGTCCGTAAATCTTCATAGTGCTTTGTTTCAATCCAGCCAGGCGCGATACTGTTAACAGCAATTCGGTCATTTGCCAAGCTATTTGCTAACGCATGAGTAATCGCCATAATTCCGCCTTTGCTTGCACTATAGCTTTCTGTATTCGGTTCAGACATATATGCCCTTGTTGAAGACATGTTTACAATCGAGCCACCATTTTCATTTTGCTTCATGATTTTTGCTGCTTCTCGTGAACATAGAAACACACTTCGTAAATTCGTGTGTATAACATCTTCCCATTCATCCAAGGTTAGTTCATAAACAGACTTAAACAAAGCCTTGCCAGCATTATTTATTAATATGTCAATCTTTCCGAATTGCTGCTGCGTTTTTTCCATTAATTGAATGATATCTTGCTCCTGTCTAACATCTGTTTTAATAAAAGCTGCATTTTCAGGATGATTAGAGGCATTAATGATTTCCGTTGATGCAGCTTCATCAATATCTGCAAAAACTACCTTAGCCCCTTCCTTTAAGTAATGCTCTGCAATGCTCCTGCCAATTCCATTACTTGCTCCAGTTACAATAACGACCTGATCTAAAAATTTCATGGCTGTCTCCTTTACTCGTTTATTTCTATACTAATATTGTATTAAAGGATTGACGAGATATCAAAAAATAACTGCTGCAAGTTGCTGTATTGAACTTAAAGGACTTGCGAACAGGTATTTTCCTTGTATTTAATTATTTTTTTTATTGCTTATTTAATAATTGATATTGTAGATTGAGTGCGTAAAATTATTTAATAGTTATATTTATTTGACTTAGCTTAACTTCAATGCCCTTTCTCGAACTTGAACGCTTCTTATATTACCTACATAGCTTTTTAAAAGTTTATCCAGGTTGGCTTTTGTCATAAATTAACTTTTGCAAAGCTTTTATTCTAGAGGCTGGGATAAAACAAAAATAACCTTTCTAAACATGAATAATAAAATTACATCCATATTTGAATATATAGTTCGGTTTTTTATTGATTCATATACTTATGTCCCAGCCTCTATATGCGTATTCACATACTTATTTCCCAGCCTCTTTAGGAAAGTTAAGTCTGCAAAAGAAAACGCCCCATTTTTTATGGAGCGTTTTTTAGTCTTCTACCTCTTTGACGGCGATGTTTTCAAATAATGCCTCCCAATAATCATCGTTGTTTGTCCATTTTTCGTACTCTGGCATTTCAACAACTGTGACATTCCTTATTGGCCACGCCTTTTTTTCCATATCCTGTCTGTCTTTATGATTGATAATTAGGATTTGGTAGTTATTCTTTACGACAGATGATATTGCGGATTCAAGCTGTAATGTGTCTGCAAAGGAAGCCTCTGTGCGCACAAAAAGGATACGTTCGCCTTCTTCAAAGAATTTCAGCATTCTTTCTACACGTCTATCCAGCTTTTCCTTAACCTTTGTATACTCAGGAAAGTTTGTAAACGTATTACTGTCAGCCCTAAAGTCATGGCTTGAAACGATATTATATGCTGTATCTGTAATAACCAAATATGGATCAGTTGAGTTAATGCCTGTGGAATACTCACCTGTTGCTTTCAAGTTGTGTAGCTCCATATAGCCTGTGAATTTATTGGATAGCAGCCTAGAAACTTCTGAAAGTTGATTGGAGGCCATCCAATCAAGTGGTCCTGCAAAAGGGCGCAAATTAAATTTACGAAGCTGGATGCTTGCTAGACATAAATCTCCTAAACTGTATATAGCATCATATGTTCCTTTCAAATCTTGTATACTCATCTACTCGTCTCCTTTACTATTGTGGACGGATGGTAATGTCAGTGAATATATGCTGCCAAAGTGTGTTATTTCCATCCCAAATGTCTTCATTTGGCAGACATAATGCACACACATTATCAATAAAACATTCATGCTCAATAAGCTTATCGATAGGATAATGATTCACGATTAATAATGTAAACTCACCTTTTACTACTTCCTTTAACACAGTCTGGAGCTCAATAATTTCCTCAATGGTTGCTTCTGACCGAATAAAGAGGATGCGCTTGTTTGTTTGAATATTTTGGATAAACCGTGCGATTCTCCTTTGATACTTTTCTTGAACGGACGGTAAATCCATCAGGCTGTCTATTGTATTTCTATCTGTTTTAAAATCATGATTAAAGCTAATAATATTTTCTACATCATATACAAGCAAGTCGGAGTCTGAAGCATAGCCGCTAGGAACAAGATTTTCCTCTGCTAGAAACCCTGTAAAGTAAGTTTGGATAAGCTTTGCAACATTATGTGCATAGCGAATTCCTACCCAATCAAACGGGCCGGCGAAGGGTCTTAGATTAAACTGCCTCATTTTCATTGCTGGCAGGCAATTTTCACCTAAGCTATAAATGGCATCATACTCACCTTTTATTTCATTAAGCTTCATGTACATACTCCTTTTAATGGCATCAGGCCATTATCAATATAAACTGCATAAAGGCAATCTGGCTGTGAATTATGTTCGTATGGCCCCTTATTCGGATGAAGCAACTAGTTAATTAGAAGGAAGCTTGTTTTGCAAATAATATTGATAGGTTTTTTCTAAGCCTGTCACGATATTGTATGCAGGATTCCAGTCAAGCTCATTTGCACATTTTTCATTTTTAAGGCAGCTGTGCTTTATATCGCCTGTTCTGCTGTTAGTATGAATGATGTCTAGAGCAGCTGGGTGAAGCTCTAATAAAATACTAGCAAGCTCCTTAATGGATGTTGGCTTATTTGTGCTTACATGAAAAATGTCGTTATTCCCGCCCTTCATGGCAGCGAGATTTGCTTTTACGACATCTTCTACAAAAACAAAGTCACGCGTCTGTTTCCCATCGCCATGAATATTTAAGCTTGTTCCCGCTTTAATTTTATCCATGAATACGGCAATCACACCGCCTTCACCTTTAGCAGTCTGTCTTGGCCCGTAAACATTCCCATAGCGCAGGATCGTGTAATCCAAACCATAGAGCGTCTGATATAACTGAATATATGTTTCAGCGGAAAGTTTGGAGAGTCCATAATAAGAAATCGGTGCTGTATGATCTTGTTCCGTAATGACAGATTTTTGAAGGTTACCATACACAGCAGAAGTGGAAGAAAATATGATCTTTTCCACGTTTGCATTTCTGCAGCCTTCTAGTATATTTATTGTTCCATTTATATTGATATCTGCATCTTCACATGGATTTTTTATTGATAAGGTAACATCTGCCTGTGCTGCCAAGTGGAATACGAATTGTGGTTTTTCTGTTTCGATGATTTGTCTAGCCTCTTTGCTGCGAATATCTACTTTATGCACGATAACTTTTGGATGATCATGTTCGTGATAACCTGATCTATAATCATCTAAAATATGAACCGCGTATCCTTCTTTAACTAAAAAATCTGTTAAATGCGAACCGATAAAACCTGCTCCACCTGTAACTACTACTTTCATCCTTTTACTCCTCTATTCTTTTTTAATAGCTTATGTTTTTTCTACCATCTGTGTATAAGACGTCTGACCATAAAAAGGAAAATTGGACATGTTTAAGGTATTGGCAGAAAGGAGCGAATGGAGTAATTCCCATTCGCTGATATTCCTACTTACTCGACAATGAGACTGCTTATTATTGTGTCATCGGGCAGCGAATAATTGTGAGGCAACGTCTTAACCACTTCATCAAAAAAGGCATGATCAACAAACGCCTTGTTCTTGCCTGCTTTTTCTGCGAATAGGTAATTATATACATCTGCCGACATTTCTTCAAAAACTTCCAGTGTTTTGTTATTAGGGAGATTATACTTGCTAGGTAAAGTGGCTGCTAGTTGCTCCATTACTTGTGGGTCAATAAATAAATAACCTTCTTTTGCTGTAGACTCTCTTACAAAATATTGATGATAGAAATCTACCTTCATGGGCTGGAACAACGTTATCGTATTTTCATTAGGAAATTGATAGCCTTCAGGCAAAACAGAATCAAGACGCTCGACAATTTTTTGCTGTTCCTCCAGACGTCTCTGTTCCTCTAATCTAAGTTGTTCCTCCAGCCTTTGTTGCTCCTCCAGCCTTTGTTGTTCCTCCAGCCTTTGTTGCTCTTCCATCCTTTGTTGCTCCTCCAGCCTTTGTTGTTCCTCCAGCCTTTGTTGCTCTTCCATCCTTTGTTGCTCCTGTAGCCTTTGTTGCTCTTCCAGCCTTTGTTGTTCCTGTAGCCTTTGTTGTTCTTCAAGTCTGTTCTGTTGCTCTAACCTTTGCTGCTGATGCAACCTCTGTTGTTCCTGTGAACGCTGCTTTTGTTCCTGTCGTGTTTGTTCTAATAGCTTTTTCTGCTCCTCTAGCCTTTTTTGTATTTCTAACTTTTTCTGTTCCAGCTGTTTTTGTTGTTCCTCGAGCTTTTTCTGCTGTTCCAGTTTCTGTTGCCACTGCTGTTGCTCCATCATCTGTCTTTGTGCATTAATCCATTGCTGCTGTTCGATCATTTTTCTTTGTGCATGAAGTAATTGCTGCTGCTCTGGTCTTTCTGGCTTATGCATGTCAGCCGTATAAAATGTCTCATTGTCTTTCTCATTCTTCATCTCATTATTTGACAGTGATGATCCAGGAGATTCTTCTACAGCTATTTTATCAAGCAGTGAACTCACTAAATCCGCTCCCTTGTTAACAGACAAGGAAATCATTTTATTAACGATCGGTTTCCATGGAAACATCACTTTCTTCCTTTCTATTCTTTGCTATTGCTTCCTCATACACTGCTAAAATACTTTGCACACCTTTTGATAAAGACCAATGATCAAGTCCCCAAACTTGTGCGTTTTTCCCGATGATTTTTTGAAATTCAGGCGAGCTTAATAACAGCTTTAATCGTTCATACAATGCTTTAACATCACCTGCAGGGTAAATTAGGCCTGTTACCCCGTCCTTCACCATTTCCGGAAGTCCTCCAGCGTTACTAACAATGCTTGGTTTTCCAGCAATTTGAGCTTCTACTAATGAAAGCGGCTGGTTTTCTAAAAGACTAGGAAACACATAAATATCCGTTTTCGAAACTAAATACGGAACATCACTCCTATTTCCAAAAAAGAAAACGTCATCCTCAATTCCAAGCTCTTCTACTTGCTTCTTTAATTCGGCTTGGTTGTCTCCTTCGCCAATAATCCAGCACACCCAGTCCTCTCTATCCTCTTTCAGCTTGCCTAAAGCGGCAATTAAATGATGCACACCCTTCATTTCAATAAGGCGCCCTGTATATGTGATGACTGTCTTATCTTGCGGAATTAAGAGTGACGTGTTCTCTTTTGTCATTTCCTCTAAAAAAGTGTCTGTATCAAATCCATAATGAAGGACTTTTAATTGCTCTTGCGGCACATTAAATTCCTCCATCAAAATATTTTTTAACCAGTTATTTGCGACGATTGTATAATCAGGAGCTGTTGCACCATTTCTTTCTAAAGCATCGTAGTAAGCTCTGGCCATATAGCTTGTTGGTGATTTATGAATATTTTTTAGCTGATGCCTTATTTCATGTGCAACTGACCCGTGCAGTGTTGCAACTAAAGCTGTATGTTCCGGCAGCACTCTTGCCATGCTTGCCGCTGCCAATACATCTTGAGTATGAATCACATCATATTCTGCCAACCCTAAATAAGCTGCTCCTAACTCAAATATATAGCGCTGGAATTCTGTATATTTGACGAGAGCATTAACATGTAATTCTGGGTATGCTTCCTCTGTCAGTTTACCTTCAAGCAATGGCAGTAATTTTTCTCGTTCGATTGCTTTATCTTTATTAATGATATAAACCGCACTGGAATCTTCATTAAATCCAAGCAAGTCAACCTCATGCCCGAGTTTCTCCATTTCTCTTTTTTGCTGTTCCATATAGTTCCAAACCCCGCCTACATGGGGGATAGCCCAATATGTCGCCAATAGTATTTTCAATTTCCTAACACTCCTTTATTTAAAATTTGCGTAGGTTATTAGCTTTTCCCTTTGTCATATATCCCCAGTAGGTTATCTACGCCAACCTCGAGCGACCAATGCTTAACTCCCCAGTCTTTTGCATTTTTCCCGAGAAAGCTTTGGTATTCCTTGTTAACAAGCAGCATATAAAGACTGTTCCTCAATTCATCAACATTCCCTTTTGAAACAATCAAGCCTGTTGTGCCGTGCACTACCATTTCTGGTAAACCTCCTGCATCGCTGACAATAACCGCCCTTCCAACAATTTGTGCCTCAATGACAGATAATGGCTGATTTTCAATCATGCTTGGCAATACATAAATATCCGCTTTCGATAAAAGCTGCGGGATATCATCTCTGCTTCCAAAGAAAAAAACATAATCCTCTAACCCTGCTTTTTCCGCTTGCAGCTTAAGCTCTGTTAGCTTTTCTCCTTCGCCGACAATCCAGCATTGCCAATTCCCAATAGATCCGCGCAGCTGTTTTAAAGCTTCTATTAAAATGTGAACGCCCTTTAAAGCAACAAGCCTTCCTGTAAATAGAATGATTTGCTTATCAGTCGGTTTATAAATATTAGAATCTCTTTCATCTATTCTGCTCAGGAAGGAATCAATATCAAAGCCATAATGAAGCACTGTTAATTGCTCTTCTGGAACATGAAATTCATCTATTAAAATATTCTTAAGCCAGTTATTGGCCACAATCGTTACCTCTGCTGATGTTGCACCTGTGTGCTCCAGTTCATCAAAATACGTACAGCCGATTTGTGATGTGGCTGTGACATGTTCATATAGAAGATGATCCTTCATTTCATGTGCGACAGAACCATGTAATGTTGCGATTAACCTTGGACCAGATAGCTTAAGGTTGCCAAAGCTTGTTGTCGAAAAGACATCTTGTGTATGGATGATGTCGTACATTTGCAAATTAAGACTGGAAATGGCAAGCTCATAACCAATTCTATGTTTTTCGCAATAAGTGACAACTGGGTCCGCCATATAAGGGATACTTTGTTTTTCTGCTAAGCGGTTATTAATTTCTTCGAGTAAATCGTCATTGTAAATTTTCTTTTCTTCTGAAACGAAGTAAGTGTATTTATGCATTTCTCCATATCCGAGCAAATCCACTTCATGCCCCATAGCTTCGAGCCGTTTTTTTAATTGGTTCATGTAATTCCAAACACCCCCGACATGTGGAACTATCCAATATGTCGCAAGCAGGATTTTCATATATACAACCCCTTTCCTCTTTGTCTCTTTATTCATATTGCAGGAAAGCAAAATAGTGTGGACATGTGCCTGCAAAACAGGTGTTTTTCCAATAAAAATACATGAATGACCTATAGTATTTGTCCAAACGTCTTCGTTTTTGTTACATAAGCTATTCTTGTATCCTTCCAATACAGAGAAAAGGTGGTGAAATTTATGCCTGTAGTACTACAATCCTTCACTACTCCTGCAAACACTGTCAGAATTGCAGATTCGGCAACAGCACCTGGAGCTGTTACTCCAGTTGGTCCAACCATCCCATTGATTGATGGAAACGGTTCATACATCTGGTCTCCTGTTAATGTTTCTGGTCAATCAGTAACATTCCGTAGTGTATTTTCATTCGGTGCACCGCTATTATCTGTGGCATTGCCGTTAACTGTGTATTATGCATACGCTGGTAATGAAACAGCAACAGTAACTGCAACTTTAGAAGTCCTAAATGTATTAGGTGTTATCGTTTTAACAATTCCATTATTTTCTGGGGACACTAACCTTGGAAACCCGTTGAATGTCAGCACTGTTGCAGCAGATACGTTATTGGCAGCAAGTGTTCTTGGTGGAACGGTTAACATTACTGTTGATGCAACAGTTAATGCTCCAATCACTACTCCTTATGATCCTGTTAATACTGGTCGTTATCTTGGACAGATTACTGTACAACAAATTGTTGCTATCTAAACCATACTAACAACTAATGGAGGTGACAAAAAAATGCCAATCGTTTTACAAAGCTTTACTGATCCGACAAATACAATCATTACAGCTAATACAGCAGGGGGAACATTGCCTCAAACACCTGTAGTTGTAGCACCATCTCCAACACAACCGTTCATTGATGGCAGCAATGCATATATATGGGCACCAAACACTGCTGCAAACCAAACTGTGACATTTGAGAGCAGCTTTACGTTTGCAACAGGACTATTGAATGTTGCTTTACCGATAAGTGTTAACTACGCCTTTTCTGGTACAGATACAGTAATTGTCAGTGCAACATTAGAAATCATCAATATTCTGGGAATAGTCATTGCCACAATTCCAATTTTCACCAATATAGTCAATGCAGGCGGAACTACTAGTGTAGAAATCGCATCAGGAGATACTTTGCTTGGATTGAACCTGCTTGGTTCCAATGCCAACCTTACTATCACTTCAACTGTAACTGCAGCTGCTGCTGGTAATTACCTTGGACAAGTGACTGTTAACCGAGTAATTTAATATGATTGAGTGATAGAATTTCCATTCATATGTCCCCCTCCTTCCATAGGAGGGTTTTTTTATCTACACATCTTCTAATTTTCACTAGTTCTAGTTTTTTATTTTTATAGAAAGAGAGACGCCTAGAACATGTAAGAGAGACATGCATATGTTATAGGGATTATCAATAAAGGCAGTACGAGAGGTGAGAAATGAAAGTATTAACTATATTGGGGACGAGACCAGAGATCATTCGTCTCAGCTTGATTATTGGAAAGCTGGACCGTTTAGCTGATAAACATATCCTCGTGCATACAGGACAAAACTTCACTAGTAATTTAAGTGACATCTTTTTTCAAGAAATGGGCATCAGGAAACCTGATTATGTGTTAAGTGACAAGCACAAGTCACTTGGACAACAGCTTGCAGTAATCTTTAAGGAATTAGAACAAATCTTGCTCGACGAAAAGCCTGATAGAGTGCTGGTTCTTGGAGATACAAACAGTGGCTTAAGCTCCATTTTAGCTGAAAGAATGGGTATTCCCGTCTTTCATATGGAAGCTGGCAACAGATGCTTTGACCTTGAAGTTCCAGAAGAGAAAAACAGAAAACTGATTGACAGTGTCTCTAGCTTTAACCTACCTTACACACCACAAAGTAAACAAAACCTCCTGCAGGAAGGCTTCCCATCAAGCAGGATAATTGTGACAGGAAATCCTATAAACGAAGTATTGCTCCATTACAGTGACCGTATTGACTCGAGCAGCGTGCTAGAAAGACTTTCTCTTAAAAGCAATGATTATTTTCTTGTGACAACACACAGGGCAGAAAATGTTGATTATAAAGATCGATTAAAGGAAATCATTAACGGCATCAATTCAATAGCAAGTAAATATAAAAAACGAGTTATTTGCAGCATCCATCCACGCACTAAAGAAAGAATCGAACAAACTACAGAGCTTACAATTGATCCTTTAATTGAATTTTATGAGCCCTTTGGATTCTTTGACTTTGTAGCACTTGAAAAACATGCATTTTGTGTGCTGACAGACAGCGGCACGGTTCAAGAGGAATGCTGTTTGTTCCATGTCCCTACTGTCACAATTCGCAAGACTACTGAACGGATGGAAACAATTGAATGTGGCAGCAATATTTTGTCAGGTGTTAACTGCCAAGCTATTGCAAGCAGTGTGCAGGCAATGGTAAATCAATCGAGAGAATGGTCCTTTCCAGAAGGCTATGACCATGTAAATGTTTCAGATAAAATCGTAAAAATCGTATTAGGAGGAATGAAAGTTGTTTGAAAATAAAAAGATTTTAATTACAGGAGGAACTGGTTCGTGGGGACATGAGCTAGTAAAACAGTTGTTGAATGAAAGTCCAGAGGAAATCCGTATTTTTTCCAGAAATGAATCTGTCCAATTTTCAATGAAACAGGAATTTGACAATCATCCAAAGCTTCATTTTATTATTGGCGATATTAAGGAAAAGGACTCCTTAATGGATGCATGCCAAGATGTCGATTATTTATTCCATCTTGCTGCACTTAAGCATGTGCCTATTTGTGAACATCAACCACTTGAAGCGATGAAAACAAATGTTATCGGCACACAAAATGTCATTGATGCAGCGATTGCACAAAACGTGTACAAAGTTGTCTATATCTCCACAGATAAAGCGTCAGATCCTTCCAACTTTTATGGATTGTCAAAAGCAATGGGTGAAAAGCTTATCATTCATGCAAACACACTTAATACAGATACAAAATTTGTCTGTATTCGCGGCGGAAATGTACTCGGTACAAACGGAAGTGTCATCCATGTCTTCAAAAAGCAAATTCGCGATAAACAAACTGTCGGCATCACAGACTTAGACATGACTAGATTCTTCTTAACAGTGCAAGAAGCAATTAAACTAGTTTTTAAAGCAACCTTTGAAAGCTACGGCGGTGAGATTTTCGTTATGAAAATGCCTGCATGCCGTATTAAGGACTTGGCTGACGTGATGATAGAGCTTTCCAAAGTGAAGGATGTGAAAACGGAAATTCTCGGAATTCGCCCTGGAGAAAAAATTCATGAACTGCTTCTTTCGAAGTATGAGTGTACGACAACAGTTATTTATGATGAGCAATATTATGTGATCTTACCATCCATTCATATCGAAGGCTTAAAAGAACATTATGATGATTGCTCTCCTGTCGATTTGGATGAATATAACTCTAGTATTGGCCTAATCAATAAAGACGAAATTAAGGCAATGCTTTCGAAAGGCGGTCTTATTTAAATGAAGCTTTTAGTCCTTGGTGGGAAAGGGATGGCAGGACATGTAATGGTAGCCTACTTTAAAAAGAATCCGAATTACCAGGTCTATTACACATCAAGGGATAGTCAGGACAATGAAGGAATTTTTTTGGATGTAACTGATTTGAACGCAATGGAGCAAATAATTGATGAAATTAAACCAGATATCGTCATAAATTGTATCGGTATTTTGAATGAGGATGCGGAAGAAAATCCATTTCTAGCCTTGCAGGTAAACAGCTTTTTACCACATCAGCTTGTTAAACTGGTCAAAAGACATAATGGCAAGCTCATTCATATAAGCACAGATTGTGTCTTTTCCGGAGCAGACGGTGATTACACAGAAAAATCCATTCCTGATGGCACAAGTCAATATTCAAAAACAAAGCAATATGGTGAAATTAAGGATACAGAAAACTTAACCATTCGCACATCCATTATCGGACCTGAAGTAAAAGATGACGGAATTGGACTGTTCCTATGGTTTATGAAGCAAACGGGCAAAATCAAAGGCTATGAAAAGGTTTTTTGGAATGGTGTAACGACATTAGAACTAGCAAAAGCTACAGAAAAAATGATCGACAATAATGTAACTGGCTTATATCATCTTTGTGTAAAAGATAAGATCTCCAAGTTCCAATTGTTGAAGCTTTTCCAACAGGTTTTCAACAAAAAAGACGTACAGATTATTCCAGAAAAAAAGAATAAACTCGACAGAACGATTGTGAATACAAGAACAGACTATGTTTACAATCCACCAACCTATCGAAAAATGCTGACAGAGATGAAAAAATGGATGAATGATGGATGACAAAAACAATCCTAATTACTGGTGCGAGCGGATTTACAGGAATTCATGCATGTGAATATTTCGCTAAGCAAGGCTATCGTGTATTTGGTACCGTCAGGACGATCCCTTCCATTATCACAGATAAAACCGAGCTAATAGTATGTGATTTAGCAAACGAACAAGAAATTGATACGCTTATCCAATCTTGCAAGCCCGATTATTTGCTGCATTTGGCAGGCCAAAACCATGTCGGCACTTCTTGGGAAAACCCTGCGCAAACTCTGGAAATAAACGCTTTGTCGACTGCCTATTTACTTCAAGCTGCCACAAAGCATACACCAGATTGCAAAGTGCTGATTGTCGGTTCCGCACTCCAAACAGAGCCACAGGATATTTCGTCTATTCCCCATCCTTATAGTTTAAGTAAAACACTGCAGACACTAATTGCACTCTCTTGGACTAAGCTATACAACATGGATGTTATGGTAGCAAAGCCTTCTAACTTAATTGGACCAGGAAATTCTAATGGTGTTTGCGCAATCTTCATTAAAAACATTCTTAATGCTGAAAAATCTGGCTCCATTCCTGCTATAAATGTACAAAATCTTGGAGCAACTAGAGACTTTGTGGACGTCCGCGATTGCGTATCTGCCTATGAATATATGTTTCTAAAAGGCAGACCTATGGAAGTGTATGATATCACTACAGGTGCTTGTCATTCTTTACAGACAGTCTTAGAGCATTTGCAGGCATTAACAGGAGCCTCATTAAATATAACAGCAGTCTCCAATGATTCATCAGATACCTTTTTGGAAATAGTGCCAGAAAAGCTTCTAGCACTTGGCTGGAAGCAGAAACAAACCCTATGTTCTTCTTTGTCAGATATGATAGATTATTATCGGTCTCACCCTTAATTGAAAGAGTCGTGCAGCTTGCACGACTCTTATTTAGAAAGTAAATCTTACTGTACCCCAAGCTGCTTCATCATCTGGACAAAATTGTTTGCATATTGTTCTGGACTAAATTCACGGGTTAAATGCTTATAACCTGTTTTACGAATTTGTTCTCGTAACGTTTCATTCGTCATAAGCTCCTCCGCTTCTCTGCACGCTGCCTCGATATTTCCAATTGGATAATACTTGCCAGTTCTGTTATGAATGATAGAGCTTCTAACTCCATCAGAATCAGTCGTCAAAACAGGACATTTGCAGCTGAGTGCTTCAAGCACTGAATAAGGAGCTCCTTCTACTTTAGAGGTAGAACATAAAAAGCCGCCAGAATCGCCAATTATAGAGTAATAATCAGCCATTTTTTCATTTGGGATATTTGGCAGCAGCGTTAAATTGTCGGCAAGCTTAAGTTCTTGTACTTTAAGCTCGAAGGCGTCTCTTTCTGCCTGAGCTGATAATGTTGGATCCTCAAACATGTATAGCTGGATTTCTTGATTAACTGTCTGTATAAGCATATGGCCAATATTAAGAAATTCTTTCCAGTTTTTATTGTCCTCAAGGCGCCCAATCCAAGCAACAATCGGCTTCTCCTCTTTTGGGAGCTGCTTATAAGTAAATCTTGAGCTGTCAAAACAGTTATTAAATTGAAATGTTGGAATTCTCGGAAAGAGCTCACTAAAAATATGGGAAATATGTGGAGTTTTCGGATTCATTAGACCGCTTCCCCCTTCTGTTACATAAGGGACAGCATTTGACATCTCTGACTTCGCTACTTGTTTTGGTCCATAGCCTTGTATTTCAAGGATAATAGGTCCTTTAAAGCCGAAATTTCGAAAGCGTGGAATCGATTTATAATCGGAGATAATGACCATTAATTGATAATTTCCTTTATCTAAAATAGTTTTGATTTCTGTATCATCATCTGTAATAAATGTTGGTCCTTCATGGTCATTTACCAGGTCTCTTGCTTTCCGGAAATAGAGAAAATGGCTGTTTATTCCTGCCTGCTTTAAGGCAGCAGAGCGTTGGCGATTCAATGTTTCCACGCCGCCGCTCGGCACATAATAGACAAATAAAATATTCATTTTTGTTTTCCCTCATCCCTTCCTTGTTGTTATACCTTCACTTTGTGCAATTTATACACATGTTGCTAATAGGATATGGAAAATCGTTGGCTTTGCGCCTATTACTTTCGACAAACAAATAAATAGGCCTATTTCCAATTCATTAAATGCACAAGCACATACCTATACAGGAATGGAGCTAGGTTCATATATTAATCTATGAAGAGGACAACAATTACAGAATTCTTAATTTTCCGTAAGGCTAAAAAAGCTTATTTCATTGAATAAGAAAAAAATTTTGTCCGATAAATAGTAAACTTGAAAAAATGAAGGAGGAAGTATGTTGTATCCAAAGGTTTCCATTATTATTCCGTTTTATAATTGTGCCTATGTTGATCAAGCATTAAGAAGCGCCTTACAGCAAACATATCCAAATGTCGAAATTATTCTAGTTGACGATGGCTCAACAAAGCACACGGAAAAGATTGCACCTTACAGAAGACATATTAAGTATATTCGTAAGCCGAATGGCGGAACAGCAACTGCATTAAACAGGGGGTTAGAAGCTGCAAGCGGCGAATATATAGCCTGGTTAAGCTCGGATGATTTGTTTAAACCTGATAAGCTGAGCAAGCAAGTAGCGTTTATGCAAGCAAAAGGCTTGGACGCAAGCTTTACCAACTATGACATTATTGACAGCAACAATGTTGTTCAAATACCATCAAACGGTGCTGATTATCCAACCATGAAGTCAGTTTATGAAGGCTATTTATACTCTAATCCAATTAACGGCTGTACAATTCTTATCAAAAAAAGCATCTTTATGCAATACGGCTTCTTCAATCCTACGATGGTTTATACACATGATTATGAAATGTGGTTCCGCTTATTATCTAAAGGGGTTCATATTGAATTATTGAATGAGTCTCTGACACAATTCCGCTCCCATTCAGAATCAGGCACAAGCAAACATCAGCAGCAAATGCTCGCAGAAATGCAAGTGATTGAAACGATGTATAGACCGCTTATTGTTCAGTATATTGTTGATCACTATTTGCACTTGTAAAGTATAAAAAATCCCCTCATCATTGCGATGAGGGGATTTTTTATAGCTTATACTGTTATCCAGTATGCTTTACTTAGTAATTATTCGCCGATTACAACTTTATCCATAACATCGCCGTTTCTCATTGCTTTAACAGCAGAGATTCCTGATGTTACTTTTCCGAATACTGTGTGTACTCCGTTTAGATGTGGTTGTGGATCATGTACGATAAAGAATTGGCTGCCGCCTGTGTCTTTACCAGCATGTGCCATTGATAATGAACCTTCTTGGTGTGTATGAGGATTTCCTTGTGTTTCACATTTGATAGTGTAACCAGGACCTCCTGTACCATTACCATTTGGGTCTCCACCTTGGCTTACGAAGCCAGGAATAACGCGGTGGAAAGTCAAACCGTCGTAAAAGCCTTCTTTAGCAAGCTTCGTGAAGTTTTCAACTGTTCCAGGTGCTTCGTTTGGATAAAGTTCGAATTCGATCTTTTCTCCGTTTTGCATTACTATGTATCCTTTTTCTGCCATTATAAACATCTCCTTTAATCTTGTCCCATATGTATTGTGTTTTGCTTAGGACAATGTTCAATTCATCATACCATATTACCATACTAGAAATAAAATGTTATTGCTTGTCCCAAGAATAAACAATCATTCTTCTACCTTTTGCGGCTGTGGGAAAGTAACACCCTTCGTATCAACAGTCACCTTCTTCATGATGACATCTTGCTTCGGCTTGTCATTAGCATCGCGGTCAACAGCAACGATTTTGTCGACAACATCCATTCCGCTTGTTACCTTACCGAAAGCCGCATATTGGCCATCAAGGCTTGCAGTCGTTTTTGTCATAATGAAAAACTGAGAACCTGCAGAATTTGGATCGCCTGACCTCGCCATGCTGATGACGCCTCTTTCATGTAAAAGATCATTGTCCTCATATCCATTATCAGAGAATTCACCTTCAATTGCATAACCAGGTCCACCTGTACCATTGCCCTCAGGATCTCCACCTTGAATCATGAAATCTGGAATAACCCTGTGGAATGTTAGGCCATCATAGTAACCCTTTTGTACAAGTGAGACAAAGTTGTTAACTGTATTAGGCGCTTTTTTTGGATATAACTCGATTTCGATTTTTGAATCGTCTTCCATTGTTATCGTCACAACAGGACTAACTTCTATCGTTGGCGAATTGGTGGAAGAGCTTTTCGAATCTTCCGCTTCATTGGTTGTACCACATGCTGCAAGCATTAATGTAAGCAGCAACAAGCAGGCAAGCAAAAATTTGTTTTTGAGGAATTTCTGTTTTCTCTCCATTATTTACACCTCCTATATACTTGACGAATTAATTGTACATAAAGAGATAAAAATAAACAAATTTAAGCTAAACAAATGCCTGTCTTTTCTTACAGCTCTATATAGATTCGGTAAATTCCGTCTATAAATTGTTCATCATACACATAGAAATCATTTTCTTCTAATTTTGATAGGACCTGCTGCTGTTCTTCCTTGTCAGCGATTGTGATATAGCCTTCGCTGTCATATGTTTCCATTGATTTACTAACTGCCTCTTCACTTTTAAGAACTTGTGCAAGTGTGTCTTTTAATGTCATTTATAACCCTCCTATGAATGCAACTACCTTTAAATGATACATCGTTTCCAGTAGGGCTGTAAACAGTCCATCCTAAATTTTACGACAGCTGCTTAAGTAAATATGCAGCAAGCTGATTTGACTCTATTCTGACGGCGATTGACGGTGGCTTTGCCCCTGACACAAGCTGCAAAGGATGGCCAAGCCATACAATTTGTTCATCAATGATGACGATTGGGAACCCTCCATCATAAGGTAAGCTTTTAACTCCCTTTGTTTTGGCCCATTTGGCTTGTCCATATATTTTGCATTTTGGATTTTCTGCCACACTATCAAGAAGCTCCAGCCATTCACTTGGTGGATTAGTATTGTCAGGCATAACAATACACACTTTTTGTGCATGCTTCATATCTCGTGCGATATCTTTTATATTTCTGGCATGCTGCCATTTTAGATAAGGGTGACTTGCTTTAACCCATGTACCGATTTCTGCTTCCTTCACTAATAAGTTTTCAGCGAGCTGATGTTCAACAAGTTTTCTGACAGCTTTGTCTCTGCCAACCCTTTTTCTAAGAAATTCACAGTTGGCAATATGAATAAACTTCCCCTTCGATCTTGTTATAGCTACGTTCAATAAACGCTCACTATCTTTGCCAAGCAGCAGCATGCCTGGACGCTCATGTGGGTATCCTTCCGTACTGTCAAAGATAATCATATCCTTTTCACTGCCTTGAAAGCGATGGACTGTCGCAACAAAAATACTGTTGTCAGCAATTTGCTTTGGAAACAGCTCAGAGGCAATGGCATCCATAAGCTCACTTTGCGCTCTGTATGGTGTGACATATCCAATGCTTTTTATCCCGCTTTTCCATGCTTCCACCATCAGCTGTAAAGCTATCAGAATATGAAAAAGATTCGTTCTTGATTTTGTACCTTTTTCAAAGCCGCTATAATGGCCAAACCCGCTTGTATCCATCAGGATATTTGCTTCTAGTGGAAATGGCGCTTTTTCTGTTATCGCTTTTCTTGAGCGTGCTACTGTTGGGTGGTCTGTTACAAGAGAATGGTAAATATGCTTATTTGTAAACGAAGAAATGCTCGGATGCATACGCCTCTGCTCGTTCAGTAACAGCAAATGCTGGTGCAGCTTGCCTGATGCCACACTGTCTGCAACACCTGATGCATGAAAGATATCTTCCTTCAGCCATTTATTCACTGCTTCACTTCTGCTAGCGGCTATTGGCGGAAGTTGTTTGAAATCACCGCAAACAATCATGCGTTTTCCAAGAGAAGCAGCAAAAGCTGCTTGCGGGACATATGCCATGCTCGCTTCATCAAGCAAAACAAGATCATAATTATCCTCATATATGGTTGCATCCGTCGCAGCTTTAGCCAATGTAGTGCCAACGATCATTGCCTTTTTAACAAATTGAAGCTCTCTTTTACGAATTTTCTCCATTACTCTTGCTAGTTGTTCTTCCATTTTGAGAAGACTTTGTGAATCTCTGCTGCTGAAGGATCTGGCTAGATCCTTTTTCAGTTTGATTTTCTCATCCAGCAATTCTTGCTTCTGCAGTGCTAATCCTCTATCCTTCTCATCTAACAGTGCACTTGTCGTGATTTTTTCCTCTCCAAGCTCCATTTCTCCGCCATTTCCGCCATACCGGAGAATATCACCAAGCTTAAAGCGATCTTTGCTTTTTGCAGTGCTAGTAATTTCCTTCATAAGAACGTCGACTGCCTGGTTACTTTGAGAAAGCAGTAAAATTCTTTTTCCCTTCCAATATTTCTGTAAAGCAACCCGTGCTAATGTATAGGTTTTTCCTGTTCCGGGCGGACCCCAAACAAAGGTTACTGGATTATATTTACTTCTTAATGAAAGCTCATGAACATGATTTTTACTTATTTTCTCTGGATGTTTGGCAAGCATGGAAGGATTCATAAGCCTGGTGATCCGAGAAACTTTCGCCTTATTTTCTTTTATCGTATCAAAGCGGATCATCAATTGTTCGAGAAGCTCCCACGGATCGTGGCTAACAAATGCCTCTGTCACATGATCTCCGATTGTTTTATCAAGTTGAAGTATTATGCTTTTGCCATCGGAGGATAAAATTCGGCCATTTATTTTTGCCGTACCCCAGTGCAGGACGACTGAAGAGCCGATAGGTATTTTAACAAAAGCTATGCTTTCAAAATAATACGTATAGTCCTCAGCTGTTTGCAGGAACTGGCCATTAAACAAAGCAATTCTTGAACTAGAAAACTTTTTTAGATGATTTATTTCTTGCTGAAGGGCTGTTTGCCATTCTTTTAAATATTTAGAAGTACTTATCATTGTATTCCCTTCTACTGCATTCATTGATCAGTTTTCATTATAGCACCAAATATATATCGGAAACTAAAAAAGAAGACTTAAGCGTCTTCTTTGTATATCTGTTTTTGCCAAATATGATAACCATAGATAATAAAGGAGATTCCATACATTATCAAAAAATACTGCCAATGTGCAATCAGCTTGTATTCTGCAATGTCTAGCTTCATTAGCGAGGGCAATACGACGTATGCCATTATGGCATCCATAAGAAAATTTGTTATGGTAAATAGAATGAAGCGCCCACTTGTGAAGTAAAAAATCCAAAACGTACCGACTGGAAAAAGCCCATATGCAAAACTTATGTCTATCATATACCCCCATGGAACAATATATGTGTGAATCACCCACCAGTTGTATTGATAGGCTATTTGAAAAATGATTGTCATTAATAAGCACGTAAGAATAATTACTGGTATATATTTTTTTATGGGCTGCTTTTTGGCAAACAGCAACGTAAACCATGGTAAAAACAAGCTTATATAAAGGACTATCTTAGCGGTCATAATAAATCTCCTATTCGTCAGATCTATCTTTATTATTTTTGCTACAGGCAATATTTATACAAAAAATGGACAAAGCGGAAGGGAAAAAGGCGTAATTGCCTCGTTCTCTTCCGCTTTGTTTTACCATTATTTTTGCGCAAAATGATTATCAATTTTTTCATCAAGCACCTTAAGACTATCCAATGCTTTTTTTATGCTGACAGTACGATAATGATGGTGCCCGCCCGGCTCTTCGTCTTTTTCATCTGCCGCTTTGACGATTTGCTGCAGCGGTGTTAAAGTAACACTTCCCCCAGGCAAGAAGCTGTCAGTGTGAAATAGCACAGCGAGGGCAATTTCTTTTGCTTTGACGGGATTTTCACCAAGCCTTATCAGCAGTTTGTGTGCCCTTTCAGCCCCTTTAATGGGATGAATATCATTTTTTTTATACAATTGATAATCCCATTTCCCATCCTTATACCAAGTATAATGACCAATATCATGAAGAAATCCTGCTTTGGCAGCATTATCAACATCGACATTTTTTTCCTTAGCCAATTCAAATGCATGATAGGCAACAGCAAGAGCATGTGCCAGGCCTGAACGGGTTATATACTTTTGCGCAATATGGTGATTAAAAATATCTGTTAGTTTTACATCTCTCAAAAGTCGACACTCCCCTTATAAGCAAGCACCTACAATTATGTTGTTATCGCTGTAGAAAATACATAAACCACTGATACCATATATAGGACTGCCTTTGATTTTTAACTATTATATACTTAAGATGAAACAGGATAAATACATTTTCAATTTTTTACCCTTTTTCGGAAAAAAATATTCTTAGTTATAAAAAAAAGGGCATCCCAATTAAGGGATACCATTTATTTATCAAGCATTGACAGTTGGCAGGCATGAAGCGCCCATTAGGTATTGATCTACTTTATACGCAACCTCTCTGCCTTCATTTATTGCCCAAACGATTAAGCTTTGCCCTCTTCTTGCATCACCTGCAGCAAACACACCTTCTACATTTGTTTCGAAATCGCCATATTTAGCTGCAATTCTCGTATTTAATGTATCTACACCGAATTGAGCAAGTACAGGCTGTTCTGGACCTTCAAAGCCGATAGCAATAAACACTAGCTGTGCGGGCCAAACTTTTTCAGTGCCTGGTACTTCTTTGAAAAGGAATCTGCCGTCTTCTTGTCTGATTTTTTCCATTTGCACAGTATGAAGCTCCTTCAGCTTCCCTTCTTCATCACTCACTAATTTCGTTGTTTGGATGCTGTACTCTCTCGGATCTCTGCCAAATTTCTGCTGTGCTTCCTCATAAGCATAATCCAATGTGAACACATGCGGGAAAGCAGGCCACATATTTTCAGTAGCGCGTGCTAATCCTAATTGAGGATGTTTACCGAACTGAACAACTGTTTTACATTTTTGACGAAGAGCTGTAGCTACACAGTCTGCCCCAGTATCACCGCCGCCGATGACAATTACGTCTTTGCCTTCTGCATCGATTTCTGGAGTTCCGATACTTGGATCAAGCAAACTTTTCGTTGATTGTGTTAGGTAATCCATTGCAAAATGAACGCCTTTTGACTCTCTGCCTTCTATTTTTAAGTCTCTTTGCTTTTGAGCACCAGTACAAAGTATTACTGCATCAAACTGAGCCTTAAGCTCTTCTGCAGAAATATCCTTGCCGATTTCTGTGTTTGTAACGAAATCAATACCTTCCTGTGTCAAAAGATTGACTCTTCTTTCTACATCCTTTTTCTCCAATTTCATGTTTGGAATTCCGTACATCAGCAAACCGCCAGCACGGTCAGAGCGTTCGAACACTGTGACAGAGTGGCCAGCCTGGTTAAGCTGATCAGCGCTAGCTAAGCCAGCAGGACCGCTGCCGACGATCGCGACTTTTTTGCCTGTGCGCTTTTGTGGGATTCTTGGAGAAATCCAGCCATTTTCAAACCCTTTATCAATAATAGTTCTTTCAATATTTTTGATTGCTACTGCAGGATCTGAGATGGCAACAGTACATGAACCTTCACATGGTGCCGGACATGCTGCTCCAGTAAATTCAGGGAAATTATTTGTTTTTAACAAACGATCAAGTGCGTCCTTCCATCTGCCTCTATAAACAAGATCATTCCACTCTGGTATTAAATTATGAATCGGGCAACCGGAGGTGCTTCCTCCGATTTCCATCCCGATATGGCAAAATGGTGTAGCGCAATCCATACATCTTGCGCCCTGTCTGCTTAGCACCTCGTCTGAGAAAGGAGCAGAATACTTTTTAAAATCGTTAATGCGGGAGAGGGGAGACCGTTCTTCCGCTTCCTCTCTTTTATATTCCATAAACCCCGTCGCTTTACCCAATTGTATCTCTCCTTTCTTACCGAACTGCTACTGTCATTTTAGTAGTTTGCTGTTTTTTTTTGCCTTGGTTTGAGTTGCTTTCAAATGCTTTCATTTCCGCTTCTTCTTGCGACAATCCTAAATTAATACCCGCTTGAATTTGGTTCATCATTCGCTTGTAATCCTTTGGAATTACTTTCACGAACTTGTGAGTATATTTCTCCCAATTGCCTAAAACTTGCTTAGCAGCGAAACTGCCTGTTTCTTCTGCATGCTTGCTGATTAGCGATTTTACTCTGTCTTTTTCAGCTGTATCTGTCAAGTCCTCAAGCAGGATCATTTCCATATTGCAAAGCTTTTCGAAGCTGTTTTTGTCACCTGGCAGTACATAAGCAATTCCACCAGACATACCTGCTCCAAAGTTTTTGCCTGCGTCTCCAAGGATAACTACTTCTCCACCAGTCATGTATTCCAAACCGTGGTCGCCAATACCCTCAACAACGATGCTTGCACCACTGTTTCTGACTGCGAAACGTTCACCTGCCTTACCATTAATGAACGCTTCACCGCTAGTTGCACCGTAAAAGGCAACATTCCCTGCAATAACATTATCCTGTGCCGAAAATGACTCAACAGATGGTGTTGTTATCGAAATTTTTCCGCCTGACAAGCCTTTTCCAACATAGTCATTCACATCACCGTTTAAGCGAATTGTCAATCCTTTTGGAATATACGCCCCTAAGCTCTGACCAGCAGAACCAGATAAATGCAAATTGATTGTATTTTCTGGAAGCCCTGTTTCTCCGTATTTCTTTGAGATTTCACTTCCTACAATCGTCCCGATAACACGGTCTGTGTTACGCACATGATAGTGCAAATCGATTGCTTCACCGTTTTGGATTGCTTTTTCCACTGCAGGAAGGATTTTTCTCATATCAATACTTTCATCAATTTTATGATTTTGCGGTGTTTGGAATGTTCTTTGTCCCTCCACTTGGTAAAGAAGTTTAGTCAAATCTAAATCTTTCGCTTTCCAGTGGTTTTTCGCTGCTTCACCGACAGTTAACACGTCTGTTCTTCCTACCATTTCGTCAACAGTGCGGAAGCCTAGTTGAGCCATAAGCTCTCTAACCTCTTCTGCCACAAAACGCATGAAGTTAACTACATGATCTGGGTCGCCGGCAAACTTGTAGCGAAGATCTGGATTTTGTGTCGCAATTCCGACAGGACAAGTATCCAAATGACATGCACGCATCATAACACAGCCTAAAACGATCAGCGGAGCAGTTGCAAAACCGAATTCCTCTGCACCAAGTAATGCTGCTAGCACAACGTCTTTACCTGTCATCAGCTTGCCGTCTGTTTCCAAGACAACTCTGCTTCTTAATCCATTAAGCATCAATGTTTGATGAGCCTCTGCCAAACCAAGCTCCCAAGGCAGACCAGTATGCTTAATACTAGTTTTCGGTGAAGCACCAGTACCGCCATCATAGCCACTTACGACAATAACATCGGCAGCACCTTTTGCCACACCTGCAGCAATTGTGCCAATTCCGCCTTTAGAAACAAGTTTGACACTTATACGAGCATCACGGTTTGAATTTTTCAAATCATGAATTAGCTGTGCCAAATCTTCAATAGAATAAATATCATGATGCGGCGGCGGTGAAATCAAACCAACACCAGGAGTAGAACCCCTTACATCAGCAACCCATGGATAAACCTTATTGCCTGGGAGCTGTCCGCCTTCTCCAGGTTTTGCACCTTGTGCCATCTTAATTTGCAGCTCTTTTGCATTAATTAAGTAATGACTTTTAACACCAAAGCGCCCTGAGGCAATTTGTTTAATGGAGCTGATTCGATTGTCACCATTCATATCTAATTCATAGCGAGCTGGATCCTCTCCACCCTCACCACTGTTTGAACTTCCGCCAAGACGATTCATTGCAATTGCCAATGTTTCGTGTGCTTCCTTGCTCAATGAACCAAAGGACATTGCTCCAGTTTTAAATCGTTTAACGATTGATTCAACCGATTCAACTTCTTCTAATGCAATCGATTGTTGATTCGAAGAAAAAGCAAACAAGTTTCGTAAAAAGCTCAGTCTTTCTTCGTTTGCAGCTTCCGAATACTGCTTAAATAAGCTGTAATCTGCTCTTCTGCATGCCCATTGCAATGTATGAATGGTCTTTGGGTTAAAGGCATGGTGCTCTCCGCCTTTTCTCCATTGGAATTCACTGCCTGAATCTAAACTTTCATCGTAAGTGTTCGTATATGCAGCATTATGTTTATCTGCTGCCTCCTTAGCGATTGTATCAATACCAATTCCGCCTAATTGCGATACAGTACCTGCAAAGTATTTATCAATCACTTCCTGCCCAATTCCGACAGCCTCAAAAATTTGCGCGCCGCGATAGCTTTGCACTGTTGAGATGCCCATTTTGGACATTACTTTAACAACACCTTCAGTAATAACTTGATTGTAGCGTGATACAGCTTCCTCATAGGAGATGTTGAGTAATTCGTCCTCGATTGCCTTTTGGTATGTCGCATATGCTAAGTATGGATTAATTGCATCTGCACCAAATCCAATTAAGCTGGCAAAGTGATGAACTTCTCTTGTTTCTCCAGATTCTACGATAATGCTAGCTTTAGAGCGAAGGCCTTTATTAATTAAATGCTGATGCAGTGCACTGACTGCCAAAAGAACTGGAATTGCTTTTTGATCTTTGTCCATTTCTCTATCTGTTAACACAAGCAAGCTTACGCCATTTGTTATTGCTGCTTCAGCCTGTTTCAAAATAGCTTGTAGACTTTCTTCTAAATTATCTGTAAATGTTGCCGAAAAGCTTTGTGTAGTAAAGCCAGTAAGCTCATTTGCTTTTAATTGACTGATTTCTCCGTTTGACAGGATTGGCCCCTGCAGCTGAATGCGATGGCAATTTTCTGCTGTTGGGTGTAAAAGATTACTCTCAGCACCTAACCATGTCAATGTGGATGTAACCATATGCTCCCTGATTGCATCAATTGGAGGGTTCGTTACTTGGGCAAACAGCTGCTTGAAGTAGCTGAACAAGGATTGAGATTTGTCAGACAACACAGCAAGCGGTGTATCATTCCCCATTGAACCGATTGGATCTTTTCCTTCCAACACAACTGGTAAAAGGTTCTTCTGTATGTCTTCGTAAGTGTAACCGAAAGCCTTCTGTCTTATCAGTAAGTCTTGGAACGTTTCTGCTTCTTCATTTTCTGGTGTTTTAAGTTTAACAACCTCTGACAGCCACTGTTCATAAGGATGCTCTGTTGCAATTTGTCCTTTCAACTCTTCGTCGGAAATGATTCTGCCTTCCTCTAAGTCGATTAACAGCATCTTACCTGGACTTAAGCGGTCCTTGTAAAGAATGTTTTCTTCTTCAACAGGGATAACTCCCACTTCTGAAGAAAATACAATATAATCATCTTTTGTTACATAATAACGCGCTGGACGTAAGCCGTTACGGTCAAGGATTGCTCCGATTTGATTGCCATCAGTAAATGTAATTGCCATTGGTCCGTCCCAAGGCTCCATCATTGCACTATGAAACTCATAAAATGCTCTTTTTTCACCTGTTACATGCTTATTCTCTGTCCAAGGTTCAGGAATAAGCATCATTGCAGCATGCGCAGGCTTGCGTCCTGAAAGGATAAAGAATTCTAAAGCATTATCAAATACCGATGAGTCACTTCCGTTTGCATCCAAAATCGGAAGCACCTTTTGCAAGTCGTCACCGAAAGCTTCTGAAACGAATTGCTGCTCTCTTGCCTTCATCCCGTTAAAGTTACCGCGAAGTGTATTGATTTCACCATTATGGATTAAATAGCGGTTTGGATGGGCTCTTTCCCAGCTTGGGAATGTATTTGTGCTGAAACGTGAATGCACAATTGAAAATGCTGAAACAAATTCTGGATCTTGCACATCAAGATAAAATGTTTCCACTTGATCTGATGTTAAAAGCCCTTTATATACGATTGTACTTGTGGAAAGACTTGCGAAATAAAAGTCCCTTTCTTCAGTCTTGCCCCAATTTTCAGATAATTTACGGACAATATAAAGCTTGCGTTCAAAACCAAGCTTCTCTAACCCATTATTATTTTTAATAAAAACTTGTCGAATAACTGGACAGCTCTTTTGAGCGACTTTTCCGATTTTTCTGACATCTGTAGGTACTGTTCTCCAGCCGAGAAGCTCCTGACCCTCAAGCTCAATGTATTCATTAATTTTATTTTCAATTTCATGTCTATTAGGATCATCCTTTGAAAAGAAAACCATTCCGACACCATATTGTCCACGTTCAGGCAACTCAAAATCAGTTATCTCCTTGCGGAAAAAAGCATCTGGTATTTGAACCATTAATCCTGAACCGTCTCCTGTTAACGGATCGCTACCTTGACCGCCGCGATGATCTAGCTTACATAGCATACTTAGTCCTTTTGAAACGATGTCGTGAGTTGCCATCCCCTTAATATGAGCAAATAACCCGATTCCACACGCATCATGTTCAAATTCAGGTCGGTATAGACCTTGTGCTTTAGCTAATTGGTTGTACGTCATTTCAACCACCCCTGTCAGATTTTCTAACACTTTTTTTTGTTCAGATAACCCAATTATACTATGCAAATTCATATATACAATATATTATTTGGATAGAAGTAATCTAATATTGAGATGAATTGGAGGAGAACCCTAAAAAATGGAATTACGACAGCTGAAATATTTCATCGAAGTAGCTGAAAGAGAGCATGTATCAGAAGCAGCCGAACGCCTTCACGTTGCACAATCCGCAATAAGCAGACAAATTGCCAATCTCGAAGACGAATTAGGTGTCCCTCTGTTTGAGCGAGAAGGACGAAATGTAAAGTTAACCTCAATTGGTAAAACTTTTCTAACTCATTCTCTTGCTATTATGAAGGCAGTGGACCGTGCAAAGGAACAAATCGATGCCTATTTAGATCCAGAAAGAGGCTCAATAAAAATCGGCTTTCCGACAAGCCTTGCCAGCCATTTGCTGCCGACAATTATATCGGCTTTTAAGGAAAGGCATCCAAATATCACGTTTCAATTAAGACAAGGCTCATACAGCTTTTTAATTGATGCCGTTAAAAACCGTGATTTGGATTTAGCACTATTAGGTCCAGTTCCGACAGATGATTTTGATTTAAAAGGTAATATTCTATTTACCGAAAAAATCTTTGCACTCCTTCCGAGTAATCACCCATTGTCTGAACGAAGAACACTGCGTTTAAAGGATTTGCGGAATGAAGCATTTGTTTTGTTTCCAAAGGGATATATTTTACAAAAAATTGCTTATGATGCGTGTAAACAAGAAGGTTTTCTGCCGAATGTCAGTTCAGAGGGAGAAGATTTAGATGCTATTAAAGGGCTAGTGTCTGCGGGAATGGGTGTAACACTGCTGCCAGAAAGCAGCTTTTATGAGAACGTTCCAAAATTCACAGAAAAAATGCCGATTGAAAATCCAGCAATCAGCCGGACTGTCGGTATCATCGTTCCGAAAAACCGCGAACTCCCACCGTCTGTGCAGACATTTTATCAATTTGTCATTGAGTTTTTCTCCATTCTCGAAAAATATCAATAAAAATTTTATGCAATATAATTTATTTTTATGCATCCTATAAAGAAAGCCGTATACACTCGTATACGGCTTAACAACAATCATCACGCTTTTTTCGTCATTTCCTCCACTAGTGAATGGAAAATGGACATGGCATGATTGATCGGTTCAGGTGAAGTCAAATCAACACCGGTTTTTTTCAGCAATTCCAACGGGAAATCGGAGCTGCCGCTTTTCAGAAATTCTAAATAATTGTCTAGGTCTTCCTGTTTGCCTTCCAAAAGTCTATCTGCAATCGTAATCGCAGAAGCAAAACCAGTAGCATACTTATAAACATAGAATGGACGGTAAAAATGAGGAATTCTCGACCATCCATACTTCACTTCTTCATCAAGCACTAATTCACTGCCGTTATATGCTTTAAAAAGAGACTCATATGTTTCATTAAAGAAATCTAATGTAAGCGGTTCGCCTTTTTCTGCTTTTTCATGTACCTCTTTTTCAAACTCACTAAACATTACTTGTGTAAAGAACGTGCCTTTAAAGCTGTCAATAAAGTGGTTCAATAAATGCTCCCGTTTTTGCGGATCTGTCTCTGTTTTTAACAAATAGCGAATCAGTAAAACTTCATTAACAGTTGAAGCAACCTCCGCTACAAAAATGCTGTAGCCTGCACTTATCGCCGGCTGATGCTTATTACTCAGGTAGGAGTGCATACCATGGCCGCATTCATGTGTTAATGTAAAGAGACTGTCAAGATCATCACGGTGATTAAGCAAAATAAATGGATGGACTCCATAAACACCAAGATTATATGCTCCAGATCGTTTCCCTGGTGTTTCTCTTACATCAAAATACCGCTTCTCTTTAAAGCTTTTCAATACCGAAACATACTCTTCACCAAGTGGTGCTAAGCTTTTCAGCATTATATCAAATGCTTCATCAAAGGATATTTCCTGCTTTGCAGCCTCTCCAACAAGAGGAACACTTAAGTCATATGCACGAAGTTCATCAACACCCAGTTTCTTCTTGCGATATTGCATATATTCGTCCATATACTGAAGATTATCTCTAGTAGCAGCAATTAAGTTCTCATAGACTTCCTTTGGAACTCTATCACCAAACAAGCTTTTTTCCAGTGCTGATGGATAATTGCGTAACTTCGATGTTTTTACATTGTTTTTGACTGCTGAGGAAAAGGTCGCTGCAATCGTATTTTTTAAGGTGACATATGGCTGGTAATATGCCTTATAGGCTTCCACCCGTTTTTGTCTATCTTCGTTTTCTATGAGCTTAGAGTACATCCCTCTTGTCAGCTCTATCTTGTTGCCAGCATCATCTGTCACTTCACCAAACTTTATATCGGCATTATTAATCATACCAAACACCTGACTCGGCACAGACAGTGATTCTCCTAACTCAGATAATATTTCTTCCTTCTCTTTGCTTAACACATGCTTTTTATAAGAGAACGACTCTAATAAATCCTTTTCAAAATACTTTAACCCATCGTTTTCACCAATATATGCCTTTAATTGACTTTCTTCAAGGCTTAAAAGATAAGGCATGAAAAAGGAACTAGCACTGCTCCATTTTTGTCCAACGGTTCTTGCTTGGTCAACAAGGCTTTGGGCACTATTATTTCGTGTATCTGTATCTAAAAGGAGCATCCCGTAAGCGTAAACCTTCCTATATATGTAACCGATTTCTTCTGAAAGTTTTAAGTATGCAAGCAAGCTTGCGGCATCCTTTATATTATCATTAAAGCCTGCAATCTCTTTTACCTTTTCCTCAACAAACTGCAAGTCCGTTTTCCAAGCTTGGTCTGTTTCATAAAGATCACTGAGATTCCATTTTTCTGCTTCTTTCACTTCATTCCTATCTTTAAAAGAATTCATCTGCATCCTCCTTCAAATAATGTATTTTCTTCCATGATACTAAATAACAATTGCTTCTGTCCAAATTGAACACTGATAGATTAGCATGTATCTTGTCTAAAATTACTCTAGCTTTTTAGTTTATGCAGATTAACCAATGGCCATGTATTATCAAACGAAAAAGCTCCCGCAGTTTTTACCGGGAGCTTGCTTCATTATACGCCAGGGAACCAGCCTGGAGAGTTTATAATTGCATTCCATAATGGATCTGGGATAACCAGTTCCTTCTGTTTATTCTTATCCAAAACAGAAACAATTTCATTCTCTTTGCCTTGTTCGATTTTTTGGACAAAATCAGGATCAATTATCAGTTCACGACCAATCGCAAGCAATGCGATATCCGCTGTCTCAAATGCTTTCTTTGCATCTTCTGCAGTATAAACACTACCAACACCAATAACCGGAACACGCCCATTAGCACGCTCAACAATCCACTCGATTCTCGATTTGCTTGTGTCTGCTCCTCTTCTTGGCTCAGACGCAAATTCCATTAAGGAAGCATGAATATAATCAAGCTCTTTGTCTGCAAGTGCGTCAATAAGTGTAAATGTATCTTCCATTGTCAAACCAGGTGTTTCCGGCTCTTCTGGAGAGAAACGATAACCCACAATAAACGGATTTGTTGCTTGTTCAGCTGCTTTTTTCACAGCGTCAACTACAGCAAGTGGAAATGCCAATCTTTTTTCTACAGTACCGCCCCACTTGTCCTCACGTCTATTTGTGTGTGGAGAATAAAATTGCTGGATCAAATAGCCGTTTGCACCGTGAATTTCAACTCCGTCAAAGCCTGCTTCAACTGCGCGTCTTGTTGTTTCACCAAAAGCAGCAATGATTTCTTCAATCTCAGTTTCTTCTAAAGGACGTGGTGCCACATTATTTTCCTGTGCTACATCACTTGCACTCACAAGCTCGCCATTTGGCACTAGGTTTGGAGGGCATGATCTGCCGCCGTGGAAAATTTGCAGAATTGCCTTAGAGCCTTCGTTTTTGATTGCTGTAGCAAGTTCTCTTAAGCTTGGGATAAATTCATCTGCATATCCTGCAAACTCTCCTGGGAAGCCCTTGCCGTTTTCTGTAACATATGTACAAGCAGTGATAACCATGCTAACACCTTTAGAACGTCTTGCGTAATAATCAAGCTCTGCCTTTGTAACAGTGCCATCCTCATTTGATGAGAAATTAGTCATCGGTGCCATCACGAGACGGTTTTTCAGCTCTAATTTGTTGCTTAGCTTTAACGGGCTGAACAGCTTTTCGTATTGATTACTCATAGTAACACTCCTTTGTAATTATATTCACATAATGTTTTTACGTGAAAACACTTCCTATGAACCCATATAGTATTGCTGATAACAGGTAAAAAAAATGAAGTAATGTCATCTTATATTTTCCTTATCCACTTCGTCAAACAATTGAGCTCGAGTTTTAAAAAACAAAAAGCAGCCCTTTGTAAAAAGGGGTGCTTTTTGTTTTTTAAGATATAATTTATTCTTAACAAATGCAGTTATTGCAAATATTCCAGTGCTTGCTTTAAATTGCCAAACACCTTAATAGCGCCTAAGTTCATCTTTGTTTCAACAACCGTTTGCGCAAGCTGAGGACGCAAGCCAGTAACAATTACTTTTATTCCAAGCAAGGAGAGAGTCTCCCCTAACTGATTAAGATATGCTGCGATTTCTGTGTCAATATTTTTTATACCAGAATAATCGGTAATTAAGTATTCAAGCTGTTGCTTCCCAATATACGGTACTACTTTTTCCGTAATATAAGCAGCCCGGTAAGAATCAATGATACCGATAAGCGGCAATACAGCGACACCTTCTTTGACAAGCACAACCGGCGCTGACAGCTCTGCCATTTCCTGCTGTGTTTGTTTGCGATATCTTTCTGACAGACATTCATAAGTGGATACTGTTTCATTTAAACTTATATCCAACAGTTCATTGACCTTATTAATTAATGAAGCATTCTCATGCAACCCTAGTCCAAACTCACTGCTTAAATCTGTCAATAATTCATTGAATATTCTCCGTGTCGGCTGGTATCGAATAACAATTTCTGATATTCTCCCACCTGAAATCAGTTGCTGTTCTGCATTCCGTTTGCTCCACGTAAGTAAATCATCAGGAACTCCTGTTTTTTGATCTGCTAGCGATTGACCAAAAAAGCCTAAAAATTCCTTATACATTATAATTGCACTATTTCTCTCTTCATCTGAAATGCTTATATCCAAGCTGTTAAGAACACCTTCTACTATTTCAAGAGCAAGGACATTTGTATGTTCTTCTATATATGCAGCAACTTTAGATAATTTCGTCATTTATTATCCACCCTCTACTCCAAAAAGTATACATAGATTATACCGTAAAAAGGGCTTACATGTTAGTGATTTTCTAATCTTTGAACAGCTGTTGATTATTCTGAAAAAACAATTAATTGCTTTATTTAAATGGTTATGATATATTAATTCTTGCGATGAGCTCTATTGAATAAGTCAATGAACATTTAATGCGCTATGTGGAGCGCAGTTTATTGCCTCAATAACGTAAGGACACCATTTATGGTGTCCTTTTTATTTTATTCTCTTCTCTTAACAAAAAAGCATGGCCACATTTGGGTGGCCATGCTTTCATATATAATCGATAGTTGCAACTATTAAGATAATTTTTTTAGTTCGTCTGTTAAGCGTAAGAACTCTTCTTTGTCTCCAGCAATCAATGTTTCATCAATTTGTTTCTCGATTTTCTCTTTCCGGAAATTGTAAAGGGCTTTCTCCAAGACCATTTCAGCTAATAAAGAATCAACAACATTTCCCTCAGACTGTTGTGGTGCATTTAATAAATACTTTTCCATTTGAATCAACCCCTTTGCTTTTTTATATTATAGCAACAATTTTCAGATAATTCAAATACTTTTTTAAGGTAATTTATCCCTTTTTTCTAAAGAAAAAAATCATTGTTTCAACTATAATATCCTTACATTTTCATGTATTCTTAAGTAGATAGAATAAATATCGAGGAGAAAACGATGAAATATAAAATGATTGTACTAGACATGGATGACACATTACTTCAGGATGATCACACAGTCTCTGAAGCAACAAAAAAAGCGCTTATTAAAGCACAAGAACAAGGCGTTAAGGTAGTACTTGCTTCTGGCAGACCAACATACGCGATGTGGGAAACTGCAAAGGAATTGCATTTGTCTGATTATGGAAGCTATATTCTTTCTTTTAATGGTGCCAAGATCACGAATTGCCGAACAAATGAAGAAATCTTTAGCAGTACACTTCTTCCAGAGGTTGTGCACCAATTATTTGAATTGAGTAAGCGGGAAAAGGTTTGGCTTCATACATATGTAGGAGATACTATTATTACGGAAGAGAACAACCCGTTCACAGATATTGAAGCACAAATTACCGGGTTGCCGATTAAAACCGTGCCAAACATCGTTGATTACATAAAAGACCCTGTTGTTAAAGTATTAATGGTAAAAGAAGAGGATATTTTAGTTAATGTGGAGAAAGTATTGCAGACAGAGCTTTCTGAACAATTAAGTGTCATGCGCTCTAAACCATTTTTCCTAGAATTCACCGAAAAAGGTGTTACGAAAGGAACTAGCTTATCCCTTTTAATTGACCGTCTTGGCATCACAAGGGAAGAAGTAATCGCAATGGGTGACAGTTATAATGATGCTGCTATGATTGAATTCGCTGGTCTTGGCATTGCTATGGGCAACGCACCAGACGATATTAAGCAAATTGCGGATTACGTGACAGACACTAATAATAATGATGGAGTTGCGAAAGCCGTTGAAAAATTTATTTTAAACGCTTGATTTGTTAAAATAAAGTTACATGTCAGCATATTAATATGCTGACAATACTTTTAAAATAATGGAGGTATAATATGAAAAATGATCAATTCTTGATTGGGAGCCATAATGAATATGACCCATTGAAAAAAGTGATTTTAACATCTCCATTATATATGACAATTAAAGAACCGATAAATGACATTCAAAAGCAATATTTAAACGAAAATATCGATACTAAATTAGCATCTGAGCAGCATCAGGCCTTTGTTGACGTTTTGCAAAAGGAAGGAATCGAAGTAGTGCTTCTGCCTCCAGAAAAACAGTTTCCTGAACAGGTTTTCACAAGGGATATTGGGTTTACATTAGGAAACCATACTTTTGTTGCTAAAATGGGACATGATGTCCGAAAAGGCGAGGAACATGTCCTGTTAAACTGGCTGAATGAACAGGAAATTTCCTTTACAAAATTAAATAGTGACAAAATTGAAGGCGGAGATGTTTTGATCGACAGATCCACCATTTATATTGGTGTCAGCAATCGTACAAACAAGAAATCGATCGAGCATATAAAAACGTTACTGCCAAATTATGAGGTCGTTGACATTCCATTCACTGACAGCTTTTTGCATTTAGATTGTGTCTTTAATATCCTGTCTCCAAATGATGCATTGATTTACCCAGGAGAAATTGAAAAGCAAAAATTAGATCTGTTGAAAAAACGATATTCACTTATTGAGGTAACGAAGGAAGAACAAGCGACACTTGGCACTAATGTATTGTCAATTGGCCATAAAAAAGTAATTAGCTTGCCTATTAATAAAGGTGTTAATGCAGAGCTCCGCAAGCGCGGTTTTACTGTAATTGAAGTAGACATTACAGAAATTATTAAATCTGGCGGAGCTTTCCGCTGTTGTACACTTCCTTTATATAGGGAAACACCAAATTCATAAAAAAAATGATGGTGCCATTTAGCACCATCATTTTTTTATGAATTATACTTCCACTGTCCAGCCGAACGGATCTTCTTCTCTTCCGTTTTGGATATTTGTCAAAGTATCATAGATTTTTTTCGCAAGCTCACCTGTTTCTCCGTTGTTCAACGTAATGGATGTTTCATTCCATAGGAACTCACCAATTGGAGAAATTACTGCTGCTGTACCTGTTCCGAACGCTTCCTTCAGCTCGCCATTCTTAGAAGCTTCAAAAATTTCCTCAACAGAAATTTTGCGTTCTACCACTGGAATATTCCAGTGCTTCAACAAGTCAAGAACACTGCGTCTCGTTACACCCTCAAGGATGCTTCCGTTTAATACGGGTGTTACTACTTCATCACCGATTTTGAAGAAGACGTTCATAGCCCCAACTTCTTCAACATATTTCTTTTCGACACCATCAAGCCAAAGAACTTGAGAATAACCTTTTTGTGTAGCGATTTGTTGTGCTTTTAAGCTTGATGCGTAGTTTCCAGCTGTTTTTGCTGATCCTGTTCCACCTGCAACTGCACGAACATACTCGTTTTCAACAAAGATTTTTACAGGTTTAACCCCTTCTTTGTAGTATGATCCAACTGGAGAAAGAATGATCATAAATTTATAACTGATTGAAGCAGCAACCCCTAAGAATGGTTGTGTAGAAATAACAAATGGACGAATATAAAGGGATGTTCCCTCACCAGTTGGTATCCAATCTCTATCAACGTTGATCAGCTGTTTTAATGCTTCAAGCGCAAATTCTTCGTCAATATCAGGAATGCAAAGACGCTCATTCGATTTATTAAGACGCTCCATATTCTTTTCAGGTCTGAATAACAATACTTTGTCTTCTGCCGTTAAGTATGCCTTCATACCTTCGAATACTGCTTGACCATAGTGGAAAATAACTGAAGCAGGATCTAACGTGATTGGCTGATATGGCAGGATTTCTGCATTATGCCAGCCATTCTCTACAGTATAATCCATCATGAACATATGATCTGTAAATACTTTTCCGAATTCCAATTTACTTGGATCTGGCTTCGGTTTTTTTTCTGTCGCTAATGTTACTGTGATTGTTTGTTCACTCACGTTGAAAACTCCTTCATATGTAAATTATTATTTCTATCTATTATAACGTAACTTTTCAGGAGGGAAAGAGGTAAGCTGATATTTTTTTAAAAGTTTTCCATTTAGTCAGTCAATACACGGAGATAAGAAAAAGAAATATATGTGAGCCTGATACTCTCATATATTTCTTTTGTATACGATTTTTACAGCTCTAACTTTTCTGCTTCTAACGCTGCTGGAAAGCCTTTGAGCATCTGAGCCATATACACAATACCTTCTTCATAATCCTTTAAACGAATGCTTTCATTTGGTGCATGCGCCTTGCTTCCGACCCAGCCCACTCCAGTACTGACAATCGGCAGCTTCAGCACCCTGCCAAAGTCAAACATTGGACCTGTGCCTGCTGAATTTGGTGCAAGGACTACATCACGATTATAAACTTCTTTCGCTGTGTTTTTCACATGGCTGATAAATGGATGACTGAAATCGGAACGATATGCCTTTTGACCATTGATTAATTTTACGGACACATCATGGAAACCATGCTTTTTCAAGTGATTTTCCACACTCTCAAAAATATAATTCGGATCCTGCCCTGGAACGAGACGGCAATCAAGCTTTACCTTTGCACTTTTTGGTAACACCGTTTTCGCTCCTTCTCCTGTATAGCCGCTTTCCATTCCACAAATTGTCATTGTCGGCTCAAACACCATGGCATATCGAGGGTCTTGTCCTAAACCATTCGTTATTAACGGTCTTTTTAGACCATAGAGTTCCTGAACAGCCTCTTCACTAAATGGCAATGACTTAACCACTTCCTCCTCAAGTTCTGTCGGTGGAGTGATGCCATCAAAGAAGCCCTCCACAATAATCTCATTCTGATCATTTCTCATCGACGCTAACGCATGAACAAGTCTCCATGCTGCATTATCTACATATGCACCAACGGAAGAATGCATATCTATATCTGCACCAACTGCTGTCAGCTCCATATAGGCCATTCCTTTAATTCCAGCAACCATGCTGATTCGCTCCTGTTCATCCTTGCCACCGAATTCCCATATGCATGCATCTGCCTCAAACAATTCCGCATACTTTTCCAAATAAGGTGTTAAATTAGGACTGCCAATTTCCTCTTCGCCCTCAATCAAAAACTTCACATTACAAGGCAAGCCTCCTTCTGTTTCGTGGAGAACCTTAAGTGCAGTCAGCCTTGCAATAGTATCACCTTTATTATCAGAAACTCCCCTTGCAAACAGCTTTCCGTCATAAACAGCAGGTGAAAATGGTTCTGTTACCCATTCGCTAAGCGGCTCTGCTGGCTGCACATCATAATGGTTGTAATATAAAAGTGTTTTGGAGGCATCACCTTTTTCCCCAGCAGGGAAAAATCCATAAACAACAGGGTTTCCTCCAAGATCATCCAAAACCTGCACTTCCCCACCAAAGTCTTTTATTACTGAAGAAATATAACTTACTGTTTCCGGAATCGCCTTACTTTGTGCGGATACCGTTTCTAATTGCAAATATTGTTCTAAAATCGCAAAGGATTCCTCCAAAATTTCCTTCGTTTTTGTTTGAATGGCATTTAAATTGCTTGTCCCCAACTATTCCATCTCCTTTTTTCTATAGTTATCTTATTGTTTCGGCAAACGAAGAAAAATCCCTGCAATTATTCATAATATTTTATAAATTTAGTTAATTATTTCGCACACAAAAAAATCTAAATCAGTTCGGAAAAGAAGCATCGTCTTTTCAAAAGTGATTTAGACTTTATCAGAAAAATTTAATTCCAGTTTTTTGTATCTTCTAATAGATCATCAATCTCAATATTCTTGATGTCCCATTTACTGATACCGCTTGCCATATCCAGCGTATCCTGCAAAAGCTGATCAATATCGGCTCTAACTAAATGCATATTGTAGCCTCCTTTAGTACTGTTCACGTTAGTAATGCCCTTTCAAAATTAATCTTAAACAAAATATCATTTAAAACGATACTGCATCACTAATATGTAGCACTTTATAGCTTGGAAACCATATCCATGCTTTTTGTTACTTCACCATTATAGCATGTTTTTCTCTCCTAGCCCATTACGTGTAAATTACATCAATATTACACACTCCGTTTGTTGAAATATATTTGCAAAGATAGAAACAAGAAGATTTTTCCTCTATGTCAAAAGATGAATCAGTGCAAGGAAAATGCTATACTTTTTATGAACTATTCCCCTCTTTTATGAGTTTTTATACTCAATATAAGGCGAATAATTAATATTCCGCTTATGTTTTAGCTTAAATACGGCAATCATGTAAATGAATGGAGGGAAATTTGTTGAGAAGACTTTTTAAGCTGGCGTTACTTTGTTTAATCGTTTATGCCGGTGTGCAATATATACAACATAAAACAGGCGCTGAATCCATTCCTTCAGCTATTGATTATATGAAAACAGAAGTGAATGCACAGGATGCTGTAGACTTTTTTGAAAACCTAATAACACAAGGTAAAGAGCTTTTTCAAGAGACACAAGATGTCCTTCCTGACTGGAATACTTCTGCTGAATCTGACCAGCAAACAAAGCAGGCAGAAAAACCTCAGTTAGAAACTCCTTCCGAGCAAACATTTTCAATTTATAATATCCAAATGGGTGATACAAAGGAATCTGTTGAGAAGCATCAAGGCAAGCCGCAGCGTGTGTCTATGAATGAGTACGGAATATCATGGAATACATACCACGAAAACTATCAAAATTTTGTAATGGTCGGCTATGATTCCAATAATAAAGTCGCTGCACTTTATACGAGTCAGGATTTAATTTCATCAACAGATGGTATAAAACGTGGTAGCAGTAAGGACAGTGTCTTGAAGTCATTAGGTGATCCTCTTGATGAGCTGACAAAAGGCTTTGTGCGCTATAAGCTCCCGGATGACCGAGATTATGAGGTATTTAAGTTGGATGGCAATTATGTCACTGTTTTCTTCGATAAGCATGAGAATAATACGGTTACTGCCATGCAGATTGTTACAGAAACATTAGAAGACAGCAAAAAAGACTTTTATACAGATGGTAGCAAAGAGCTAGAGGAAGGCTTTGCATACCAGCTGTTTGACTTAACGAATGCAAGCAGGGTCAATAACGACCTTGGTATTTTGACTTGGGAGGATACTGTGAAGGTAACTGCCAAAAAGCATAGTGAGGATATGGCTATTAATAATTATTTTGACCATACAAACTTGGATGGTGAATCGCCCTTTGACCGTATGCTTGATGATGGTATTAAATATACAATGGCTGGGGAAAATCTTGCTTATGGGCAATACAGCAGTATTTTTGCACATGAAGGCTTAATGAATTCTCTCGGACATAGGGAGAATATCCTACAAGAAGGATTCACTTATTTAGGTGTTGGGGTAGCCTTTAACGAGGACGAACAGCCATATTATACGGAGAATTTTATAACAAAGTAAAAGAGTTATCCTGTGTCAGGAAACTCTTTTTTTTGTTTGTTAAACAATCATATTACCAATAACCCACAACAGGACAAAGCTAATCAATATAGACAGGTTTGCGGCTGTGCCGACGAATCGTTGATTGTATTTGAATTCGACGCTATAAGGTAAAACAGAGGTGGCCATTGGCAGAATCAGTGCGATTAAAACAGTATAGCGGAACATGTCATCGGCTGGCAGGAGAAAGAATCCTAATAATCCAAAAAACAAGCCAACCCCATAGCGGATACCAAGAACTCTGCCGATTCCTTTCCAGTAGCTTTTTTTAAAGGAGAAGTTTAAATAGATTCCGAGAAGCAGTAAGGATAGCGGCATATTTGCTTTTGATATAACCGAGGTGATGTCGATGACTGTCCCTGGCAAAGGCAAGCCTGTAATATTGATAATAAAAATGATTAAATATGTCATTAACGGAATGGATTTGCCCATTTTTCCGGCTACATGCTTAAAGTTAAGCACAACATCCTCTTTTGCATAATAACTGCCGATTAAGTAACTGACGCCAAATGTAATAATGGCATTACCGATATCAAACATTCCGAAGTACTTTATACCTACCTCGCCCCAAATTCCTTGCACAAAGGGGTAAGCAAAAAGTCCGATATTAAAACCTGGAATAAGCATGCCAAGCATCCCTTTATCCCGTCTTGCTTCTTTCCTGAAAATGAATAATCCTACAATAGCAACAATAATTCCGTACACAAACCCGAGTACAACCAGCATCATTAGCGAGGAATCAATGGTAATACTGTGAAAGGTTACAATGATTAAACATGGCAAAGTTACATTAAAAATGATCCGTGCCATTGCTTCTCCGTCTTTTTCCTTTAGAATATTCCACTTCTTTAAGCAATAGCCTAAAGCGATAATAAGGAAGGAAATGACAAACTGAGCATTAAAGTTTTCCATGCAAACAAATCTCCATTCATAGGAGGATAAACTAAAAAAAAGGTCAGGGGCAGCCCCCAACCTATTAAATACTATTGCCCCCGTTAATTTCTTTGTTCATTAGCTTAATTTTTTTAATATCTAAACGGATTAATAACGAGATTGCCAGAGAAACGATAAACATACATGAAAATACAGTTAATGTTTCTTCATAGCTCCCTGTCGTATCTCTTATCCATGAAACAAATCTTGGACCTGCTATACCTGCTGCAGACCATGCTGTCAAAATATAACCATGAATGGCACCAAGCTGTTTTGTACCAAACATATCTCCAATATAGGCAGGGATGGATGCAAACCCTCCACCGTAGCAAGACATAATGATAAATACTATTATAGAGAACGATACAGCCTCTTGTAAATGAGGCAAAACAAAAAAGGCTGCAATCTGAATCGCAAAAAACAATGTATATACATTCGGGCGGCCGATATAATCGGATACAGAAGCCCAAGCTATTCTTCCAACGCCATTAAAGACACCCATGATGCCAACTAATAGAGCTGCACCTGTAACGGACATTCCAGCAAGCTCTTGCCCCATTGGTGATGCTACAGCGAGGATGGCTATACCACACGTTATATTAATAAACAGCATAATCCATAAAGCCCAAAATCTTTTTGTTTTAATTGCTTCATTAGCTGTTAGCTGTGATAAGTCTGTTTTTGTAAAAGCTTTACCTGATTCAATAGCTTTTTGGAAGCCTGCCGGAACATAATCCTTTGGTGGCGGCGCTAAATATTGAGCTGAAGCTAGTATGATAACAAAATATACAATTGCTAAAATATAAAAAGTCGAAGGTATTCCAACAGTTCCGATTAACTTATTCATAATCGGACTGCTCACCATTGAAGCAAAACCAAAGCCCATAATTGCTAACCCTGTTGCTAAGCCACGCTTATCTGGAAACCACTTTACCAAGGTTGATACAGGAGTTATATAACCTACACCAAGACCAATGCCCCCAAATACTCCATAAGTAATATAAAGGAGCGGTAAGGATTCGATGCTTGCAGCAAAGCCTGAACCTGCCATCCCAATTCCGAACAATACGGCACTAAGTGTTCCTGCAGCTCTTGGTCCAAACTTCTCCACAAAATGCCCTAAAAAGGCTGCGGAAAGACCTAGAAATAAAATAGCGATACTGAAAGTCCAAGAGATACTTGTTAAGCTCCAATGATATGTTTCTTCTAGAGGCTTAGTAAACACACTCCATGCATAAACAGATCCAATGGAAATATGGATGCCAACTGCTGAAAGGGCAATTAGCCAACGATTTTTTGTTTTCATAGTAGTCTCCCTGCTTTAAGTTCTAGTTTTTTCATAGATGGATACATTTCAAAGTTTAATTCTTATAAAAAATAGAGAGCTTTGCGAAAGCCTCACGAGCATTTTCAAGAGCTTCCTCTACTGTTTCTCCTCTTTGAAGAAGAACAGCTAAGCGTCTTCCAACCGTTGCTTTTGGTTTCCCAAATATCCGGATTTGGCTGTCAGGTGAAGCAAGTGCTTGTTCGACACCACAAATTTCATAATCGCTATTATCTGCTAAAGCCTTAAGCGTTTTACTCGCACCTTTTGAATTCAGCCTGATGTGTGGAATTGGCAACCCAAGCACAGCACGAACATGAAGGGCAAATTCAGACAACTCCTGTGTGGCCATCGTCACCATACCAGTGTCGTGTGGTCTTGGAGAAACTTCACTGAAATATACACCTTTGTCTGTAAGGAAAAGTTCAACACCGAATAGCCCGTAGCCGCCAAGTTCATCCGTAATTTGTTTGGCAATTAATTCAGCTTGCTTCAATTGATCTGCTGTCATTTGATGTGGCTGCCATGATTCTATATAATCACCGTCCTTTTGAATATGGCCTATCGGCGGACAAAAGTGTGTTCCATTCACTGAACGAACGGTAAGCAGCGTGATTTCAGAGGTGAAGGTGATGAACTCCTCGACGATAACCCTTGTCTTCCTGCCACGTCCACCTTCAACCGCTTCTTGCCATGAATTTTCAACTTCGTCTGCACTTTTGCAAATGGTTTGTCCTTTTCCTGACGAACTCATAAGTGGTTTTATGACACAAGGAACACCAATATGCGCAACTGCAGTCTTTAATTCTGACAAACTATCTGCAAACTCATACTTCGCTGTCGGCACATTCAATTTCTCACTTGCCAATCTTCTGATTCCTTCTCTATCCATTGTCAAATGAACGGCATTAGCTGTTGGAATGATGTTAAAGCCTTCCTTTTCCAGTTCCACAAGTACTTCTGTTGCGATTGCTTCTATTTCAGGTACGATAAAATCCGGCTTTTCACTAATAATTACTTCTCTCAATGCTTGTCCATCTAGCATGTCTACCACATATGAACGATGGGCAACCTGCATCGCCGGCGCATTTTCATAACGGTCAACAGCAATGGTCGTTACTCCAAGTCTTTGTGCCTCTAAAATGACTTCTTTACCTAACTCTCCTGCACCAAGAAGCATTATTTTTTTCGTATGTTTGGAAGTTGGAGCTCCGAACATTTTATCATCCCCCTCAAACTTTCGTTCCTTTATTGAGCATAATAACGTAATTCATGTATATATTTCAAGGTTTTTTCGAAAAAATAACGAACATTTTTTAAATACCTTCGAAATATAGTTCGGTTTTTACTACATACAAATGTTTATAAGCAAAATAAAAAAGAGTGCAGTACACTCTTTAACAGTAAGCTATTTACCTATAAACCTACTAAACTAGTTCGTTATAAACCGTTTTCCCGTTTAGGATAGTCCTCGTCACTTTCCCCCTAAATGTTTTTTCAATATAAGGGCTTTGTTTATTTCGATAAAAAAGGTCGTCTTTTTTTAATGTAAACTCCCTTTTTAAATCAACTAAGCAAAGATCTGCGTCACTTCCAGCTCCAATTTTCCCTTTCTGCGGGTACAATCCGAAGCGTTTCGCAGGATTACTGCTTGTTAGGCTAGCGATAATGGAAAGTGCTACCTCCCTTTTCCAATATCCCTCTTCAAGCATTACAGTTAATGTCGATTGACAGCCTGAAATCCCCCCCCAAGCCGCGGACAAACTGCCTTTTTTCATTGATTCTAATGAAGGCGAATGATCTGATCCGATTATGTCAATTGCTTTTGCTTTAATAGCCTGCCAAAGACCCTCTACTTCTTGGGCTGTTCTTAAAGGCGGCGCACATTTGGCAACTGCCCCGAGTTTATCCAAATCATCGACGGTCAATGATAAGTAGTGAGGGCAAGTTTCCACAGACACGTCCACTCCCCGTTTTTTGGCAGCTAGTATCGGTTCTAATACCTCACTGCTGCTAATATGTACAATATGAACCTTGCATTTCGTTGCTTCTGCATAGGAGAGAATGCGATTTACTGCTTCTATTTCAGAATAAATCGGCCGAGATGCGGAAAAGGAATGACCATCCTCATTTTCAATCAGCTTCCCTAATTCCTCTGTAATAATATCACTTTCTGCATGAACAGCAAGAATACTGTCAAGCGCTGCTATTTTCTTCATTCCGGCATACAATGTTTTATCATCTGCAGCTTTGAAATCGTCTATCCCGCTGTTGGACATAAATGCCTTAAACCCAATGACACCAGCAACGTCCAGCTCTTCCAACCTCTCCAAATTTTGAGGAACAAGGCCACCCCAAAGCTTATAATCAATAAGAGATTTCTGTTTACCTAAAGCATCCTTTTGCTCATAGCCTTTCAAGTCAATAGTTGGTGGATGACTGTTTAACGGCATGTCAAAAAAAGTAGTTGCACCGCCAGCTGCCAAGCTTTTACTACCTGTTTCAAAGCCCTCCCATTCGGTTCTGCCTGGTTCATTGAAGTGAACATGTGTGTCTATAAGCCCTGGAAAAACATGCAGGCCAGCAGCGTCGATTGTTTCTGCTGTATTGTTACAATCTATTTCTTTAGCAATCTCTAAAATTTTCCCAGCCTTAATGCCAATGTCAACCATTTCCACTTTATTTTCAAACACAACATTTCCATTCTTTATGACCACATCAAACATTTTCATCAGCTTCATCCTCTCAGTAAAAATGCTGTATTTTTATGGTTGTAAATCTATCAGCTTCCTCGGTATGTTTGATAACCCCATGCTGACAAAAGAAGAGGTATATGATAATGTGGCTCTCCCACCTTTACATGAAACCGAATTGGTACAGTTTCGAATAAAACATTAGCTGTTTTCGTGCTTTGCCAATAGTCTTTTAAATGAAACACTAATTCAAATTCTCCAGGAACCAATTCGTGCAATAGCGGCTGTTCCACCCTGCCATCATCATTTGTTCTGGCACTCGATAAAAGCAATCGCTCCTTACCTTTGTACTGCCACAACTCAACAAGTATATTGCTTCCCGGCAATCCTTGAATCAAGTCTAAAACATGTGTTGTTATCCCTGTTCTCATCTCCTGCCTCCTAACGTTTTATGCTTCAAGCGGGTCTTTAACGATACCCTCAAGCCTTATGAAGGAAATCTTGAAAATCTGTGATAATGCTGCAGCAAACTCTTCTTCTTTTGAATGCTTCAGCCTTCTTTCCATATCATGATAAATAGTGTCTTTCGTATGCCCTTTCACAGCAAGAATAAAAGGGAAATCAAATTTTTCTCGATACTTATTATTAAGCTGCAGAAAACGTTCGAATTCTTCTTCTGACAACTGATCCAGACCTGCTCCCTGCTGCTCCTTCACAGAGGAATCAGTCATTTTGATTCTGCCGCCTAAATCAGGATGTGCTCTGATTAACTTCAGTTGCTCGTCCTGTGATGCTTCCTTTACTACCTGCACCATGACCTCATGTAATCGATTAAGCGAATGTATGGGAAGCAATAATTCCCATGCTTTACTCGCAATCCATGGAGTATGCTCAAAAACCCAGCCGATACTTTCGATGAACTGTTCCTTATCCATTTTGTTTATATCTGCTAATGTATACATATGCGTCCGCCTTTCCTACTGTCAGCTGTTAATTTTGCTTGTTTTGCAAGATGTCAACTGCACGCAATATACCTTCATAGCCTGTGCATCTGCATAAATTACCCGAAAGTCCCTGCAGCACCTCTTCTCTTGTTGGCTGCTGTTCTTCATCTAGCAAGCTTTTTAACGCCATAATCATCCCAGGTGTGCAATACCCACATTGTAGTGCACCTCCTTGTAAAAAGGCCTCTTGGATTGGATGCAATGCTTCTGCGCTAACACTTTCAATTGTTTGAATATCTGCATCCTCCAGCTGATAGGCCATAACAAGGCAGGAGTTAACAAGCTTTCCATTCAATATGACAGAGCACGCACCACATCTGCCTACTTCACAGGAAACCTTCGTTCCAGTCAAGCTTAACTCCTGTCTTAGAATGTCCACAAGCCGGTAAGTGGCAGGAACAGCAATATCGACCAACTGTCCATTCACATGAAATTTGATCCTTTTCTCTGCTTTCAGTTGCTCCTTCATAAAGAGGTTCCTCCCATCCATGCGTTTGTGACATCCTTATTTATTCTTGTTATGGCGTATCCCATCATTTCCTCTGAGTTAATTGGGAGCTTATTAACCCAATGGCCGGTAGCATCATGAATCGCCGCAACAATCGCAGGAGCGACAGCAACCGTGCCTATTTCGCCTACTCCTCTTGGTCCAAAGTCATCGCCAGCTTCTAACTGTTCAATTGCTGTGACATTTGTTTGCCTTGGAATATCAAGAATCGTCGGAATTAAATAGGAATCAAGATTTTCTGTCATATACCTGCCGTTTTCCATGACAGCATCTTCCATGATTGTAAAACCAAGCGCCATGCTGCCTCCACCTTCAATTTGCCCTAAATACCCCATTGGATTAACAACTGGACCTGCAGCTATTGCATGGTCTAGCCTGCTAACATAGACTCTGCCAGTCAACACATCGACTTCCACTTCTGCTGCTGCTGCTGCAAAGGTATAAAGGTAATGCCCTCCATCAATGCTTTTTGACGTTGTCGGAAAGTGATAACTAACAGTGACAAGTGGGCGTTTTTCAATTGTGTCTGCAATCTGTTTATATGTCATTACAAGGGTTTCAGGCACATTACCCTTATACTGCCAAACACCGCCAACACCCGTCTTCAGCAATTCTTTCGCAACATTAGATTGTTTTGAAACAAAGGCAAGTATTTGTTCTGACCATTCCCCTTTCAGCTTATTAACGCCGGTCCATACCATATTTGTAGCTCTGGAAGCAGTAGAGGAACCGGAATGGGGAACTTTTGCTGTATCGCCAATCGTTATTTCAATATCATCTGGAGAACAGTTAAAGGCTTCTGTCATAATCATTTCAATTGTGGACAGCAGCCCTTGACCACACTCTTCAAACCCAAAAGAAATGTCGAGCTTTCCATCTTCATTTAATGATAACCTTGCACCAGAAGGGTCTGATCTCCCATAACCAAGACCACCGCCATGCATCGTTATACTGTAGCCTCTTCCCTTAAGAACAAATGGCCGATTTTCATCCACTACGCTAGAGCAATCCTGCAAAACAGGCGACTTCAGAATTTCATCTAAAACATGCCGGGCACCTGCAGTAGGGACTATCGGCTGATCGACTGGGCCAGGATCTTCTGTTTTTCGCAAGTTCCTTTTGCGAAGCTCCGTACTGCTCATATTTATGGCTTCTGCGATTCTTTCCATTTGACTTTCAAGAGCAAAAGTTACTTGATTGCCGCCAAACCCACGAAATTCACCAGCAACACCATTATTTGTATAGACAGAATAGCCTTCTACCTGGATATTATCCATCATGTAGGGCCCTGCACTATGCTCAACAGAGAAATCAAGGACAGCTGGTCCTAATGTTGCATATGCTCCTGTGTCCGCCAAGATGCGCACCTTATGGGCAAGGATTTTCCCTTCCTCATCCACACCTGTTTTCATGGTTATTTTCATTGGATGTCGTTTTAACCCTGCCTTAACAGAAGTTCTTCGTGACTGGTGAATTTTCACTGGCTGCCCTGTCACCATTGCAAGCAGACAAATATATGGCTGAATGTTTAATTCGTCCTTGCCGCCAAATGAACCTCCTATCGGACTTGATATAACCCTTATATTGCTATCAGGTATATTCAAGATTCTGGCAAGCTGACTCTGATCCTTAAACCCATGCTGTGTTGGAGCATAAACACACATCCCGTTGTTTTCAGGAACAGCGACTCCGCCTTCTGTCTCCATATAGGCATGCATTTGTCTTGGAGTATAGTAAACTTCTTCTAAAGTATAAGTACAAGCTGCAAAAGCTGCCTCCATATTTCCGCCTTTTTCAAAAACTGCCTTATGAAGTAGATTTCCATTATCATGCAGCTTAACTGTTTCCTCCTTCAAACTGTCTTCAGGGTCTGTAATGGGCTGAAGGGGAGAGTAGTTAACTTTAATGAGAGCTGCTGCTTTTTCGGCTATCTCAATCGTAACTGCTGCAACAGCCGCAATTGCATCGCCAATGTATCTGACCACATCATGACAAAATACCGGCTGATCCTGGATCACAATTCCAAAGCCATTTAAACCAGGAACATCTTCAGCTGTTAAAACAGCTTTAACACCAGGAAGTTTTTTGGCTTCTGTCGTATCAATACTGGTTATCTTTGCATAAGCATGTTCACTGCGGAGCACTGTTCCATACAGCATGTTAGGAAAAGACATATCTGTGAGATACTTTAATTCTCCTGTCACCTTCTGTAAGCCGTCCCTTCTCGCCTTCCATCTCTCACCTGAGCTTTCTCTAGTTAAATGCATCTTCAGCTTCTCCTCCCTTCTCACATTTTAGGATATGCAGAATATTGGCGGTGATAATGTTGGCAGCTGCTTTCCTTCTGTAGCTGTCTGTAACAAACGGATCAGAATATGATTGGAAGCTCGTTTCAAGCAGTGCTCGAAGCTCTTGCCAATTCACATTTTTGTATTCCTTATGAAGTAAATATGCCTCACCGTCTGCGAGCCTTTGCGAAAGATGAGCTCCTCCTCCAATCGCCAGCTTGATATCTGTGATGATTTCATTTTCCAGCTTCACATAGCCAGCAGTAGAAACAATGGCAGCCGTAAAGCTTTCCCTTCTGCCTATCTTTTGAAAAAACGAACGGCTCTTCCACCCCTTTTCACACGGAATGAGAATACTTAGTAAAAGAGGTGGACCTGCCAATTGGCTTTCCTGCAGCCATTCAGACATCGCGACAATATATGTGGAAGTACCATTAAAAAACTCAAGCTTGGCATCCAATACAAGCAGTGCGGGAATGGAATCACCGACTCTACTGCAGACATTTCCTCCTATTGTTCCTCTGTTGCGCACAGCAGGCGCGGCGATTTTTGAGCATGCTTCTGTTATAATTTTCGCTTTTTTCTGAATATTTACGTCAGAAACACACTCAGACAGAAGGGTAGATGAGCCAATACGCAAATAGTTTTCTCCGTTTAACGTGTGTTCTGTTATACCTTTTAATCTATCAAGCTTATGGGAGCTAATTAAATGACTTGGTTTATGCTGTCCTGATTCCCAATTTAATTGCAACATAGTTCCACCAGCAACAAATACACTTTCTTCTCTTTGTAACGAAAATACATCTTCTAAAGTAACGGGTATATCAACAATTGGCTGCTCTATATTTTGTGAATTCCTCATCTTAAGTCCCTCCCTTCCTGTTTTACACAGTATCGCTGATATTCCTTTATTGTATCGATATCAATAAATAACTCATCATCCGTTAAGGCAAGCTCTGTTCCTTTTACGTCTTTGTTCTGTAGGATTTTTTTTGCCCCCGTGTCACCAGTTAACAATAGGACCTGTTGAAATAAGGACGATGAAAGAACTACTGGCGGTTTTATCATGCCATTATGAACACAAGCGACGTATTTTTTCTCTCCCTTTATTGGTGTAGAACGAATGAGCCTCAGCATATCTGTTGTGATAAAAGGCTGATCAGCCAAACAAATCATTACATTGGAAGCATTACGCTCGATTGCTTGCCTGATTCCTGCCCTTAAAGAGTAGGACTGCCCTTTATCTGCTTTTTCTGCTATGACAATTTCACCACAGCCATTTAAAAGCCTTTCCTTTATATCTGCGGAAATCCATTCCAATGTATCTTGCTTATTAACGACAACAAACACATATGCAGACGGAACAGTAAGAATTGTTCGTAATGCCTTCATTCCTAAGGCTTCTCCGTTAACTGGCATGGTAATTTTTTTGCAGCCCATTCGTTTGCTTTGCCCTGCTGCCAAGTAAATCACATTCATCCATTTAGCCCTAAAGTGCGGACTTTATTGTTTTTAACAGCGATTAACTGTGCTGCAATGCTTATGGCAATTTGTTCTGGTCCTTCTGCATTTATACCAAGTCCAACTGGAGAATGAAGCCACAGTGGTTTAGTTTTTTGTTCCAACAAGCGATCCGCTCTCTTTTTCGACCCTAAAATACCGACGAAAGCATATTCCCTCTCAAGCAAATAGTTTAATAGCTCTTTATCCTTTTGAAAGTGATGCGTCATGATTACAATATAATCCATACTTCCTGCCTGGAAATCTTCCATAAGCTCAACAGGATTGCCAATAACGAGCATATCTGCATCTGGAAAATGTTTATTATTACATAAAGCCGGTCGCCAATCTGCAACAATAACATGAAAACCAGCTTTTTTAGCAATATCCGCAACTGGTCTTGCATCAGGACCTGCACCATAAATAATCAGGCGCGGCTGTGCCCGAAAGGTTTGCCGAAAATAATACCCACCATCATTTTTTGGAGTAAGCCTTTTTTCTGGAAAAGCGGCAAGGTCAAAAGCCTCCCAATTACCAACTCGTTCTCCTGTTTCATTCATAAAAAAGGAGGCTTGAGAACTTAAATCCTCTTTAAGCACCTTTATATGTTCAACTGTTAGGCCATTATCCAGCCAATTCTTTACGATTTTCAGATTATTCATAGCTTTATCATCGAGTTCTTCCATCAGTACAGTTATGCTCCCGTCACAGCCAACTCCTTGCCCCCATGATAAATCATCCTCAGAACGCATATCATAATTAACGGAAGCAGAAGCTATTCCTGTTTCCCAACTTTCTATTCTTGCTACTATATCTTGTTCTACACAACCGCCGCTTAATAAACCCCTTTCCTGATTATCACCAGAAAAGTACATCATTGTTCCTTCCTTTCGATAGGCAGAACCTGTAACATCAATAATTGTGGCTAAATAACCACCTGGCTCACTTGCTGCAATAGTTTCTAAGACAGAATACTCATCAGATGACATATTACGAGACCTCCTTATACTGCAACCCGAGAGCTTTTTATTCATAATCCAAAACCTACCATGTTAATAAATATAACATCTTTTGTTATTAAAGAATATTATCTTCCTAAATAAAAAAAGTCATTGTCATAAATGCATAATAAAAACATTCATAATTAGCTAAATTATACAAATTTTCAAGTTTATTTATCCTTATTCCACCAATATCTCTTTGTTTTCATCCTGTAAACTCCGTAAATATAAACACATCGCCTCAAATAAATCGAGCATATCGTGTATTTCGGTAAGCGATACATTTCCTAACATGGAAATTTGAATCCAATTTCGTTCTTGTAAATAACTGCTTTGGTAATGAAGATAATAACCCTGTCTTTTCAGCCACTCACCAATTTCAATACTTGATATCTGCTTATCAAGAATAATAGAGATAATCGGAGAGGAATATTGCTGTTCTTTTGGCAATAACTTGAACTGCGAGCCTGTTAATCTTTTATAAGTGTATGCATACATCTTGGCAACATCGCTGTATTTTTTCGTAAAGTCTTTTGTTAACGCTTTCCCAAGGGCACTTAGCAATGACGATGAATGGGTGTATGGCACACTATTATGAAGGTAGTATAAGCCTAAATCTATATATGGCGGAATTTGTTCATTTGGCTGAATCTCATGATTGTGAAACACGAATGCTAATCCTGAAATCGATTCCATGCCTTTGCCGCTCACCGCTGTTGCCAAGTATACATCTTTTAGGTCGACAGGCAGTGCTCCTATCGTACTTATACAGTCCACAGCCTGTTTTACCGGTTTTCCACCTATTGCCCTTGTTATCCTTTCAATCTCATTGACAGTGCCAGTTGAAGTCTCACAGTGTACATACCATATCCAATCAATTTCTGAATCTAGTTCTGCAGCCAGCTCTGCTTCTGTAAAAGCCTCACCCCAAGTCTTTCTTACTATTCGGCATTGTAATTGATACCTTTTTGCTCGATTAACTAAGCGTTCGCCAAATTCTCCGTTGCTCAAAATTAGTCCCTTCCCTTTTAATAATGCCAGTTGCGCTGCGACAGCATCGTTAGCAAGTGTTCCTGTACCAATCATAATTTGTACATATTTCGCTTGTGTCATTTGTGTCAAGTCCGCTTGAACGCGCCTTATCAGGTCTATAAAGGCAGCATCACGGTGCGAGAAGGCTTGACTTCCGAGTGTATTAAGAATTTCATCTGATACACGAACAGGTCCAGGTAAAAACGATACTGCTGATGGGAGAAGCTTCTCTGTCAATAGGATATGATCCTTCGTTATATACATCGGCTGATAAATTACACCGGTACTTCCTACCTGATGTGCAAAAGGCATAAAGCCGATATGTCGATACAGCTTTTCTTCTCGCAAAATACCGCTTATGACTGCTCCCTCATACCCATTCTCCTTAAAAATATGATGCAGCATTTGCAGTAAGCCGATAAACACCTTTGTTTTTCTGTATTGTTTCTTGACAGACAGCAGCCGTATTTCACAAAGTTTATTGATGTTCATTTGGTTAGGCAGATAAGCACCAATGTCCCCAAGTTTTTTATCTAAGGAGAATGGGCGTTTATCCGCAAGAGAAATCATTCCGATTACCTCTTGTTCCTTCAAAGCAATAATATATGTATTCTGTTCGTGGTAGGCATCTACTAACAGCCCTTGCTCATTTTTATCATGCTGTGGAATTTCCTCTGCAAATGTTTCATGATTTAACCTAAATATCTGTTCGAATTCCTGTGGATGTGAAGCAATTTTAAAAAGATAGGTTGATAATTTCCCCATACAAAAAACCCCTCTCCAAGCAATTAGTCAAAATGAACGTTATGTTAATTTCTCATTAGCAGAAATTGTCTCCATTTAAGTTTATGGGCGCATATCACCACAGCTACTATAAGCAGGGCAATTACCCCCGGCAACATCTCCTTCTCGATAAAGAAAAATGCGACTGCGCAAACGAGCAGACTAAATAAACCAGGTACTGTAAAGCCTTTATATAGCAAATAAAATAATAGAAAGCTGATAATGATTATGGGAACAAACCATAAATTAACAGCTAGCAAACCTCCAATTAACGTGGATATCCCTTTCCCTCCTTTAAATTGGAATAATACTGGTTTGATGTGACCAATACAAACAAACAGCAAGCCGATAAGCTGGAAAGCTGTTGAAAAGCCAAGCAGGCGGCCGATGAAGATAATTGCCGCGCCTTTCATGGCATCACCTAGAAATGTCAGCACAAAAGCCTTTTTCCCATAGAGCCTTCCAGCGTTTCTTGCCCCAGGATTTTTGCTTCCCTCTGCCCGAATGTCACCGTCAGATTGTATCCGGCCAACAACAAAACCAAATAAGAGATTACCAGCAAAATAAGCGCAGATTAAATATAAAACTAGCAACATACCATCACCCATCTTTTTTTCTAAAAATTGTTATTTTTATCCAAGTAAATTATACAACATTAGAATAAATTTACACAAATTTTATTATTTTCTCTTTCAAAAAAGACCATTTTAAGTTATTTTATTTACAGTTTCTAAATACTCCTTGAATAATTTCTTTAGTTTTTTTATTATGAATGTAGCAATCTATCCGATATAAGATAGATGACAATAGTTAATATTTAATTTTTGCTTTTGAATCAGGCGGCGAAATCCTGGTTCATCGTATTTGCTTGTAAAACCGAGGTGAACATTATGAACAAAGAAATTATTAAATTTATTAGAAAGAACTACGAAATGACACAAAGAGACTTTGCCAAGGTTGTCAATTGTAGCTTTGCTTTGATTGCCCTTGTAGAGGTTGGCAAAAGAAATGTCAGCAAGGAGCTTGAGCACAAGGTAAAAACGGCTTTTAACATAGATGATCAGGACATTCAGTCCATCACTACAATTATCTCTGAATTTACTAAAGGCATCCCTCCGTTCATGTAACAAAAAGCAGTGTGAGAGGGGCAAATATTTTGCTCTTCTTTTCCTCTTTGCAAGTAGTTAAATCTCCCTCTTATACTATCTTTATTCTGCGAACCCGCTTTTTACATACAAAAAGTATTACTTACATAAGTTTTTTTATTAGAAATAAAATGAGCATTTCCTCTTTAAATATACTAATAGCTCTTCGTTTATACCGGTTTCATTCCATTATTTCCTAAACGATACTGTGCCAAGGATATAATCTTTCTAAACACGAATTCTACATGATTTCCTCTAGTTGCGAACATCTAGAAAAGTAGAAATGAATTAACTATTAGTTTGTTTCATTCGCTGCGTCCACTCGCTTTTTTTTGCGGAGAGCATGATACCTCCTCATCTTCGCCTGCGGTTGTTAAATCGTCTCCCTTAGTAATCCAATTGCCTCCGCTGCAATGAGTATTGTTTCTCAAGCAGAAGCACAAAAAGAGACTGAGACAAAACAAAAGATAACCTTTCTAAACACGAATAATAAAATTACATCTAAATTTAAAAATTTAAGGTTGTGTCTAAATAGTTAGTTCGTTTCATTGCGCGCTCGTCCTCGCGCTTTCTGCGCGGAAAGCATTGAGCCTCCTCATCTTCGCCTGCGGGCTCTAAAGCGTCCTCTATTTCCCTTAGTAGTCTAGTGGCCTTCCGCTCCATTCCACTAAAATTTCTAATTATTGTATTTTAAAAAACAAAAACCGAACTATCTAATCTAAATCAGAATAGATAGTTCGGTTTTGTACTAATTCATATACTTATGTCCCAGCCTCTTTTAATAGACTTACATACATATGTCTTAGCTTATACTGTAAAATTTTACAGTTTAAATTTATTTATAACAAGCATCAGCTCTTCTGCCATTTTGCTTAACCCGATGGCTGCTGCTGATATTTCCTGCATGGATGCTAATTGTTCTTCTGTTGCAGCAGATACGTTTTGCGTGCCTTGATCTGTTTGTTCTGCCATTTGTTTAACTAGATTTATGGCCATGACGATTTTTTCCATGCCATTGTTCAGTTCTTTAACAGATTGTGAGACAGAAGTGATTTGCCCACTGACCTCATCAACAGCAGTTTCTATTTCACCGAAGATTTCTCCCGTTTGCTTAACAACCACAATGCCGCCGTCCACTTCGGCCGTTGCATAATTCATTGATTCCACAGCTTTAGCTGTCTCTTTTTGAATTCTTGTAATAAGACCACTGATTTTACTTGCTGAGTCAGAAGATTGTTCTGCCAAATGGCGAACCTCTTCTGCGACAACAGCAAAGCCTTTACCCTGCTCACCTGCTCTCGCCGCTTCAATCGCTGCGTTTAAGGCAAGTAAGTTCGTTTGATCGGCAATTGCAGTTATTACTTGAGAAATTTCACCTATTTCACTTGAATAGCTTCCAAGCTCTTTAATCACAGTCGCTGACTCTGTCACACGCTTACTTATCATATCCATTTGTGTCTCAACAGTGCCAATTGCTTTATTTCCATTAGCTGCTTTAGCGGAAGCCTCAACAGCTCTTTTTGTTACGCTGTCTGAGCTCACAGCTATATGTTGGACATAGTTTAACATGCTTGCAACAGATTGGTCGGTTTCTTCTAATTCAGAAACTTGTTTGTCCATCGCGTGGTTTACTTCATGTATTGTTGCAGAAATATGCTCTGAGGCTGCGTTCATTTCCTCTGTTCCTGCAGATAGCTCCTCACTTGAGGCAGCAACCTGTTCTGCAGCAGCTCTCACCTTGTGAATAACTCCCCGCAAGTTTTCAGTCATTATGCCAAAGGATGATGCTAGCTCTCCGATTTCGTCCTTTGACTGAATTAGAACCTTATCATTTCGCAAATCACCTAAAGCGATATTTTGTGCTTGCATATTTATATCATCTAATGGCTTTAAGCTTCTTCTAATAATGTAAACTAAAGCAGCAATCAGAACTGCAGATAGAATTAATGACAAGAAAATAGACGTTATATTTGTTTTTGTTAAAGTATCTTGAACATGATTTAATGTCTCACTTGCAATCGTTGCATTTTGGAAATAGGATGTAGTGTCCACCTGGGCAAGCAGTACATATCTTACTTCCTCATCAACAATGATCGGATAATAAATTTCAGCTTTTTTATCTTCCAGGTTTAATATCGGTTCTTTTGAGTCAACCACTTTTTTGATTGTTTCATCTTTTGTTGTTGAACCCTTTTTAAGAACAGATTCCTGCCCTGTTTTCAACGACTCTGTTAATACGACATTGCTGTTACTAATTAAGTATATGGATTGAACGCCATTACCCTCTTGAATGAATTTAGAAAGCGAGTCTTCAAATACTTCTGCATTACGCCCGACTTCCAATATTCCTTTACCGTTAAGTCTTGGGATAGAGGTGAATTTAAAAATTTCACCACTTTCTTTCTTAATTGTTAATGGTCCCTCCAACATTTTCATATCACCTGTTATAAGTCCTTTTACGTTTGGATCGAAGGCAAGCAAATTAAATCCAATGGAAGCCTTATCCGTAGAATGGGTGAACACCCCTTTATCATTGGTCAATAAGAAATCGGTCATTTTTGTTTGTTTGGCAATCTGTTTCAAATCTTCGTTTGAAACATTGCGTTGGGCATCAATCTGTTGGAGTGTGTATGCAGCATTAGCCATACTTTCATCTAATTGCTGCTCCAAAACCATAACATGCTGAGATATTTCCGTTGACAGCCCAGTCAGTTTTGACTCTACATCCTTTTTTGAATTTGATTCCAACTGCTGCATAACTAAGTTTGTATTTTGTTTTAGCTTATTTGTTTCAACAAACTGCAAAAGGCTGGATGCTGCTATAAGCACAATGATGATTATGCTTGTTATAGCAATCATCTTGTTTTTTAAAGACATATGTTACCTCCCAATATAAATAGTACATCTTTATATCGGACATCCTGTCCTCAAGTTTAGTTCAAGCCCTTTATTCAGACTATTTCTCTTGCAACCTTTTTAAACATTTGTTCATAAGCTGTAATGAGACGAAAAAGGAGGAGGAAATAATTTGCCTGACCTTAAAAATTCACCCGTTTTCTTGCCAAAGACAAATATAACGGCAGCTACTTCACAAACTGTTTTCCAGTACAACTATTTAGAGGCTTATATGGCAGAACAACAATCAAAAAATGAAATGCTGCGAATGAAATTAGAGGATATTTTTTTGCAAGCTAATAATACTACCCAAGAACAAGCAGAAAAACTGCAGCAACTCGAGGACTTACTTTTTATGCAAGGGAATGTATCCAATCAGATTCTAGAAGAAACAAAAACCAATCAAGATCATATTAAAGCTGTTCTTCAATCTGCTTATGCTGCAGAAGAATTAGCAAAAGAAAATGCTCAAAAACTTTCAGATGAGCAATATGTTCATACTGCCATACTTGATCAGTTTGTATTTCAGGATAAAGCTATCAGTAATCTTACAGAAACGCTCGATGAATTTAAACAAAGTACAATTGCCTTACAAGAAAAAATAAACCAAACAGAAGAAACACAGCAGCAAATCGACGAAAAATTAGAGCTTCAAGAAATTTACCAACAAACTATTTTAGAAAAAGTCGAGGATACAGATGCGAAAATCAGCAAAATGGCGAGACAAATGGAGTATTTAAAAGAAGTTATTTTTGAAAGAATAGAGTATTTAGCTGCAAAATTTGAGGACAATTTAAAATCGCTCGTTATTCCCGTGCAAAAATTTTTCGTAAAAACAAACGAGAAGGCAAAGGAAAAGAAATAAAGCACAAAAAAAAGGATAGCGGCATGCTATCCTTTTTCTTTAATTTATGATTTTGACTTCGACTTGTTTTCTTCCCCAGTTTAAAGCGTCTTTTTCAGATGACATAAATAAATCGATTTTGTTTCCTTTAATTGCTCCACCAGTATCGCCTGCTACTGCCTTACCGTAGCCTTCAACATATACGGTTGAACCAAGTGGAATGACCTTTGGATCTACTGCAATGACTTTTTTGTTGGGATTTCCATTCAAATCAATACCTGTTGCAGTTACTCCAGAACACCCTTTGCAGTCAGCCGTATAGGCTGTTGCTGAAACAGTTACTGTTTCTGCATTGCCAGAATCGTCTTTTTCAACTGGTGCTGCAGCTGTTTTCACTGCCTTTTTTTCTTGTTTTTCTGCTTGTTTCTCTTCTTTCGGTGCGCTATTAGCCTCTTTTTTATCAATGCCGTTATCGACAATCAGTTCTTCACCAACATAGATTTTTTCAGAAGGGAGTTTATTCCACTTCATTAAATCATCAACTGTATTGTCGTTATCCTTCGCTAAACTCCAAAGAGTGTCGCCGGATTTAACTTTATGAGTTTTCTCCACTTGGAGATCTAATGTATCGTTTACTTTAATTATGTCAGAATCAAGGTCATTCCAAGTTTTTATGTCTTCTGTGGAAACATCATAGTCTTTGGATATGCTCCAAAGTGTGTCTCCTTTTTTAACTGTGACTTCTGCCGCCTTCGCTTCAGTCGCAATGGAAGTGGCAATTGTTGCGCATGCAATAAATGATAATAATTTTTTCATTTACTTTTTACCTCCTAACTAGCTTAAACAAGCTAACGGGTATTATCTTAACATGAAATGCGCAAATAAAAAGAACAAGGAGATACCAATTCCATTACTAATATGACAAAGCTTTAACAGTTACAAGTCTAATTGTCAGAATAGTATAGAATTATACATCCTTGCTCTTACCCTTTTGGAAGTAAATTGAATTTAATAGGTTTATTTACCTAGAGTGTCATTGGTTTTTGGAAATGCTATATGGAAGGAAGTACCTTTGTTTTTTTCACTTTCTATATATACTTTCCCTTTTAAGCTCTCAATAATCTTAAAACTAACAAGCAAACCTAAACCTGTTCCATCATTTTTTGTTGTAAAAAATGGCTCACCTATTTTTTGGAGCTGTTCCTCTGTCATTCCGACTCCAGTATCCTTGATGACAACTTTTATCTCATTAGAGGATTTAACATCTATCAGTAAGTTGCCGCCATTTGGCATTGCCTCCACAGCGTTTTTGATGAAATTGAGAAAAACCTGCTTTAGCTTATTTTCATCACACTCTACTAATGATTCACTATCATCAAAGGTTAACTGTGTCTTTACCTTGCTTTTTCTTAACTGATAATCCAGCACAGAAAGAACATTAGTGATAATAGGAATAATTTCCTTTTTCTGCAAACTAGCAACTGACGGTTTAGATAGCATCATAAATTCCTCAACGATTGAATTGACCCGCTCAATCTCCTCTAAAACGATTGAAAACAATTCCTGCCTATCTTTTACTTCTTCATCCATACTCAAAAATTCGGTGTACCCTTTAATAGACGTCAATGGGTTCCGAATTTCATGGGCTATGCCTGCAGCAAGCTGACCAACAGCAGCAAGCTTGTCTTGGCGATGAAGAATTTCCTCTGTTCGTTTCTTTTCTGTAATATCATTTCTAATTGCTAAGTACTTAAAAGGTTTGTTCTGCTTATCCATGAAAGGGATAATAGTGGTATCTACCCAATAATAGGATCCGTTTTTCGCTTTATTACGAATTTCACCCTTCCACACATTTCCGTTAGAAATGGTATTCCACAAATCTTCGAAAAAAGTGGCTGAATGATAGCCAGAATTAACAATTCGGTGTGTTTGTCCGATTAATTCTTCCGAAGTATATCCTGAAATGCGGCAAAACTTATCATTCACATTTGAGATGATTCCACGTTTATCTGTAAAGGCAATAATGCTCGATTGATCAAGAGCAAACTTTATATCGCTTACCTCTTGCACCATTTCTTTTATTCTTAATTGATCCTGCTTCTGTTCTGAAACATCTCTTCTAATGGATACATATTGATACGGCTCACCCTTTTTGTTCATAAATGGAACAATGACGGTATCTACCCAATAATGACTGCCATCTTTCGCTTTATTGCGAATTTCTCCTTTCCAAATATTGCCTGAGCTGATGGTTTTCCACAGTTCCTTAAAGAACTCTGGTGAGTGGTAGCCAGAATTAATAATCCGATGATTTTGCCCAAGCAATTCAGACCGGCTGTATTTTGATATCTCGACAAATTTATCATTCACATATGTAATCATGCCATTTTTGTCTGTAAATGCTACGATGGACGATTCATCTAATGCATGCTGCATATCCCGAACATTTATATCATTTACTGCCAGCTTTTCGCGTATTAATGTACTTGTTCCTATAAGTCCACCAAGAATCAAGATTGTGATAAATAATACAACATATACGATAAAGCTGTCATCGTAATGAGTTGGATCATATTCAATTGGTGTCATGCCGTACATGAGTATCATATGACTGACAAAACAAACACATGTGATAATTAAGCTGCATAATGGCCTGATGATACTTTGTTTTATCCGGGCATTTTTTTTCGGGTAAAAAGATAATTTAACGGAAAAGGAAAAGCCGCTGAATAATAACAAAAAGCTAATAATAATGGTGGGTATATTCTCTGCTTGAACTGTATTTCCGATCGAATATAACCCTAATACAAATACTGACAGCATCGAAAAGCTGAAAAACAGGCTGCTAACATAAATCCGATGCTTATTGTTCTCTTTGTCCAGCATCGAATAAAAAGCCATTCCGGCAAAGCATATTCCAAGCAGCATAGCTAATGTTGCGATTGGGATATCATAGGTTGCTGTTGCATATATATTATTGGCCATCAATATAACAAAGCTCATCACCCAAAAACCAAATCCTAGCGAAAAGGTGCTGGCTAAAAATAAGAAGCGGCTATTCTTTTCAGACGCCTTAACGAGTTGAAACAAATCGAATGAAGTGTAACTAGCCATATAAATTAATATAATGCTTATAAATACAAGAATGGAGTTATACAAAATTGATCCTCCCATACCATTTTAAAAATTAAAGATGAAAAGTTTATGACAATTTAACAACACTTATGATTGTAATGGAAATGTAATATAGATGAAAGTACTTTTCCCCATCTTTCAATGGAAATGGTCCTTTCTAATTAATTAATAATGTTTAATGTGCCTAAAGTTTTCAAAGCAAATAAATACTTACTATTCTAAATAATATGATATAATCATTTCGTATCACTAAATACCATAATGGGGAGGAATTAGATTGCAAATCACAAAGCAAACAAGGCCATCTCGTCAAGATGTGCCAGAAGCATTAAAATGGAAGGTAGAAGACCTTTTTGTTGATGGACAAGCATGGAAAACAGCTCTGCAACAAGCAGAAAGCAGTATTCCCTCGTTTGAAAGTTTTAAAGGAAAACTGCATACTAGCAGTTCCACCCTTCTTGAATGCTTGAAGGCTCAAGAAACTTTACTTGAGAAGCTAGTTCTGATAAGTACATACGCTTCCTTAAAGCAATCAGAAGATGGAACAAATCCTGAAAACCAAGCGAACTCCTCCCTTTTTGCTGCATTAAACGCTAAAGTAAACGGCACTCTGTCCTTCATTCAATCGGAAATTCTCGAAATACCAGAAGAGTTAATAGAGAAATTCCTTAAGGAAGAACAAGAGCTCGCAGTATACAAGCGAAATATCGAGAAAATCCTCTCTTCAAAAAAGTATGCATTATCGAGCGAAACAGAAAAAGTACTTGCGTCTTTAGGACAAATTCATGCATCTCCTTATTTAGTGTACCAAAACAGTAAACTGGCAGATATGAGCTTTGCTTCGATTGAAGATGAAAAAGGCATGGAGCTACCTGTATCCTTCGCCTTGTTTGAAGATGTGTATGAATTCTCTCCAGATCCTTTCATAAGAAGAAAAGCTTATAAATCATTCACAGATACTTTATCAAAATATAATAATACAATCGCTGCAGCATACAGCACTGAGGTAAAAAAACAAGTAACCATTGCAAATATTCGCGGATATGCTTCCGTCACAGATATGCTTTTGGAACCACAGGAAGTAACAACAGAAATGTATCATAATCAAATCAGTGTCATCTTTAATGAGCTTGCACCGCATATGAGAAAATTTGCTGATTTGAAGAAAACCCAATTAGGATTAGATAAAATGCTCTTCTGTGATTTAAAGGCACCACTTGATCCTGAATTCAATCCAAAGACAACTTATGAGGAAGCAAGTGAAACTATTTTGGAAGCATTAAAGGTGATGGGACCAGAATATTCGGAAATCATGAAAAAAGCTTTAACAGAAAGATGGGTTGACTTAGCTGATAATGTCGGCAAGTCCACAGGTGCTTTTTGTTCAAGCCCATATGGCTCTCACCCATTTATTTTAATTACTTGGGGCAACACAATGAGAAGTGCGTTTATGCTGGCACATGAGCTTGGCCATGCAGGCCATTTCTACTTGGCAAACAAAAACCAAAGAATCATTAATACACGCCCATCAACTTATTTCATTGAAGCACCATCAACTATGAATGAAATGCTGCTAGCAGATTATCTGCTTGCAAGTACTGATGATAATAGAATGAGACGTTGGACAATTCTTCAGCTCTTGGGCACTTATTATCATAATTTTGTTACACATCTACTCGAAGGTGAATTCCAACGCAGAGTTTACAAGCTCGCTGAAGAAGGTACACCACTAACAGCAAGTGTTTTTAATGACGTTAAAGGCAATATCTTAAGGGAATTCTGGGGAGATTCTGTGGAAATTACAGAGCAGGACCATATGACCTGGATGCGTCAGCCTCATTATTATATGGGATTATACCCGTACACATACTCTGCAGGACTAACAGCATCAACAGCAGTCGCTGCAAGCATCCGGGAAAACGGCCAAGACACAGTCGACAAATGGCTCGACGTCCTCCGTGCAGGCGGAACTAAAACTCCATTAGAATTGCTGAATGACGCTGGCGTTGACATGTCAAAACCAGATGCAATCAAAAAAGCCGTTGCCTATGTCGGCACATTAGTCGACGAACTTGCAGACAGCTTTAACTAAAAAGCCCCATAACATTTGGTTTTAAGAAGCAGCTATTGCGATAGCTGCTTTTTTGCTGTCATTTTCCATCATAAATTTCCTTCTACTTACAAACACTGTTTTTAAAGGAGAAGATAACATGAAAAAAACGCAAGAACAAGAAACCACTCCACACCTCCATCCAACTGATCGTGGAGATTCAGTCGACGAGTTGGCTAGACTTGAATCAGCCAACAGCTTTATTGCCGAAAAAGAAATCGGACAACAACGAGAAAACTCGTAATACAAAGGAGACAAACTATGGATACAGTAGACCCAAAAGACCTGCAACTAGGTGACGAAGTATATGTTATCTACCATAACCCACATACACCATCGGTTTCCAATGTGAAGCCTGCAGAAATTGTGCAGCATCCAAAAGACCCTAATGCACTGGCGTTATTTTTAAACGACACATTTCATACGATTGAAGATGATGATGCACTGTTCCAATCTGAATCTGATGCCACAAGTGCATACAATCAAATGTATCAAGATGAAATAGACAATTACTTTTAAGATGCCAACCAAATCAAAAAAGTCCCCAAAATGGGGACTTTTTTGTTAATTATTAATTTGCGGTAATTCTCTCATTTCCATTGATGTTTCATTACCACATAGCGGACATTTTAAATCCTCTGTTGCAAAATCCTTACGCATCCAGCCATTGCATGAATTACACGCATATACTTCCATGTTCAATAATACTTCCTCAGGCTTATCATCCATTCCTTTTCTGTTAAAAAACATGTTGTAGCCCCCTTTTTTGTTTATTATGAACAAAAAAGCTGTATTTTATAGGTAATTTAACAAAATTGAGGAATTAAAACGGCTGCCAGTAAAATTATTGGAGGAGAAACTCAGACATAGTACGCTAAATTTAGACATATATGATATGATTATTTAAAAATTAATTACCGATTGAGGAGAATGGACGATGACAAATCAACTGTATTATACTTCCCCTTACACGTCTTCATGGACGACAAATATTATCAAAACAATACATACTGACGGCAAGGAATATGTCCTATTAGAAAATACCGGATTCTATCCTGAGGGTGGCGGACAGCCTGCGGATACAGGCACAATTAATGGAGTTAAGGTATTAGACGTGCAAAAACAAGAAGATGGCACAATTCTTCATCAGGTAGAGCAGCAAATTGCCGGACAAACAGCTGAATGCAAGCTGGATTGGGAGACACGATACGATCATATGCAGCAACATACTGGCCAGCATTTACTTTCTGCTGTACTGCATGAATGGAACAATATTGCAACAGTTAGCTTTCACTTAGGAAATGATTACACGACAATTGACATTGAAATAGACAAACTGACCCAAACAGACCTACTAGAAATAGAAGCACTTTGCAGCAAGCACATTTTTGCAAACAAAGAAATCAAAACATATTTTGTATCTACGGAAGAAGCTTCCTCCATTCCATTAAGAAAGCTTCCTTCTGTGACTGGCAACCTTAGAATAGTGGAAATCGACCAATTTGATTACTCTGCCTGTGCTGGAACACATGTTTCTCATACTGGTGAGCTTGGTTTGATTAAACTTATCAAAACAGAAAATCACCGCGGTCAAACAAGACTATTCTTTTTGTGCGGGCACCGTGCAATCAAGGATTATCAATCATCACAAATTATTTTAAACGAGCTCAGTGACAAGTTCCGCACAAATAAGGACATGCTTGCAGATCGAATTGAAAAATTAGAAAAAGAAAAGAAATCCATTAATAATGAGCTTGAAGCACTCAAACAAGAAAATGCAAACCTTTTAGCTGAAGGGTTAACTAGCAGTACGGACAGCCCTGTAATTTCTGCAACTTTTGAAGATAAATCGCTTAAGGATTTACAGCTGCTTGCCAAAACTATTTTGAAAGACAATGATCATCCAATTGTCTTTGCGTCAGCATTAGATAAGAAAATATTAATCCAACATAACGGCAGTCCTGTCTTTTCCTGCGGAGCGCTAATAAAGGAAATTTTGGCTGTAACAAACGGCAAAGGTGGCGGAAATAATACACAGGCCCAAGCAACCTTTGACACTTCTCTTGATCTTGATCAGGCATTTCGAAAGATAATTGTTCAACTAGAACAAATTTTATTAGCATAAAACAAAGGAGAAGCAAAACTGCTTCTCCTTTTGTTATATCTTTTGTTTTCTTGCAAATAAGACGAGTGCTATCTTTATTTGAAAATAACTGATGTGTGCCGGAAGCTGTTCCTTAATAGGCTTAAGCTTATCAGTTTCACCCTGTTCTAATACTGCTTCTATTTGTTGATGATCATCAAGAGATAAAAATTGACTCCAATCAATTACTTCTCCTTCTTCATCACATCTCAGCAAATGGTTTTCAATAGTGATAGGAGTCATCGCCCTTTTTTCCGCAATTTCTTTTATATTCAAGCCAGCTTGCAATAATTCAAGGGAAACTAAATGAGAGTTTTCTGTTTTCGGTTTTTTCTTAGGCAACATGCTAGTATCTGTACTTGTGACCTCATGTTCTTTTTTCCAGTCTTCAGGATTCTCCTGTTTATATGACTGCAGTGTCTCAAGAATGATCCCGCCGTATTTTTGTAGCTTATGATCGCCTATCCCTTTTATATTAGCTAGTTCTTCTTCGTTTTCTGGTTTTTGACTGGAAATGAGCTTAAGTGTCTGATCAGAAAAAATAACAAACGGAGGAACTCCCTCGCTGTCTGCAAGGCTTTTCCGCAACATTCTTAATCGCTGGAACAAGTCATTATCTTCAACTATAACCTTCGCTTCGGCCTGCTCTTTTCTAAGCACTTGTTTTTTCTGAAGCAGCACTTCTTTCCCTGTTGGTGCCACCTTTAAAATTGGCATGGAGCCACTGCTGACAGCAATATAATTTTCCGATATAAGAAATTCAATGAAATCACTGACAGCTTTAGCAGACTGTTCCTTCATAATGCCATATGTTTTAACTTTATCTAGGGAAAAGTCGATTATCTTTTTGTTTTTTGAGCCTGTCAACACTTGGGCGACCATTGTTTTTCCAAATCTTTCGCCCATACGCATCATACAGGAAAGGACTTTTTGTGCATCAACTGTCACATCAACAACATGTCTTTCATCCTTACAATTGCTGCATCTTTCACATTTCTGCTCTGTTTGCTCTCCAAAATAGTGGAGAATATATTTTTGGAGGCAATCCTCTGTATGACAAAAATTAATCATTGCCTGCAGCTTGGCCAAATCCTGCTCCTGTTTAGCGGGATCATGTGTTGTCTGATCAATGAGAAACCGCTGGATACGGATGTCCTGTGCAGAGTACAAAAGAATACATTCACTTGGAAGTCCATCCCTGCCGGCACGGCCAGCTTCCTGATAATAGCCTTCCATATTTTTCGGAAGCTGATAATGAATGACGAACCGAATATTACTTTTATCGATACCCATCCCAAAGGCTGTTGTAGCAATCATCAATTGATAATCGTCATTAATAAATTTTTGTTGTTGTTCCTCTCTTGCCTTGTCACTCATGCCACCATGATATTTAGCCACTAGAAAACCTTTATTTGTTAAACGGTCATAAAGCTTTTCAACATCCTGTCTTGTGGCAGCATATATTATTCCAGATTCTTCTTTGTTATTTTTTAGAAATCCTTCCATATAACGATGCTTATCTTCCCCTTTGACGACAGAAAAGGATAAATTGTCTCTTTCAAACCCAGTTATGACTGTATTTTCAACAGGGATTTCTAGTTGTGCACAAATATCCTCTTTAACAACAGGGGTTGCTGTCGCAGTTAACGCCGCCACTATCGGCCGTTTCTCAAGTCGTCTGATTAATTGTCCTAATCTTGAATAGCTTGGACGAAAATCATGTCCCCATTGGGAAATACAGTGAGCTTCATCTATTGCGATGAAGCGAATCTCGAGGTCATTCAGCATATCAATGAAAAATTCCCCAGCTAATCTTTCCGGGGCTACATATAAAATTTTATATTTCCCTCTCTTCAAATCTCCCATTCTTTTGGAAGATTCATACGAATCTAATGTACTGTTAAGAAAGGTTGCAGGAATACCTGCTTCTGTTAATGAATCGACCTGATCCTTCATCAAGGAGATAAGCGGTGAAACAACGAGCGTAACACCTGGGAATAACATCGCAGGAACTTGATAGCAGATTGATTTCCCTCCGCCAGTCGGCATAATACAAGCTACGTTTTCCCCTTGCAGTATTTGCCGTATCACTTCCTCTTGCCCTATTCTGAAGGTATCATATCCAAAATACTCCTTTAATACTGATAATGCCTTTTCAAACATTTATATTAATCCTCCTACTAGAAAGCAAAACTTCGTTACTTCCATTGTACCATTTTTTTTGAATGTATTAAGTCGACAAATTAATGTGAATCTTCTTTTATAAATAAACCGAAAAAAACTGCTTATAGAAGGAATTGTCTTTTATTTAGAGAATATCCTTCTATTACGTTATTGAGGTGAATGCGGTGGAGTGATAATTTTGGATGTTGCCTTCAAATGTTACCCTTTGGTTGTACTATTAATAGAAAAGGTCTGATGATATGAATACAAAATTAATTATTGTAGAAGGATTGCCTGGCAGTGGTAAATCAACTACTGCAGCAACTATTCATGAAATCTTGCAGAATCATCCTATCAAAAGTGAATTATTTCTTGAAGGAAACCTCGAACACCCTGCAGATTATGATGGAGTTGCTTGTTTTTCACCTTCAGAATGGAGCTTACTTGAAAAAAATATCAATAAAAAAGATATCCTTCATTCGAGTGTAGAGTATAACAACGGTCTATTCCTTTTGCCTTATAGGAAATTAATGAACCAAAACAAGGGCTTATTCACTGACATAGAATTATCCTCCATCTTCCAACATGACATATACGAACTGCCTTTTGAACAGTATGCAGCATTAGCTGTAAAGAAATGGGCTGATTTTGCAGAAACAGCATGGCACAATGATAAGATTTATATTTTCGAATGCTCATTTTTGCAAAATCCGTTAACAATCGGGATGATCAAATGGGCTGAAGCACAGGAGAGATTGACAGAACACATCGCTCGTTTGGAGGAAATCATTTGTAAATTAAACCCAGTGTTGTTTTATGTAAGCCAAGAGGATGTAAAAGGCTCTTTTCTAAAAGCATTTGATGAGAGACCTGTAGACTGGTCAACGGGCTTTATTGATTACTATACAAAGCAAGGTTTTGGAAAAATGCATCAGTTGCATGGAATTGATGGAACAATACAGGTTCTTCAGGCTAGAAAAAAACTAGAGTTAAAAATGTATGAAAACCTTTCTATCCAAAAGTTTATTTTAAATAACTCATCTTATAATCTACAAAGAAGCGATATTGTCAAAATGCTAACTTCTACACACATTATATAATGAAATATCTATGTTAACACTGATATTATTTGCTTAGGACTTTTGCATGCAAATGAAAGAGGCATAAGCGAGAACGCTTATGCCTCTTATATCTTAAAATATTACAGCCAAGCTGCTCCAACAATAATCAATAGAATGAATAGTACAACGATTAATACGAATCCACCACTACCATATCCACCACTAACTGGTGCTGCGTAGCTGTATCCTCCGCATCCGCAAGAACTACCATAACCATATCCACCATATCCGTATGCCATTTATAAAACACTCCTTCTTTTTTTTATATTATTTAATAACCAAAACCAACATAACTAGATCCTACAATGATTAATAAAATGAATAGCACTACAAGGAGAGCAAAGCCTCCACCAAATCCTGCTGTATGTTCACCACTCATTTAATCCACCTCCCTCATGCACATAAGCATCTTATGTAGATACAGGTTGTCTTGAATGGGCGAATTTCATTTTTTTATTTTTTTCTAATACAATTACTTTGTTACGTACTATGTAGAAGCGCAACAGGCAACTTCTTTATAAAAAAGAAATCGCCTGTTTTTGTCTTAAAAGAACGGAATAAATGCAAGTGCCGCAATTAAGCCGAAAGAAAATCCTACAGCAGCTGCACCCCAGCCCCAGCCTGGACCATAGCCTCTGTAATATCCAAAACCGAACCCGCCATATCCTCTTCTGCCGCCTAAAGGTCTAATAAAAACCTTATTCGAAGTAACTCGATCAATGACTCCCGTATGCACAGTGCCATTATGTGTACGAATGCGAACACATTTCCCAATACCTTTTGAACACTGATTATAATAATTGTTCATTATGCTTCCACCTCCACTTATTTCCTTATATCTTATGTCCAAGCTCACAAAAAGTATGGACAGCCTCCCTATGATAGGAGCGGAAAATTAGCAAATTCGGGTTAAGAAGAACAAAAAAACGCCACTTCTTAAGAATAATTTCTTAAGAAATGGCGATAAATCCACGTATTTATGACGGATTTTCGTTTAGCCTACTATTAATAGTTGCCTCTTTTTTTTCCAAACGAAGCAGGAAAACATTTAATCCGAGCCCGATGACAGTCAACAAACTAAAAAATAAGTACACAGAAAAAATACTATAATGATCGAAAATGAATCCCCCAATAAAAGTATTAAACCAATTGCCAAGTCCATTTCCGATGGCGGAATAGAAAGTAATGGACGTTGCAATCAAATGAGCAGGAGCAATCTTTCTTATGTACTGTAGACCAGCAGGTATAAACAAACCAACTCCAAAGCCTTGTAGAAAAGCTGTTGCATAAACGAGCGATAAATTTGGTTCTGTAAAATAAAAAATCCATCTGACTAGCGAAATAATGCCAGAGAATAATGTGATTTCAAGCAAACCAAATTTCCTAATCCATGCACCTGCAATTTTCATGAAGGGCACCTCTGACAAGACAGCAATTAAAAAAGCTATGCCAATCCCTGTATAAGTTCCGCCGCTACCTTCCACAAATAAACCAAAAAAAGTATTATTCGCTAAATTCGGACTGAAAATCATGAAGGTAATAATTAGAAACAACATGTATTTTTTATGTGTAAACAGCTTGCTTGCTCCTTTTAACGGATTTCCGTTAGCTAGAGCCTTCTCCTTCGGTATCATGGCAGTTGCGAAGGAACAAATTAGCAATGCCGCGAAAAAGGACAGGAAGATGATGCTTGGAGCAATTTCAGACAATCTTCCCATTATAAATACGGCAATCCCAAACCCAAGCGCACCGTACATTCTGACATTACCATAGTCTAATTTGTGTTCACTTGTAAATTTAATTGTGATGCTATCAGATATCGGCACAATCGCGCTTTGGAAAACCGCAATCATTGTTGCAATCACAAAAATCCAGACAAACTGGTCAATAAACAAATACCCTAAACCGCATAATCCGGCAAAAAATGCACATAATTTAAGAATGGCTGTTGGTGAATTCGTTTTATCAGACAGTATTCCCCAAAAGGGTTGAAAAAATATTGTCACTACTGGCCCTATTGACATGATCATTCCAATTTCGAAGCCAGATAAACCAATTGATTTGTTTAAATAAACACTTAGCAGCGGTGCGATGCTGCCACTGCCAAAAAAGGCAAAAAAATAAAAGCATTGCAGAATATAAAGTTGTTTTTGTGTTTTCATTCAAATATTATCTCCTTTGCTTTTTCCATTATATATCAGTTGCTGAATTCAGCAAAATAAATGTCAGAAAAAAACCAATAAGGAGCTTATATCTATGTTAGAAGCTGCAATTTGGGGTGCTGTTGCAAGTTTGTCTTTAATGTTTGGGAGTATCATCGGCCTAATATTTAAGATTCCTGTTAAAGTAAACGCCTATCTTATGGCACTTGGAACAGGTGTGTTAATAGGAGCCTCATCATTTGACCTGCTTATGGAGTCAATGGAAAAGAGTGGGATAAAAAGGACGGCTATTGCTTTTCTTGGCGGAGCATTGCTGTTCACTATAATAGAACTAATACTCTACAAAAAAGGCGGCACAAACAGAAAAAGGTCGAGCGGAAATACTGCAGCACATTCTGGTATCGCTATTTTCATTGGTACATTGATGGATGCTATTCCTGAATCATTAATTATTGGGTTAAGCTTAATCGCAAGCAATCATGTGGACATACTATTTATCGTCGCAATCTTTATAAGCAATTTTCCTGAGGCGCTTTCCTCCACCGTCGGCTTAAAAAAGGACGGTTATCAAAAGAAAAGAATTTTTCTGCTTTGGTCAAGTGTTGTCCTAATTTCCGCACTAAGCAGTTTAATCGGCTATTCCTTTCTTGCAAATGCATCAGAAATAGCAATTGCAAGTATAGAAGCATTTGGGGCAGGAGGATTGATTGCGATGGTATGCTCCACTATGCTTCCAGAAGCATACGAAAAAGGCGGTCCTGTTGTAGGCTTCATTAGTTGTGCTGGTTTAATGATAGCACTTGCGCTTACATCTCTTTCTGGATGATTCAAAATTTAAATGTTATTAGTAATATGCTTGTAATGGAGTGAAAAACATGCAAGCAATGCAGTGAATACATACTGACCTTTTTATAAAAAGTCAAAAAAAACATGTTTCACATTAAGTATCGCCCGGTTACAATCTTAACGATGGTAAAAGCGATATCTACAGTGAACATGTTTTCTTATTGTTTATTAATGTGTAGTTGAGGATGTCAATTTAGTCGATTGTCGGATTGGAACGATTAAATGTGATCTAGGTTTAGTGAAGCTTATTTTAATGCCTGATTTTTTCATTTTATTTACTAAATCAACAAGCTGTTTTCTAGCCATTTATATCTACTCCTTTATGTCCTGTTATATGTATTGTACAGAAAATATATGAAAAAAATATGAACGTTTAATAAAATTTTATAGATATTTACGTATTCCCGATTACAAGCCCGCAAAACCCCTTTTACTCATTTTAACGCTTACAAATCATATTCTATTATAATAGAACAATTCCCTTTTTTTTTAGAAAAAAACTCCAATAAAAAACTCTACAAAAAAAGACACTTAAATGAACTTAAATCAATTGGATAAGAATTTCAATAAAAATTAGCTTCTTACATGCCAATAATGGTATAATTTTATGGATATTGTATTTTGGAGGAAAAAATATAAATGATAACAGTTAGCAATGTTGGTCTTCGATATGGCGATCGTAAATTATTTGAAGATGTTAATATTAAATTCACACCAGGAAACTGCTATGGTTTGATTGGGGCAAATGGTGCCGGCAAATCGACTTTCCTAAAAATCCTTTCAGGTGAGCTTGAAGCTCAATCTGGTAATGTGTCACTTGGCCCAGGGGAAAGACTTGCAATCTTGAAACAGAACCATTTTGAATACGAAGAGCATGAGGTGCTTCAAGTAGTTATTATGGGTCATACAAGACTGTATGAAGTAATGAAAGAAAAAGATGCCATTTACATGAAAGAAAACTTCTCTGATGAAGATGGTATGAAGGCTGCTGAGCTTGAGGGTGAGTTTGCAGAATTAAATGGTTGGGAAGCTGAATCAGAGGCTGCAATCCTTCTAAAAGGCTTAGGAATCAATGAGGATTTGCACTCTAAAAAGATGGCAGACATCAGCGGTTCTGAAAAAGTAAAAGTACTTCTTGCGCAAGCACTATTTGGTCAGCCAGATGTTCTATTACTCGATGAGCCTACTAACCACCTTGACATTGGGGCAATTCAGTGGCTTGAGGAGTTCTTGATTAACTTTGAGAACACTGTTATTGTTGTTTCCCATGACAGACATTTCTTGAACAAAGTATGTACACATATTGCTGATTTAGATTACAGCAAAATTCAAATCTATGTTGGTAACTATGATTTCTGGTATGAATCAAGCCAATTAGCTTCAAGAATGGCAAATGATGCAAACAAGAAAAAAGAAGAAAAGATTAAAGAACTGCAAAACTTCATTGCGCGCTTTAGTGCCAATGCGTCAAAATCTAAGCAAGCAACATCAAGAAAAAAATTGCTTGATAAAATTTCCTTGGACGATATTAAACCATCTTCAAGAAAATATCCATATGTTGCATTTACGCCTGAAAGAGAAATCGGCAACGATTTATTGCGCGTCGAAAATCTATCAAAAACAATTGATGGCGTGAAGGTTCTTGATAATATCAGCTTTATCATGAACAAGGATGATAAAATTGCTTTAGTTGGGAAAAATGAGTTAGCTAAAACAACACTATTCCGTATTCTAATGGGAGAAATCGAGCCAGACAGCGGATCATTTAAATGGGGTATTACTACTTCACAAAGTTACTTCCCTGCTGAAAACTCTGAGTATTTCTCACGTAATGAGCAAACGCTTGTTGATTGGCTGCGTCAATATTCACCAAATGACCAAACAGAAAGCTTCTTACGAGGCTTCCTAGGAAGAATGCTATTCTCAGGTGAAGAAGTCTTGAAAAAACCTGAAGTACTTTCCGGTGGAGAAAAAGTGCGCTGTATGCTATCTAAAATGATGCTAAGCGGCTCAAACGTTTTACTAATGGACGAACCGACAAACCACTTGGATCTTGAATCCATCACAGCACTTAACAATGGCCTAATTAACTTTAAAGGCTCCCTGCTGTTCGCATCACATGACCATCAGTTTGTATCAACAATCGCAAACCGCATTTTCGAAATTACACCAAGCGGTTTAGTTGACAAACAAGTAACATATGACGAGTACTTGGAAGATACAAAGCTGCAAAAGCAAATAGCTGACATGTACAAATAAACGATAATAAAAAAGGTTCCTGCTTTTGTAGGAACCTTTTTTATTTATTTACTTCCATAATATTTATAATGTATTCTTAAGATTAAAAAACTGTGGTATTATTTTTTTATTTCCACAAAAAATTTTTAAAATGATCTTAAGGAGTTTTAAATAATGCAAGAAAAAAACAAACAAAAACTAGGATCTTTTGTTGCTTTGTTATTAGTTATTGGCTTATGGCAAGTTCGTGAAACAGTTGTCAGTATTTCGCCTATATTTGACAATGCAATTATTTATCTTTTTTCCTCACTATTCGTTGGTATTTTCATAGGCTTATTTGTTAGTAGCCTCATTCCTGGTAAGAAAAAACAAAATTCTAGGAAAAATACATCAAGCAAAGAAAAAACAAAAACAAAACAAACCACAGCTTTTGCTAAAAAAGACACTAATAATATGCGAACTCATTCATTATTACACAAAGATAGTGAAATATTGACGCTACCATTTAATGAATTAACATGGAGAGATTTCGAACGGTTATGTTACTTGTATTATAAAGCAAAAAGCACTAATCCTCGTGAAACATCCAATGGGGCAGATGGTGGAGTTGATTTAATAATATTTAATAAACATCATAAAACGGATATCGCCATTCAAATTAAACATTATCAAAAAGGCAAACAAATAACAGTTAAGGAAATACGTGAACTAAACACTGCCAAGAGGAATCATAAATGTATACTTGCAGAATTTATCACAACATCAACCTATACCAATGCCGCTTTAATAGAAGCAAGTAAATTCAAAATCACTTGTAGGGATAAACATTGGGTAGAAAACAAAATACTCCGCTGGAGAGATGAAGCAGCTGCCAAAACAAGAAGCTGACATCTTTTTAAAGACTGGTATGACATAAGTATTTAAGTCTCATTCCAAACCGAACTATTTAATCGCTATAGGTTAATAATAGTTTGGTTTTTTATGTTTTTCTGCTTAAAAACAATAATTAGAAATCTTAGTGGAATGGAGCGGAGGCCACTGGACTCCTGCGGGAAATAGAGGAAAAGATGAGACCTCTCGCAGGAGAAGCCGAGGAGGCTCAGCTTCCTCCCCGCAAAAAGCGAGTGACCGCAGCGCAATGAAACGAACTGCTTTTAAATCCATACTTTATTAAATAACTCCATGCTCCATTTTCTCAAATTTAAATAAAATCATTTATTATTCGTGTTTAATTTAAATAGGTTATTTTTTAGCAGCCCTTATTTTCTTCATATAATAATTTCAGGAATTTACTCTCGGTGTACAGCAACCCAAAAACTAATACAAATTACCTATAAAAACAGCTGCCATATTCTTAAAGCTAAAAAACAACCTTTTATACCCCTTTGCAACTGACATTACTCAGCGTTTCTCCGCCTTCTTTTATTCATATAAACAGCTACCACAACAATAAGCAGTACAATCATGCCAACAGTCGTTTTCACAGCAACATTCCAGTTGTTAGATTCATCCACAGCTGTCTTGGTTTCATTTACTGGCTGTATTTCTTGTGGGGTATTCTCTTGCAGCTGAATGGTTTGAATTGTATCCCCTGCTTTTGACTGTACCAGCAGTTGGCCAGAAGGGGTAATAACTGGGTTAGTAACATCAATGGGCACTGTTAAAAGCTCTGTTTTAATTGTCTGAAATTCTTTACCACCGGTGCTGAAACTTTTCCCAGGCGGCATAAATTCATTTTTAAAGCCATTGAACCCATAATCAAGCATTGCTACAGTATCTTCATAAACGTCTTTTTTCCAGTCTCCTTTTAAAACAATTGCAATCAGCTGCAGCCCTTTTTTCTCCGCGGATGTGGCAAGTGTTTGTTTAGACTGATCTACATAACCTGTTTTCCCGCCATTAACACCATCATAAGGCAGCTCTCCCTTTAACATGAGATGGTGTGTGACAAGTGTTGTATCCCATGATAAGCCCTCCCAGGTTAACTCCTTTGTTCCGAAGATAGACTGAAACTCTTTATTTTTTAACGCATATTTTGTGATAAGTGCCATGTCATACGCTGTTGTATAATGATTTTTATCATATAGGCCACTTGGATTGGTAAAATGTGTTCCATTCACTTTTATTTCATTTTTTAAATATTCATTGAAATTTCGAGTAAATTGCGCAGCACTGCCGTCTAAATATTCTGCTACTGCATCTGCTGCATCATTTCCTGAATTGATAAGCATACCATTTAGCAGCTTTTCAAGTGTGACCTTCTCTCCGCTTTCCAAATAAACACTTGTGCCCTCTTCTTCGGCCGCATGCTCACTAACAGAAACCACATCATCAAGAGAACCCTTCTCGATTGCGTAAATAGCTGTTGCTATCTTCGTAAGGCTTGCAGGATACATTTTTTTGTAGCCGTTTTTTTCATATATAATTGCCCCTGTTTTCGCATCAAGCAAAAGTGCAGATTCACCTTTTAAACCAAGCCTGTCTTCCTCCTTGTCTTTATCTGCTGCTTGTACTGCTGCAGGAGCCAACATCAATAGCAAAAAGAGAACGGCAGTAAATATCTTCATTTGTTAATCACCTAATTTTCTATCTTCTTATAAACTAATGACTATTTTACCAGATTATTCTCCTGATTGCACAGCGATCATATGTTTCAATCATCCATAATTTCTATTCTCAAATAATTTTATGTCCAAATTGTGACAAAAAGGCTGAAACAAACCAAAATATCGAAACACAAAAAAACTGAACTACTAATCGATAAAATAGTTCAGTGTTTAAACGATACTTCATTATTTTTTTCCTACCAAGCCTTTAACATGTCTTCCCCTTTCTTCTACCTGCTCCGTTTCGATACGTTTCCTAGCGCATCATCATATACTTTTTTTGGAAAACCAGTTATCCGCAATAGTTCAATTGCATTTCTTGTGTAAGCTGCACCTTCTTTTATTGAATAATCAAAATAAATTTCGTCATTGTTAATATATTCTCTAAAATGATAATTCATAAATGTACCTGCAAGCATTTCTGTTAATTCTATATCATGCGTTGCTGCCATTATCCTCGTTTGCTGACAGTCATTTAAATAATTTAAAACGGATTTTGCAGCAGCTATTCTCTCAACTGTATTGGTTCCTTTAAAAATTTCGTCTATAAACAAATATACGAATATTTGTTTGTCTGTTTTTACTGTATCAAAAATTCTTTTCAGTGCCATAATTTCACTTAAAAAATAGCTTTGTCCCTTTTCGATATCATCAGCCATTGCCATCGTGGAATATACTAGTCCTCTTGTTAAATTTATTTGTTTGCTTGTACTTGTATTAAGAGCTTGAGAGAAAACGATATTCAAAGCGATTGTTTTCATAAAAGTCGATTTACCTGAAGCATTTGATCCAGTTAGCAGACTATTAGTATGAAAGGAAAAATCATTTCCAATAGGATTTTTCACTAATGGGTGATAGGCATCATGAATGGCAAATGAATTTTCACTATTGAATGTTGGTACACAATAGTATGGTAATGTTTTTCTCCATAACGCTACCGAGTAGAAAAAATCTAATTCCGCTGTCTTTTTCCACGCAATCTCATATACGTTTCTATTATTAAGTAAAATACGAATAATATAGTGAAAAATAAGATGTTCGAGTAGAAATATTGCTTTTACTATTGTCAGTATATGAAGGATTATATTAGTGCCAGTCGTATCATCTTTTAACAGTAACACACTGATAAACGGGGCATTTTTTAAATTGCTAGTTTTCTTTAAGAATGCTGTGTCCTTATTTAGCTTTGCTATCTTTCTTGAAGTGAGAATGATATGTAAACAATAAAACAAGCTTTCAAACTCTGCTTCATTTTTTGTACGGTTCATGTAAAACAAAAAGGAATTCACTAATGCACTAGCGAAAAATAAACTTAATCCGGCAGGAAGGGATATACCAAGCAAACAGAGTCCTACTAGGGGCAGTATACTAAGTAAAAAAATAAGTTTATTTATTTTTTTATCAGGATTTTTAAACATATACTTAGAGGAATTTGTATATGGTGCTTTGCCTAATGCTGCTAAAATCATCGATAACTTAACCCGATATTGACTGTCACTGCTTATTTTCGCAATCATCTTTTCGTCTATAGTATGCTGTTTGTACGTTGCTTTCAATCTGAAATAAAGCATTTCTTCCCCAATTGATGTAAAGGCATAGTTTATATTATTAAATATTTTCTTCATGTTTAAGTCATTCCAAGTTATATCATCAATACCAGTTTCATCATTGCTTCTTTTAATATTTTCAAAGTAAAATTTAAACGTTTCATGGTAACTTTCACTGTGTTCTAATTTTTCATTATTAGCCCATAAGGTCAAAATTTGTGTTCTTCGTTTATGAGAAAAATACATATTAATAAGAACAGTAATAACAGTAATACTGATAATTATGACAAGGTAAACCATGTTTTTTCTCCCATCTCTATTATTTGTATACTAAAATATCATATCTTAAAATACATATTATTACCAATTAAGCTATATTTTTGAAAACAAAAAAAAGGAACTGAATCGACATTCAGTTCCTTTTGCTTTTTGCCACAAGCATTGTAACTTGTGCTGATGTGAATGGCAGAGAAGATTTTCTTCTATAACCTAAATACTTAGGCTCCCATATGTCACAATACTTGTTTTTAAAATTCTTTAAGCCTTGAAAATGATAAAAAACATGTCCATGCTTGAAAATCTGATCTGCAATCTTTTCACTCATAAATGAAAAGCGTGATAGGCTAAGATTGGACAAAGGCGCCATCCCTAAATTACAGCTGACAACTCCAGCTTCCTTCAAATATTCAAATGTGTGTAAATACAGGTAATCCATAGATCCAGAAGGTGAACCTGGCAGGCTTCTCATTAAATCAATAGACCACATTTCTCTCAACTGGTAGGAAGGCATAAGTGAGAGGAAGGAAATAATCTTCCCATTCGGATCCTTAACATATACAAGCCTGGAAGTATTTAAATAGTCCTTATCAAAAAATCCTAACGAAAAGCCTTTTTCCTTTCTGCCGCCAAGCCATCTGTAGCTGATGTTTTCCAGCTCGTTTAAAAGCTGTGGGTCATGTTTTGGATAAGATACTTCAACTGAATAGCCTTCTTTATCAAATTTATTTTTTAATGCTCGATAATTTTTCATTTTTTTGCCTGACATGGAGAATTCCGCTAGTTCCACATGTCCTTCTTCTCCAAGCTTGAAGAAGTCATAGCCATTAGCATGTAGAATCGGCAGCATATTCCTGCTTGTCTGATAAAAGACTGGTGTATAACCGTATATATCAGCCCTTTCATAAAGCTCCTCAACAGCCTTCACAAAGCTTTTTTCTTCTCCCACAGGGTCCCCTAAAACAACAAGCTTGTCTGCATATGTCTCATAAATAAATAAAACATCCTTATCTTTGTTCCAAAATATATACTTATCATGCAGAAAAATCAGATGAGCTAATGTTGTCCCATTATACTTTTCCAGATGGGACATTATTTCCGCCTCTTCTTCTACTGAACTTAATTTCTGTAAACTCTTTGGCTTCTTGATCCAATAACCAATAAGAATGATAATGAGTGCAATAAAAAGCGCAACACTAGCACTTAAGAAAAGACTTTTTGCATCATCGATAACATAAGGTTGCATAAACCTCGGCACACTTGCGATACTAGTTGGCATATTTAAATAGCCAAGTAACAGGTATCCAAAAGTAAAAAAGGAAATCACAACAATATCAAAAATAATTTTACCCCATGTAAGCACAAAGCTCTCTCGATAGAATTTCCCTCTTGACAGCAAAAGTAAAATTAGCACAACGATAATAATAATTGCTTCCTCATAATCCAAGCCTTTCAGAAACGTTGTGACAGCCGCAATTGCTAAAACGAATAACGTAAGATGATATGTCCGCTTCTCCCTGTATTCAATGCCTCTAGCTAGTCCTAGCAACACAAGTCCTGTTCCAACAGAAATATGGTGGGAGAAATTCATGACAGGCAGACTTATAAGTCGTTCAGTAAATTGAAGCCTTTCTAATATCCCTGGAACCGCCCCTGAAATTAACAACAGAATTCCGGAAAGAAACACTAGGATGGTTAAGAAGAAATGACTTACATTTTGTACAGCCACTTTTGGAATATTACTCCAATATTTATTCCATTTTTTCCATAAATCTTGAATTAACAAAATTAACCCTGTAAAGAACGGAATAAAGTAATAGCCTATTCTGTATAAAAGAAGTACAACAAGCAGTTTTTCTGTGGATACACCTAAGTATTCAAATCCCCATAAAAATACTAAATCGAATGCACCTATTCCCCCTGGGATCATACTTACTATTCCTGCCCCAACTGCAATAAGGAAAATCTTCAGGAAATCCCAACCTGATACAGGTAAATCCACTAGGCATGCGAGCCAATATAAATAAAAATAGATGAAACTCCATTCTAAAATAGATGAAACTAATAAGGATAACCCTGATTTAGGTGATTTTATAATCTTATGCAGATTGGTTTTTTTTATTTTATAACTGATAATAAGAATCGGAAGTATGGCAGACACAACTAAGGTTGTGACCATAAGCCAGTGATGATTTTGAATCAACGGCATTTTCCAGCTGTCGTACAAAATCACCCAAGTAAGAAAACTCACACCTGTCAAATAAAACATGGTGATAAAAGCGACGCCTTTTAACAGCTTTTTGTTATCCTGTTCATATTCCTTATAAAAGTAGGATCTTAAAGCAATTCCAATTAACCCTCCGAACCCAAGCAGGTTTGAAAAGGAATTGCTTATAAGCGAAAACTTTACAAGACGTTTTATCGGTATTTCTAAGCTTAAGTATTTACTTAAGTAATAATCGTACATAAACATTGGGGATAGTGCTACAAACCCCAAAATGATAATAAGTGCAAGCGTGCCATAACTCAATTTTTCCATATATTTTAGCAATAGTCCGAAGTCGATTGTGACGAACATATCTCGAAATTCCATGGAAACAAGCAAAAGCAAAGTTACCGGGAAAAGTACTTTCAGCAGCAGCATTATCCGGTCTTTTGTAATAAATGACATTAAAACACCTCAGAGAAGATTTTTTCCGTTTCATAAACCATAACAAACAGTATGTACCATTTTCATTAAAACACCCTAAATAGAAGCTTAATAATCAATGTTAAAAAGGAATGAAAAAATATATACTCTCTTATCATATCTTAAAATTAGCAAAGCGGAAAATAAAAATTAACTTTTTTACATGCTTTTACCATTATTAAATTTATTATGCTCTTTTGACAAAAAACTAATCGGTTGTTTTTGATAAATACTTTCACAAAACAGACTAGCCTTTTTTACGAAACTATTATATAACAGTTTTACTAACCTTAACTTGTTATATGCTTCTCCTTTTGCTTTTTTTATTAATTTTCTATTCCTTCCTCCCCTTTCAACAACTGATACAAAGGGAGTTCACACTTTATTCACAAAATTGCCTTAACTTATACATAATTATGTGAAATAAATCACATTAAAATCTGTTATATTGTTTTTAGGAACATCTTTTCTTTCTGTTATATAAAAAAACGAGGTGAATAATAATGGAAAAGCTCGAAACAAATTATTGGAATGGTTTTAAAGGCGGCACATGGGAAAAGGAAGTAAATGTTCGCGACTTCATTTTAAAGAACTTCAAACCGTTTTATGGAAACGCCGAATTTTTAAGCGGACCTACTGTAGAAACAACACAGCTATGGGAACAAGTTCTTGAGCTTTCAAAAAAAGAACGGGAAAGGGGCGGCGTGTATAACCTTGACACAGATATTCCTTCCACCATTACGTCACATGGACCTGGCTATCTTGACATAACAAAAGAAAAAATCGTCGGCGTGCAAACAGATGAGCCTTTCAAAAGATCCTTCCAGCCTAATGGTGGTATCAGAATGGCTGTACAGGCATGTGAATCATATGGATATAAAGCAGATGAGCATCTTGAGGAATTCTTTACAAAGCATCGCAAAACGCACAATGCCGGTGTATTTGATGCATATACAGACGAAATGCGGCTTGCAAGAAAAGCGGCAATCATCACAGGGCTTCCTGACGCATACGGTCGGGGCCGGATTATCGGAGACTATCGCAGGGTAGCACTTTACGGTGTAAACTTTTTAATCGGAGAAAAGCAAAAGGATAAAAGAGCAACCAGCTCCATTATGTCAGAAGAAACAATGCGTCTAAGAGAAGAATTGTCTGAACAGATTCGTGCTTTACAGGAGCTGAAAGAGCTTGGTGCAAGCTATGGATTTGACCTATCAAGACCTGCTGCCAATACGCAAGAAGCATTTCAGTGGCTTTACTTGGCATATCTTGCTGCAATTAAAGAACAAAATGGCGCGGCGATGAGTCTTGGTCGAGTGTCCACTTTCTTGGATATTTATATTGAAAGAGATTTAGAGCTTGGTTTGCTTACAGAACAGCAAGTGCAAGAGATTGTTGATCATTTCATCATGAAGCTGAGACTTGTAAAATTTGCACGTACACCTGACTATAATGAACTATTCAGCGGCGACCCAACATGGGTGACAGAATCAATCGGCGGCATGGCGAATGACGGCAGACCATTGGTGACAAAAAACTCATTCCGTTTTCTCCATACACTCGACAATCTTGGTCCCGCTCCTGAACCAAACTTGACAGTGCTTTGGTCCACACAGCTTCCGGAAAATTTCAAAAAGTTCTGTGCCCAAATGTCTATTCAAACAAGTTCCATTCAATATGAAAATGATGACATTATGAAGCCGCATTGGGGCGATGATTACGGAATTGCATGCTGTGTTTCCGCAATGGAAATAGGCAAGCAAATGCAGTTCTTCGGAGCGCGCGCTAATCTTGCCAAATGTCTGCTTTATGCAATCAATGGCGGTAAGGATGAAAAATTAAAAGAGCAAGTAGGTCCGGCATACGCACCTGTTACTTCTGAGTATTTAGAGTACAGTGAAGTAATGGAAAAATTTGATTTAATGATGGAATGGCTGGCAGGTCTCTATATCAATACATTAAACGTTATCCATTATATGCATGATAAGTACAGCTATGAAAGAATTGAAATGGCTTTGCATGATTCCGAGATACTGCGAACAATGGCAACTGGAATTGCTGGTTTAAGCGTTGTTGCTGACTCATTAAGTGCAATTAAATATGCAAAAGTTAAAGTAATCAGAGATGAATTTGGTATTGCGACTGACTTTGAAATAGATGGTGATTTCCCTAAGTATGGAAATAACGATGATAAAGTAGATAGTATTGCCGTATCCCTTGTGGAGAGTTTTATGAAAAAGCTGCGTAAGCATGCCACATATCGTAATTCCATGCATACGATGTCTATTCTTACAATCACTTCCAATGTGGTATACGGTAAAAAGACAGGAAACACACCTGATGGACGCCGTGCTGGAGAGCCGTTTGCTCCTGGAGCAAACCCAATGCATGGACGGGACACTAAAGGAACCCTTGCTTCCCTTTCATCTGTAGCGAAGCTTCCATATGATTCTTCCTTGGATGGTATATCTAATACCTTCTCTATTGTTCCTAAAGCACTTGGCAAGGAAGAGAAAGATCGGTCAGCTAATCTTGTCTCTATATTGGATGGGTACGGAGTAAAAGCTGGTCACCACTTAAATGTTAATGTATTTAATAGAGAAACACTTCTTGATGCAATGGAGCATCCGGAGCTGTATCCGCAATTGACTATCCGAGTTTCAGGCTATGCTGTTAACTTTATCAAGCTTACTCGCGAACAGCAGTTAGATGTAATCAATCGAACTTTCCATGAATCTATGTAACATTTTGCAAGGTTTACTTGAAAATACGGAGAGCAGATAGCTGCTCTCCTCTTACCTACTAACTGTCGGATTTTTTTATTTGTTATACTGGAGGTGTATAAACATGAAGGGTAGAATTCATTCCATTGAAACATTTGGTACTGTAGATGGACCAGGGATTCGATATGTTGTTTTTACACAAGGATGTCTGCTTCGCTGTCAATTTTGCCACAACGCAGACACTTGGGGACTTGATGGAGGTAAAGAAATGGAAGTGCAAGAAATAATAGATGACTTGACTGCATACCTCCCTTTTATCAATGCTTCTGGTGGAGGAATCACTGTCAGTGGCGGTGAACCACTGCTGCAGCTGCCATTTCTTATAGAACTGTTTAAAGCATGTAAGCAAATTGGAGTTCATACGACAATTGATACATCTGGAGGCTGCTATTCAACAGCATCCCATTTCCAAGAACAGCTTTTAGAGTTGCTCTCCTACACCGATTTAATTTTATTAGATTTAAAGCATATTAACCGTAAAAAACATATAAATTTAACTGGTATGGGCAATGATCATATTCTCGCATTCGCAACCTTTTTATCAGAAAAACAGGTGCCTGTTTGGATTCGACATGTACTAGTGCCGACTATAAATGACAGTCCGGAAGACTTGGGAATGCTTGGTGATTTTATTTCTACGCTGTCGAATATTGAAAAAGTAGACATTCTGCCATATCATAAACTTGGAGTTTATAAGTGGGAGGCATTAGGCCTTGATTATCCATTAAAGGGAATTGAACCTCCATCCGAAAGCTCCGTACAATTCGCCTATAATATGCTGACAAAAGCTGAAATCAGCTAAGAAAATTCAGACAGCAAAGAAAAAAGCCTCAAGCATTCACTCGCTCGAGGCTTATATATTGTACTGATTTTCAAAGCATTTTCACTACTTATACTTCCTCTTCCTCATCAGTTTTAGGATGTTCACCTTTTCCAACTGACAATCCCCATGTAAAGTTGATAGGGCAACTCAGTAGCATCATGCTTAAATTTATGCCGAATATTGTCATACGTTTCCCCTCCCTCTTACCATAATGCCTTACTTCCCTTCACTTAAATCAAAAGTATCTTTTTTCTTACACTGCTAGCTTATGTTATCCATCTAGGACATGCTTGTGCGAATATAACGACTTTTTCATATTCAAAAAAAAAACCTCCCCGATTTTCACGAGAGGTTCTCTCTATTATTTTTTCCACCAATCATCGAACATCGATGCCGGTACTTGTCGTTTATGTTCTGTAATTAAGTAACGTGCCTCGATTTTTTCAGCTGCCTCTTTTGGCACTTCTTTGCCTTCTAAGTAATCATCAAGCTGATCATATGAAATGCCAAGCTCTGTTTCATCAGCCTGACCTGGTTTTTCATCTAACAAATCAGCAGTAGGAACCTTTAAGTAAATTCTTTCCTCTGCGCCAAGCTCTTTTAAAAGCTGTTTACCTTGTCTTTTAGATAAACCTGTTAGAGGAAGAACATCCGCTCCGCCGTCTCCGTATTTCGTAAAGAAACCAGTTACTGCTTCTGCAGCATGGTCCGTTCCGATGACAAGCAGATTTGACTGTCCCCCAATTGCATATTGGGCAATCATTCTTGCGCGAGCCTTAATATTTCCTTTGTGATAATCAGACAATGGCGTATCCTCCATGTCGTCATACACATTTTTAAATTCGTCAACTGGTTCCTTTACATTAAACACAAGCTCTTTATCTGCTTTAATAAATTGAAGGGCACTTTTTGCATCCTCTTCATCTGCTTGTACACCATATGGCAGCCTTACTGCAACAAATGTAGCGTCATGACCTTCACTGCGAAGCTCTTCCACAGCCAATTGTGCTAATCTACCTGCAAGTGACGAATCTTGTCCGCCGCTTATTCCCAATACAAAACCCTTTGCTTTCGACTTTTTAACATAATCCTTTAAAAAGTTGATGCGCAGGCTGATTTCTTCCTTTGCATCTATTTCAGGCTTTACATGAAGAGCTGCAATTATTTCCTTTTGTAAGCTCATGCCATATTCCTCCTATTTTTGCGTATTTTTAACTTTACTTTTCACCATTTCCAGATGGCTCATTTTGTTTTCCCAACATAATGGGCTTAAATCGACTGGATATTCTTCCGGATTAAGGGAACGCTTGTATTCATCCCAAAGCACATCAAGATTTTCCTCGGCAAATTTCTGTGCTTCATAAATAGTCGGTGATTTATAAATTAGTTCTCCATTTTTAAAAATGTCCTTATGGATGTCTTTCGCATGAAAGTTTGTGACAAATTTACTGATATAAGTATGTGTCGGATGGAACATTTTTAATCGTTCTTCTTCCTCCGGGTGCTCTGTTTCCAGACAAATATAATCACCTTCAGATTTATGGTTCATGCTGTTTATAATGCGGTATACCCTTTTAATTCCAGGTGTAGTAACCTTTTCTGGGTTTCCGCTTATTTTGATTGTATCTTGCATATTACCCGCTTCATCTTCGATTGAAACAAGCTTATATACTCCTCCCAAGGCCGGCTGATCAAAAGCTGTAATAAGCTTTGTCCCAATTCCCCAAACATCAATTTGGGCACCCTGAGCTTTTAAGTTGATAATCGTATACTCATCAAGGTCATTACTTGCGACAATTTTTGTATCGGTAAAACCAGCTTCATCAAGCATCTTTCTTGCTGCTTTAGATAAGTATGCTAAGTCCCCGCTATCGAGTCTAATACCAATAAAATTGATCTTGTCTCCTAGTTCCTTCGCCACTTTAATGGCATTTGGAACACCTGAACGCAATGTATCATATGTATCAACTAAGAAAACACAGTCCTTATGACGTCTAGCATATTTATGAAAAGCAGTATACTCGTCATGATATGCCTGAATCATGCTGTGTGCGTGTGTGCCTGAAACTGGAATACCAAATAGCTTTCCTGCCCTCACATTGGATGTGGAGCTAAACCCGCCGATAAACGCTGCTCTAGTTCCCCAAAGGGCTGCATCCATCTCTTGTGCACGCCTGCTTCCAAATTCCATTACGACACCTTCACCAATTGCATGCTTGATACGAGAAGCTTTTGTCGCAATTAATGTTTGATAATTCACAATATTAAGCAATGCCGTTTCAATAATTTGCGCTTGTGCAAGCGGCGCCTCCACTCTTACTAACGGTTCATTTGCAAATACAACTTCCCCTTCTTCAACAGAACGGATATTACCTGTAAACCGGAAGTCCTTTAAATAATCTAAAAAGTCATCTTTAAAGCCTTCTTCTCGCAAATACTCCAGATCACTTTCAGTGAAACGCAACCCTTTTAAGTACTGTATTATTCTTTCCAAGCCTGCAAAAACAGCATAGCCATTGTTGAATGGAAGCTTACGAAAGTATACTTCAAACACAGCATTTCTTTCTGAAACTCCATCCTCCCAATATGTTTCTGCCATATTAATTTGATATAAATCTGTATGCAGCATCAAGCTGTCGTCACGGTAATTAAAACTCATGCTTTTCCTCCTGCGGTTTAACCAATTCGCCTTACAAAATGGCTGCACCAAGTGTGCTTTTAAAATGATTTAGCGCCCATATATGGCCTGCTTCATTAAAGGATGCTGTCGCCTTTTCATGGATATAAAGATTAAATCCTTTATTATAGGCGTCAACAGCTGTGTGGAGCACACAAATATCTGTACAGACACCTACGAGATGAATATCCTTTATGTTTCTTTCATTAAGCTTCATTTCAAGATCTGTACCGGCAAAGGCACTGTATCTTGTTTTATCCATCCAATATACATTATTTAGTCTCTCCGATTGCTCATAAACTTCTTTCAAGGTGCCATAAAGGTTTCTGCCTTCTGTCCCTTTAATGTTATGTGGTGGAAACAAATCTGTTTCAGGATGATATGGATCCTTTTCAGTATGTAAATCAATGGCAAACACAGTGAAATGTCCCTCTTCGATAAATTGCTTCGTAATTTGCGTAATAGCCTTTTCTATTTTAATTCCTGGATCACCGCAAGGCAGTGCACCTTCAATAAAATCGAAAGTATAATCAATATTAATTAGAGCTTTCACTAGAATAGCCTCCTTTAGGATACGCTAAAATATGTGAACACATTATACCGAACTTCCTGCCATTTTACCATAAACTAAGCTTATTTTCCTTGAAACATGTTTAAAACTATATTAGTATCTTTTGGCCATTTTGTAAGTGTAAAAGTACTTTTATCTCTATCATACACCTAAATATGACAATTATTAAAGAAAGATTTTGTTGCGAGTCAAATATTTTTAGCAGGGACTAAAAATATGGACATTTTATTAATGGCCGAGATGAAAAGAAAAATGAATCTGTAAGCAAGGTATTACCAATAGAACAAGATTGCACTTTAGGCTTATTTTCGATATAATTTTAGTGTTGATAACGAACCTGAGGTGTATAAATGTTTGAATTCTTAATTGATTTGACAAACATTCCAAGCTATCAAACCATCTACATTACTGTAATGATAGGACTAATGGTTAAGTACTTTTGGGATATTAACCTGCAAATCACTGTGAATGATGAATTTATCGCATCAGATGGCCTTTATTTGCAAAGAGTCATCACGACGGTAAATTTTAATGTTCAAAAATATAATACTCCCATTCTGCAATGGATCTGTAAAAATATCCGAAAAAGAATGGAAAGCACTGCTGATGATCCGGAAAAACCGTTTCTCCTCCTGATATAGACTAAATCTTTCAACGAAATAGGAGGAGTCACAATGACGAAATCAGCAAAAAAACTAGTTTTAGTATTTATGACAATATTAACTGCCATCATGCTTAGCGCATGTTCAACAACAGGTAGCGGAAGTGGAAGCAGCGGAGGCTGGTTCCATAATACGGTCGTCGAGCCATTTGCGTCCTTGATACATGGGACAGCAATGCTATTTAATGGCAGCTTTGGACTTGCAATCATCCTGATTACACTTATCATCCGCCTTTTGTTAATGCCGCTAATGCTGCGTCAGTATAAAAAACAACAGACGATGAAAGAAAAGATGGAGTTAATCAAGCCAGAAATGGATCGAATCCAAAAAAAGCTAAAAACAACGAAAGACCAAAAAGAACAACAAAACCTGCAGCGTGAAATGATGGACCTATATAAAACACATGGAGTTAATCCATTGTCTATGGGCTGTCTGCCAATGATTATTCAGATGCCTATTCTAATGGGCTTCTATTATGCTATAAGAGGCTCTCAGGAAATTGCCAGCCATACATTCTTATGGTTTAATCTTGGTCATTCCGACCTGATATTAACGGCCATTGCTGGTATTGTTTATTATTTACAGTTCCGTGTGACGCAAAATACGATGACTGCCGAACAACAAAAGCAAATGAAATTCATGGGACTAATTTCACCTATCATGATTGTAATGGTATCACTTAATGCACCTGCTGCTCTTCCGTTATACTGGACAGTCGGTGGTATTTTCCTAATATTACAATCCATGCTTGGACGCAAATTATATCCACCTGCAGTTAAAGATGCTGTAGTTACCAAAAAAGACAAACAATAAGCACCAAAAAACAGACGAGATATTCTCCGTCTGTTTTTTCTTTTATCCAATATTTGCTGCCATGTAACCTAACCACGCAAAAAGAAGCCCACCGCCAAAGGAAATCAATACATACCATGAAAACGTCCTTATATTTTTGCCTTTCCACAGCTCAGCAGCCTCGACTGCCAATGTGGAAAAGGTGGTGTATGCTCCTAAAAAACCGACTGCAAACAGGAGATGAATTGTTTCATTGACATGAAATCCTGCTGTCAATCCTAATAGAAAAGAACCTGTCAAATTTATAATCAGTGTAGCTATTGGCATAGCAGATTTTATTTTTGATTTTATATATTGCATCAGCCAATAACGGCTAATTGCTCCCAAAAAACCGCCAATAGCAACTGTACCCAACATTTCAACCATAATGATGTCCTCTTTCAGCAAGCTTTGTTCCAAGCAAAATTCCGAAAAAAGCGGCAGCTGGTCCAAGCAGCCCGCTCGCTGCCATATAAGCAAACGCATGCATAACCTCACCCTTTTGGAGAAGGGTCAATGTATCAAGACTGAAGGTTGACAAGGTCGTGAACGAGCCAACAATCCCTGTACCGATTGCTGTTGAAAATATTGGGGGGAGTTTTTTTCTTTCTGTAATATACTTCGTAAACCAGCCAAGGAAAAAAGAACCTATAATATTTATTGCTAGTGTATGATACGGAAAAGCACCCGCTCCGAGACTACATAAGTATCTAGCTATACTTCCGATAACCCCGCCGATGCCAATATATAAATAAACCAATGTGATCCCCAGCTTTCCATGTAAAAAGGAGAAAACATTTTCTGCTTTCTCCCAGTCATTCCTATAAATCTTGAAAATAATCCTTATAAAATCCGCCGACTTTTCCAGAATTATCTACAATGAAATAAAATTCTTCTGTTTCATTTTTAACTTCATATGTTTCGCCGACTGTCAGCACTCTATTAACAATATACTTGCTGGCATCTGTATGTATGCACTTCACTTTTTTAACTGTATTCTTGTCATTCCATATTTCATGTATCAATTTGTTAGAGCCCCTTTCACTTATATACTACTTAAGTATATAGCCAGAATGCCCTTTAACGCAACCTATCCTTGCCTCACGACACTAAATTTCTTTCATTATGCATTTGCAAAAATATGCTGCTTCGATCAAAGGTAAACCACTGCCCTGTCGAAGCCTGTTGAAATGTTATATAGCACTGTTTTTTAATCCAGTCCATCCTTTTGAATTCCATTGCCGTATATGTTTTGTCTTTGTCATTAATTGTATATAGTTGATTTTTCGCCTGTATATTCATCATATATGACCTTCTTTCTATGATGTCTTCTGATAGATATATACCACTGGCGAATTGTCCGTTAAACATACATAAGCCTATATTTTTTCATTTGTTCCTAAATTCCCTAAAAAACGTGCCCAATCATGGCCTTCAATTTCGTGCAAGAGCATCTCTTCTTTATTACAAACATAGGTAAATGCTTTAGTAGTATTGTTGTTATTGTCATACACTTCGACCTCAACCCGCACATATAAGCTGTTAAGGTCATTAGGTGTATAATCCTCAAACTCATCCAGCATGTAAAGCTCAGATTGTGGGACTGCAAATATTTCCCCTCGCACCTTCTCCCTTCCCCGATTGAGTGCTAAGAAGGGGTATCCTGCTCCTGCATCGTATAATTTGCCATATACCCACACATCTTCTGCAATACAGCGATAGTTTTTCATCATATAATGATTGATTTGCTGCTTTCTTAAAGTTCCATACACAAAGACTAGCACATTCAATAGTCCCACAGCTCCCTCTTCGGTTATCCAGCTATCAGCTTTATCGTATAGCTTCTATGTCTTGGTCCATCAAACTCGCAAAAATAAATTCCCTGCCATGTACCTAAAGTTAATTTCCCGTTATTAATTATTACCATTTCTGAGGCACCAACTGTACTTGCTTTCATATGTGCGGCTGTATTTCCTTCCAGATGCCTGTCCTTATCCAGATTCCAAGGGTATACTTCGTCAAAACGGCGAATCATATCCGTGACAACATCCGGATCAGCATTTTCATTTATTGTTATTCCTGCTGTTGTGTGGGGGCAATACACGATTACAACACCTTCTTTTATTTTTGATTCTGTAACAGCAGTCTGAATCTCGTCTGTTATCTCATAAAAATTTGTATGTTTGCTAGTTTCCAAGCTCTTTTGTATTAGCATAACTACTGTGCCCCTTTCTAATATTAGTCTTTACTATATAACCGATTTTCAAAAACTATAACATGTCTATCTGATAATTTTCGAATATACCAGTTAAAATTATCCAACACAAGCCTTTTGCTTTTCATTGCTATCGCTTTGCGTTAATATGTACATTGTAAGAATATTCAATCCAATTTATTAAAGGAGGATGCAAAATGAAAATTATGAGCAATGAACAGCTGATTTTTTCTTATCGAGATGCATTGAAAGCCGGTAATGAAGAGGAATGGATACTTATACTGAAGCAGGAAATGGACGAACGTGGTCTTAATCCTAGTATTGTGACTGAATAGAACAAAAAAGAGGATGCTAATCGCTTAGCATCCTCTTTCTATTAAGCTTCAAAAAGTAATGATTCAGGATCTTCGAGCAACGCTTTAACTCTTGCGAGGAACGTTACCGCTTCCTTCCCGTCGATGATACGATGGTCATAGGAAAGTGCTAAATACATCATTGGCCTGTTTTCCATTCTTTCCTTGTCAATGGCAACAGGTCGCATTTGGATTTTATGCATTCCCAATATACCAACCTGTGGTCCGTTTAAGATAGGTGTTGATAAAAGCGACCCGAACACACCGCCATTAGTAATGGTGAATGTTCCTCCTTGCAAGTCTGCTAAGGACAATTTATTATTACGCGCTTTATCTGCAAACGTCATAATATCACTTTCTATTTCGGCAAAGTTTTTACGATCCGCATCACGAAGGACTGGGACAACCAACCCATCATCTGTGGAAACAGCTATGCCGATATCATAGAATTTTTTTAGGACAATCTCGTCACCCTGTATTTCAGCGTTTAACAGCGGAGCTTTTTTCAAGCAAGCAACAACTGCTTTTGTAAAGAAGGACATGAACCCAAGCTTCACATCATTTTCTTTATGGAATTGATCCTTGCGTTTATTTCTTAGGTTCATAATATTGCTCATATCCACCTCGTTAAAGGTTGTAAGCATTGCCGTGTTTTGTTGTACCTCTACAAGCCTTGAGGCAATTGTTTGTCTTCTGCGCGTCATTCTAACACGCTCTGTCGGCTTGCCTGGATTTGCTTCTGCTTTAGGCTGCTTTGTCTCTTTCTCTTTTGGTGCAGGTGGTGCAGGCTGTTCCTTTCTTCGATCATGCTCTATAACATCATGGGCACGCAATCTTCCTAACGGATCATTTGATAAAACTTGCGATAAATCAATCCCTTTTTCTCTTGCTAGCTTTCTTGCAGATGGGGAAGCGATTGGATATCCTTTTGCTTCCGGCTTAAGCGGGCTTGGTTCCTCTTTTACAGGTGGAGCTTCATTAACTACAGGCGCTTCTGGGACAGCCGCTTTGGGCGGTTCTTCTGCTGCCTTGGTGTTGGCACTGCCTTCAGACACGATAGCGATTATTTCTCCAACCTGAACTGTATCGCCTTCATTAGCCTTCAATTCCTGTAAAATACCACTTTCTTCAGAAATGATTTCAACGTTTACCTTGTCTGTTTCCAGTTCTACTATATAGTCACCTTTTTCTACATATTCCCCTGTTTTTTTCAGCCATTGTGCTACGGTACCTTCTGTAATTGATTCTGCTAGTTCTGGTATTTTAATCTCACCCATCTTAAAAATCCCCCTCTATTCAATCCATGTCAATGCTTTATTAATAATTCTTGCTTGATTTTTGCGATGAACAATTGGGTCCCCTTCTGCAGGACTTGATCTTCTGCGTCGTCCTATATAATCAAATGTGACAGTCTCCGGAAGCAGCTTCTTCACTCTTGGCTCCATAAAGCTCCATGCTCCCATATTTTGAGGCTCCTCTTGCACCCATCTGATTTCTTTTAAATTAGGATATTTTATTAAAATTTCTTTCAATTTATTCGCTGGGAACGGATAAAGTTCCTCAATACGGACACTATGAACCCAATCTGAATCCTCCAGCTGCATAATACCTTGATGAAGGTCGATTGCTATCTTTCCAGTTGAGAGCAAAATGCGTTTCACAGCTTGAGGATTTTTGCCAGTAAGTTCTTCCTCAATTACTGGTTGAAACGTATCGTTGCTGAATGCACTTACACTTGATGCCACATCTGCATTTCTTAACAAGCTTTTTGGTGTCATGATTACTAGCGGTCTTACCTCTTCTTTATTCAAGATGGCTGCCTGTCTGCGCAAAATATGAAAATATTGAGCAGATGACGTTAAATTGGCAACTGTCCAGTTATTTTCCGCAGCAGAAGTCAGAAATCTTTCCATTCGTCCGCTCGAATGCTCTGGTCCTTGGCCTTCATATGCATGTGGAAGCAGCATAACTAACCCAGACTTTTGTCCCCATTTTGCTCTTCCTGCTGAAATGAACTGGTCAAAAATAACTTGAGCAGCATTCGCAAAATCGCCGAATTGGGCTTCCCATAGCACGAGTGTTTCTGGAGCAAACACATTATAGCCATATTCAAAACCAAGAACTGCACCTTCTGACAGCGGGCTGTTATGTACCGCAAAGGACGCTTGTGCAGTTGACAACAAATGGAGCGGTGAGTAAACCTGATCTGATTCATTATCATGAAGCACAATATTTCTATGTGCAAAGGTTCCGCGCTCTGAGTCCTGGCCAGACAAACGAATTGGCGTGCCGTCCTGTATAATGCTCGCATAGGCTAAAGTCTCAGCCAAGCCCCAATCAATCTTCCCTTCCTCTATAGCTGCTTCACGTCGTTTTAAAATTTTACTTAATTTGTCAAATACACGGAAGTTATCAGGAAACGAAATTAATTCTGAATTAATTTCCTTCAGCCGTTTTTCTGAAATAGTTGTATCAATCATCGGCAGATCTCTTTCAACCGAATTCGGAGGAAGTGCTTCTTCGTCCATTTCTTCCTTTGTTGGCACTTTATCATACGCTTGCTTCAATTTAGCAATAACGTCCTTTTTAAAGCCTTGGAAATCAGTTTCAGACAATACACCTTGTTCCTCTAATACTTTAAAGTAGCTCGCTGTTATCGTCGGATGTTCCTTGATTATTTTGTACATCAATGGATTTGTAGTCATCGGCTCATCCATTTCATTATGTCCATATCTTCTATAGCCGATCAAATCAATCAAGAAGTCCTTGTTAAAGGCAGCTCTGTACTCACATGCCAGCTTTGCAGCCTTGATTACCGCTTCTGGATCGTCTGCATTTACATGTATGATTGGAATTTCAAAACCTTTGGCAAGGTCACTTGCATACCTTGTCGATCTTGAGTCCCTTGATTCTGTTGTAAATCCAATCGTATTATTTGCGATTATGTGTATCGTACCACCTGTTCGGTATCCTTTAAGCCCAGTCAGATTCAGTGTTTCTGCAACAATTCCTTGCCCTGGAAATGCCGCGTCCCCATGAATGAGGATAGCTTGTGCAGATTGATGGTTCTCTTCTGGAAAGCCTGGGGCTGTTCTGTCATCTTGTGATGCGCGTGTAAATCCTTCAACAACAGCACCGACAAACTCCAGATGGCTTGGATTATTTGCCAATGTAAGGCGTACATTCGATGTACTGCTCTTTTTGATTTGTCTGTTCAGCCCTAAGTGATATTTCACATCACCTGTCCAGCCAAAGCTTATACCAATTGATCCTTCTGAAGGAACAAGCTTTTTATTTGGGGCATGCTGAAATTCAGCAAAAATCATTTCATACGGCTTTTCAAGCACATGTGCCAACACATTTAACCTTCCTCTGTGCGCCATCCCAATATGTACGTTTTTTGCACCGTTAACAACAGACTGAGATATAATTTCATCAAGCAATGGAACCATTGTATCAAGGCCTTCAATCGAGAATCGCTTTTGGCCAACATATGTTTTATGTAAAAAATTTTCGAATTCCTCAACCTCTACAACTCTTTTTAGCAGTTTTTTCTGCAGTTCTTTATTGCAGGCAGGTTTAAGACTTCCTGATTCCACCTTTTTCTGAAGCCAGTTTTTTTCATTTATATCGTTTACATGGTAAAATTCAAAAGCAATTTTATTCATATAAACATCCTTTAAATATTGCACAACTTCAAAGCCATTTCTTACAGTGCTTGGCACATCCTGGCAAAGCAGGGATGCATCGATTTTAACTAAGTCCTCTTTCGTTAGCTGATAGCGAGACAACTCGAAAAGTTCCTCTTGCCTATGTACATCACCCAATGGATAAATATCTGCAGCTAAATGGCCATACGCCCTAATTTTGTTCACTAATGTAACTGCTGCAATAACCTTTTCAACTTCTAAATTACTTCCAGAAGATAGTGCTGGTTCACGTACTGTGTCTTCCTGTTCGATTGGTGACCCCCATGTTGCGAAAAAATCGCGCATTTCCTCATCAACAGAATCAGGATTTTCTAAGTATTTGTCGTACAGCTCCATTGCAACCCCGAGATTGGGTCCATAAAACGCTGGCTGATAGGAGCCTTTACCATTAGATGGCTTTCCCATGAAAATTTCCCTCCACCACATTTAGTAACAACTATATTCCCCATATGCTTGCCCTTTACACTTTCAAGGCGCTTATCTGATAAAAATAAAACGTTTACATTTGTATTTTAACACGGTATTGCACCCGTTACAAAAGATTTACCCATTTTAATAGTAAAAATATTGTAAATTTTTTTCACGCCTTTTTTTACTGTGGTAAAAAACCTTTTATAATAAATAAATATGCTCGGATTCTGGGATAATGTTTATAAGTTTTTAATTAGTTTTCATCCGTTTTTTGTCTATTTTTTCTTCCGAATAATAAAAAAATGCTGCCCACATTACAGAGCAGCACAACATATTTATTTATTAGCTTGTTATTTAGTGGCAGTAACATTTTCAGGCAATGATATGGTTACGGTTGTACCCTCTCCAAGCCTGCTGTCTAATTGTATACTGCCTTGATAATAATCGACGATTTTTTTGGCTATTGCCAATCCAAGACCTGTTCCTCCTTGACCTCTGCTTCGGGCTTTATCTACTCTGTAGAACCGGTCAAATACTTTGTCAATCTCTTTATCCGGGATACCGATACCTTTATCGCTTATTTGTAAAATAAACAGCCTGTCCTTTTTAGATGTTGAAATAGAAATCTCTTTACTTGCTCCTGAGTATTTAATTGCGTTGTCAAGAAGGATTGTAAGTACCTGCTGAAAATGCTGTTCTGCAATTCCATTAAGCTGGTTTGATTGTAGTTGAACATCAAACTTAAAGTCACTGTGCAGCATTTGAAAATCCTTAACAGCGCCTTCAATGATTGTATTAACCATTTCAGGTGATAAATTGTCCTGGTCAAGCCTGTTATGATCTAATCTAGTTAAATCAAGCAGAGTGAGTACTAGTTTTTTTAGTTTCTCTGTTTCATCAAGGGACGCCTTCAATGATTCTTCCAGTATTTCAGGATTATGCTTCCCCCATCTATTTAACATGGAAAGGTGACCTTCCAAAATGGAAATTGGCGTTCTTAGCTCGTGAGAAGCATCTTCGACAAATTGCTTTTGTGCTTGAAAGGACAATTCAATTCGGTCCATCATATGATTAAAAATCGTCGAAAGTTCTGAAATTTCATCCTTTTGCGGATACACAGGCATTCTTTCTTTAAAGCCAGCACTTTTTATTTTTTTCATTGTGTTTGTCATAATGCTTAATGGTTTTAGAAGCTCTCTTGACATCAAATAACCAATTAGCGCACTTATCAAAATTGCTGCAATTGCAAACAGCATCATCGCAAACGCTAAATGCTTCATAACAAGCTTATACGAATCAAGCAGCCTGATGATTTCAATTTCCCCTGTAAATTCCTTGCTTTTTATCGGGTAACTGTAAACTAATGACTGCTCTTCCCCAACAGAAACATACTTGAGCTCTTTTTCGTCATTAACAATGTCCGGTTCGAGAATCGGAAAATCTCCGTTCAAATGAGAAATAAGAACATTGCCGTCTTCATCAATTACGCGAATCAGCTGATTTTTTGTGTTCAATTGCTCTAATGTAGTCAAGCTGTTTTTGATTTTTGTTTCACTTATCGTTTTATCGTCCGTTTTCAAGTATGCCACAAACTCATTCATTGTTTGTCTGACATCATTTTCTTCCTGGTTCATTAACCAAGTCGATACAGTATGAAATTCAAAAAACGTAAAGATGCTGTATGTGAGAAAAATACTTAAGGATAAGCCTAGTGTCAGTTTCCATTTCCATGGAAGCAAGGATAGTCTTCTTACGATATTCATCTCATCACATACCCTATTCCTCTGACTGTTTCAATGTATTGTTCCTTTCCTGACGGATCAAGTTTATTCCTTAAGTAACGGACATATACATCAATCACATTTGTCTCCACTTCAGACTCATAGCCCCATATTTTATTTAAAAGCACATCCCTTGTAAGTACTATGTTAATATTGCTCATAAACATGCTGAGAAGGTCGTATTCTCTTTTTGTCAGTGCTATAACTTCCTTGCCTTTTCTGGCAATATGGGACTCCAATTCCAGTACAATATCTTTATATGTAAGCACTGTCAGCTTTTGCACTGGCTCTGTTTGTTCGCTTGAGATGTTTTCAATTCTCCTGAATAGCGCTCTAAGTCTTGCAAGCAGCTCTTCAATGGCGAATGGCTTCACTAAATAATCGTCTGCCCCGCTGTCTAGTCCTGAAACCCTGTCAAGAACATTGTCCCTTGCAGTTATCATCAATATTGGTGTGTTTTTCACTTGACGGATTCTTCTGCAAACCTCCATCCCATTCAATTCTGGAAGCATGAGATCAAGGAGGATAACGTCCCACTGCTCGGAAATCGCTTTATTAAGACCGCTTCTGCCGTCCGCACAAACCTCTGTATGATAGCCTTCATAATTCAATTCCAGCTCAATAAACCGAGCAAGATTTTTTTCATCTTCGATAATAAGGATTCTCTTCATCTATATCACCCACATTCTAAACATACTTCTAGTTTACCATGGACTGACTCCTGTCAAACAGTGTTGCCACTTGTATACAAAGAAGGAGCGGGATGTTTTCCATCCCGCTGCTTTAGTCATTATATCATTTATTTCTTCTATTCATAAATGTGTCTTTTATTGCATGTGTTATACCAACAATTTGTACTCCAAACAATGAAGCTGCTGTCAAGGATGAAAAAATAATCATCGCATATCGAAATACCATCACTTTTTTCCTCCCTTTATCTTTAACGTAGTTTGATAAACCCTATTTCCAAGTTGCATTTGTTTCTCTTGTTGTTAAATTACACCCCTATTCAAAAAATCGAATGAGAAAAACATTAAAAATACATGAGAACACGTTTTCAGCCGAATATTTTTTTTGAAAATGACGGAAGCTATAAATCGGGACTTGCAGGGTGCATTCCATTCGAAAAATAATGGCCAAACAAGGAGGAAAATTAATGAATGTGGGCAGAGCTATTGAAATCATGAATGCTGGCGAAATTGTTCATGTAAGTTATAATGGTGAACAAATTTTCATTCAGAATGTCAATGAGGATTCTAAAACGGCAAGAATTTATACGAAAAACAATCCCGAACAAGAGCTAGAGGTCGATGTTCTTCAGCTTATTGAAGAGCAATAAGCTACTTTTTATTCTAAAAATATAGAAAAAGCAAAATAATAGTTGCAATTATTGGAAAGGTATAGTAAATTTAATTTCAATTACATAGTATTTTCTTATCAAGAGAGGTAGAGGGAATGGCCCGAAGAAACCTCAGCAACCTTCAGCTTGTTTTCACAAGACTGAAAAGGTGCTAATTCCATCAAGCGTAATGCTTGAAGAGATAAGAAGAATGGCCATAATGAAAATTCATGTCTTCTTCTTATTTTTAGGGAGAGGACTTTTTTATTTCTTTTTTTCCATACCTGCTCTCCTATTCTTGGTAGAATAATACTTTTAGATAATATCAAACTATTTTAAATAACTTCTATATTTTGAATAGTCAGGAACGAGAAGGAGTGTACCAATATGTATGATGTAGAGACTAAATTAGCCCAAATAGGCAACAGAAGCGAAAAAGCAACAGGAACTGTCAACCCGCCAGTTTATTTTTCAACGGCTTATAGACATACTGGAATAGGCGAATCCACTGGGTATGATTATACTCGCACAGGAAATCCAACAAGAGAGGTTTTAGAAAAGGCAATTGCTGACCTTGAGGAAGGCGACCGCGGTTTTGCTTGTAGTTCAGGCATGGCAGCTATTCAAACGATCCTTTCTTTATTTCAAAGCGGCGATGAATGGATTATATCTAAAGACCTTTACGGCGGCACTTACCGTCTGCTTGAACAAGGTTTTAAAAAGTGGGGCCTTCGATGTTGTTATGTAAATACATCTAGCATTGAGGACATTGCTGCTGCAATTACGGAAAATACAAAAGCTATTTTCATAGAAACACCTACTAACCCTCTTATGGAAACAGCAGATATCGAAAAAGCTGCACAGCTTGCAAAACAGCATGATATTCTGTTGATCGTTGATAACACGTTTTATACTCCTCTTATCCAGCAGCCAATTAGGCTTGGAGCAGACATCGTCATCCATAGTGCCACAAAATATCTTGGCGGCCATAATGATGTGCTTGCAGGACTGATTGTCGCAAAAGGCGAAGAAATCTGTCAGGAGCTTGCTTTGCATCATAATGCTGCTGGCGCTGTGTTGAGCCCATTTGATTCTTGGCTGTTAATGCGCGGAATGAAAACATTAGCACTAAGAATGGAGAAGCATGAAGAAAATGCAAGAGCACTTCAAACCTTCCTTAATGGTCATGATGCAGTCCTTGATGTACTGTACCCTGGCAGAGGCGGAATGATCTCCTTTAGAGTACAAGATGAAGCTTGGGTCAATCCATTCCTACAAAACCTAACATTAATCTCATTTGCAGAAAGCTTGGGCGGCGTTGAAAGCTTCATAACATACCCTGCTACCCAAACACATGCTGATATTCCAGAGAAAATCAGACTTGAAACAGGTGTTTGTAACCGTCTGCTTCGTTTTTCCGTTGGCATTGAAAATGTTGATGATTTAATTAAAGACTTGGATAAAGCCTTTACCATTGCCAAGGAGGTAATAAAATGAGCAAACAATATTCTTTTGAAACGAAGCTGCTACACAACAAACATAAATTCGATCCAGCAACAGGTGCAGTAAGTGTGCCAATCCAGCATGCCTCTACTTTCCATCAGCAAGAGATTGATAGCTTTGGAAAATATGATTATGCAAGAAGTCAAAACCCGACAAGGGAAGCTCTTGAGGAAATCATTGCAGATTTAGAGGATGGTTCTAAAGGTTTTGCATTTGCTTCAGGAATGGCGGCTATTTCCAGCGCCTTCCTTCTCCTTTCTCAAGGAGATCATGTCTTAATTTCAGAGGATGTATATGGTGGCACTTACCGTATGGTAACAACGGTGCTTAACCGTTTTGGAATTGAGCATACATTCGTGGACATGACAGATCTTGCTGCAGTCGAAGCTGCAGTTAAGCCTAACACGAAGGTTTTCTATATTGAAACTCCTTCCAATCCGCTTATGAAGGTAACGGATATTAAAGCAGTCAGCAAGTTAGCTAAACAAAATGATGCATGGACATTTGTCGATAATACCTTTTTGACTCCTGCTTTGCAAAAGCCATTGTCACTTGGTGCCGATATTGTTCTTCACAGTGCGACTAAATTCCTTTCAGGCCACAGTGACGTTATTGCCGGTCTTGCTGTTGTTAAGGGAGAAGAACTTGCGAAACAGCTCGGTTATATTCAAAATTCCTTTGGTGCCGTTCTTGGAGTGCAGGATTGCTGGCTTTTAATGCGAGGCATAAAAACATTGCATGTACGCATGAAGCATTCCAGTGAGGCTGCTGCAGAAATTGCTGCCTATCTCCATAATCATCCAGCAATTAAAAAAGTGTATTATCCAGGCTTCAGTGACCACCCACAATATGATATTCAGCAGGAACAGGCAACAAGCCCTGGAGCTGTATTTTCGTTCGAGCTGCATAGTGAGGAAGCGATGCGTACGTTTGTGAAAAATGTAGAGCTGCCTGTTTTTGCAGTTAGTTTAGGAGCTGTTGAATCTATTCTTTCTTATCCGGCAAAAATGTCTCATGCTGCGATGGATCCAATTGCCCGCCAAGAAAGAGGCATCAGTGACGCACTGCTACGTCTGTCTGTCGGCTTGGAAAATCCTCAGGATTTAATTGCAGACTTTGAAGCAGCATTAAAGAAAACGGCTGAGCTTCACTATATTTAATGGAAGATTCAGGACTCGAATGTCCTGAATTTTTTTTATTTACAGATTTTATAAAGGGAAAAATCTCGTGGCAAAAACCTCATTGAAAAACAACCATAACAACTTGTAGCTGCCCTTCTATTCAATTTCCAACAACATTCTTCAAGCAATCAGGAGATAATATAGGCACTGATAAAAGGTCCTTTGCCTAACGAATTTAAGGAGCCATAGCAGTCTGACACGAAAGATGAATTTCGTAGCAAAGAGGATAATAATTCATTAAAATTGGCTTATTGCTAGCGATCCTAATAACTTTTTACACAAAAAAGACCTCCTGACATATAAGGAGATCGTCTTTTCAATCTAAGAATAATGCGTCTATGTCCAAATATTTGGATATAACCTTTGATATTTTCTTCCACTCTTTTGCCTTCATATCAATATAGCTGAATACATAGCTGCTGTTTGTCGTTTTAAGCTGTATCGTATAAAGACTTTCTCTCCCATATACCCCTTCGTCACTGTCCCAGTCCCAGATTTTTATTTTATACAGGTCCTTTTTCAAATCTGTGTATGAGAAATAAGGAAAAAGTATCTTTTTAGGCATAAATCCTTGATTATCTGAGAAAAAGCTCCAAGACTGTAAATGATAAATTTCAAAAAGAAAATCAATTTTAAGCCTGTAGGAACGATTTCCTTTTTTTACATCTAATGTAATTTGGCTGATTTCTTTTTCAGGATTAATCGAAACTATATTATTATGGACAGTGAACAAGTCCTTTTTACGGCTAATTACCGACTTAACAGAGGAAAGCTGTATTTCCTTATCAGTTGCTGCTGAATTTTTAACTGAAGACACCATCTTTTCATAAATAGTGCTGATTGGTATTGGACCATTTTCCTCCAAAACCTCAATGATTCTTTCATACATATTGCCCATTACTTTTTCCTCGCTAGATATTTATGACTTTATGCTTTCTTCTTAAAAAACTCTCTTTCTAGTATAACAAAAGAAAGCTATATGCCAACTTATTTTTGATAACATTTACTTAAAGCTCTGCATTACAGATTTCCTTATGGCTTAGGTGTTAGGTGCAATTAGCTTGTTCAATTCTTGAAAAACTGCAGTTCCCATTTTTTCATAGCCGGAAGCATTCAAATGAATGCCGTCATCACTTATAAAGTCATGTATATTGCCTGCTTGTCTGAGGCAAGACCTTACATCAATTGTTAAAACATTAAGCTGAACTGCAATTCTTTGCAGCTGATTATTATACAAACCATGCCAATGTTCAATACCTCCGCATAAACTTATCCAATGACTAATTGATTTCCCATACTTGTCTGCAAGAAACCGATAGTACTGAACTGGTTCTAATGGCGGTAATGTTAAAATTACTGGAATGATATTTCGTTCTCGTACTTTCTCTACAATTGTTTTGACGTTATCCGAATACTTGGCTATTGGTACAATCGGCGTATGCTCTACTTCAGGTAACTCAGCAACCTCGTCCCATTGAAAGTTACAGTCATTACCTCCTACACTGATCAAAACATAGTCAGGCTCTTCCATTAGCACGTCCTTATCGAGGCGATTCATTAAAAGGTCGGAGTTATCATTAAAAACACCTTTATTCAGTACCTCTACACCCTCCATAGAGAAAGTATTCCCCATTAATAATTTACTTAGGATAGTTGGATAGTTATCCTTTAGTATTCGCGGTCTTCCTTTAACAAAGGACACACCTCTTGTCAGACTGTCGCCAAAACAGATGATTTTCATTATTCACCCCTGCTTTCTGTCCATCCCTGCTGCCTTTTGCTTGAGGCTTGATTCAACATTATACTGTTTATTATATCCATTTCCTGCATATGGAGCTAAATGCATATGCCTAATTTTTAGAAAATTAGTTTTTATAATCAATTTCAAAAATAAAAAACAAGGGATCGAAGCTATATGCTTTGACCTCCTTGTTTCTTCATTAGAAGTTAAAGTTATCTGGATCTGCACCTACACGCTCATTTTTGTTCAGTCCATTGATTTTTTCTAAATCCTCTGCAGTAAGCTCAAAATCGAAGATATCTGCATTTTCGATGATACGATGTTCCTTAATTGACTTTGGAATTGTAACAATGTCATTTTGAAGATCCCATCTTAAGATGATTTGTGCCGTTGATTTATTGTATTTCGCTGCAATTTCAGTAAGAACATCGTTATCGAGCAGTTTTCCTTGTGCTAATGGAGACCAAGCTTCTACGACAATGCCTTTTTCCTTACAGAAACTACGAAGCTCCTCTTGACTAAGCAATGGGTGAAGCTCAATTTGGTTAACAGTTGGAACAATCTCTGCTTCTGACAAAAGATCCTCAAGATGATGCTTGTGGAAATTGCTGACACCAATTGCTTTTACCTTGCCATCTTTATAAAGCTTCTCAAGCGCCTTCCAAGTTTCTTTATATTTTCCTTTGACCGGCCAGTGAATCAGGTACAAATCAATATAGTCAAGACCAAGCTTTTGAATGCTTGTTTCAAATGCAGCCAATGTGGAATCATAGCCTTGATCTGCATTCCAAACTTTTGTAGTAATGAAAAGCTTCTCTCTGTCGACACCTGACTCTTTTATACCTTGGCCAACACCTTCTTCATTCTTATAAACGGCTGCTGTATCAATGCTTATGTAGCCAGCTTTAATGGCTGCTTTAACAGAATCAATTACTTCTTGACCTTCCTGCACTTTAAAAACACCTAAACCGAATTTAGGCATTTCCACACCATTATTAAGTTTGACAGTTGACTGTAAATTCATAACAAGCCCCTCCTTTTATGTATGTTGCTATTCTCTCATATTAACAAATCGGAATAAAGTATTTTGCTTTACGAAAAAACGTGAAGCAAATGACGTTACCGCTTATTTATTTCCATAAGAAAACCCCTGTATACGTTTCTATACAGGGGATTAAGTTGCATTATTTAAACGGATTTTTCCATTCCATCAGCACAGCATTGTTCAAGGAATCTTCATCTTCTAAATAGTCATGCAGAACAGTGACAGGCATTCTGCCACAGTTCATTAAAAACGTGATAACAGGATCCTTTTTTTCTCCAGCAACAACCTGACTGACATATTCTTCTGGGGAAAGCTCTGCAGCGAACTTTCGGTACCCAGGCATCCTGCCGCCGCCTATAAGACGATCAAGCTGCTTTTCGATGACAATCTGGTACATGCTTTGCATCATAATTTTTCCCAATCCGAGGAAGCGATACGCAGGCCGAATACTAATATCAACGACATAAAGTGCGTTACCATCGTTTTTATGTGTTGTAATATATCCGTCCGCTGTGATATCACTCCAAGTATGCTTATTTTCCTTTTCATTGTAAGAGATACAAAGAGATGTGAGCGAGCCTGCTATTTTCCCTTCGACTTCCACACAAATTGCCCCTTCTGGAAAAATAGTGACATGGTTTTCCAGTTGGTCCTTTGTCCACCAAAGTTCTGATGGAAATGGAGGGGGAAAGCATTCAGCTTGAATGTTCATTAACTCTGCAAAGTCCTCTTTTTTGTAGTTGCGGACTTTGCATTCTCTTGGCTTCTTACCATCATATATATATAAGCTGCTGCTATAGTACATATCAGCCTTCTATTGTTTCCCAATCTGTATAAATATCTGTTCGTCTGTCTCTCCATGTTGTGACAGAGCCCTTTGCTCTCACCTCGTAAAGAAGAGAAAGATCGAGATCAGAGGTAATAATCATATCATCATTTAACTCGCCCTCTGCCATGATTCCTTTAGGTGGAAATGGAATGTCATTCGGCGTAATAATCGCCGCCTGACCAAAATTTGCACGCATAAAATCAACATTCGTTAAAGAGCCAACCGTGCCAGTGACAACCACATACACTTGGTTTTCAATCGCTCTTGCATGGCATGTGTATCGAACACGATGGAAGCCATGACGGTCATCTGTACAGGATGGACAAAAGATGACGTCCGCCCCTTTTGCTTTTGCCATCCGCACAATTTCAGGGAATTCTATATCATAACAGGTCAAAATCGCAATTTTGCCTTTATCTGTTTCAAAAATCCGGAAGCTATCGCCCTTCTCCATATTCCATTCCTCTACTTCTGTCGGTGTAATATGAAGCTTTGCTTGCTCCTCGATTCTTCCATCAGGATAAAATAAATGGGCGACATTAAATAATTTGTCATCCCTGCGGATAACGTGAGTTCCACCGATTATGTGCATTCCAGTTTGAACAGCGAATGTGCGGAACAGATTTTGATACTGTTCTGTAAATCCAGGCAACTCATTAATGGTTAACGGATTTTGCCCATCTCCCATTGACAACAGCTGTGTTGTAAAAAATTCAGGAAATAAAACAAACTCTGCTCCAAATTCCTGTGCCGTTCGGACATAATGCTCACACTGCTTAGCAAATTCTTCAAATGACTTAATGTTTTGCAGTTTATACTGCACGGCAGAAACTCTTATTTTCATCTTCCATCTCCCTTTAGCAAGTAAATTTTTTATTTAAATTAGAAAGTTACAAGAATTGATTATGCGTCATTTTTTGTTGGTTTTCAATAGATTTGTATCAGTTTTTTATATTTTAGTTCATTT